>NC_014762.1:0-643706 GCF_000183725.1 Sulfuricurvum kujiense DSM 16994 | reverse complement strand
TGTTTCAAAAAATGGAAGAGACGTTCGGCGGAATCAAACATAATCTTAATACGTTTGCATCCCGTTCCAATATCTCCAGCAATGATCCTCTCAGTACTGCGGGCATAATCATTCAGGAACTTTCCGACGTTTATAAGTTCAAAAAGACGATAGAACACGATGCCAATAAAGACGCAGTGTATGAGCGATTTATTTACGTCTTAAAAGAAAAATTCCTGTTCGAACATTTTGCCCTCTATGAAGTGGATAAAAACTCCAAAGAGCGAAAACTCATACATATCACCGATCATAAAAGTTTTTGTCTCCCAAGCGTGGATAAAGATGCCAACGAATGCAGAGGTTACAGAACCGCCAGTGACGTTTATTCTACCGATTTCCCGAATATCTGTGCCAATTGTGCGGAAGATAAAGAGTACTCGTGTATTCCGTTCAATATTAATGACGATTTGTCGTTGATTCTCTCCTATTCAGCCAAAGATACGGAAACCATTGAGAGAATGAACCTCGCATTGCCGAGTATCCGAAACTATTTCGAAGCGGCAAAAGCGGTCATCGAGAGCCGAAGCCTTATGGATAAACTCCGGGATTCTTCCCTCAGAGACGGCGCAACCGGCCTTTATAACCGCCGTTTCTTGGAAGAATTCATCGATAAGAGTTCCGAGCAGGCTGCACGATCTCATATCACCTATGCCGTCTTAATGATCGATATAGATTACTTTAAAATGGTCAACGATACGTATGGACACGATGCAGGAGATGTTGTTATCAAATCGCTCTCAGAGATTTTAGTGCAAAGTATTCGAAAAGCGGATCTGCCGGTACGTTACGGCGGAGAGGAATTCTTAGTATTGCTTCACAATACAACGCCGGAAGGTGCATTGGGAGTCGCCGAAAAAATACGGACGGTTTTCAATGATAAAAAATTCCAGTTCGGAAACGATTCGATTCAAAAAACATTGAGTATCGGGATTGCCCACTTCCCGACCCAAGCCGATTCGATATGGAAAGTGATAAAATTTGCCGATATCGCCCTATACGAAGGCAAACATACAGGACGTAACCGTGTCATCGAATTTGAAGATCGTATGTTTAGCGGCGGAGATCAATTCTAACGCTCCGGTATCCAAAGATTGTTCCTCAGCAAGGAGGAACATCTATTCTTCTGTTTTCTCTCTTCATAGTATGTTTTCTCTTGAGTGTCCGTAATTTCCTTATCCTATAAAGAGCTACACACATCACTCATTCATAAAAGGCTGATCGTTATACGGATGCTAAGACGTCTTATAGGATCTCTTTTCCTAAGAAAAGGGAAACCGGCTCATTAGATTAAACCGGCATCGATTTCGGGTCATACATCAAAGATGAATTCCCCCCTTGATGTTTTGCTTCCAACAGTGCTCTCTTGGCGAACTCGACTCCCTCAAGCATATTAGACGTTTGCGCAGGGAACAATGAAACTCCGATACTCACCGTTTTGAGGATAGCATAGGTATTGACTCTGATTTTTTTCTTGAACGAAAGGCGTATCGCTTCGGCCACCTGAAGCACTTCTTCACCCTCATAATCATAAAGAATTACGGCAAACGTATCACCGCCGTATCGAATGAGCATATCCCCTTGGCGGATATGCTCAAGAATGTTATGTGCCATAGACTTAATCACCTCATCGCCGACTGTGATGTCATAGGAATGGTTGATCAGATTAAACTGATCCATATCTATCATCAAAATGCCGTACGGTATCATCGTCCGTGTGGACTGAGCCATGATAAGCTTCGTCATCTCTTCAAGGTATGCACGGTTATAAAGTTGCGTAAGCGGATCGATCCGAACCGTCTGCTGCAGCTTTTTATTAATGATTTGCAGTTTTGACGCATTAATGTAATTGCCTAATTGTTCAAGAGCCAAGCGTATCTTTCCTATTTCTCGCGCTTCATACGTAACCAACGAGACAACGATATCCAGATCATCGACGATCGAGTAGCTTTGGCAGACATAATGAGCCTCAGGATCAATCATTTTAGGACATGCGATTTCACATCCGCTTGAATCCACCATTCCGCTCGTACGATCAGCCCGACAGCCACTTATAGCGTCGCAAAGCAGCGTTTTTTCCGTATGGACGACCTGCGTTATTTTATTAAGCGGGTTGAGTTCCAGAATATTAAAATTGCTCAAATTCCAACGGGTACGAAGCAACGCAACGATCCGTGCGTAAACTTCTTCGAGATTTTGATCTTTTTCAATTTCCGCCCGGAAACGTTCGACTTCGTAAAGTTGATCTACCCCCATCTGAAGGGTATAAAGGGGATCGCTGTTTTGCTGGTCAAGCCGAATGAGTGAAGCCATTTTCCTGCCGCTTTCACTGAGTGTCGTGTCGAGTTTTTCCATCACGGCATTAGTCCACATGGCGGCCTTGTAGCCATCCGAAGATTCAGACTGTTCAACTCGATGAGAGTAATCGCCTCCCTCTGCTTTTTCCATTGTAACGGCTACTTCGTCTAAAGTCTCTTTGTAAGACGAGATATAATGGCGAATCATTTTGAGCAAGTAAATCGTTAAAATAACCAAAACAATAATAGCAGTGGCGGCAGCTATCAATCCGGTTATCTTCAGATCGTTTATCTCCATCTCAATAGAGACCGCTCCCAATACCGTGCCGACTTTTGCATCATGACAGCTCAAACAATCGATCTTCCCGTTTTCGGTTGCAATATAGGGGATCGAAAGTCGATAGAGGGTATCAGAGAATAATGTGCCCGAAACATTTTTTATCGCTTTTCCGTCACGTAAAACGGCACGGTCGATATCATCTGCCGCTTCTTGGGGATGAATCCCTTTTCCGTACTGGCGGCTTAGGGCATCGGAACGGACGATCCATACCCCTTTCATCCCTTCTAAGGTTTCAATTTGTTTTACTAAGTCATTTTGGTAATCGGAACTTCCGGTAATCATATGGGACGTTAATGATTCTTGAACGATATGGGCCGCTAAATTAGCCTTACTTTCTGCCGATTGAAGTCCCATATATCGGAAAGTGGCCGTTAATACGGCAATAAATAGTACCATCACCGCTACAATACTGAAAACGAGTGTAAAAAATGTTTTTTCTTTTTTCATTATTCCTGACTTAATTGACGTAAATAGATCGATTATACTGAAAAAAAGATTAGAGTTGTTAAAAAAGGAGTGTTTCCCCCCGGATTCGGGGGTATGAGGTTGCTTTAGTGACAGCCGCAGCCGGTGCCGCAGCTTCCGCTTGTCTCTTGTTTCGGAGCAGCGGCAGTCGAACATGCCGATACGCCCGGAGGTGTATTGGGTTGGATCGCTTGATTATCGACACCCCCCTCTTCGTTAATTTTCTCAATCGTTGCCCAAAGATCTTCCGCCGCTTTCATATAACGCTTTGCCGTTTCAGACGTAGGAGCATAATAGGTGACCGGTTTACCCTCGTCACCGCCCGTACGGATTGCCGGCTCGATCGGAATTTCAGCAAGAATACACGTCTCAAACTGATCCGCCATCGCTTTGGATGTCCCTTTACCGAAAATGTCATACTCGACTCCGGTATCCGGCGCAATAAATCCGCTCATGTTCTCTACTACACCCGCGATAGGGATATGAAGTTTTTTGAACATATCGAGACTTCTGCGTGAATCGTCCAGTGAAACCATTTGAGGGGTTGTTACCGTAACACCTACCGTCACCGGAACGCTTTGAGCCAATGTAAGCTGAGCATCACCCGTACCCGGAGGCATATCGATAACAAGACAGTCCAGATCAGACCACATGATATCGCGTAAGAACTGCTCAATCGCTTTCATGATCATCGCACCGCGCCAGATCAGCGATTGCCCCTCTTCCATCAATGAACCCATGGACATCATCTCAATACCGTACGCTTTGATCGGAAGGACTTTGTTTCCGACGACTTCAGGTTTGATCCCCTCAACACCGAGCATTCTCGGAATGTTAGGACCGTAGATATCGGCGTCAAGAAGACCTACTTTTTTCCCTTGCATCGCAAGCGCTACCGCAAGGTTAACCGATGTCGTCGATTTACCGACCCCACCCTTACCGGAGCTGACCATGATAAAGTTTTTTACCTGAGGGGCAATGTTTTTCCCCTTCGATGAACTCTCTCTTGGCATTTTAGGAGCGGTAATATTGACCACGACCTCACCGGCTCCGGCGCGTTTTAGCTCCTCGGTCGCTTCGAGCGTAATTTGATGCGCCACTTCCGGAGCGCTTGAGGTGATATCAACAGTTACATTAACGATGTTTCCGTCGATTTTGATCTCTTTAACGAATCCGAACGTCACGATGTCTTTCGTGAACCCCGGATAGGTAACTTTTGATAATGCCGATTTTACAATTTCTTCAGTCATGTAAATATTCTCCTTAATTTTCAACTTGCATTTTTGGCTTTCACTTCCGCAGCGATCTGGGCAATCGCTTCGGGATTGTCCATAATCTGCTGCGTAATTTTGTATGAGCAGAATTTCGGTCCGCACATGGAACAGAATTCCGCCTCTTTAAAGACATCCTGCGGCAACGTCTCATCATGATACTCACGTGCCCGTTCAGGGTCAAGTGCCAGCTCAAACTGACGGTTCCAGTCAAACGCATAACGCGCATCGCTCATCGCATCGTCGATATCACGTGCCCCTTTACGTCCGCGGGCAATATCTGCCGCATGGGCCGCAATCTTATAGGCAATAATCCCCGCACGGACGTCTTCAGCGTTCGGTAGACCCAAATGTTCTTTAGGGGTAACGTAACAGAGCATCGAAGCCCCGTGCCATCCGCCGACCGCCGCACCGATGGCTGAGCTGATATGATCATACCCTGCCGCGATATCGGTTACGAGCGGTCCGAGAATATAAAACGGCGCTTCGTGACAATATTCGCGCTGAATTTTCATATTGCGCTCGATCTGATTGAGAGGGACGTGTCCCGGCCCTTCGATCATGACCTGAACATTTTTCTCCCAGGCACGCAGTGTCAATTCGCCGAGCACTTTGAGTTCGCCCAGCTGGGCTTCATCCGAAGCATCCGCCAGACATCCCGGACGTAGAGAGTCTCCCAACGAAAGGGAGACGTCATAACGGGCACAAATATCAAGAATCTCATCGTACGCCGTATAAAAAGGGTTCTCACGGTGATAATGCATCATCCACGCCGCCATCAACGATCCGCCGCGGCTGACGATCCCCATTTTACGTTTGGCGACTTTCGGCATCGTCTCGAGCAAAAATCCGGCGTGAATCGTAAAATAGCTCACCCCCTGCTGTGCCTGACGCTCCAATACTTCGAGCATTTTCTCGATCGTCAAATCTTCGATTTTGTTGTTAACGTCGTGCAAAATTTGGTAAATCGGAACTGTTCCGATCGGGATTTTGGAATTGGCGATAACCGCACGTCGAATCTCATCAAGATCTCCCCCCGTCGAGAGGTCCATCGCCGTATCGGCTTTATAGTGCTGAGATACCTGGATTTTTTCGATCTCTCCCTGAACATCCGACGCGATGGCGGACGAACCGATATTGGCATTGATTTTACAGCGTGCGGCAATTCCGATAGCCATAGGTTCTAAATTTTTATGGTTGATGTTTGCGGGGATAATCAAACGTCCCCGCGCAACCTCGGAACGAACCAATTCAGGATCAAGCTCCTCTACTTTGGCGACATACGCCATCTCTTCCGTAATAATCCCTTGCTTGGCATAATACATCTGAGTGCGGACGGTGTCGTTTTGTCTGTTGGCGACCCATTCGGTTCTCATTCTTGGCTCCTTGAATAATTTGTCAAAGCTTACTTGGACTTATAAATAAGACCCCCTAAAAGGGTAGACTCTCTTTTAATGTAAGTTAAAAACTTCAAGAGGATTTAGGAAAAGGCTCCCCTATTCCCTCATGATTTATTCTATAATTTATCGCAAACAAGATAAAAAAAAGCTTTTTAAGTGTATAATTTCGTAACAGTTTCCAAAATAGGATACATTTTGTCTGATTTGACGCTTATTTTACTTGCAGCAGGTAACTCTAGCCGTTTCAAAGTCCCCGTAAAAAAACAGTGGCTACGTATCGGTCATGATCCTTTGTGGCTTTATGTTACTAACCGTATCAAAGAGCATCTCCCCGATGCCGCGGTTATCCTCTCGGCCCATCCGGATGAAATCCCCTTTATCGCATCCATGTGCGACTTTACCGTCGTCTCCGGGGGAGCAACGCGTCAGCAATCTCTAAAAAATGCCCTCAAAGAAGTTAAAACCCCATATGTAATGGTTACCGATATCGCCCGTGCCTGTATCGATCCCGATCTTATTCAGCGTTTGTTGGAATCCAAAGAGCGTGCCGACACTATTGTCCCCGCCTTGGATGTCCATGACACCGTCGCATACAAAGAAGAAACTATCGAACGTGAGCAGGTTAAACGGATTCAGACACCTCAGCTTTCACGAACGGATATCCTTCGCCGCGCATTGGACACCGATACCGAATATACCGATGAGAGCAGTGCAATCGTAGCGTGCGGGGGTACACGTCATTTTGTACCGGGGGATGCTCGAGCCGCCAAAATCACCCATGCTTCGGATATCACGGCACTGGAGTGTCTTGCTGCGCCGAGTCCTTATCTTTTCACCGGCAACGGGTTTGACGTCCATCCGTTTGAAGAGGGGAAACCTATGGTCCTCGGAGGGGTAGAGGTTGAAAGCTCCTACGGATTCAAAGCTCACAGTGACGGAGACGTGGCTATACATGCCCTCATTGATGCACTGTTGGGTGCGGCATGCTTAGGCGATATCGGCATGCTGTTTCCCGATACCGACGAGTCGTACAAAAATATTGATTCGAAGCTGTTATTGCAACGCTGTGTCGAAAAGCTCCACCATTTCGGGTTTGTTATTCTGCATGCCGATATTACCATTATCGCCCAAGCACCGAAAATCGCCCCTTATAAAGAAACAATGCGCCACACCCTCTCCTCACTGCTTCATATCCCACCTGCCAGGCTCAATGTCAAAGCGACAACGACCGAACACTTGGGATTTATCGGCCGTAAAGAGGGAGTCGGCGTTTTAGCCACCGCATCAGTACACTATTTTGATTGGAAAAACGGATGAACATACTCATTATCGAAAATGAAATTTATTTAGCGCAAAGTATCGCTTCCAAGCTTAGTGATCTAAGCCATAACTGTGATATTTCCAGTTCTACCAAAGAGGGGCTTCGCGGAACACCGTACGATGTCGTCCTCCTCTCAACAAACATCAGCGGTCAAGACATCTACCCCGTCATAGAGGCGTATAAAAATGCCGTCGTCATTTTGATGGTGAGCTACGTCAGTAACGATACCGTATCAAAGCCGCTCGCTGCCGGTGCCAAAGATTACATCCTCAAACCGTTTATGATTGAAGAGCTGATCCGTAAAATCCAACATTTTCAGAATCATGAACGTCTACGCCGCCAAAATCAAACGTATGAACGCTATCTCTCGCATACTTTTAATTCAATCAATATGGATGAGGATCTGGACAAAGTCGAACTCCCTCTCTTTATTTGCAGCGGGTATCAAAAATACGCCGATGCTTTTGCCTTCCGCTATGCGGCCCATCACGACAAAACGCTTCAGTTTATCTCCCTCTCTTCGGTTAAAGCGTTCAGTGACATTGCGGCACAAAACGATGATGCCATCCTTTTTATCACCGATTTCCAAAATCTCAAAAAGTCCGAGCATAAACCGTTTTATGAATTGATTAGCGGAAAAAAATGCATCGTCGCCAGTACCGATCCGATCGATAATCTCCCTTTTAAAGTGATCGAAATCGAAAGTGAAAGCCACCTCTTCGACCAAGGAGAGATTCTCCCGATTGAAGAGTATGTCAAATATATCATGATCCATTTCCAAAACCGTTTTCCGGATACGGAACTCTCCAAAAAACTCGGTATTTCACGCAAAAGTTTATGGGAAAAGAGAAAGAAATATGGCATCGTCAAGAAAAAATAGAGCCCTCTACATTGACCAAGAGGCTGTTTCAGCCCTCACCTTACTCAAATCCGGCATGCTCAGCCCCGTAACGGCGCTCATGAACGAAAAGCAGAGCAAAGAGGTTTTAAGCAGCGGAATGTTTATGGGCAAAACATTTCCCTTTCCCCTGATTCTCTCCCCCAGCGGAAAAGTGAACGAAACCATTCTTACGACGGCAGTTAAAGGTGAGATACTTGATCTGATCTGTGATAACGTCATTGTAGGAGAGCTATGCGTCGATGAAGTATATCCCATCGATCCGCGTGAACGGCTGCACCAGATATACGGCACCGAAGATCTTTCACACCCCGGCGTCAGTGCTACCCATAAACGATTAGGAAAATACGCTATCTGCGGCGACTATTCTATCGATCTTACCTCCGTTCAATCGATTCAGGAAATGCTCGCACAGGCAAAAGAGCAAATCGGTGCGCAGCACACGACCGCATTGTTTATGGCTGCCAATCCGCTTCACCGTGCCCATGAACGTCTCATCCGCCAAAGTTTGGAACGCACCGATCTCATCGTTATTTTTCTCCTCAAACCCTACAATAATGCCGATTTGAAATACGAATTGCGTTATGAGACATTAAAATTTTTCATCGATAACTATCTTCCGCATAACCGCGTCGTTATCGTACCGTTAGAGAGCAGTTACATATTTGCCGGAAGCAACGAAGTTATCCTCGATGCGATTGTGGCTAAAAACTACGGATGCGATCGCCTTATGATCGGGCAAAACCATGCCGGAATCGGGATGTATTACGATCATAATGCCAATAAATCGATTTTAGACCGTCTCATCGGTATTGATATCGAAGTAGGGATTTCCAGCGAATATGTCTACTGCAATCAATGTAAAACACTCGTAAGTATTCAAACCTGCCCGCACGGACATCACCACCACATCTCATATCACTCTGAATCCATTTTGGAACTGATGCGTCAGGGGCTCCTCCCTCCGGCCGTTTTAGTACGCAAAGAGATATCGGCGATGATCGTGGCTTCGCTCTATCCCAACCGATTTAAAAATCTCTCTAAACTCTACTATGACATTATGCCCGTTAACGGCCTGCTTGAAGAGCATACGGAAAAAGATTTTTACGTCGCACTAATGCGCCTATACCAAACAACATCATTAACGTAAGGGACAAAAATTGAATTGGTTTTTTCTTACCGTAGGCTACAGCGGCCTTTTTCCTAAAGCACCGGGAACCATGGGGACCATCGCATCACTTCCGCTGGGAATCGCGATACTCCTCTATTTCGGGCCGCAGACTCTGTTTCTGGCGACGATTCTGATTACATTGATCGCGATTAAAAGTATCGATAAACACGAAAGTACTTCCAATGAGCATGATGACAGCCGCATCGTTATCGACGAGCTGGTAGGGATGTGGTTTGCCCTCTCCATTGCACCGGGAATCGGATTTGATATGGCGACGCTGATGCACTGGGAAAACGGTATCGCCCTACAAATCGCTCTGAGCTTTATATTTTTTAGAATTTATGATATTAAAAAGCCCTCGATCATCGGTCGGATCGATCGCGAAGCAAAAGGGGGAATCGGGGTAATGGGTGATGATATTATCGCCGGTTTTGCCGCCGGGATATCTTCCGCACTCGTATGGCAAATCATTCTCAAAAGCGGATTGATCGGCTAAAGCCACCGCTCTTTATACTTTCTTGATACATCTCGCATACATCCTGAGACTTCACTGATACTATAGCACCTATAATACCCCTTTAAATCCTACTTTAAAGGGACGTTATGACGTTACGTGAACGCATCAAAAATGAGATGATGGTGATCAAATCACTGGGAGTTGTCTATGGAGACATCGGAACCAGCCCCATTTATACCTTTGCCGTCATTTTACTGTTGGTTCAACCGACAACTGAGACCATCTTTCAAATCTTATCAATGGTCTTTTGGACGATGCTGATGTTGGTAACCGTCCAATACGCATGGTTAGCGACCAGCCTCTCCAAACGGGGTGAAGGGGGGACGGTTGTGTTGGTGCAACTGTTGCTCCCATATCTTAAAGGGGCACGTATCACCGCCTTGGTAGGGGCATTTGGCTTTGTCGGTATATCACTGATGATTGGGGATGGGGTTATCACCCCCGCCATTAGTATTCTGAGTTCCGTGGAGGGGATCGCACTGATCCCCGGATATGAGGATACGCCGAAACTAACCTTACTCGTTATCGCGGCAGGGATCGCGTTTGCCCTCTTTGCTGTTCAGAAAAAAGGGGTTGAAAAGGTCGCCAGTGCTTTCGGTCCGATTATGGTCGTGTGGTTTTTCGCTCTTGCATTTGGGGGAGGATATTATCTCCTTCAATCACCCGAAGTGCTAAAGGCGATTTCACCGCTCTACGCGATTGAGTTTATCTATCAACACCCTTACATCGCATTCATCATTTTAGCTGATGTATTGCTTTGTGCAACGGGGGGTGAAGCGTTATACGCCGATATGGGGCATTTAGGTCGTCTTCCGATCCTCAAAGGGTGGCTGTTTGCCTCGATAGCATTGCTCATGTCGTATTACGGGCAAGGGGCATTTTTGCTCTCTCATCCCGAAGCAGCTAAAAGTCCGTTTTTTGAGCTCTATCATGCCCTCGTCCCTGATTTGTATGTTCCGATGTTGCTATTAACAGTCGTAGCGACGATTATCGCTTCTCAGGCGATGATCAGCGGGATTTTTTCTGTCCTTTATCAGGCGATGACCACCCGTATTTTCCCTCACTTCAATGTAAGTTATACCTCCAATGAACTGCGCAGTCAAATCTATGTCGGCTCTATCAACTGGTTTTTGTTTATCTGTGTCGTCGCGATGCTCTTTATCTTCGGTGAATCGGGGAAACTGGCGGCGGCATACGGTCTCTCGGTTGCGGGGGCGATGAGTATCACGGGGATATTGATGAGCATGATTTTCATGTATAAACATCAATACCTTAAAATGGCAGTTTCTATCATCGCAGGACTCACAAGTTTGATATTCTTCATCTCTTGCTGGCTCAAAATTCCTCATGGCGGATATTGGTCTCTCATTATCGCTTCCGTTCCTTTGTTTATTGTAATCCTCTACACCCAAGGGCAAAAGCGGCTCTATGCATCGTTTATCCCAATCGACAAAGAGCTATTTTTGAGCGAATATCTCAAACGTTATGCGCTAGGATTCCATGTCGAGGGTACGGCACTTTTCTTTGCCCGCAATGCGGATGCAATACCCGCTTATATCTCCAAAACCATGTTCCAAAACGGGATCATCTATGAGCGCAATATCATCGTGACCGTCCACCCCTCGTATGAACCACATGGGGTTACGAGTGAACTTTCACCACTTGGAGAAGGGCTGGATCTCCTCAGCATCCGATCGGGATATATGGAAACCCTAAACGTAGAAAAGATTTTACGTGAACGAAATATCGATGAGCGGACAATTTTTTACGGGGATGAGGAGATTGTCTCCGATAGCTTAGTATGGAAAATTTTTGCTTTGATCAAAGATATCTCCCCAAATTTTGTCAGCTTTTACCATTTCCCGCATGAAAAACTCATCGGTGTTGCCCGTCGGGCGGAGATTTAACATTGGATGGTATAATGTAGCCATGCACCCGATTATCCCGCCCTTTTTGCTCTTGATTGCTCTTGCGCTGATCTCCAAACTCTTTAGTCAAGAGCTGGAGTTAGTCAACATAGGTATGATCCATCTCATTCCGATTCTCTATGCTGCGATGCGTTTAGGACGCAGAGATACGCTGATTGTCTCTTTGGGTTCGGTGCTATCTTTTAATTTCTTTTTTATCCCGCCAACCTTTACCTTCACCGTCCATGATTTGCGCTATCTCTTTAGTTTTGTGATTATGATTGTCGTCGGACAGATCGTATCATGGTTGAGTGCGCGAGCAGCCGTTGCCAAAGAGTTAGAGACATCCGAACGGCTCCAAGAGACACTTTTAGGCTCCCTCTCCCACGAATTGCGTACACCTCTTTCAGCGATTATGGGGGCATCATCGGGGTTACTTACTGAAGAACTGGATCTAAACAGTGAGCAAAAAAAAGAGCTTTATCATACGATTGACAACGGTGCTTTTAGGATGCGGCGGCTGATCGATAATCTTCTCGATACCGCACGGCTCCAAAGCGGTATGTTAAAACTCAAAATCCAAGAGTGCGATATCCCTGAACTTTTGGGAAGTACATTATCAAAAACAGAGCATACGTTCCCGGCAACGCTAACAATAAAGGATACTATTGGCTCAGTTCAAGGTGACGCTGTTTTGATCGAACAGGCACTCTTTAATCTGCTTGAAAATGCTTTTAAATACGGGGATGCAGTCAATGTAACAGTAGAAAATGAGCCGATAGGGATTAAGATTCGAATCTGCAATACAGGTTCTATTCCCCCCGTTCATGAAGCTTCAATGGCGTGGAAAGCTTTTTCGCGGTTGAGCAATGTCCAAGGAAAAGAGGGGATCGGATTGGGGTTGTATGTGGCATACCGAATCGCTCAAATGCACGATGGAAATGTGGAAACAATGAGCGATGGCGTACAATTTTGCGCAACGATGAGACTTCCGTATAGGGGTGAGGGATGAAAGAGACCATTTTAATCATCGACGATGACAGTGCCATTCGTAAACTGCTCGAAGTCGCACTGGATGCGGCAGGGTATCACCCGGTAACAATTGCAACGGGAAAAGAGGGATTAAACCGCGCCGCGATCGAAGCCCCCGCATTAGTATTGCTTGATCTTGGATTACCCGACATGGATGGGAAAGAGTTTCTCTCACAATTTCGTGAATGGAGCCAATCCCCCGTAATCGTCCTTTCTGCCCGCTCCGGTGAGGCTGAAAAAATAGCAGCACTGGAGGGGGGATGTGATGATTATCTCACCAAACCCTTTGGGACAGGTGAGCTACTAGCTCGTATCAAAGCTTCCCTCCGTCGTCGCGGTATCAGCATGGGAGATAATACTTCCGGTTTGATAAGCGGTAATCTCTCGTTGGATATTGCTTCGCACACAGTGATGTTGAATAATGAAGAGTTAAAACTCACCCCCAAAGAGTTTGACCTCCTCAAAATCCTGATGCAAAACAGCGGCAAGGTTCTCACCCACGCATGGCTTCTCAAAGAGATTTGGGGAATCGGGTATCAAAACGAAACCCATTATCTACGCGTTTTTATCAATCAGCTCCGTCAAAAGATCGAAACCGATTCCACCCGTCCGAAACGGATTGTGACCGAAACAGGAATTGGGTATCGGTTTGTCGGATAGTGAATTTTCAACTAACGACCCTGTTTCTTCCGTTCTCTTTCGCCGTATATAATTTTTCATCGACACGTTTTAAAAGCTGATCGCTGTTCTCCCCCTCATTCCACCGCGCAACACCGATCGAACATGTGATTTTAACAACGGGTTCAAAATCGGTTTCAGCCACCTTGGCACGAAGAGTTTCTGCCAGCTTCAGCGCTGAAGAGAGCTCGCTATCCGGAAGCAAAATTACAAACTCTTCCCCTCCCCATCGGGCTATCACATCGCTTTTACGAATTCCCTCATTCAACGTGTGGGCTAACTTTTTTAATACGTCATCACCGATCAAATGGCCGTAGGTATCATTCACCTCTTTAAAGAAATCAATGTCGATCAAAAGAATCGATAAAGTACGTCCATATCTTTGAGCCAAGCTGATCGAATGTTCCAATACATTATCGAATTGAAACCGGTTGGCGACTTGGGTCAAAACATCCTGCGTCGCCAATTGGTTGAGCTTTGTAATATCGGTGAAAACAACAACATGGCGTATTTCACCCGCGTATTCCATCCGCTTTGCGTGTACGGTGAAAATGGAGGTCTTCTCTCCGACGGTCATTTTGACTTTCTGCTCTTTCATATCGTATTGAATCAGATAATCGGTCCACAGCAGGCCGTCAATTTTCGGCTGCAAATATTCATCCGATTCACCCGATTCAAAAAAATCGCAGATACAGGAATGATCATCTCTAAATTTATCCAGTGAGTGATATCCGAAATAATCATAAAAAGCTTGATTCGCAAAGATGAGTGCTTTGCCGTCTGTTACCACAACTATATTTTTTTGGGAATCGAGAATCGTTTTAATATACCGTTCCTGCAAATTTACTTTTTTGATCAGTCCTCCGAATGTGTATTCGATTAATCCCCACAGTACAATCAGCATAATCGCAGTGACCGTTAGAGAATCAATGATAGTATCTGCTGTATTCTGACTGACCCCCGTCACATCGTCAATGGCAATGATCATCCCTAAATTTCGATTTTTTGCATCTTTTAAGAATAAGGGGTTGATTTCATAAGAGTTGCCCTCTAAATCAATATGACGGGGTTCCAAAGAGGGATTTTTAAAGGCATAACGGGAGATTAATTCTTTGCGTTCGTTCAATACATTGCTGAAATAATATTGACCGATTCCATCAGTATATTTTTTCTTATCCGCCGCACCGAACCAGTCCTTATGTATCAGAACCATACTGTCTGATCCGGTCAAATGCTTGATTCGATCTACAAAATAACCGCTGTCTACACCGTATTCCAATGCACCGATGTACTCCCCGTGATCAAAAATAGGCATTATAACCCGAAATGCGATTCCTCCGAGCCCCCCCTCAAACCCGGTAACCATTTTATGTTCGCTGTGTATTTCACGAAGCATCGGCCGCTTTGCGGCAATATCGTCACCGAATTTTTCTTTAAGATGGACGCGTAAAATGGAACGCCCATCCGGAGCATGAAATTGCATGATTATAAGATGATGATTCTCTTCGTGCAAAGCATTGTAACGGGGGAGAACGGCGCGATACAGTGCATCGCTGTCACGTCTCTTCATCGCGTCCATGACACCTTCTGTCTCCATGGTCACACGTGTCCGAAAACGGTAGAGCTGTTCGGTATCTGCGACAATAGTATCAAAAGCCAATTTGATATTCTCAGACGAACGTTCGGTTCGTTCTTTGATATAACGTCTTTCCTGCGAAATATGGTAGAAGGTTAACGCCGCTGAAGTTACGATAACAATGAATGCGATTATCAACTGAGCACGTAATTTTAAATTCATGTAACTTCTATGATGTTTTTCTTATTCTATCTATATTTTTATCAAATGTATCTATTGCATAATACTATTAAGCAAGTAATGTTAAGCAACGACACGATTACGTCCGCTATGTTTGGCACGGTAAAGGTTTTCATCGGCTCTTTGCAATAAATCGTCCGCTTCTTCAACACTATTAAATTCGGCCACACCGATAGAACAGGTAATATTCCCGACTGCTTCAAACGGGTTCACTTCAATTCTCTGACGCAGTGCTTCAGCCATTATAATGGCAGAAGAGAGGGCGGTATCCGGAAGAAGGATAATAAACTCCTCCCCTCCCCACCGAGCGACTATATCACTTTGTCGAATCTGTTGGCGCAACAGACTGCTGAACGATTTAAGCACTTCATCTCCTACCAAATGACCGAAATTATCATTGATCAATTTGAAATGGTCAATATCGACTAACAGCACCGAAAGCGTTCTTCCATAGCGCTTAGATACCGAAATCGAATGTCCGAGCATCTTATCGAACTCAAACCTATTGGTCACCTGAGTAAGCATATCAACCGTTGCCAAATTGTTCAGATTTGTAATATCGCTTAATACCACAACTTGTCGGAATACATTTTCATACTCTATTTTTTGTACATCCACTGTAAATATCGATGTTTTGCCGTTTCGGGTAATTTTTGCTTTGTGCTCAATCTCTTTATGGGCTAGAATATATTCGCTCCATGTCTTTCCATCCATCTTCGGCTGCAGATAGTTTTCACTATCCGTCGTTTCAAACAATTCACAGATACAACGGTGTTTTTGCGTAAACTCCTCTAAAGTGCGATAGTGAAGATAGTTAAAAAATGCAGTATTGACATATACGATCTCTCCGTCATCAATAACGATGATAATATTCTTTTGAGAATTCAAAATAGTTGATATGTATTTATCTTGATAGCTGATTTTTTTGGTCAATCGGGCAAACGCGTATTCAATAATGCCTAAAAGCATTATGATGATAATGAATGTAACCACTATACTTTGGATAATAATCTGCAATTTTTCTTGATAGCCCATCGTCACATCGTTAAACGATAAAAAGAGGCCGATCGGTTTCCCTTCATTACCGACTAAATAAATCGGAATGACATCATAATCTTTTCCGTTATGATGGATAATACGTTGATTTAATGCGGGATTATCTTTGACAAATGCTTCAATCAAAGGGCGTTGCAGCGGATTTAAATGGGCAAAGCGGTATCCGCTGTACCCTGCCTGATACTTTTGAGAATCGGCCGCAGCCATACGGCTCTCATGCAGCATAAACAGCGTATCCATTTTGGTTATCTGGACAAGCTTATTGATAATAAAATCAGGATCAACGCCGAATTCGACGGCTCCGATATACTGTTTATTCTCGACAAAAGGGACGATAATACGATAGGCGATTCCCTCAATCCCCCCTTCAAACCCTGTATGCACGGTTTGCGTATCGTGTGTCAAATGAACCATCGGGCGCCGTGCGCCGATATCGTCTCCGAAAACCTCTTTTCGATGCATACGGAGGATTGAGTGTCCATCGGGCGCATGAAACTGCATAATCATAAGGTTAGGATTTTCTTCACGAAGGGTTGTATATCGAGGAAAGGTTAATGCATACAGTTTTTCCGTATCGCGGGCCATCATAGCCTCTTTAATCCCGTATGAACGAAGATTTGCATACGCACGATGTGTGTAAAAATCTTCTAAATCTTTGCGAATGGAATCGTAAATCGTTTTGATATTTTGAGAAGAGGTGAGTGCTTTTTCAGTCGCTATTTTATCTTCATGATACAGAAACGACACCGTTAAAATCGATGAGACTAAAAGAATAAGAAAGGTAACAAAGAGCTGTATACGGCGTTTAAAACTCAAAGCTACCCTTTTTTCATTTTATTTTAAATCATCATCGGATCAAAAGTCGACTCTATCTCTTCAAAGTCTTCAACAATTTGATCTAATATCTTTTGTGTTTTTTTGATTTTAGCGATATTATCATCAAATATTTCTTTAGAAGCGGGAAATGCTTCTGAGAGTTCCTGATAGATCAAAATACGTCCGCCAAAGTGACGGTTAAACTCATCAAAAGCTTTACGCAAATATTCCTTCGATGTTGTGTGACGGAAAAGGGCTTTGATCATTTTTTTACGTTCTTTGATCGGAATCGATTCATCGATCGCTTCGGCTACACGCTTGATGTCCAGACGCGAGAAATAGGCTCCGCAGTGATACGGAGCCAAAAGTTTGTCGGTCAATTCATCGACGAAACTCGGTACCGGCTCATTGTCCGGATCATTTTCATTACCTTCGCTCTCACAGCTTCCGGTATCGCATTTTTCCCGTACAAATGCATCAAATTCGGCCTTTAGATCGCTAAAATCGTTTGCTTTCATCTTTTTCTCCTGTAGTTAAATCATAAAAATAGTGACATAAACTGCGCAGTGCAATATCGTCTTTAAAATTCTCATTTTCGGCATATTTCTCCAATGCCTTCGGCATGATCAAATCACCTGAAAGTTGATTATTCTCTATCAAAATCAAATCAACTATCCCCTGTTCTTCCGCACTGTCTGAAACAGTATCAACCAATCCGGCCGCTTCTTCTTGATACTCCGTTGCGACTATTGCACCGCTAAGTTTTGAATGGCGCATTTGCGATAATGTAAATACGATGTCGTCCGGCCGAATATTCATCGGAATGACCATCGCATTGGTTCCGGAATCTTTAAACAATTGATTGACTGCCGACGAAAATCGGCTACTATGGGCATTTTCAGCAATATAGCCATAAAGTTTAGTAGCCACCGTAATGGTATTATCATTATTCATCATTTATTTAATCCCCATAATTCCAACGCTTCCTCTTCTTCAAGCTGACAGCGATGACAGATTTTCTCGCCCCCCACCGAACTGAACAATCCGTCACACTCATCGCATCGACGCACGGTATAAGTGATAAGATTCTGCACTTTAGGTTCAAACCATTCCGTGAGATTATACGAGGTTGAAACACTAATCGCATCACTTTCGCATACGTCATGGCACAAGTGGCATTTGACACATAAAAACGGATCAAAATCGATTTTAGAATTCCGCATGTCGGAAGTGAGCGCCGCGGTGGGGCACACGCGATAACACATCTGACAAGCGGTACATTTAGCTTCATCCATGATTTTCTGCGAAGTAAAATCGATCATAGAACTATCAACGACATGAAATCGGGACGGTTTTTCTACCCTTTTCAATGCGGTAAAAAAGAGTTTACGGCGGTCGGTGATTTTTTTCGTCCTAAGCTCTTGGGTATGGGAGCTGTCAATATGTGCTTCGATAAACTCGTCGGTCGTACTTTGTACCTCTTTTTCAAAATCATGTTTGACTTTTGCGATCCCCCTCAGATGAAAGGTTTTAAAAAAATCTCTCCTCTCTTTGGGTTCATTCGTCTCACCGCTGCTGTAGGCAATTTTCTCGCACACAACTCTCTCATCAATCTCTATCGCTTCAAGGAGATAGTTCGTACTCTGAATTCTCCCCTCCATCATCTCAAGCACTTTATCCCCGATCTCGCAGCTGTTGCAATGCCCGGTATCCAGAACCAATCCTTTTTTAAGACTGCACAACGAGATTAAATGCTCGACTGAAAGAGCGGCAATACAGGGGAGATTTTTTTGGCACGAAACCACATTTTCCGCATCCGAAGCCATACTAAAGAAAAACTCCGTCGGATTAAAATCATCCAATCCCAGCGCTTCACTCGGACAGACCGCCACACACCCCGCACATCCGACACAAAGTGATTGATTAATCGAGGGGAGACGAGCAGAGAGGTTGATAGCATTCGTAGGGCAAACATCAGCACAATGAGAACAGATCGAATTGATACTCAAAGCGCGGACGCATCGTGCGGGTGCAAGTTCTAAAAGACTCACGCCACTACCAAAGCACTCAATGTTTCGTTATCCGAAAGGATAAATTCCAATGCCATCTCTGCCGTATCGTAATAAAGTGGCGTACGTGACTCATATTTCATGTTGATCAGATACATCGGCGCCCATTTTAATAAATGGGAATTTAAAAAATTATGCTGCACATTAATCAGCTCTTGTACCGCATCATGATCCGATTCTTCGAATGCTTTGAGCTGTGCTTCGCACAAATGGTGCATAAATTCCATCTCGATACCGATATGATCCGAAGAGACGACACGTGCCACTTCATAATCAACAAGAAAATCATACGCACTATAGATATCGGTTACGGGGTTTGCTCCTCCCGTTTCGATCATTTGGTCAGGCCGGGTATAAAATGTCTCGTACGGTACCAGATGGAGTAATGACAGGTTGGTAAAATCTGGATTTAAATATTCTTCCAAAAGTTGTTGTGCTTCGATAGTTTTACGAGGTTCCCAATCACGCCAATGAGGCATAAATTCTAAAACTGTTTCGTCATTGCGTAGAATTTCTAAACGCTCAACATCCAACTCTTGGAGTAATATTCGTGATAACAACGCATATAAATTACTGCGTGCGATAATTTCATCCATTCGTAAAAACCTTTTATAAAGTTGTGTGATTGTAGCTTATACGGCTGAAAAGTGTATAAGAGGTGTAGATTAAAAGGGGGTACCAAGTCTTACGACTTGATACTGACATCGTAGACCGACGGGTCGAGGTTGACCCACGGACGTTTTATATGGCGAGGACGGCGGAGGGTTGAATTAGCATCCAATCCGCGACTTAATGTATCTCTCCATGCTTGATAGACTTTAAAGTTATTATCGTAGTTTACGAAAATATCTCCGATTTTGTCTCCCGCTTGCGCCGGTTCAAGAAGAACTTTGTGATGCCAGCAGTGCATCCCCGAAACCGGATCCGGATGCGGAGCGGCAACGGCATTTTGCCATGAACCGCTCAAACCGTCCCACCACACATTACCAGAATCACGGTTGTATTCACCGAAACGCTCCGTATGGAACGGTTTGATCCCCTCAACGTATTTGAGTTTTCCTACTTTGCCGTCCATTTGTACTTCGGCAACCGGAACTCCAAAGCTGTTTAGCCCCGTAGTACCTTCATAATCGTCAATAATGCTTTGTCCGTCCGCTTTTCCGACATTTGCCGGAGATTCAGCTAAGAACTCTTTATTCCCTAAATCACGCGGAGCAGCACCCGGTGCCACTTTGCCGTCACTTACACCGTTTGGAATCGTAACGGCATTGGTCAGTTTCCAGCGTCCGCCATGGTGAGAACACGCGAGTGTCCCCGGAAGAACACCCTCTGTCGGAACCGCCATAGCGACAAAATGACCGCTCTCTAATCCAGAAACCGTATCGACAATTTTGACACGAATAGCATCACCGCGTTTGAATCCGAGACGCTGTGCATCTTTTGTCGAAATCCAGATCGGGTCATGGTTTTGGCTGATCTCCATAAGGTGTTTCGAGTTTGCTGAACGTGTGTGAATGTTATACGGCAAACGGAAAACGGTATTCAGAGCAAATGAGTTCTCCTCTTTCATATACATATGATTGACATGCGAAACGATGTGGACCATCTCCCCTTTTTCTTTGTCGTTACGCGGATAGAACGGCATTGCGTACTCTCTCCACTTCCAATCGGTTGCCCACTGAGTATAGAACTCTAACTTTTTAGAAAGTGTTGCAAACCCTTCCATTTTTTTACCGTCGATTTCAACACCGATTTTTTTCTCTTTACCGTTGTGATCTTGTGCAGAGATAATACCGCCCGCACCGACACTCATCGTGGAAGCGGCAAATTTATGACCATGTGAAATAACTTCGCCCTCTTCCATTTTTAGTTCGCGTTCCATTGCATGGTAGATTTTATCCTCTTCCATCCATACCCCGTGATCACGTAGATACGAATAAACTGGGAACTCTTCATTCATATAGCGAGGATCATTCGTTGCCGTCTCTTTGAGTTTCGGCAAATTGTCTCCGAACGCCGCATCGTACCATTCAGAAATAGTAACCGTTTTACCCGGATGACGTTTGGACTCCCACATTTTTTTGATTCCGAGAGATCCGTCCGGATCAATGAAATCGGTACAAAGCTGGAACCAGAATTCATTCTCTTCCCATACTTCCCCCAGACCCGCTTTGATGTGCGCTTCGAGAGTTGCACGTGCAGGATTTTTAGCTTTCCAGCCCGATTTTTCCAACGCTACACGCAATACCGGCTGACGAAATGTTGTCCAACGAGCCGGGAAAGTTGCTTCCGAGTGTTGGTCATGGCGCTCACCCGCAAGCCCGACAGGGAGAACATAGTCCATGTACCAGTTGGTCTCTGACCATACCGGTGAGAGGTTCATCGTAAGTTCCATAATCTCTTCATTTTTCAACACTTCTATCCAGCGGAAGCCGTCCGGATTGATCCAAACAGGGTTATACATACGAGGAATATAGACTGCCAATTTACTTGGAACCGTCAATCCGCGATCATTCCATTTTTTCTGCCATGCCTTATCCGTCAGGAGATGTGGAAGAAGATAAGAAAGTTCATAGGTCGATAACGGCCATTCCGGCGGCCAAGTAAGCTCATTCCATGCTTGTACCTTCGGTACATCGGCACCCGAAACCCCTTGACCTACGGTTGCACTCCCACCTTTACCGGAGACGGATATAACGTGCCAGTGGTGGAAGAAAGTTCCCCCTTCAGTCCCGATCGCACCGCGAAGACCGATCGCAAAATAGGCCGCACGACCGCTCATCCATCCACCGCGGTTACCCGCAGCCGTTGCACGCCAGATATAGGTAGAAATAGCGTCTCCAGCCCAAATAAACATCTCATAAAGTTTTTCAAGTTTATACGCCGGAACATGAGTCTCTTTGACCGCATATTCCAATGTATACGGAGAATACATATCTTTTAGCAGCTCAAGATAGCTCTCAAAGTCACGTCCTGCTGGGAGTTTGGAAATTTGCCCTTTTTCTACCATAAAATTCAGATGTTCTGAATCGTTCATCAACGTTTCCCAGTTGAACCATTTTTTTACGAATTTTTTGTCTACCATATTTTCATTCAAAATACGGTTGGCTAAGTAAAGATAAATCGCCGTTTCCGTTCCCGGCCATGCTGCGATCCAAAGATCGGACATCCCTGCCGAGTTTGACATACGAGGATCCATTACGACCATCTTTGCCCCTTTTTTACGGGCATCAGCGATAAACGCTGCCGATTGGGCAAAATAGTGCCCTGCATCGGCGGCATGCGAAGAGTTCAAGAAAATGAGTTTCGCATTCGCCCAGTCCGGACTCGTACGGTCATCATTCGCTGTCCAAATCGTAGGAGTACGTCCGTTTGAGGAACAGATGTTAGTATGAGAGTTATAGGAGTCAAGCCCCAATGTTTCCCAAATTTGAGGCACGAAACCGTTTTCATTCGGACGTCCGACATGATACATAACCGATTTTTTCGAAAGGAGATCCCCTTTACGGATCGTATCGGCCATTTTTTTACCGATAGTCCCCATCGCTTCATCCCACGTGGTCCGGATCCATTTTCCTTCACCGCGTTTAGAACCAGGGGCACGTTTCAACGGGAACGGAATACGATCCGGATCGTACATTTGCGATTGAACCGCATACCCTTTCGCACAGTTACGCCCGCGTGAACCCGGATGAAGCGGGTTACCCATGTATTTTTTAACCGTAAACGTTTTTTTGTCAATCCAAGCGGTCAACCCACATGACGCTTCACAGTTCGAACACGCCGTCGGAACGATCATATAGTCATTAACATAGATACCATCCGGATTATTTTCACTTTGTACACCGTGACGATCGATACCGCCCCGTTTCCAATCTACTCCGTCAAGTTCCTGAAATTGTCCCCATTGATCCAACGGTGGATAGAAGGACAAAGTATCAGGGGTGTTGGTGAATTTACTCGCTTTTACCGATTCTGCAGCAGCATCGGTCGTAAATACACCTTTAGCAATTGCGGCACCCGCTACGGTAAGTGCGGTGCCTTTTAAAAATGTTCTTCTGCTTTCTAAATACATCATAATTAATCCTCTTTAGCTCATTGGTAACAATTGGGGGATAACGAGCCAAACGTGTTTGCTCACCCACAAACCGACTAATGCCGATACGGCTGCGATTTTTAACAAATAATACGATTGGTTTTTAAGACTCAAGCATACAAGGATCATCGGTACAATAAATGCCATAGCCTGACCGATCCAGAACATGACTGTGTACTCGCCGCCTTTAATATAATGCAAGACCGCAGCAACTTCTTCGGCTTTCATCGGGCCGAAAATAAGTTCCGCCATATAGAGGATAAATGCCGCTGCTGCCGCAAGCCCCAAAATAATCGCAAGATCTTTTTTAATCGTATCCGAAAATTTGTTTCCGCCCAAAAGGATCATTGCCGAAGTTCCGGCCAACAAAGCGGCCAAAATCATTTGCGCCGATTCGGTCGGCATCTGCCACAATTCACGCGCTGTTGATTGCGCCATAAGACCCGCCGTATACAACGTTACCGGAACAGCCAGAAGAACAGTCCATCCGAGCAACTTATCGTATAGCGCTTCATCTTTTTTCATATAGATCGCATACGCCATGCCGAACAGCAATCCGACAAATCCTGTCGCCATCCATGCACCGATCGTAATCGCCGATGTCAGATGAGGATAAAAGAAAATGTGCCAAAAACGGAACATTTGATGTAAATCGATAACGGTAAAAAATAAGAAAATATGAATAAATACAATCGAAATTGCCGCTATCGGGAAACGGATAAATCCTGTTTGCTCCGGATATTTTTTCAACAAGAAAAAGCCGAGGAAAATAATACCGGTACCGATACTTTTCGCCCACATATTCATCGTTATGATCCAACCCCATACGATTCCCGGAAGAGCAACGTCAAGAGTTACAACCGCGTTTGTTGCCGCTATTGTTTCGTGTACCATCAGTGCCCTCCAATCGGGAGATGTTTAAGATTATTGAAAAGGTTGTGGCCTTCACCGCGGAACGATGCCAACGGATTAAGTGTTACATTGCCGCCGCCTACGTAGAAGTGGTGTGGATCAGTCCCTTTTTCCGGTTTGCGTACTTGAACGTTCCCTTGATGGGACTGAATATATTTACTGATATTCGACATCGGATCATCCAAGTCACCGAAGATATTTGCCTCTACCGGACATGCTACGACACATGATGGCATCATAGCACTTGCAACACGGTGTGCACAATAGGTACATTTATCGGCCGTTTGTGTTTGCGGATCGATATAGATCGCACCGTACGGACACGCCATAACACACCCGGCACACCCGATACAGCGCTCTTTATCGATATTAACGATTCCATTTTCGATGTAGTGAAGTGCACTTACCGGACAAATTCGCTCACACGGCGCATTGGCGCAGTGGTTACAGCGAAGCGGTGTAAACGTCCGTTTCGTTTCGGGAAATGTCCCCACATCGACATATTTGACACGTAGACGCCATGTAGAAAGGGGAACTTCATTTTCCACTTTACACGCAATCTCACAGCCCTTACACCCCATACATAGGCGAAGGTCTACCAAGAAACCTAACTGCATATATTCTCCTTATTCCTGATTCACGTTGCTGCCATTCATGTCATAAGTCACATGAATAATCTTTATTTGATGCCGTGATTACAGGCATTAAACGGCATTACTGCTGGATCGATAATAGCTAAATTTGTGTAAACCGATCCTAAATGTAAAATCAATTTTGCTATAACTTTTTGATATGTTACCGTTTGTAAAAATAAACTCTCATTATTAGAGAGTTTTATAAAGGTTAATATTTAGACGTCTAATCGACAGCGGACAGAGGCTTCGTGAGCACCAAGACCTTCGGTATGTGCGATAAGTGCACACGCTTCGCCGATTTCGTTGATCGCTTGGCGGGAAAAGGAAATAATCGAAGATTTTTTCATAAAGTTCTCAACACCGAGCGGAGAATAGAACTTCGCCGTCCCTCCGGTCGGAAGAGTATGATTCGGTCCTGCAACATAGTCACCGATCGCTTCAGGAGTATAGTGACCCAAGAAAATCGCTCCGGCATGTTTGATAGAGGGGAGCAATGCGAAAGGGTTATCAGTCGCTACTTCCAAATGCTCCGGTGCAATCTCGTTCATAAATTTTACCGCTTCTTCCATCGACGACGTCACGATGATAGCGGCACGCTCGTCGATCGATTTGCGGGCGATCTCTTCTCTCGGAAGTTTTTTGAGCCAGACTTCAACCTCTGCCGCACACGCTTCCGCAAATTTTTGAGACGGCGTGATCAAGATAGAGCTTGCCATCTCATCGTGTTCAGCCTGAGAAAGCAAATCAATGGCAATATGGGACGGATTAGCCGAATCGTCTGCTAATACACCGATTTCGCTGGGTCCGGCGATCATATCGATATTGACCTCTCCGAATACCATTTTTTTCGCCGTTGCCACGAAAATATTACCCGGTCCGGTAATGACATCGACTTTCGGAATCGTTTCCGTACCGTATGCCATGGCTGCAATCGCGCTCGCTCCGCCCACCTTGAACACTTCGGTAACACCGCACAAATGGCACGCCGCCAATAAAAGCTCGTTGGGTTCATTATCCGGAGTCGGTGTCGTTACGACGATGTGTTCAACACCCGCTACTTGGGCAGGAATAACATTCATCAGCAATGAACTCGGATATGCCGCTTTCCCTCCGGGGATATAAAGGCCGGCACGATCGACCGGAGTGACTTTTTGCCCCAATATCGTTCCGTTGGCTTCGGTATCGAACCAACTTTTCGGAAGCTGTTTTTCATGATACGTGCGAATACGGTCATACGCTAAATGCAAAGAGGCTTTGAGTGTCGGATCCAATGCCTCGTATGCGCGTTTCATGTCTGCAGCGTCAATACGCAGCTCTGCACCGTTTGACGGACTCCATCGGTCAAATTTCGCAATATGGGTCATCAAGGCGGAATCTCCGTCTGAACGAATCTCATCAATCAGCCCTTTGACGATAGAGGAGACGTGTTCCATGTCCATTTTGCCGCGCCCCAGCAGCTCGTCAAAAACAGATTTAAAGTTGGGTTCATTTGTATTAATCAGGGTCATTGATTGTCCTTTTTACTTTTGCGTCGCACTTTTTTTATACTCTTGCTTGACGATATCAAGCGCTTTTAGAAAGTCTTCACTCTCTACCGCCCCCATAATCGGTTCAAACATCGGCGATTTCCCTTTGATAAACCATGTTGCCGGAGTTCCCTGCGTCATCAAAGACGGCGGAACCGTCCCCTCGTCGACGACTCCCTCGTATGCGACAAAATCATGATTGACGATCGAAACGACTTTAGGTGTCTTCAACGTTTTTTCTTTTAAAACTTCACACCATCGACAGCCGTTTTTCGTCACTAACACCATAAGCGGCTTTTTCTCTTTCGCGGCTCGATCAACGGCAGAGACGATATCCTTTTCCCATTTGATGTCCGCTCCGAAGAGTGAAAACGTCAAAACTAAAAGGGTAAAAATAATTTTTTTCATGCTATTTGGCCTTTTTAAGTATCTCTTTGGCTACTTCGGGAATATCTTTGTCACTGACATCAATAACAATATCAGCCGCTTTTTTGTAAAGGACTGAGCGTTCATCATACAGCTTTCGCGCTTTTTCAATATCTTGAAACAAAGGACGTTTACGAAGTTTTTTTTCGGCATTCGGATGGGCTAATATTCTATTATAAATGGTTTCAAACGGGGCTGACAAATAAACAACCGTACCGATTTTAGAAAGATTCGGAACTTTAAAAAATCCCCCTCCGGTTGAGATAAGGGTCCCTTTTACCTCTTTTTGAAGCCAGAGTGCGACTTTACGTTCCAAGGCACGAAAATATTCTTCTCCCTCTTGTGCAAAAATCTTTTTGATCGTGCGATTTTCCATGCTTTCAATAATATCATCCGTATCCAAAGCAACCAAATCGGAGAGTTTTACTATTTCACGTGCGACTGAGCCTTTTCCGACTCCCATAAAACCGATCAGAATAATGTTTTTCATAAATTCTCTACTGTTGGATTATAATGACGCAATAATATCACGCATTAACTTAGGAGTGCTTCTTGACTCATGTTCAAAACCTCTATTTAAAAGAAGAACCTAATGAAAATTCGGAACTTTTTTCAACCCTGTTTCAAAATGATTCCCTAAAAATCGAATCCATCCGTTCATGGCTGAAAGATCCCGGCGAACACTACAATCAAGAGCAGGATGAGTGGGTGTTGCTCCTGAGCGGAGAAGCGAAGCTCGAAATAGACAATCAAACTTTCGACTTAAAAAACGGTGACTACTGCTTTATCCCGAAGCATACCCCGCACAGGGTACTTTCAACATCGAAAAATGCCCTATGGCTGGGGATTTTTAGCTCTTAAACTCGTTAATACGGGCAGAAAGTGATTGAGCAACGTGCATCAGCTGTGCAGAATCATTTTGAATCTGATCGACACTTTTTTGATTTCCTTCGGAAACGGTATTGATTTCCGAAATTTTATCAATAATCCACTCGATATGTCCCACCACTTCTACCGAATCGTTATAGGAGCGTTCCGCAACCGTGACAGAACGTTCCATTTCCAAAGAAGTAGAGGATATTTTTTCCTCAACTTCATTTGAAATTGTCGTCAGATCATTCATATTTCTGGCATTCTCGCCCATTTTATCGCTGACATCGTTAATCGATTGAACAATCGTACCGACACTGATTTCAATTTCGGTCAAACTTTTTTGGGTTCGTTCGGCAAGCTTGCGTACCTCATCGGCTACAACGGCAAATCCGCGCCCGTGTTCGCCGGCACGTGCCGCTTCTATGGCCGCATTGAGGGCTAAAAGATTGGTTTGATCGGCAATGTCTTTAATTACTCCCAACACATTTTTAACCTGATCCGCATCATGCCGTAAAGAGAGGAGCTGAGCAGACATTTCGTGTTCCGTTTCAATATACCCCTCTACTTCTCCAACCAATTTGGATAGCGCATCTTTCGCAGTCAACAGCTCCCCGTTGGCATTAGCCACATTGCGCTGTGTCTCTTCTGATACCGCAATCGCGCCGGAGAGGATATCTTTAATCGAATGACTTTTTTGGGTTGTCGCTTCAACAATATGGCGTTCTTGATCTACACCGTCTGAAATCGTGCGTGTCGCTTCGGTAATAGTGGTGGCAATCATCGAATTTTGACGTCCTAGGTCTTTGACTTCGTTGACCGTTTCCTGCACCATCGCAACAAAATTATTCACTGCCAATGCCGCATCGGAGAATTCGTCTTTTTTCGTCGCATCCAGACGCTTGGTCAAATCTTTGTCCCCGCTGACCAAAGCGCCGATACGCTGGCGCAGCCCTTCTAGAGGTGTTAATACCTCTTTTCCGAAGAAAATATTGAGGACAGAGACAAAAATAATAACAACGACACTTAACGCGATTAATAAAATCGTCTGGGTTTTGTTGATTTCAGCATCATTTTTTTCCAATGAAATGATCAGATCCATAACGCCGATCGCTTCACCGACTTGGATATTGGTGTGGCAGGCGATACATCGATCTTCCGCTATAAGAGGCTGAAGGAGCCGGATAGTATGGGTGCCGTTCGTGCTTTCAATCACTTGGGGTTTTTTCGTTTTAAAGACTTCCTGAACCATCGGTTCATCACTGAATTTCTCATCCAAACCGAATAAATCGATCACCTGCTGCGACTTTTGAACTTTGAGATTTTCAATACCGTCAATTTCCTGAGCATGCTTGATCGCCTCATTTACAACAGCCGGATCACCTGCGAGCATACTCCCAGATAAGGTTTGAAAAATAGATTCACTCAGCATATTCAAAGAACGTTTGGCCGTTTCATTCGAAAAATCATGAAACGTTGTGGTCAAATACCAGTAGATGGTACCCAATCCCAAAAAGCTGAAAAGCAATGTCGTAAAAATGATTTTTGATTTGACGGTATTAAACATTCTAACGGCCTTTGTTATATAATCTAGAAATATTAAAGCAACTATTGTACCGTATATCGATCTCCTCTATGAGGAAGACTTACAATTTTGTCAGCCGTTTCCATTTTTATCGGCAAATTCATCGGTCGGCGCATCGAAACCGGATCCACTTTGCTGACACTGAAATGAAGATGCGGACCGCTGCTGTATCCCGTATTTCCCGAATAACCGATAAGTTCCCCTTTTGCCACTTTTTGACCGATAACGGCGACATTTCCCCCCTGCTTCAAATGGTAATAATTACCCATGGTCCCGTCACTGTGTTCAATGATCACGTAATTTGCGTATTGCCGATATCCCGGATTTGCCCCCCCGATATTATTTCGCCCCTCCGACCCAACGACAATTCCTTCACGCGCCGCATAAATCGGCGTGCCGACCGGGACGGGGAAATCAACGGCATAAGCCGAGAGCCCTTTATGTGTCGATTCTCCGTTGTATCCTTGGGAAACATACACCTCGCTTCCTTTCAGAAATGGGAGTTTATACAGATAGCTGTCTTGATGGATCGCAAATGCCGATCCTCTGACCCAACCGTACGAAGAGCGATAATTTATGGACTCCGCCGATGCAATACGGGAGAGTTCCAAGACTCTCTTTTTGCTTCTTCCCGGTATTTCAATAAAAAGAGGAACATTGGCAGAGGGCTTTAAATTTACAAGCGACTCAAAATCGATGTTCAGCGTAACTGTATAGGGATTTAGATTTTCAGCCTCAAATTCATACCCTCCGGCACCATTGGACTCCGCACTCAAAATGACGCTGTTGCGGGAACCGATTTGGGCCGTTTTTTTGACTCCGGAGACTTCCGAGCGTTTTAAAATCCGCAAATGTTCTTCATAAGCCTGCTCCTGTTCAATCGCGAACTGGATGCTTTTTTCCTCCAGTTCCTGTTCATCGCATAACGCTTCAACGCTTTTGATGGAATGGTTCGGATAATTTTTTTGGTAAAACGCAATAACTTCGGAACGGATTCGGGGATGATGGATCGGCTCCAGCGGGACGGAAACCAAATCCTCGAACCCTTTTTTATCACTCTGCGACATTGCGGTATTTAACGACTTGCGATAAAGCATATCGATGGACTCTTTGGTCTTTGAAAGTTCCCTCAGATCTTTGAGATAGGCCCTTAACAGCTCTTTGTCCACCTCTTTGGCAGCGGTAAGTTTACGCCCTGTACTGAGCGTTGATTCAACTCCGTTCAAAAAACCGTACAATAAATTTTTATTAGGCTCCATAACCGGTTTCTGACTCAATTTCTCAATCGATGCGGTACTTTTTTGGAGCGGTGCGGCAAGGGTGTCGAATATCAGCGGAGCAGGCGCGGCCAAAAGCACTCCGTAACCGATCCCGATCAAAACGCCGATACGCATCAAAACTGTCTCCATTTTTTTTAATTCTAACATTATTCCTCTAAGGCTATAATATCGTCTATTTTAACAGTGGGGTAAAAGTGATGTCTGTAAAAATCTTAGATGTGATAAAACCGGGAGTGATTTTCGGAGATGATGTTCAAAAACTCTTTGAAATCGCAAAAGCTGAAGGTTTTGCCCTTCCTGCGGTCAACGTAGTCAACACCGATTCGATCAACGGTGTCCTCGAAGCTGCCAAACTGGTCAATTCTCCCGTCATTATCCAGTTCTCCAACGGCGGGGCAAGCTATTTCGCCGGAAAAGGGCTCAGCAACGCGGATGAAAAAGCGGCAATCGCCGGAGCGATCAGCGGAGCAATGCACGTTCATATGATGGCCGAAGCCTACGGCATCCCGGTCATCCTCCATACGGATCATGCCGCACGCAAACTTCTTCCGTGGATCGATGCCCTTCTCGATGCGGGGGAAAAACACTTCGCTCAGTACGGCAAACCTCTTTTCAGTTCTCACATGCTCGATCTTTCCGAAGAGTCACTCGAAGAGAATGTCGCAACCTGTGCCCTTTACATGAAGCGGATGGATAAAATCGGTATGACCTTAGAGATCGAACTCGGTGTTACCGGAGGAGAAGAAGACGGTGTCGATAACAGCAGTATCGATAACGCCCTTCTCTACACACAGCCTGAAGACGTCGCCTATGCGTATGAGAGACTCAGCGCGGTAAGTGAGCGTTTCACTATCGCCGCATCGTTCGGAAATGTCCACGGCGTCTACAAGCCGGGTAACGTCGTCCTCACCCCGATCATCCTCAATAACTCCCAAAAATACATCAAAGAAAAATTCCAAACCGCTTCAGATAAACCGGTCAACTTCGTTTTCCACGGCGGTTCAGGATCTACTCACGCAGAGATCCGCGAAGCGATCAGCTACGGCGTCATCAAAATGAACATCGATACCGATACCCAGTGGGCAACCTGGGAAGGGGTAAAAGACTATTATGAAAAATACAAAGCTTACCTCCAAGGACAAATCGGAAATCCTGAGGGCGATGATAAACCGAACAAAAAATATTATGACCCGCGCAAATGGCTCCGCAGCGGTCAAGAGACATTGATTGCACGGGTAAAATCAGCCTTTGACGATTTGAACGCCATAAATAGAAACTAAAACGCTAAGGGGAGAAATCCCCTTCCTTCAGGATAAAATCATTATTTTGAATAGGTGATTTTCGCTTTTTCATGGAGCGCCGCCATTTTTTTCTCCATCGTCTCTTTAAATTTATCCATTTTCAACCGCTGTTCTATAAAGCTTTTCACCGCATCAAACCCCATTTTTTTAGCCGGTTTTCTATCTTCGACGTAGATGACATGATATCCGAACTGACTTTGTACCGGAATCGAAGATACCGTCCCTGTTTTCAGAGCAAACGCGGCATCGTTAAATGAGGCTACCATCTGTCCGCGCGGAAAATATCCGAGATCCCCTCCTCTTGCGGCACTGGGACCGATCGAAAACAACTTGGCTTGAGCCATGAACTCTTTTTTAAGCCGATCCCCGCTGAGCGTTTTCATACTGGCAATAATCGATTGCGCCTGGGTTTTACTTCGTACCAAAATATGGCGTGCATGAATTTTTTCTTTGTCGATAAATTCATTCGGATTCGTATCAAAGTAGGCTTTTACCTCTTTTGCGTCCACTTTGATCGCATCAAACTGCTCTTGTTCCCACACTTTTGCCGCAAGCTGTACTTTTAAACGATCTATTGTCGTTTCAAGTTCTTGTTTATACTCTTTTGAATCCAATATTCCCGTTTTTTGTGCATCATCATAAATCAGATTTTGAACAATCATCCCTTCGATAATACGATGGCGCAATTCATTTTGTTTATCGGGACTAAGAGAATCAAGCCTCCCCTGTGTCCCTTCTATCAATACTTTATTAACCTCATCCGAAGTTATCTCGTCTCCGTTAACCGTTGCTAAAACGGCGGCTGATGCTGAGATTGAACCCAACAATAGACCCATAATCCAAGCGGCATAATATCGCTTCATAACAATCCTTTACCCTTTAAAGGTTCTTCAGTGTCCTGATTTATTCGGGAAAATACTCACCGAGCAGGTCATCCCGGCTGAGAGTTCCATCCCATTAGGAATCTTGTCGATATGGATACGTACCGGAATACGCTGAGCCAGACGAACCCAAGTAAAAATCGGATTGACGTTGGCCAACAACCGTCCGTCGGTAGTGTTATCCCGGTCGCTAATCCCTCTGGCGATACTCTCTACATGCCCTTTCACCACAAATTTTGTCCCCAGCATTTTCATTTCGGCTTTGTCCCCGACATGGATCAACGAGAGCTTATGCTCTTCAAAATAGCCGTAAACCCAAAAAGAACCTTGGGTGATCATTGCCATACGCTTTTCTCCGGCCTGAACGTAATCCCCCTTGCGCAGAAGCAGATTGGAGACCCATCCGTCACACGGTGCACGCACAGCCGAGCGTTCGACATTGAGTTTTTCCGTCTCTACCAGAGCTATCGCCTCTTCGTATTTTGCACGGGCGACCTCTGCATCATAAAGAGCATCGTCACGGTTCTCCGCCGATACTGTCTCATTGTCTGCCGCGCTTCGACGTGCGGATTGGTGCTTTTTCATCTCATATTCGGCTTTTCGTGTTTGTGCGATCGCCTCTGCCGCAGTTAGCGCATGATGAAAACGGACGTCATCAATTTGATATAAAAGGTCACCTTTACGGACGAACTGATTATCGATGACGGCGACACGGCTTACCAATCCCCCGACATCCGGCGCGACCATCACGACATCGGCACGCACACGGCCGTCGCGCGTCCATGCGCTGTTCATATAGTTATCCCATAACAAGATTCCCAAGAATACCGCCAGAGATACGACGGAAAAGGTAATAACAAAGCGTAAAAGCTTCGAAAACTTATTTTTATTCATTTCAAATCCTTAACGATAAATCAGTAAACACGGTGTACAGAACAGACAAACGAACACTGCCGTGCGAAACAGTCCGGGGTGCCAGACATGATTGTACAAACCGCCGTCCGACATCACACGATCCAGCAGAATCTGAACAACGGCCGCAGCAACGAAAATCGGCAGCAAGGTCGGCATCTGAATACCGAACAATGTTATATCTAACGGCATGAATCCTCCTTTGCAAGCGGAAAAGTTGTCGAATGAAGCAGTACCGTACGTATCAGAGCCAACTCGGTGATTAAACTCTCGAACCGTTTAAACTGCACTTTTTCATTGGGTCGATCAGAACTGCGAAGTATCGCTATCGTCTCTTTTAATTCTCTCAACAGAAATTCTCTACGCACATCGGTCGGTCCCTCAAAATAGCTTTTAATCGATTCCAACGCATCGGAAATACGGGGATGGCGATTGTGGGCATAAAGACGCTGGATACTTCGCCGAATAGCTAAAATCGCCCGTCCGATTTCAAGTGTCGTAAGGAGCCATTCGTAAACGAGGCGGCTGGAGCGCATATTCAGCCTCCCCTGCGTAGAAAACTGCTGAACAAGATCACGCCCCGTACTCTCGAGCGCACTGCGCTCTACATTCAAAGCTCCGACACACAGACGTACGATTTGACGGCGCAAAATCTTGGCAACGCGCCGCTGTGTCAGAGAACACGACCAAAAATTAACAACAATATAGGCCAGTCCGCCGAACACTATTCCGATTAAAGCGGCCAGAGAGCTTTCCAAAAATTTGGTCGGTTCTATTTTGTAATACGTATCCAGCGCACATTGGCTCATAAACATAAAGACGAATCCGAATGTAAATACGGGCAGTTTCGGCCTCGTCGTCATCCACCCGATAAAAGCCAGCGTTGGAGAAAGCAGCAGTCCCAGAGTCAAAAGATCCGATGTATAGGCTGGAATAATGAAAAAATCATACACCCCCGCAAATACAAGTGCGACAACGGCCCCTTTAAAAAAATCTTTTACCCCGTCCAGAGGGCTGGGCATCGTCCCCAGCAACAATCCGATGACCACCGCCATAGTAATACTCAGTGTTGCAAAGGGCCATGCGGTCCAAATCCAAAACATCATCGTCAAAAGCAATACGCCGCTTCCGCGCAAAGCCGCAAGCCCTACCAGTACATTATCCGTGTGGGTTGAAAACCGAACCGTCCGGCTAAGCTCCCGAGTTGCATTTCCCGATAAACGGTGTTTCAAAAGCGAAAGATAGGTTGCACAGTGATTATAAAGTTCATTTAATAGCCGGCTAATCAGATAAGCGCCGGAGGTAAACTTATCTTCTCCTTCAAACATAATTTTTTCCAGCTCATATTGCTTTTTCACGCCGGCTTTGGCTTCAAACAGTTCCGTCAATACCCGACTCAAATCCTCAGGAGTCACTACGGTATTCGGACGGTTTTTTAATGCTGCCGAAATAGGTTCATAGAGATGTTCCAATGCTTCCAATAACTCTGTTTTTTCGCTCTCTTTGATGGAGGCGACGATACTTTTCAATGAGCGGAACGTCGTGGAAAGATTCATATACTCATGGTTGAGATGGCCGTAATGCTGTCGCTCTTTCTGATCACTTTTGCTTTCAAAACTGCTGTTGATACGAACGGCGTTCAATCCGACCACCCCGCTGGAAAACCGTGTCACTGCCGGATTTTTTTCATCAAATGCCGCAAATACCGATTCCGGATCGGAGAGGGTCGAGAGGACATTTTGAAAACGTTCCTGCTCGCTGGAAATCAGCGAATCCAATAACCGACGGGGAAAAACGACGTCACTGATTACGGTGGCACTCATAATCCCGACGACCACTTCGGAAAAGCGCGATACCGCAATATCAAATATTTCCAGCGGGGTCTCGATCACCGGCAAAGCAACGATACACATCGTATATCCGGCCAAAACGAATCCGTAGGATTGAAAATTGCGGTATTTGAATCCCGCCGCCGTTGTCAATCCGATCCAAAGGGCGACAAAGGAGATAAACCATACCGGATCCTGGGAAAACATCCCCATGATCACCAATGACATTCCTACACCCGCAATCGTCCCCAAAACACGATAATAGCTTTTGGAAAAGACCAGGCCGCTTTGAGGCTGCATGACGATAAATACCGTAAAAATCGCCGTTCTCGGATCAGGCAGATTCAGCTTCATGGATATCCATAACGCCAATAATGCCGCCATGATCACTTTTGCCATATAGATGACAACCGGAGCATCGATCGTAAGCCATTCGTACAGCGTCCGCTGCCATGGAAAACTTTTAAATGTGCTAATAAATGCACTATCGACTTGCATTTTTATCTTCTTTCAGGACGTAACCGCCGCCCAATGCCTTGATCAGATTAATTTGAATCAACGACTTTGTTTCATTCAAAGAGAGGGTATCCATTTCCCCTTCATAGACTGTTTTTTTAGCCGAAAGATAGGGTAACTTGTCACTCAATCCTAGGAAAAGTTTTTTACACTCAATGGTTTCATTCCCTTTTTTTGCATTCATTTCACGATCATGTAACTGCAGTTGCGATTGGATCAGCTTCGTTTGTTTCAACAATACAACGACTTCATTAGCCGCTTTGATGACGGCCTGATTGTATTCATACACGGAAGCGTTGTAATCGCTGACACTGTTTTGCAGGTTTGCTTTTCGCATCCCCCAATCCAAAAGGGGAAGAGACACCGCGATCCCTGCCGATGGAGAGTACGACGAATGATCCATCAATTTTGACCAGTTAAACGACGTAAATCCGATAAGTCCTGAAAGGCTGATATTCGGATAAAACTGTGCTTTTGTCTGCTCAATCGTATAGCTTTTGCTGAGTGCCGTGTATTTCGCTATTGCGACGTCAGAGCGATGCGCGACAAGATTGAGCATCACCTCTTTAGGTAAAGGGAGGTTGAATCCATGCTTGATAGTCGGAGTTCTGAGGGTCTCTGCGTATGAGGGGAGAAATCCACCCAAAACACATATGGCCTCTTTTTTCCCTTCAATGGAACGTTTCAGTTCCTCCATCCGTTGGGCAATCTGCATTTGTGCACTTTTTTTATCGTTCAGGGCTATCGCGTCAATCAGCCCCAAAGCGTATTGTTTTTCCACAATCTTAAGCTCTTCGCGTGTTGTCCGATCCAACGCATTTAATATACTCAGCTTCTGTTCCTCGTAATGCCATGCGATATAGGTCTCGCATAACGCACTGCTCAGCGCAATTTTGGATGCTTCAATGGTCGCTCTTTGCGCCAAAGCGGTATTTTTTGCGGCAGAAATGTGTGAACTGCGCTCATTCCAAAAATCGAAATCATACTCCAGCATCAATTCAGGCTGATATTGCGTATACGTACCGCCGCCCAAGGGCGGCGGAAAGATATGATTTTCACTGAAGCGTTCACGGATAACACTGGCATTTGCGGAAAGATGCGGCAGATTTCGTGATTCAACCGATTGGATGATGGTATTGGCTTGTGCAAATTTCGCTTCGAGGCTTTGTATGCTCGGTGCTTTGGCAAGAGCCTCTTCTATGATACCATTGAGCTGCTCATCGCCGTACATTTTCCACCAGTCGCGTACGAGTCTCTCATCGTCAAAGTCTCTGCTCATTTTCTCCAGATCAGCATTGATAGTCATATCAGAGAGCGGAACGGCTTTATCCATCTTAGGGACACAGCCGCTCAGCAATAACAAAGAGAGGCAGGCTGTGATCAATATTTTCGGTTGCATGATGAACACTTTAGATTTATTTTTACTCACCGGAAAATGGATCAAGGCGTATCGTATGTCATAGCCATATTGCTGCAACCGTGCGATTCACCGCCGTTACAGGCTTGTGCATAGAGTACAACCGCTTTATACTTGTTTTGCACGACTCCGTCCCCTTTTTCATAAAGAGCGCCGAGTTGGAAACACCCTTGAGCATTTCCGCTGTTGCACGCTTTTTCAAATAAAGCCGCCGCGTCAGAATAGACATTGTTTTTTAAGGCGTTTTCACCCTCTTGATAAGCATCGGCAAAACACGATGACATACCTCCGGCCATAACGAGACAAACCATAACTGTAGATAACTTTTTCATAATTCTATTTCTCCTGTACATTCATTAAAATTTAACCATGAGACGTGCTGGTTTTCAAATTCTCATAGATAATCTGGAGCATATAAGACAATGCCTCTTTTTGCTCACCGCTTAACCCCCTCAGTGCCCTATCCATTACATCTTCACCCATCTGGACAAGTGTTTCCCGAAGCCTCTTCCCCGCAGGCGTGATCGTAACGATATAGGCCCTGCGATCGTTCTCTTTTGCGGAACGCTTGACCAACCCTTTCAGCTCAAGCCTATTGAGCATCAATGTTAAATTTGATTGCTCGAAATAGGTGTCTTGCGCCAACTCTTTTTGTGTCAATCCCTCTTTTTCACTCAGCCGGATTAAAATAACCCGATGAGCATATGAAAGCGAATACGGTTTCAACTCTTTTTCGAATTCATTCTTCAGGGTATTGCGTGCTTTAGCGATAAGAAATCCTATCGACTTGTCAGATTCAAACCCCATAGTGCTCCTTTGAAAGATTTTCGAGATTGTAGAGCAGGCAGCCTTAAATAGTTATTATAATAACTATTATATAGATAATTATATTCACGGCATGGTTTTAAACACTGATTGACGGTGAAAACAAAACAGATTACTGACTTTATTTAACGATTAGAGTAGGAAAAGCAGGTGGAGATAATCCCGCGAAATGCGGGATAGATAGGGAAAAGGAATTGGTTATTTAGTATAGATGATTTTTGCTTTAGCACGGAGATCTGACATTTTTTTCTCCATGGTTGCTTTGAATTTATCCATTTTTAAACGTTGCTCGATGAAATTTTTAACCTCATCGAATCCAAGCTTTTTAGCCGGTTTTTTATCTTCGATATAGATGACATGATATCCGAATTGGCTTTGTACCGGAGTCGAAGAGATCGCCCCCTCTTTCATGGCGAATGCGGCATCGTTAAACGAAGGTACCATCTGCCCGCGCGGGAAATATCCGAGGTCTCCCCCTTTTGCCGCACTAGGACCGGTCGATTTTGATTTCGCTTGCGCGATAAACTCGTTTCTGAGCTTATCGCCGCTAAGTCCCTTCATACTTTTGATAATTGATTGTGCTTCGCCTTCCGTTTTAACCAAAATGTGGCGTGCGTGAATTTTCTCTTTATCGACGAACTCTTCCGGATTCGCATCGAAATAAGCTTTTACCTCTTTGGCATCGACTTTGATCGCTTCAAATTGTTGTTGCTCCCATACTTTTGCCGCCAACTGAACTTTTAGACGGTTCACCAATGCTTCAAGTTCTTGTTTGTACTCTTTAGAATCCAAAACACCGATTTTTTGAGCATCATCATAAACCAGTTCTTGAGCGATCATCCCTTCGATAATCCGCTGACGCAACTCGTTTTGTTTATCGGCCGGAAGAGAATCAAAACGCCCCTGTGTCCCCTCCATCAATACTTTATTGACTTCGTCCGAAGTAATCTCATCTCCGTTAACCGTCGCCAAAACAGCCGCAGATGCGGAGCTTGCACTCAACAATAAACCCAAAATCCAAGCGGTATAATATCGCTTCATTGTTATCCTTGTGTTTCCCCTCTACTGAAAGGGGAATTTGATTTCGGCATTATAATACATTTGTCAGTATAGTATGCAAAAAACAATCAAAATTAAACGGTATTATTTTGCCGTTTTTGCTGTGCGATTTTTAAATATCGGTCCATCGTTTGTATTAGAAAATGTTTATCGATCGGTTTTGCCAAATGGGCATCCAACCCCGCAGCCACGATCCGTTCGCGGTCTCCGATCAATGCGTGCGCCGTTAATGCGATTACAGGGACAAATCCTCTGCCGTCACGCTTATCAATCTCTTTGATCAGTCTGTTGGCCGTTAACCCGTCCATAACCGGCATATCGATATCCATCAACACCAAATCGAAATGTTCTTTCAAATAGGCGTCCACCGCTTTTTGACCGTTTTCTACCGCAACTACGCGGAAATGTTCTTGATGCAAAATCGTCTCGAGCAATTTGAGGTTGATAAGATTATCTTCCGCGACCAAAATTTTGATGTTGTCCGCTCTTGGAATACTCTGAGCTTCAGGAGAACGCGAAATATACTCTTTAGGCATCATATTCCAGATAACCGCCATGGTTTTATGAAGCGAGCTCGGCAGAATCGGCAGCGTCACGATGGATGCGACCGAATCCATAACCGCATTGGCTTTTTCACCGTAATCGAGTTTCATGATCGGGACGATTTGAAGATTTGAATAGGTCGATTTTAATGCATCGATTTGCGCTTTGGCGATATGCGGTATATCCAGAAAAAGGACATCGCTCTCGTGCAGTGTCGTATTTACTAAATCGTGAACCCCTTTTACCTGAACATTAAAAAGTTCCAAATATTTGTGGAGCAATGCCCCTTGAGGGGTGAGATGCTGATCTTGGGTATAAATTGCGGCCCGAGTCCCTTCAACAAAATCGAATGAACCGATTTCATTAATCTGATGGGTTATCCGAAAAGAGAAACGAGACCCTTTTCCGCTCTCGGATGCCAGCATTAAATGCGAATCCATCATATCGACATATTTATGGCTAAGGCTGAGTCCGATACCTAAACCGTCTTTCCCTTTTCGCTGGTTATCCCAAGCCGAAGCGAAAGGGCGTAACAGCGTTTTGATCCGTTCAGATTCGATACCGATACCCGTATCGCTTACCGCATATTCGACTTCGACAAAATTCCCCTCTTCTTTGACGATCAGAATCTCGACAAGGACACTTCCCCCCTCCTCGGTAAACTTGATACCGTTTTGAATGAGATTACGCATAATGGCGAGAATTTTATCCTGATCTCCGATCATCGTTTTAGGCAAATGGGGATCGATTAGAAACATCAAACCGATCTCTTTTGAAAGGGCAAGATCGCAAAACTGCATTGAAAAGTTCTCATACACCTCAAGCGGATTAAACAGTGCCAAAGTGGTATGGATACTGCCGCTTTCAACCTGCATAAGCTCCAACAGATTTTCGATATTCCGCATCATCGACTGAGCACTTCGGCTGGTCATTTGAACATACTCTTGCTGCCACGAACTCAGAGGAGAACCCTTCAGCAAATCGGTAAATCCGATAATCGCGTTCATCGGGGTACGAAATTCATGAGATATATTGGTTAAAAATTTATTTTTAAAGTGTTCGAAATAACGCTCTGCCGCACGTGCACGTTCGATAATCGAGGTGTCTCGAAAAACGACTCCGATTATCGGTTGGTTATCGAGTAAAAGAACCTCTGATTTGACCGCGACATCATACTCGATATCCCCTGATCGGATTTTCCCGCGATAATCTCCCGATTTTGAGAGAAGATACGACAAATTTACCCCTTGCGGGTCAAACCAAAGCTCCAGTGCGGATATATCCTCTATCCCTCCGACATTTAAAAGTTCGAGCAATGCCTCATTGCAACCGACTAAATTTCCGAATAAATCGGTATAGATTATAGGATCGAAGTGCAGATGGGCACTCTGTGTTATGGTCCCGATTAAATGTCCATAATCTTTTTCAAAATTTTGCGTATAAAACATCCCAGCCCCTTATACTCTTACGTGCAAATATTTTTGCAGTACATATTCAAGTTTTTCGCGTGTCAGCGGTTTTGAAAGGTAATCATCAAGCCCGCGCTCTAAAATGTATTCCCTGTCCCCTTCCATCGCCAACGCCGTCAACGCAATAATCGGCATATGTCCTATTTTAAATGGCCTCTCCTGTGCTTTAATCTCCTCGGTAGCCAAAATACCGTCTTTTATCGGCATATCAATATCCATAAAAACGATATCAAAGGTTTTCTCACGGCATATTTCAACCGCTTCATCCCCATTTGAAACGGTCACTACCGAGATTCCGTACTCTTTGAGAAGCAATTGGATAAGACGCTGATTGATCAAATTGTCTTCTACCACCAAAGCCGTAATTCCGTGCTGAATGGAGGGGATATCCGCCGGAACCGACGGAGGGAGATCGAAGATCGTCGCTAAATGCCCAAACAATGGTGTCGGGAGCAACGGTTTTAAGAGAAATGTATCTATCAGATGGAGCATTTTTGCCTGAAGATGCTCATTCTCTTCGAGCAGTAACACCGTTTTGCAGGTACGTTTTAGGTCTGAAAGGCTCATCGCCCAATCATGTTTTTCCTGCGAACCGAGAAAATATACCACTTCGGCATCGGCAAAAATCGACTCGTCTACCATTTGCGCTTTGGTCACACTGACTCCGAAGCTGCGAAGATAGTTTGTCAGATGATTGGCCTCTTCAACCCTTTTTTCATCAACCAATACAACTTTAGCATTGTGTCCGTTGATCATCTGCATCGCTTGATCGGAAGAACCTTCCAGAGTGAGTGAAAAACTAAAAGACGATCCCTTTCCCTCTTCACTGGCGATTTTGAGTTCTCCCCCCATCAAAGCAATCAATCCGTGAGAAAGGCTGAGCCCCACCCCCAGACGGTTATCGGCATGATCGCCGGATACAAAGGGGCGCGTAATATTGCTTAGCTCGAACTTGCTGATCCCTTTACCCGTATCTTTGACAGTAAAACCGAGGTTGCAGGTACCGGAGGTATTACGCTTGAGAAGCTTCACTTCAACCGTTATACGTCCCCCTTGATGCGTAAATTTTAACGCATTGTTATAGAGATTATTGATTACCTGTTTGATTTTACGAATATCACCGATGATATAGGTAGGAAGTTTAGGGTCGATAAAAAATAAAACACCGACCCCTTTATCGGCGGCGCTCGAAATGCATCCCCTGGCCAATTCCTCCATTTCGGAAACAATATTGAATTCGCTTTTGCTGACACTCAAACGGCCGTTTTGCATTTGTGCCAAATCCAGAAGATTTTCGATATTGGACATCAAATTTCGGGCTGATCCTTGTATGGAATGAATATATTCGGCCTGCGTGTCATCGGGGGAGGTTTTGGAGAGAAGGTCGACAAAACCTAAAATACCGTTCATCGGCGTACGGAATTCATGCCCGATATTGGCCAGAAATTTGCTTTTTAATTGTTCGGTTTTAACCACTTCGGCTTTTAGGTCAATAAGATTACTTTGATCTTCAAGGCGCAGCAGATACAAGTCTTCACCGCCTTCTTGTATAAGCGTCGAGGTCGCTACCATCGTATGCATTTTTCCGTAAAGGTCAACGATACCGAGTCCGTAACCGCTAGGGCAATGGGTTCGGATATAGTCCAACCAGCTTTTGTCATATTCGGTAAAAACTTCTTCATCCTCATGGTCGAATAGCTCTCGGATACTCTCGTGATTATTCCGCAGCTGTTCAATATTTTGGAGGGGAACCAGATCAAAAAAAGGTTTATTTGCCCCTATCCAGCCATTTTCTTTGCTAAAAAACAAAAGCGGATCGGGATCGGTATCCAACACCTTATAGAAAAAATCTTTGCTTACTGTTTTATCATTCTCACCCGTAAAATGGTGTTTGTTATTTCCAAAAATAGTTTGAATGAACCCCAGTACTCCCAATTTTTCCCCCTAAATAACTTTTTTGCCCATAAATCACTTATTGTAACATAAAATATATCTGAACCATTTTTAAATGCTACAATACGGACAAAAAACGGATTATTTAGATGAAAAAAGCGACTCGGAAAGAGATTGAAGCGATCAAGGTCGCCCTCTTGGAACGGTACTCGGATGCCGTCACGGAGCTGACCTATAGCAATGCGTATGAGCTCGTTATAGCCGTAGCCCTGTCCGCACAATGCACCGACAAACGGGTCAATCTCATCACACCGGCATTATTCAAAGCCTACCCTACCCCCGAAGCTCTCGCACATGCCGATATTGAAGAGGTCAAAGCGCTGATTCAAAGCTGCTCTTTTTTTAACAATAAAGCGATTAATCTTATTGCCATGGCAAAACGGGTTATAGAGGTATACGGCGGAGAAATTCCGATGGATGAAAAAGAGCTCGTCACCTTAGCGGGAGTCGGACAAAAAACGGCTCATGTCGTTCTCATCGAGTACACGCAGGCCAATCTGATGGCGGTGGATACCCATGTCTTTCGGGTTAGCCACCGTTTGGGTCTGAGTGATGACCTCAGCGCCGTTGCTACCGAAGAGACACTGGTGAAAAAGTTTAAAACCAATCTTCATCAGCTTCATCAGGGACTTGTCCTGTTCGGGCGCTACATCTGTACCGCCAAAAACCCAAAATGCGACACGGAGTGTTTTATAAGTGAATTATGTAAAAGTAAGGACGGGTTTAAACCCAGATAAGATACAATATCCGGATGAAAAAATATACTTTATTATTTTTGCTGCCGATTTTTTTTGCGGGGTGTTTTAATGAACGCGGCATTAGTCTGCGCTACTATAACGACTGTGAAGAGTATTATGACGTGCAGGGGTATTATCATAAACGATGCGATAAAAACCTTGCCGACTACTCCGAAATTAAATCAGAAATTACATCAGATGTCAAAAGCATACTCTTTATACCTGATGAAAATCCTGCTAACGGAAGTGTCCGATAACCCTTATTTGATGGCGATAAACGTTGCGAAATTCGCCCATCGAAAAAGAAGTTCGCACGTTTTGAACCCGTTATTCTTTGCCATTTGAATGTTTTCATTCATCGTATAGGGGATGAGGACATTTTCAAGCGCTTCGCGTTTTTGAACAATTTCGTATTCGCTGTACCCCTGCACTTTTTTGAAATCGTAATAGCAGTCAATCAGCTCTTTATTCAATTTCGGATCTTCGCTCACCACTTTTTCGCTGAAAATAAACACGCCCCCCTCATTCAGAGTGTCACTGATTGTACGGATCAAAGAGTCCCGGACCATCGGGCGGATAAACTGCAAGGTGTAATTACTGATCATAACCTGTGCTTTTTCATACGGAAACTGAAGGATATCCCCCTCATACAGTTCAATTCCCGAACCGTATGCCTCTATTTTTTTTCGGGCATGTGCGATCATCGCCGGAGAATTATCGATGCCGATCAGCCGGATATCGTCATTTCTTTCAACGCTCCGTTCGATTTCCAGCAGCAGCGATGCCGTCGAGCACCCCAGATCATAGACTACCCCCCCTTTGCCGAGAGCATTAATCGCAAATCGGCGGGTAAGGGCCTGCGACTCTTTGTAAAAAGGGACGGAACGGACCAGCATATCATCAAATACGGCGGCGACATCGGCATCAAATTCAAACTGTTTGGAAATAGGTTTGGTAAATAGCGTATCGGTTTTCATAAGGGTAATTGTAGCGTAAAGGAGAGAGGTTTTGGGGGGCAAACTTTAAGTGACGAAACAAACACATTTGCCCCTCGCAATGTAAAAAGCAATTTTCAGTCCACTAATTTAAAACAGTGTCGCAACTGCATTCTCATCCGTTTTTTTTGCTTTGCCCGGCTGAGACTTTGTCTCTCCGAAAAAGGTAATCTCGTTCTCACGCAAAATCCGGATAATATTGGTTGTTCCGGGAGTACCGATCGGATACCCGGCCGTAAAAATATAGGTGTTCTTTTTATCGATAATACCCCGTTTTAAACCGCTTTGAATGATATCGGTAAGCATATCTTCAATACGCCCTTTTTTGATCAGATACGCCGGTACGACTCCCCATACGATCGTCAAAAGACGCGCGACCTTCTCTTCGTGCGTCGCCGCATAGATCGTCATTTTCGGACGGTAGCGGGAAAGCTTTTTAGGCGATGCTCCCGAGGCGCTCATTGCTATAATCCCCTCTGCATTCAATGAATCTCCCAACCGTACCGCCGATTCATTGACCCTGTCCATCACATCGTCATATCCGAAATCAAATTTCTCATACGGATAGATTTCCTCAATCGCCTGAATCGTATTGACCATGGTTTCCACGACAAGCACCGGATTATGCCCGACGGCACTCTCTTCCGAGAGCATCACGGCATCGGTACCGTCGAGTACCGCATTGGCGACATCGCTGATCTCCGCTCGGGTTGCAGACTCTTTTTCCGTCATGGACAAAAGCATCTGCGTTGCCGTAATAACCGGTTTGGAATGGGCATTGGCTTTGTCGATCAACATTTTTTGTATGGTCGGAACACGGTAATAAGGGACTTCAATTCCCAAATCGCCGCGTGCTACCATCAGACCGTCCGAGTAGCGCAAAATTTCGTCAATATTCTCTACCGCATCAAATTTCTCAATTTTGGCTATGAGCTGTACCTCTCCGCCGTATGAATGTACCACTTCGCGGGCATTAATCATATCTTGCGCATTTTGGACAAAGGAGATCGCCATAAAATCGACGCCGTTCGCCACACCCCATCCGATATCGAGTCTGTCTTTTTCCGTCAGGATATCGATACCCAGCCGCGTATTCGGAAAATTAATCCCTTTATTCGATGTAAGTTTCCCTTTATTCTCGATCATAGCTTGAACATACTCATCATTGATCTCCACGATACTGGCACGGATAAGGCCGTCGTACAGATAGACGAAATCACCTACTTTCAACATGCGAAGAACACTGCTTTCACTAATAGAGAGCCGATAATGGCTCGGTGCGACCTTTTCCCCTATGCATGCCTCATAATAAAAATCCAGCCGGTCACCGCTCTCCAAACAAAAATCTTCGCTCAATTTTCCGACACGGATTTTCGGCCCGCTGATGTCTTGCATAACCCCGACAATCAGCCCCGTTTTGCGCATCGCAGCACGTATATTGGACAAAACCTGTGCATGGTATTCATGGGTTCCGTGAGAAAAGTTAAGACGAAAAACATTGACGCCCGCGGTGATTAAAGCCGCGAGAGTCTCGACGTTATCAGAAGCGGGACCAACGGTTGCTAAAATTTTGGTTCGTTTTTGCATAAAGTCAACCTGTTATCTAGAATATTTTTGGCAATATAGTAACACACTTTGAGATTATTGGCGAAATCAATCCGTTCAAGAGTTTGGCTATCTCAGCAATTTTAGACTACAATAAAAACCATTCCAGTTTGTCAGGTTTCCCCAAATATGAGCAAAAAAGTAATTTCCACCGATATCGTCCTTGTTGATATCATCGACTTTTCTCTTCTTCCGATGAACGAACAGCTTGAAATCATCTCGTATCTCTCTTTAACCTACAAAAAAATGATATTTAAAATGCTGAAAGCTTCAGCCATACCGATGGATAAAATGTTGCTTGGAATCATCCCTACCGGAGACGGTTTTTATTGTATTCTTCACCCCTCACTGCAAGGATTCGGGCCGATACTTGGGCTTTCATTCATCCATTTTTCAGATTTCATAGCCAAAGAATACGCCTATTTTAAAGGGATCCGTGTTGCGGTCCACACCGGTAACGTTCATCAGTTTGAAGACATTTTGGGACATGAAAATTTTATCGGTGACGGTTTAAACGAGTGCGCACGTTATGTTGCCATTAAAAATCTTGTCGCCAGCACCGTTATCATCTCCGACAAAGCGTATGATTCATTGCAAGAGTTTTTAAACATTCATAAAGACTACCACACCCTTTTGGAAAAATGCGAGTTTCGCCGCAGTTCCCTGCATACATTTCAAGACAAACACAATATTATCCACAGCGGCTATCTGATATGGATGAGACAAGGCGGGATTATCCCTCCTCCGCAACCTTCATGGGTAGTTCAATCCAAAAAACATTAATCGATGCGGATGTTTTTTGGGTAATATAACATCCACACTATCCTGAAGGAGGATGTATGCGTTTTACGATTGATGAATACGCGAAAACCTTTAAAATGTCCAAAGAGATGATCCAAAATAAACTCCGGACCAAACGTTTAAACTATATTATTGAAGGCGGAATAACTTATATCATTGTCCCGAGAAGTTCTCTTGAAGAGGATAAACGGCAAGAACTTACCCAAAAAAAAACAACCGCCTCTTCCACGCCCGCACCGCAAAAAACAACGGTCGGAATGATTATAGCCTTGTATCAAAAAGAGAATCAGCAGCTGAAACTCAAAATCAAAGAACTGGAAGCCAAAATTGACCGGCTTGTATATGACAAAGAGCAAATGCTGATTGCCGAACGTGAACGGATCGAGGATATCTATGCGGCAAAAGACGAACAGCTCAAAAATTTCTTTGAAGTGATTAATACCAAACTTCTTCTCTCACAAGAGAACCGTATCCATGATGTTGATATCTCGTCAACTCCGGAGCAGACTGCCGCTTCATCCCTCTCTAACGGAATCATCGAACTCAAACGTTACCTCAAGTTTATCGGAATGGGCTCAAACGAACGCAAAATCGTCAAACGCCGTTTTGAACTCGCTTACGGGAGTGATGTACGCATCATTCAAAAAGAGGGAGAATTTTACGTCGACCTCTCTAAATACGATTACACCGATTTTCTCTCCTAGGGGGCAATCCCCCTCCTCCGTTTTTCAATCAGCACTTTTTTTACTCTGACCCATCCGACACCCGATCCAACCCTCTAATTCCATAATTTTATTTTTGCGCTTCTTTATTCCACGATTTTTAACGAAATTTTAATACGGTTTTCCGTATATCTAATACATTTTAATTCTTTTAAATGTTGGTATATTTTATGCTTTAACAAATATAGTGTAGTAATTACACTATATATATCTATTTATGCTATTAATTAAGTATATTTTATACGTTTTAATGTTTATTTTAAGAAAAGGATATTACAATGGAGCAATGGAAATGAGTGATCTTTTTAATCTTCTTCATAATGCCGTAGAGGCTGAGCGTAACGGGAAGAAGATATCCCAAAAAGAGATGGCTGCAGAGCTGGGAATTTCTATGCGAACGTATCAAGATTGGCGGTTGGGAAACGCTAAACCTCAGGCAGCCAAAGCAGTTATTGAAATGCTGGGGATGCTTGAAGACGATGAGATCATACGTGTGGTACGAAAAATAAATAAATTAGGGAGCAAAGCATGAGCAGTTTGAGCGAACAAGAACGTATCGGATTAGAAGAGGTATTTTTATCGATCTCCTCAGCACAAAAATGGTCGATTTGGAGTAAAAATTTCTCTGTCAATTTTGATGCGAAAAAATTCGTTTCCCCTCTTATGCTTGCTCATCATTCTAAAAAATGGCTAAAAAACGGCCTTAAAAACCACAAAATAACAAAACTATTCAATAAAATGCAAAAAAGAAGAAAAATTTAAGGCAAGAGATATTAAAGTATTCGCGGCTAAAACACTTTTTCCCTTGTCTGCTCGTGTATAAGGGAGGATTTGAGTGTTATTCGCATATCTAAATTAAGGGTAATAAATGAATAAAGCGCAATTCGTCGAATTGGTCCAAAAAAGCGGTAGTTACAAAACAAAAGTTGAAGCTGAAACAGCTATCAAAGCGTTTACTGAAGCGGTAACTGCAGCGCTCGTTGCAAAAGAAGAGGTTTCCTTGGTAGGATTCGGAAGCTTTACATCTACTCTTCAAAAAGGGAAAAGTGGTAAAGTTCCAGGAACAAGCAAAACTTACAGCACTAAAGACAAAATGGTTCCTAAATTCAAACCGGGCAAAAGTCTTAAAGACAGCGTAGAAGCCGGAAAATAATCCCCCTTAATACGTCGGGGATTTTATCCTCGGCTTATTCTCTTTTTCTTCCATTTTCTTTTTCCATTAATATTTGTTATAATTGTCGCTTAATCCTAATAATGTTTTCAATCTTCTAAATTAGAGGCAATTGGTGTTTTTTTCTTTCTTCAATTCTTTTTTTTCCAAAAGTACCCCCCAGTCTCCTTCTCAAAACGTGTGCGATGACGATTCAGAACAAAAAGAGTTTTTCCGCTTTTTCGCTCGTGAAGAAAACGGATATTTTTATGAAAACTTTAACCTCTTCTATCAAGACACGCACATTTCAATCGATCTGCTGTTCTTTATCCCCTACCGAGGTCTTTTATTCGGAGAAAAACTACAATGGGATGCAGAGACGCTTCAAGGCGCTACCGTTAAACTGCCATCCCAAAAAAACGACGCGGAGCCTTCTACCCGCTTAGGAAGGACCGAAGCGGCTATTCGACATAAACTTGAAGACATCCTTTCATTCGATTCGACCGTGTGCGAACGTTTTATTTGGCTCAGCCGCCTGAGTGAAGATGAATTCGATACTTTGGATTCTTCATTTCATGAACTTCTCCCTAAAGAGCGGCTGATATTCAACGATTCCACCAAAGAATCGATTCACCACAAACTCTGTACATTGGCACCAAAGCTGTCTGAACCCTACCAAAAACAAAGAATAATGGGTTCACTGCAGTCCCATATGCTGTTGGTTCCTACAGAGGAAAAGAGTAACGGTACTTTTTTATCGGACGAACAAAAGAAATTCCTTGAAACCGATTATTCGGATACGGTTACTTCTTTGTTTGGCGAATACCATAGCGGAAAAAGTACGGTTCTTATCCGAAAAGCCCTCCTTTTGCTCCTGAACAAACCAGATGTAAAGATTTTAATCATTACACCTACCCTAATCGGAGGTGAAATCCTCCGTAACGAGTTGGTATCGTTAATCGAATACGGTGCACTCAAAGTCGAACTCGCGTCATTAACTTTTTCTACTCCTGCATATACCCAGAATATAACCGAGTTTGCCGGTTTTCAGTCCGCTTCTGTAGTTATGTGTGATGATGCTTATACTATGGAGAAAGATTTTTTAGATGCGCTGATAGCACATCGGGAAAAACGTTGGCTGCTCCTCTCTTTTCATAATGAATATATCCCGATTAGCGATTCGACACTTATACTGCACAACAACTATCAAAAAAATATCCCTTTTGCAAAAATTCCCGCTTCCGCTGATAATGCCCTCTTGACATTATTGCTGGAGCTTCGAGTACGAATGCAGAGTATTAATGCCGAAGAAATAATGGTTATTCTCCAAGATGATGAACGAATAAACGATTATAAAGAGGCTATTGATGAGTATTTCCGTATCAATGCCCGATTACTAACACCCGAATTCAGTCTGCAATATCAAAATCTCGACGACCTGATCATCACAACGCCTGAAAATGCATATGGACTTCATATGCCGCATATCTATCTTGTTACATCCGATGAAAGCGAACATTACACCTATGCGCTAAGCCGTGCATCAGAAAGTGCGACTATAATCTCTATTTCAAATCCGAAAAGGGGAGACTAATGGCCAAAATTATAAAAAGTGATGAAGAGTGGCGTAATCTTCTTACCAGCGAAGCGTACCACGTCGCCAGAGAGCATGGGACGGAAAGAGCATTTAGCGGAGAATACGCCTCCTTTAAAGGGGACGGAGTCTATCACTGCGTATGCTGCGGAGCACCCCTTTTTGATTCCAGCTCAAAATTCGATTCGGGTACCGGATGGCCGAGTTTTGACCGCCCTATTGCCCCTGAAACACTCGAAGAGAAACGGGATATCAGCCACGGTATGATTCGTGTCGAAGTGCTGTGTGCGGCGTGTGACGCACATCTCGGACATGTTTTCCCCGACGGCCCTAAAAGTACCGGATTGCGCTATTGTATCAATTCGGTTTGTCTTACCTTTACACCACGCACACAGGAGTCTTAATGCGATTATTACTTACCCTTTTGTTGGCGGCGACATTATCTTTTGCCGCTTCCCATCCTAAAGTTCTTCTCCAAACGACACAAGGGGATCTCACCTTGGAACTTTACGAAGATGTTGCCCCTCTAGCGGTTGAAAATTTTACAACTCACGTCAAAAACGGTTACTATAACGGATTAACGTTTCACCGTATCATTAAAAATTTTATGGTTCAGGGCGGGGATCCTACCGGAACGGGTGCCGGAGGCGAGTCGATCTGGAAAAAACCGTTTAAAGATGAGTTCAAATCGGGAGTCGTTTTCGACAAAACGGGAATCTTGGCTATGGCAAATTCCGGTCCAAAAACCAACGGAAGTCAGTTTTTCATCACAACCGCACCGACCCCGTGGCTTAACGGCTATCACACCATCTTCGGGCGTGTCGTAGCGGGAATGGATACACTGAACAAACTTAATAATGTTCAAACCAACGGCCAATACGGCGGTGACAAACCGCTCCAAACCCAAAAAATCATCAAAGCTACTTTACTCCCCTAACCTCTTCTTTGCCCGATAAAGTCTCTTCAAAGAGACAAACGGGCATAATTTTGTAATAATTTCGTAACCAAACAGTAACGGTTTCGTAATACATTCGTAATTATTGGAGTACCAATGTTCTCTCGTGACAATCTCTTTTTCGGCACTGTTTTTGTCCTTATGACCGCCGCATTTATGGTGTGGGGATTTAACTATCTCGAAAACAACTACACTCTTTTCATTTTAGCTACCCTTTTTGGGATTTTCATGGCGTTTAACATCGGCGGTAACGATGTCGCCAACTCATTCGGTACCAGTGTAGGGGCAAAAACCCTCACCGTCAAACAAGCGCTTATGATTGCCGCAATCTTCGAACTCGGCGGAGCTATGCTTGCGGGTGCCGAAGTGACTAACACTATCCGTAAAGGGATCGTCGACATTTCGGCAATGGATTTTGATCCAATGTTGCTCGTATTTGTTATGATGGGTTCACTCCTCTCTGCGGGAACGTGGCTGTTGTATGCGACATTCAAAGGGTATCCTGTCTCCACAACGCATGCCATTATCGGAGGGATTTTAGGGGGCTCAATCGCCCTTGGATACGCTACGATGGAAGTGGGAGAATCTGTATTCGGTCTGGTTCACTGGGATCAAGTCACCAAAATTGCCATCAGCTGGGTCGTTTCACCGATTCTAGGCGGTATGGCGTCGTATGGGATATATTGGTATTTAAAGAAATTTATTCTTGATTACAATGATAATGTCCAAGCCCATATTGATGAGATCAAAGTGCAAGTGACTGCACTTAAAGCCTCTTACAATGAAGCGACCGCAACCTCTGAAGAGAAAGGTCGTTTTGAAGAGCAAATGCATGAGCTCAATCGTCTCAAGAAAAAACAAAACGCTTTCTATGCTCTTCGTACCCATGCGCCGATCGTTGCGGCATTCGGTACGGCGATGATTACCGGTATGCTCTTGTTTAAAGGTCTTAAACACGCAAATTTGGGTCTCAACGATGCCCAAATCTATATGTTGCTTGCGGTGTTGTCCACCCTTATGTACGGTGTCGTCTATGCTATCATCAAAGTCATGCATAAAGATACTCCGCACAAAGCGACAATGCGGGTATTTAGCATGCTCCAAGTCCTTACAGCGTCATCATTCGCATTTAGCCACGGGGCAAACGATATTGCGAATGCCATCGGGCCGTTTGCCGCTATTATCGATATTCTGGCGACAGGTAAAATCAATGCGGAATCCCCTGTCCCGTTTATCGCAATGGCGACCTTTGGAATTGCGCTTGTAGCCGGATTATGGTTCATCGGCAAAGAGGTTATTGACACTGTCGGCAGCCGAATTACTGAAATCTTCCCGGTAACCGGTTTCGCAGCAGAGCTCGGAGCAACGTTGGTTATCTTATTGGCAACCGTGTTAGGGATTCCTGTTTCATCAACCCATATCCTTGTCGGTGCTATTATCGGTATCGGCGTACTCAATCGTGATGCTAACTGGAAATTAATGAAACCGATTGCCATGGCGTGGGTCATTACATTACCGGCAGCTGCAGCTATGGCAGCCCTCTTCTTCTTCGCCCTAAAAGTGACATTCGGCTATTAAGCCGATGCCCCGGTCATTTATAAAAAGCCGCCGTGCAATCGCACTCGTAGTAGTGTCGGCGGATAACGACCCTTGCATTCAACTTCTCCCCCAATGCTTTTATATCGCCTTCTCGCAAATAATTAAACGTTTTAGAATCTTTATCCCCTTCCAAAAAATTAAAAATTATTCCACGCGATGAAGCGTCATAACAACGTTCAATAAATCGGAAAGCGGCATTTCGCGTCAAGATATTCAGTGCACCGCTGCAAAGGTAAAACTCTGCCATAGGGAGGGGATCGTTCAAGATATCGCAGCGGTAAATTGCCTCTTGTTGAGTGCGTTTGATTGCTTCTTCTACCATCATATCAAGGGAATCCAATCCGATGTAGTGCAGAGTATATTTCCCGTTTAATCGGATGTAGTCGTATAAATCGCCGAAACCGCACCCTGCATCGACAATCGATTGGGTATCATACGGCAAAAGTGCCAGCAGCTGATGAAATCGGATCTCTTGGGATTGTTTTGAATGCCATCGCAGGCCTTGAGGGGTATAGCCGTGATCAATAATACCGGTGTGATAGAAACGGTAATTATCGATCCTATTCGACTTTTGTTTTGTAAATTTTTTAAAAATATTCACTCAATGTTTATTTTTGGAGCTTGCTTAAAGCATCCAGGATATTGTTCTGTTTTGCCTGATCCAGCGGTGTGTCGTTCGAAACATACATATAAAATTCTACCCGTCTATTTTTGGCACGGTTCTCTTCTGTGGTATTTTCGGCAACCGGCTTGGCTGCACCGAATCCCGCGGTAGAGAGGCGCTCCGGAGCTACACCGTTTCGGATTAACTCACGCATTACCGTCTCAGCTCTTCGACTGGAGAGTTCGATATTGTCTTTATATCCTGCTCCGGGAGGGAGCGGCTGATTATCGGTATACCCCCGAATAGAGATATCCACTGTCGGTGGAAGTGTATTGATGATATCGGTTACACGTCGCAAGAACAGATGCAACTCTTCATTGTCAATCGTTGCGTTTGCCCCTTTAAAAGGGATAGAAGTCGGAAGTTTTAATAATACACCGTCCATACTCTGATCTAGAGGCCCTGAGCCCATTGAGGCATTTTTTAAATCCTGCTGTATTTTCTGGATGGCTTCCGATGCTGCCTCTGTAGATTTGGTCGGAGGAGCCCCCACCAATAATGAACCGCCGTCTGTGACAGGGGCTGACCCCGCTGCATTGGCGGTTGCATCAGGGGTCGGATTGTTCTCACTTACCATATCCACAACCGGCGTAATTTCCTGAGGGGCAGGAGCATAATCATAAATCTTTACAAACTCTTCTTTGACCGCTTTTATTTTTTCTTTGTTAACCGACGCAATGGCGAAAAGGGCAATAAAAAGAGCCAATAAAAGGCTGAAAAAGTCGGCAGTCGGAACAGCCCATTTCTCTCCTGCCGGACATTCTGGACACTTCTTACATTTATGCTTAGCCATTTATTTAGTCTTCATCAATTAAATTGGCTGTGCTTCTCTTCCGCAGGGGAAAGGAAATTTAGCAATTTTGCTTCGAGCGTACGTGGATTATCACCGTGAACAATACCGATAATCCCTTCCAGCATCAATTTTTGTTCTTTCACAATATGATGTGCTTTTTTAGCCAATTTATTTCCCATAGGTCCGAATAAAACGTATGCACTGAAAATCCCGGTTACGGTCGCCGTAAACGCACCGGCGATACCGGCCGCCATTTCTGCGGGATTATCAAGTTTTTGAAGCGCAAGAATAAGACCCAAAACCGCCCCGACAAGACCCAAAACGGGAGACGTCTCCCCTGCAATAATCCAATAGTGGGCACATCCGTGATAATAATGTTCCGTCTCTTCGATTACCAGTTCCATGGTTTCTACGATCGTATCGACTTCATTGCCGTCAACCGCCATGCTAAGCCCCTGTTTTAAAAACTCACTGTCCAATTGAGCCACTTTTGCTTCCAGAGAGAGAAGGCCGTCACGCCGTGCCATCGTCGAAAGTTCAATAATCTGCTTGATCCGTGCGTGCAAATCGACTTGCGATTTTTTAAAAATGATCGGAACAGCTTTGTAGGCACCTTTTACGTGTTCGGCATCTGTACTTACCATAGCAGCCAGCAACGTCGTCGGCATAATGATAATAAGCGACGTAATGTGGACGACGTGGACGGGATTCCCGCCCTCCATCAAGTCTCCGATAGAGATAGACGCAATCGCCCCTAAGATTCCTAATACAACCGTTAAATCCACGTGACTCCTTCTCCCTTAAGCTTCATCCTTGATAGCACCATCGCACTGATTATTGATTGTATCTTGTTTTTACTGAAATTTAATGATAATTACGTCTACTTTTTATTAAAGAAAATGTATAAAACTTTAATCAGAATCATCAAGAAAATCCCGCTTCCCATGCTGGCTACGATAAATGCATAATATTCATCATGTGTAATAGCGTTAGCACCATAGCCTAATGTGGCGATTGCCACCGTAAATGTCAAAGGCATCGAGTCACTCAGAGAAAAAAGAAGCGTATTTTTCAATCCCAAATAGCCTCCGTAAGCAACCAAAGAACTAAGTAGGCGGATACCAATAATCGCTCCTGCGATAAACAATGCAAGTTCTAAAATTTTAACATCGACAAACGCCTCAAGCGAGAGTGTTGAGCCGACGTGAATGAAAAATATCGGTACTAAAAATCCGAATCCGAATGAGGAGAGTTTTTCTGGAAGTTCGGTTTTGTGTTTAAAATAGGTAGCAATAAACATCCCCGCCAAAAACGCCCCCAAAACGACATCGATTTTAAGATAAAGCATCACGGCAACCATAATAAACATCAAAGCCATGGAAAAACGGATATCCTGATCCTTACTATCATCATGGGGCATAATAAGCGTTTTAAGTCCGGGATACCACCAGAATAATATACGCATCCCTCGAAAAAAGAGGACGAACCCTATCAAAAATAAAAAAAGTCCCCCGAGGGTAAAGGCAAATTCGCGGTTATACCCGTATTCCAAACCTCCGCTGAGGATAGTCAGAGCGATAATGCTGACCAGCTCGCCGATAATTCCGATATTGAGTGCAAGTGCAAGCCACGGCTGATTTTTACCGTATTCTTTGACCAATGCCATAAGCATCCCCAACGAAAAAATCGGAAATGCCACTAAATAGACGGCACTAAGATCAAAATAGACGAATAGAGTCAAAGAACACGCATAAAGCATCATAAAATAGATTACCGTGCGACGCAGCAAAGAGGATTTCGCGAATCCGAACTCTTTGAGGTTGACCTCCATTCCCGCCAAGAACATCAGATACAAGAATCCCACTTTGGCAATAATTTTAAAGAGTTCGTTTTCAACCAAAAAGCCGAAATATCCCGCTAAACTTCCGAGTAAAATCTCAACAACAACAACTGGTATTTTCGTGATACGAGACAAAAACGGCGAGAGCAATACCAAAAGCGAAAGGGTAATAATAACGACACTGTTGCTCATAATCATCCTCTAAGTGCTTTCCATACTTTAAGTGCCTGTGAATGTTCTTTCACATCATGAACCCGAATAATGGAAGCCCCCTCCTCTATCGCTTTGAGATGGATTGCCAATGTCCCAGCCAAACGCTCATCGCTCTCAGAGGACGAAATTGCATCGATCATCGATTTCCGGCTGGCACCGACGAGGAGTTTTTTACCCAGTCTGACGAAATGGCGCTGATGGGTTATAAGAGACAAGTTGTCTTCGAGCCGTTTACCGAATCCGATTCCGCAATCTAAAATAACCTCTTTGATTCCGAATGCTTCAGCTTTTGCCATCCGTTCGCGGAAAAAAAGTTCGACCTCCTGTATTACGGATGAATAGATCGGATTTTCCTGCATTGTCTGAGGCTTGCCCTGCATATGCATAATGACGGCTGTCGCCCCGTAACTTCCGCAGAGCCGTGCCACCTCATCGTTAGCCAGACCTGTAATATCGTTGATGATATGAAAGCCCTTCTCCAACGCATAATGGATAACGGAAGGTTCATAACTGTCCAGACTGAGCTTCGTCTTCTCATAAAAACGCTGTTCGTACAACACATCGATAATGGGGCGTACACGGTTCAGTTCTTCCTCCGCACTGACGGCTACACTGCCGGGACGGCTTGAAACCCCGCCGAGATCGATAATGTCGGCCCCTTCAGAGATCATCGTTTCTATCCGCTCAACGGCGCCGCTTCCCTGAAATCGGCTGGCACGGTAAAAGCTGTCATCGTTTGCATTGAGAATTCCCATAATCGAAACATCATCGCTTTTAAGTCGGCAGAAACTCTCAAGCTCCATAGAGAGCTGCTTAAGTCCGAACGGTTGGGCTTTCTCTTTTTTCGCCAGTTGCTGCAGCTGACGCTCGGTTGCAATCAATAGAACATCGACACGAGGTACTGATGCCGTTACCGTCCCTCTTGGAACCGCTAGATCGGCACCGATGCTGAGGGCATCTTGCTTGAGGATATTGGCGGCTCCGACATGCAAATCTCGGATGCGGATCAGATGCATCGCCCCTTTATCTTCCAAAATGGAAATTCCGCCGCTGTCTACGCCGAGCGATTTTAGTTCATGATGCAGATCAATGCTGTTGGAGAGTTTTTCAACGACCACGTTTGACCTCACGGATAAAATTCATGAGTACCATGACCAAAACACTTTGAAAACGGCTGTTAAGTTCAATCAGGCGAAGCGCTTTATCAAACCCCTCAAGCTGAGAAGCGCTCAGCGGAAGATTCTCAAGATGAATCGCCTGATGCATCAGCTGTTCAATCAGCGCTTTGGCTTCATGTTTTTTGAGACGGTCATTCTCTTTGACAAAAGCAAATAATCCTGCAAGGTCAAGGCTTTTAAGGGTGACGGGCAATGTCTCATAAAGGCGTTCCGTATGCTCTTGTTTAAGGCTTAGGCGCGAACGTACCGTGGGTAGGAAGGTGCTTTTATTCGGGGCAAGGAGGATAAAAACGATATTTCTCGGAGGCTCTTCGAGAATTTTGAGAAGGGCATTTTGAGCCGGTACCGTAAAGCTTTTGGCTCCGAGGATCAGCGTTTTGGTATTCTCTTCGCTTTTATACGCTTCACAGATCACCTCTTTGGCGTCTTCGATTTTAAAATCGTCACGCATAAAGGTGACGCATCTGAGAGGATGTCTGGACTCTTCGATCTCTCGTACTCTCTCCTCCATCTCATGCGTAATGAGGATACCGCCCCGTTCATTCTCGAACATTAATCTCCCCGAACAATACGGCACTGAGGGTTTTATCAAATAAACGATAGAGTTGCAGCAGTTTAATATCGATCAGCGGATCATGGGAACGGAGCACCAGTGCGTTTTGAAACCGCTCGTCCATAATCCACAACAAGGAATTGGTACTCCGTTTGGCTATATCGGCTCGACGGTCGTCCCCTCGGCCGACATACCAAAAAAAGTAATCCCCTTTGTAGGCGATATCGAGCATATCACCGATCATATCGATCGATTCTCCTCCGCTGATATGATCATAATGGGGGTAAAGAGAATCGATACATACGATAGGGATCATCGGACGGTCTTGGGTCCGTTTATTTAAAGAGGAAATAATGTAGTGGGCAAACCATTTTCGGTCATGATCGGTGATAAGGACGAGACTTTTTCCACCCATCACCTGATCCATGGCATTAGCAATCGCCGGCGTCCATTCGAAACGTTGTTCTTCGAACCAGCTCATCGACGCCCCTTCGGAGCGGATCGATTCTAATGTCCATTGATCAAATTGACGCACTATTGATCCAATGAATAAGCATTATGAAGTGAACGGACTGAAAGCTCCGCATACTTCTCATCAATTACCATTGATACCTTGATCTCAGAGGTAGAGATCATCATGATATTAATATTTTCCGCAGCCATCGTTTGGAACGCTTTTGCCGCAACGCCGGTGTGTGATTTCATCCCGACACCGACGATGGAGACCTTGCAGATACATTCATCATAACTCGCTTCGCTGATCTCATCATCAGCGATAAACGTTTCCACTACTTTTTTCGCATCAATCAATTCGGTTTTAGGAACGGTAAAATCGAGATTGGTTTTTCCGTCATGTCCGGATGTTTGAATAATCATATCGATATTAACACTGTTGTCGGCCAAACGGGTAAAAATGTCCGAAGCGATCCCCGGACGGTCAATAACGCCGCTGAGTGATACGCGTGCTTGGTTTTTATCGAGTGCGATACCGCTGACTAGTGGTTGTTCCATAATATTCTCTTCCTTTGTAATAAGTGTCCCTTCCGCATTACTAAAACTGGAGCGGGTTACGAGGTTAACGTTTAATTTTTTAGCGAGTTCAACTGAACGGTTTTGAAGTACTTTGGCTCCGAGAGAAGCGAGTTCGAGCATCTCATCGTAACTGATCCGCTCCATTTTCTTCGCTTTTGGCTCGATACGCGGATCGGTGGTATAAATACCGTCAACATCGGTATAAATCTCACACAAATCGGCTTTAAGCGCTCCGGCAACGGCAACCGCGGAGAGATCCGACCCGCCCCGTCCGAGGGTGGTCACTTGACCGCTTTCGCTTACCCCCTGAAATCCTGCGACAACAACAACTTTTCCTAGAGCGAGTTCTGCGTGCATGGCTGAAGGGTCAATGCTCTCAATCCGCGCCTTCGTATGAATACTGTCGGTCACGATTCCGGCACGACGGCCGCTCATCGAGGTTGCTTTATGTCCCATTGCATTGAGCGCAATCGAAAGAAGCGCTGCCGTAACCCGTTCCCCTGAACTAAGCAACATATCGACTTCGCTGCGTTCCGGCGTCGCGGTATAGTGTTCCGCGAAAGCGATAAGCTTGTTGGTTTCACCGCTCATGGCCGATACTACGACAACCACTTGATGCCCCTCTTTAAGCGTTTGAGAGACACGATTGGCGACGTTTTGGATCCGCTCCAAATCGCCGACACTGGTGCCGCCGAATTTTTGAACAATTAACATTACAGATACCCCTTGGCTCTAAAATAGGAAATGACCCGCTCATAAACCGGTTTTTTAAAATGGGCGATGTGACCAAGCAGCTCGTCAACGGCAACAAAACGGTACGCTTTAAACTCAGGATGCTTCGTATCCAAATTGATCTTGGCCCCTTTTTTCAAGCGTACCAGATAATAGCGCTGCTTTTGCCCCGCATACGGAGCCATTTTTGCCGCAACATGAGGAGGAAAGTCATAGGCGATCCATTCGGGATACTCGGCGATGACCTCTACCTTTTTGGTACCGATCTCTTCGCCGAGTTCTCGAAAAAGTGCCTCTTCAGCCGATTCACCCTCATCAATTCCCCCTTGAGGAAACTGCCACACTCCCACCAAATCACTGCGTTCGGCGATAAAAACATCTTTAATCTCAGGATATTCATGAGAGACTATAATCGCCGCCACATTCGGTCGGTAGAACTTATTTTCGGTCATTCACCATCTTCTTCGTATATTTTAAAGGGGTATTGTAAACTATTCGCTATTAAAAATACTATAATCCTGATATGCTTTTATATATTCACATCCCTTTTTGCGACAGCAAATGTTCCTATTGTGCTTTTAACTCGTATGTCGATAAATTTGCATTGCGCGAAGCGTATATGAATGCCCTTCTTATCCAACTTCAATCTGAACTTCTCCGTTTTAATGCCGGTAAAGATAATCCGATAGAGACGGTATTTATCGGAGGGGGAACCCCCTCTACGGTAGATCCCTCGCTTTATCGCCCTATTTTCGAAATGATTGACCCCTATTTAGCTCCCCATTGTGAAATCACCTCCGAAGCCAATCCCAACAGCGCCACAAGAACATGGATGGAGGGGATGTTTGAGCTGGGGATCAACCGTCTCAGCTTCGGTGTGCAGAGCTTTAATAACGAAAAATTAAAAACTCTCGGTCGCGCTCATCACACCCAGCATGCGCTCGAAGCGATCCGCACCGCCTCCGCCATCGGATACAAACACCTCAGTATTGATCTGATTTACGGGGTAAAAGGGGACACTAAACCCCTTTTAAAAGCGGATATAGATCAAGCCTTTTCCCTCCCGATCGACCACATCAGCCTCTACGCTCTCACCATCGAAGAGGAGACGGCTTTTGAAAAAACGCCCGAAATGGCAGATGAAAAACTGGAACTGACCCGATGGCTTTTTCGTGAAATCACGGATAGAGGTTTTGAACAGTACGAAATTTCCAATTTCGGCACCTACCGATCCATCCACAATATCGGTTACTGGGAGCATAAACCCTATATCGGATTAGGCGCGGGGGCAGTCGGATTTTTGGAGAACCGCCGCTATTATCCCGGTACCGATGTCGGATACTATATTCAACACCCTTGCGAATTCACCACTGAAGAGATTGAACCTTTTGCCCTGTTAAGTGAAAAACTTTTTTTAGGATTTCGAAGTTGTGTCGGAGTTGATGCGGCTCTTTTGAGTAAAAAACAGAAAGATCAAGCCGATTTGCTCTGCCGTGAGGGGATTCTCAAATACGATAACGGTCGCTATTTCAATGCCGATTTTCTATTGGCGGACGAAATCGCTCTCAGAGTAGAAGGGTTTTAAACTTTATTTTGCTAAAATCCTCACTTAATCAAAAATTACATATATAGGTAGCTTGCATGTTTGGAATGGGTATCGGCGAAATATTTCTCATCATTATTATCGCTATTTTATTTTTAGGACCCGATAAACTCCCATCCACGATGGTAGAGATCGCGAAGTTTTTCCGAAGCGTTAAAAGTACCGTAAATTCCGCGCGGGCAACACTTGAAGAGGAGATGAAATTCTCCGAAATGAAAGAAGAGGCACTCAATTATAAAAAAGAACTGACCGATGCAAGTGCGGAGTTGGAGAGAATAACCAATGTTACCGAAATCGGCAGTGAGCTCAATGTCCTTAAAAATGAGATCAATCTCGATGTCCCCCCTCCCGCCCCTTCCGCACCGAAAGCGCCAGAGGTTGTTACCTTTGCTCCAAAACCGAAAGAGACTAAACCCGTAGAAGAGAATGCCTGATGTTTGAAGATTTAAAACCCCACTTAGTCGAACTACGAAAACGGCTCGGTATCAGTGTCGCTGCCGTTATCATCATGTTTTTTGTCATGTTTAACTTTCACGAAGCCCTCTTGGCGTGGGTTACCGCACCTCTGGCTGAAGCAATCGCTTCCGTTGCCAAAGTCTCTACCAAAGCGGCTGAGGGTATGATTACAACTACTCAGCTCGGAGGAACATTTTTTGTTGCGATGAAAGTCTCTTTTTTCGCAGGACTTCTCGCCGCACTCCCTGTCATACTAACCCAATTCTGGCTTTTTATCGCTCCCGGTCTGTATGCCAATGAGAAAAAGATGCTTATCCCTTTTGTCGTCGGCGGAACGGTTATGTTCGCAATGGGAGCGGCATTTGCTTACTATGTCGTCACTCCGTTTGGATTTAGCTATCTTATAGCCTTCGGAAGTGCGTCGTTTGTTCCGATGATCAACATCGAAGATTATGTCGAATTTTTCACCAAAATCATGTTCGGATTCGGTCTTTCGTTTGAACTTCCGGTCATATGCTATTTTCTTGCCCTTTTGGGACTTATAGATGACAAGATGATGACGGGATTTTTCCGCTATGCTATCGTATTAATCTTCATTATTGCCGCTGTCTTAACACCTCCTGATGTTATCACCCAAATTTTGATGGCAATGCCCCTTATTCTTTTGTACGGAGTCTCTATTTTGATTGTTCGCGCTGTCAATCCTGCCCCGAAAGAAGAGGCGTATATCGAAGAAGACGAAGAAGAGACAATCGACTAAATGCTCGATCCTCTCCTAACCTCAAGCTATGAGTATACTCTCCCCGAAGAACTCATAGCGACCCATCCGATCCATCCCAGAGATCACGCCCGTCTACTCGTCTACAACCGAAGTGACAAAACCATCACTCATGCCCGTTTTGATGCACTCGAATCGTTTTTGCCCGAAAACTGCGGTATTATCTTTAACGATACGAAAGTGATCAAAGCACGCCTTTACGGAAAAAAAGAGAGCGGCGGAGCTATTGAACTACTCATCAACCGCCCCCACGATGCCTATGCCATCAATGTCTACATCAAAGGGAGAGTCAAAACCGGAACCATTCTCCTTTTTGACGATACCCTACATGCCAAAGTCATTCAACTGCATGATGACGGTTCCCGTGAAGTCAACTTTTATCACCACGAAAACCTCATACGTTTCGAAGAGCTCCTCCCTATTTTAGAAAAGATCGGACATATTCCCCTCCCCCCGTATCTGGGCCGGGAAGACGACTCGGAGGATGAGCGCGAATACCAAAGCGTTTTTGCCCACCATGAGGGAGCGGTTGCCGCTCCTACCGCATCACTCCATTTCACCGACGAGCTGTTTGACGCCGTGTGCTCATCTCATCCGCACGCGTTTGTCACCCTCCATGTCGGCTCAGGCACTTTTAAACCCGTCGAAGCGGAAGTTATTACCGACCACCCTATGCACTCCGAATACTTTCATATCAGCACAGATGCACAAAACCTTATACGCAGTGATCTTCCCCTGCTCTGTATCGGAACGACCTCTACTAGAACGGTGGAATATCATGTCAGAGCTAAAGAAACTCAGGGAGAAGCCAATCTCTTTTTGCATCCGAACAATCCCCCTCTTCGGATCAATCATCTTTTAACTAATTTTCATCTTCCCCAATCGACTTTGTTGATGCTTGTAGCATCGTTTGTAGGGCTGGAAGAGACACACCGAATCTATCGAGAGGCGATTGATCAAAATTACCGCTTTTTTTCGTACGGTGATGCAATGCTTATACTGTAAATTACTCCTAATTATGATAAAATAGTGATATTCCTTTGCAAGGCATTATCATGGATAACATTAACCGCAGAAATTTTCTAGGTGCAGGCCTGATACTCGGCGCATCTACCCTATTGGGAAAAGAATCTTCCCCTAAAATTATCACCGATACCAAAGAGTTTGTTCCTCCGGTCATCGCATTTCCGGAAAAAAAACCGCTCAAAGTTATCTCCGACCGTCCTCCGTTGCTGGAGTCTCCGCGCGATATTTTCACCCAGGCGATCACTCCGAACGATCAATTTTTTGTCCGATGGCATATGCCGGACATCCCGACATACATCGACCTTCACGAATTTCGTTTGAGCGTTCAGGGCTCCGTCGAAAAACCTCTCTCTTTGAGTGTGGATGATTTAAAGTCTAAATTCGAGCCTGTTGAAATTACTTCCGTTCTTCAATGCGGAGGAAACAGCCGTAAATATTATGCTAAAACAGGTCAAGCTACCCACGGTGTCCAATGGGGCCATGGAGCAATGGGGTGTGCCGTATGGAAAGGTGCCCGTCTCAAAGACATCCTCAATATGGCGGGAGTCAAAGCGACAGCCCGATTTGTCGGTGTAAACGGGCTCGAAAAGCCTGCCGTCGATGCGACCCCTAAGTTTTTCCGCGAAATGGAAATCGACGAAGCGCTCAGCGGCGAACTGATCGTTGCCTATGAAATGAACGGCGAAGACCTGCCGTATCTCAACGGGTTCCCTCTTCGTCTCGTGATTCCGGGACATTTTTCCGACAGCTGGGTCAAAATGCTCTCTGAAATTACCGTTATGGATGAGTACCGCAAATCTTTCTTCATGGATGTCGCCTATACCGTACCCGACAATGACTGCGAATGCGTCATTTCTGGGAGTGATTTTGAGTATAAACGAAAACCGATCGCCGCGATGAAAGTCAAATCGGTCATCGGTTACCCTACCCCCAACACCGTGATCAAAAAAGGATCCCGTGTCAAAGTTACCGGAGTCGCTTTCGATCAGGGTAAAGGGATCAAAGAAGTCATGATCTCTACCGACGGCGGGAAAAGCTGGAGTGCGACCGCGTTGCAAAAAGACAACGGCAAATACGCCTACCGCCAATGGGTTTACCAATGGGAACCGAAAGCAAAAGGCGAATACATCATTATGGTTCGTGCGATTAACCGTATCGGCAACATTCAGCCTCAAGCCGATGAGATCGGCTGGAATGCCGGGGGATACCAATACAATGCCGTCGACTACGTCAACGTGAAAATAGTGTAAGGAGAAAATATGAAAATGAAACTATTGATTAGTGCACTATTACTCAGCACTTCGGCATTGTTTGCCCAAGTCGCCAAACCTATCGAAACCCCCTACGTCGACTATCCGATCGAAGCGGGCGATCACGACGAAGTAGCGCAGCAATACTGCCTCATCTGCCACTCATTCGGATATGTCCTCAATCAAGGAAAAAAAAGCCGTCCGTACTGGACCGGTACAGTACAAAAAATGGTTAATGAGTTCAAAGCTCCGATCCCGAAAGAAGATCAGCAAACGATCATCAACTATCTCGTAAAACATTACGGATACGAAGTACAATCAGGACAGCATTAAGTCCTGATTACCCCACCCAGACTCTTCCGTTTCGCACCTCAATAGTCCCTGATAATTCAGCCTCAAAGATCTCGCTTGGAAATTTCACTACCGCCTCATCGTAGATCGGATTGGTTCGACAATAAGCGATAAACGGCGTATCTTCGATGCTGTTTTTCCCTTTTTGGCTCATTCGTGCAACAAATAGATCGATATCATCAATCGCACTTGCTTTCCCCTCCCTCACCAGTTGACGTGTGGCCGAACTTTCTCGAAGACGATGGGGGAGAACATAGATCGGTTTTTCCATAGCAATAGCATATTCGACGCTGCGCATACTTCCGCTGCTCAAATCGGCTTCAGTCACGATCAATGCTTCTCCCAGGGCCACTACGATCTCGTTACGCACCACAAAACTCCATGGCGTTGCCAAAAAGTCGGGTTCGAAAGGGCTTATTATCAACCCGTTTTTTTCGATAGACTCGATCAGGATGCCATTAGATGCCGGATAACGGTGATCGATCCCGCACGGCAAAACCGCGATCGTATTTGCCGTACCGGCCCCCTCATGGGCGAGTGCATCGACTCCGGCTGCGGCACCGCTGACAATCACCAATCCCGCCACAGAAAGCTTCTTGGAAAGTTCATAGGTCATAGAACGTGTGTACGCGTTGGGACGGCGGGTTCCGACCATGGAGATTTTGGGACGCGAAAGAAGAGACGGCAAACCTTTATAATAAAGAGACTCAGGATAACGTTTCATCTTTCCGAATTCACGAATATGCTCAGTGATTTTCATCTCTAACCCTCTTTGCGTCTTATTTGAAATATTTTATCATGATCACCGATTCCATCTTTTTTTATGACATAACGCCATTTTATTACCTGATATCGTTCACCTGTTCTTAATACTTATTGATCATATACCGGTTATAACCACAAGATCGTTTCAATACGATCAAAAAATATATTTTAATATTTTGCAACTAAAATGCAACATTTAAGAATTATAATGGCACAATGATTAGGTATTAAAAAATATTAGAAATTAATATTTTTTACAGTCTGAGCAGATCGTTAAACTAAAGAAGGGGTTAAAAACATGAAAAAATATTATTTGAGCGCCCTCGCGGCGCTGAGCTTCGCATCGTCCGTATTTGCGGGAAACCCGGACGATTATTTCGGTGCAATCTGGCCTACGGCAGCACAATATTGCCCTATAGATACGGTAGAGGCCGATGGAACAATATATCCGGTAAGTCAGTATCAGGCATTGGCAGCTCTCTACGGCAACACCTACGGCGGCGACGGGAGAACCACCTTCGGCGTACCCAATCTTCGCGGGAAAATGCCGATTGGAACGGGGCCGCTTCCCGGCACATCCTACACGATTCAGCGCGGAGATAAAGTGGGGCAAGAGACCTCTACTCTAACTCAGTCCACGTTCCATACCCATATCGCGACATTTACACGAAGCAGCAGCACAAACCCTATTACGGTCAATATTCCTGTCTCCGCTAACACAAACGGAAACTTGCCGGCACCGGATAGCACTCACAATACTATGGCAGGCACAAGCGGCGGTCCAGGCGGCGCAGCGATGTGGGCTAATACAATGACGAATCCTGTCAATATCAATGGGGTAACTACTTCAGGCGGTACGGGGACGGGCACCGTGAGTGTCGGTATTACGGGCACCGCTGCACCGACAGCGGTTACGACGATCCCACCGCAACTCGGCGTACGATTTTGTATCACGACCAGCGGAACATGGCCGGAAAATCCAAATGATTGATTTCATTCTAAAAAATATTCATAAAGGAAAAAATATGAAACGTTATTACATCAGTACCCTTGCGGCGTTCGCCCTCACCTCATCCCTCTACGCCGGCAGTCCGAACGATTATGTCGGCGCCGTCTGGGCTATAGGAACAAACTATTGCCCTACCTATTCCCTACCGGCGGACGGTCGACTATTGAGCATCAGCGACTATGAACCATTATACGCCCTCATCGGGACCACCTACGGCGGCGACGGGAGAATAAACTTCGCCCTCCCCGATCTTAGCGGGCGCACGCCAGTCAGCAGCGGGCAAAGTCCCGGACTCTCCGGTGTTGTACTCGGACAAAAACGGGGACAAACGGCTGTAACCCTCACGGCCGCCAATCTCCCGGCACATACCCATGCCGCAACGTTTACTCCGAGCGGTACTAATCCTATTACCGTCAACATCCCTGTCTCCGCGAACACAAGCGGAAATTTGTCATCACCGGATAGCACTCATAATACGCTGGCAGGTACACCAAACGGCCCAACCAGCGCCTCGATGTGGACCAGTACGATGACCAGCCCGATCAATATCGCGGGTGTAACAGCTTCCGCCGGTACAGGGGCTGCGAGCGTAACGGTGAACCCGACAGGAAGCTCTCAAGCGATCAACACGGTTCCGCCGGCATTGGGCGTAAAATATTGCGTCACCGTTACGGGGTTGTACCCGCCTCAGCCTTAATTGATTTTATCATACCGAATACAAAAAAGGAAAAAATATGAAATGCTATTACTTAAGTGCCCTTACTGCCCTAACCTTCGCATCCTCCGCGTTTGCATGCGGAGACAGTGATTATATGGGTTCAATCTGCACCACGGCGGCCGCTGCCTGCCCTGCCGGAACGCTCGAAGCAAACGGACAATTATTGACTATCAGTCAAAATCAAGCATTGTATTCGCTGGTTGGACCTTATTTCGGCGGCGACGGGAAAGTAAACTTCGCCCTCCCTGACCTGCGCGGGCGCGCACCGGTAGGGTACGGGCAAAATTCCGATACGTCCAATGTTCAGTTTGCAAAACCGCGCGGTCAAGAGAATGTAACCCTCACGGTCGCCAATCTCCCGGCGCACACCCATAGTGCGGCATTTAATCCGGGTAGCGGTACGAACCCTATCACGGTCACGGTTCCTGTCTCCACTAATACAAGCGGAAACGTGTTAGCACCTGATAACACTCATACGATTATAGCAGGTACACCGACAACTGGTTCAAACAGTGCCGCAATGTGGAGCAATACGATGACAAGTCCTGTCAATGTCAAGGGGATAACAGTGTCCGGCGATACCAGCAGCGGCAGCGTTACACTCGCCACTACAGGTGCCGCTGCGCCGGTTCCGACGATCTCGCCGGAATTGGGGCTGAAATATTGCGTCGTCAGCAGAGGAGTCTATCCACCGCGACCATAATCAGTATATATTCCGTCTTGTGTTCTAGAGCAAGACGGAGCTATCCGTAAAAAGCTTCTAAACGGAACTTTTTACGGATGGCTTTGCCTCTATTACATTTCATTAAGAAATAAGGATTCGTACGCATGGATACTGCTACACCTCAACAAATTGCCTTCATCCTCGACAACGTCACCGACTATCAGAGCCTCGTAGAGGGAATTCCGGAGGGAACTCCCGTCTATGTTCTGAACAACGTCGACGACGTTTTGGCGCAGATAGCGGCCATCACGGCTGATTATTCGAATCTGGACGCGATTCATCTCCTCTCCCACGGGAGCGACGGTTCTATCAACTTGGGAACGTTCAGCCTCAACAGTGACAACTTGAATACCTATGCCGACACCCTTGGCCAAATCGGCGCAAGCCTCACCGAACACGGAGATATCCTTCTCTACGGCTGTAACGTCGCTAGAGATCAAAGCGGCATCGATTTTATCGGCAAGCTCGCCCAGTTGAGCGGAGCGGACATCGCCGCTTCCAATGACATGACAGGCTCGAATACACAAAACGGTGATTGGATACTGGAAAGCTCTATTGGCATGATTGATACTCCTGCTTTAGTGCTGAATCAATACAATCAAACACTGGCAGCAGGCACAGTCACGTTTACCAGTTCTCCATCGGCTGCCACGGCAACCGATGGCACTGCATCTAATGATATAGCGGGAATCGTCTTAAATTTTACCTCTGATTTGGGGACAAACTGGACCTATGAAACTCCTTATACAGGTAGTGTTATCACGGTTGGATACGCAACAAATGCACCACAAGCATTAATGACCATTAAGTCGAGTGACGGTAGTAATTTCTGGTTTAAATCTTTATTTATTGCAGATAGCGGTGGTCAGCCTGTAAAGGTGGAGGGCTTTGAAAACAATGTTTCTACAGGTTCTGTTAATTTGGACACGACAGGTGGCGGATCATTATATGAAAATACATTCGGTACAGCGAGCTTAACCCAATCTATTTTTCAAAATGTTGATGAAGTTAGAATTACGCCGCAAAGCGGCGTACAGATGTGGATAGGTGTCAATAATATTCAAATAGATAATCCGGTATTACCCGGACCGACCGTAACCTCTGCCCTCTACGATGCCTCAACCAACTCTCTTGTGGTAACGGGAACCAATATGACCGCAACCGCCGGTGTGACCAACGATATCAATGTCGCAAAACTGACCCTCACCGGTGAGGGAGGGGCAACCTACACCCTGACGTCGTCAAACGTCGAAATCGATTCAGCAACGCAATTTACCGTTGCACTGAATGCTACCGATCAGATCAACGTTGAAGGGTTGTTGAACAAGAACGGTACCTCTTCTGTGGGAACAACCACTTATAACATTGCTGCTGCTGCCGACTGGGATGTTGCCAGCACCGGCAATGCCGACCTCACTGGTAACGGCATCACCGTCAGTAACACGCAGACGCCGACTATCACCTCGGCGACCTACGATGCCGCTACCGGATCGCTCGTAGTGACCGGCACCAATCTGGTCAAAACCACCGGTGCTACCAATGACATTACGGTAAATAAACTGACCTTTACCGGCGAGGGGGGAAGCACCTATACTCTCACAAGTTCAAATGTCGAGATTACCGATGCCACCAGTTTTTCTGTGACGCTCAACGCTACCGATCTAGCCGCACTCAATCAGATCGTCAACAAAAACGGCACTTCTTCAACCGGTGCTACCACCTACAATCTCGCCGCCGCCGATGACTGGAACAGCGTGATTACCGCCGGCACTATTGCCGATGCAACCAGTGCCGTCACGGCGAGCAATGTCGCCGTACCGGCCATTACCAATGCAACCTACGATGCGAGTACCGGGGCACTCGTCGTTACAGGAACGGGCTTTCTCAAACTCAGCGGTGCCACTAACGACATCGTCGCCAACAAGTTCACCTTTACCGGTGAAGGGGGAGCTACCTATACCCTGACCGATACGTCGAACGTCGAAATCACCTCCGGCACCGCGTTTACGATCACCCTCAGCGCTACCGACAAAGCGGCACTGAACCTTATGATGGACAAAAACGGCACTTCTTCGACGAGCGGTACAACCTACAATCTCGCTGCCGCCGAAGACTGGGCGGCAGGTGCCGATGCGGCTGTCGTTGTCGCCGATACTACCGGAAACGGCGTTACGGCGAGCAATGTCGCCGTCCCGACCATTACCTCTTCGACGTACAATGCGAGTACCGGGGCACTCGTCGTCACCGGAACAGGCTTTCTAAGTAAAAGCGGTGCCACTAACGACATCGTCGCCAACAAATTCACCTTTACCGGTGAAGGGGGAGCTACCTATACCCTGACCGATACGTCGAACGTCGAAATCACCTCCGGCACCGTGTTTACGATCACCCTCAGCGCTACCGATCTTGCCGGAGTCGATCAGATTATGAACAAAAACGGCACCGCTTCGACGAGCGGTACGACCTACAATCTCGCTGCCGCCGAAGACTGGGCATCAGGTGCCGATGCGGCTGTCGTTGTCGCCGATACTACCGGAAACGGCGTTACGGCGAGCAATGTCGCCGTCCCGACCATTACGAGTGCAACTTACGATTACAATACCAATGTATTAACCGTCACCGGAACAGGCTTCCTAAACAAAAGCGGTGCCACTAACGATATCGACCTCACCAAACTGACATTTAGCGGAGAAGGAGGCAGTACCTACACGCTGACCAATGCAACTGGAGTAGAAATTACATCGGGAACTTCGTTTAGTGTCACACTAAGCGGAGCGGATCTCATCAACGTCGAAACCCTGCTCAACAAAAACGGAACCAGTGCGGTGAGCGGTACGACCTACAATCTCGCCGCTGCTGAAGACTGGGCGGCAGGTGCCGATGCCGCTGTCGTCGTCGCCGATACTACCGGAAACGGTATTACCCTCAGTAACTATGCCGCACCGACGGTGACCTCGGCTACCTATGACGCCGGGACCCACGTTCTCAGCGTAACCGGTACAAATCTGGTATCCAAATCCGGCGCGACCAACGATGTAGCGGTCTCTATGCTGACAGTGACAGGGGAAGGCGGAACGTATACGCTGACATCATCCGACGTTGATATTACGAATGCCACTACTTTTTCCGTTACGCTCAATGCCGCCGACCAGTTGGTCGTAAACGGTCTACTGAACAAGAACGGTACGGCATCCTCCGGCGCGACGACCTACAACCTCGCCGCCGCCGAAGATTGGCTGGCGGGTACCGCGAGTGCGACCGTGGTGGCCGACCTTACCGGCAACGGTATCACGGTCAGTAACGTCCAAACGCCGACCATTACCTCCGCCACATATGATTCTACGACGGGATCATTGGTCGTTACCGGAACGAATTTTTTTAGCAAAGTTGGCGCCAATAACGATATCGATCTCACCAAACTGACGTTTACCGGCGGTGCAGCCAATGCGACATACACCCTAAGCAGCACCTCGAATGTGGAAATCACCTCGGCGACTTCGTTCAGCATAACGTTAAGCGGAGCGGATAAAACCAGCGTCGATGCATTACTGGATAATATCGGTACAACCTCCAGCGGCGGGTCTACCTATAACCTTGCCGCCGCCAATAACTGGCTTGCCGGTGCCGATTCCGCCGCAGTCATTACCGATGCAGTCAATGCCATTACGGTGTCGATCAATCCGGCGATCACCTCTGCGACCTACGATGCCTCCACCGGTTCTTTGGTGGTCACAGGAACCAATATGCAGGTGATGGCCGGAGCCGCCAACGACATTACCGCCAACAAACTGACGTTTACCGGAGAGGGGGGTGCAACGTACACTCTTACCGATTCGGCTAATGTCGAGCTGAGCAGTGCAACGTCATTTACTATCGCCCTAAGTGCCACGGACAAAGCGGCAATTAATCAAATCGTCAACAAAAACGGCACTTCTTCAACCGGTGCAACGACCTATAATCTCGCCGCAGCGGATGACTGGAACGCGCAAGTGAGTGCAGGCGATACCTCCGATGCGACCAACGCCGTCACGGTCAGCAGCGTCGCGGCACCAACCATTACCAATGCGACCTACGATGCGAGTACCGGGGCACTCGTCGTTACAGGAACGGGCTTTCTCAAACTCAGCGGTGCCACTAACGACATCGTCGCCAACAAGTTCACCTTTACCGGTGAAGGGGGAGCTACCTATACCCTGACCGATACGTCGAACGTCGAAATCACCTCCGGCACCGCGTTTACGATCACCCTCAGCGCTACCGACAAAGCGGCACTGAACCTTATGATGGACAAAAACGGCACTTCTTCGACGAGCGGTACAACCTACAATCTCGCTGCCGCCGAAGACTGGGCGGCAGGTGCCGATGCGGCTGTCGTTGTCGCCGATACTACCGGAAACGGCGTTACGGCGAGCAATGTCGCCGTCCCGACCATTACCTCTTCGACGTACAATGCGAGTACCGGGGCACTCGTCGTCACCGGAACAGGCTTTCTAAGTAAAAGCGGTGCCACTAACGACATCGTCGCCAACAAATTCACCTTTACCGGTGAAGGCGGTGCAACCTATACCTTGACCGATACGTCGAACGTCGAAATCACCTCCGGCACCGTGTTTACGATCACCCTCAGCGCTACCGATCTTGCCGGAGTCGATCAGATTATGAACAAAAACGGCACCGCTTCGACGAGCGGTACGACCTACAATCTCGCTGCCGCCGAAGACTGGGCATCAGGTGCCGATGCGGCTGTCGTTGTCGCCGATACTACCGGAAACGGCGTTACGGCGAGCAATGTCGCCGTACCGGCCATTACCTCTTCGACGTACAATGCGAGTACCGGGGCACTCGTCGTTACAGGAACGGGCTTTCTCAAACTCAGCGGTGCCACTAACGACATCGTCGCCAACAAGTTCACCTTTACCGGTGAAGGGGGAGCTACCTATACCCTGACCGATACGTCGAACGTCGAAATCACCTCCGGCACCGCGTTTACGATCACCCTCAGCGCTACCGACAAAGCGGCACTGAACCTTATGATGGACAAAAACGGCACTTCTTCGACGAGCGGTACAACCTACAATCTCGCTGCCGCCGAAGACTGGGCGGCAGGTGCCGATGCGGCTGTCGTTGTCGCCGATACTACCGGAAACGGCGTTACGGCGAGCAATGTCGCCGTCCCGACCATTACCTCTTCGACGTACAATGCGAGTACCGGGGCACTCGTCGTCACCGGAACAGGCTTTCTAAGTAAAAGCGGTGCCACTAACGACATCGTCGCCAACAAATTCACCTTTACCGGTGAAGGCGGTGCAACCTATACCTTGACCGATACGTCGAACGTCGAAATCACCTCCGGCACCGTGTTTACGATCACCCTCAGCGCTACCGATCTTGCCGGAGTCGATCAGATTATGAACAAAAACGGCACCGCTTCGACGAGCGGTACGACCTACAATCTCGCTGCCGCCGAAGACTGGGCATCAGGTGCCGATGCGGCTGTCGTTGTCGCCGATACTACCGGAAACGGCGTTACGGCGAGCAATGTCGCCGTCCCGACCATTACGAGTGCAACCTATGATTCCGGAACCGGCGTCCTAACCGTGAGCGGTACCCATTTTGTCCATAAATCCGGCAGTACAAACGATATTGATCTTTCAATGCTGACCTTTACCGGAGAAGCCGGCGGCACCTATACGCTAACCACGGCTACCGATGTGGAAATTACGTCGGGAACATCGTTTACCGTAACGCTCAGCGGAGCGGACAAAACGGGTGTTGATACACTATTGAATAAAATCGGTACCAGCTCGACTGACGCTACGACCTACAATCTCGCCGCTGCCGAAGACTGGGCGACAGGTGCCGATGCCGCCGTCAACGTTGTCGACGCGACAAACGCCATTACCGTCTCCCAAACTATCGCCTCTTCCGGCGGTGGTGGCGGTACATCCACTCCGACCACTACAATTGACGGTGCAACGGTCGAAACAACCACTGCGACCAATAGCAGCGGACAGACGGTAGAACAAATCATTATCTTACCTATCAGCAGTACTCGTGTCAACAGTACCGGCGATACCGCCACGGCGGATATTCCTCTTTTCTGGGGTGAGAGCAGCCGTACCGTCGATGCTACAACGGCGAACCTCCCGACCGGGATCGGCTTGTCGGCGACCGGTGCACGAGCCCCTCAGTCCGGGCACACAATACAAGACTCCATCAACGATCTGCTTGCCCTAATCAATGAAACAGCTCCCTCTACCGATACGAGCAAAACAAGCATGCTCGGCGGCGGTTCCACTTTTTTAAATACTCTGAGCGGTATAACGGATAATCTGGTCATCAATAAAATCACGTTAACACACACCGGAACAAGTGCTCCGGGTATGCCCATTACGATTCAAGGGACAACTTCTACCGTTACCACAAGCGGCGGAGCACTCCCTCCCGTAGAAGCCCTGGTCATCGATGGGCAAACCCTCCTGTCCAATACGACGCTTAGTCTCAATAACGTCGAATTCGCCACCATCATTGGAGAAAATCTCATCATCCGCGGCGGGGAAGGGAGAAATACGATTTTTACCGGAGACGGCCACCAAGATATTATGTGCGGCACGGATGACGACGAACTTCATGCCGGAGGAGGAGACGATACCGTCGGTTCTGCAGGGGGCAATGACCGAATATTCGCAGAAGCGGGGAACGACACGGTATTCGGCGGCACGGGGGATGACTTCATGCACGGCGGAAGCGGCAACGATACCGTCACTTATGACGGAAACAGGGGCGACTACGTCATTACCCGCGATAACGGAAAAACATATGTATATACGGTCTCGACCGGCGAGACCGATACCGTCGTCAATGCGGAAAGCATCCAATTCGCCGACGCTATCTATACGATCACCAATAATGAAGATTTAACCCAAATCGCATCCCTCTACCAACAGATTTTGGGACGCCAAGCTGATCTGGACGGATTCCAGTACTGGACTTCGACATTCGATAACGGCGACACTATCGGCGCTATCGCAACGAGCTTCGTCCGCTCCAGCGAATATTTCAATGACACCGGTAACGTATGGGATAGCATGAGCAACGACCAACGGATCGAAACGTTCTATCAACTGATGCTCGGACGCGCTTCCGACGCGGTAGGTAAAGCCTACTGGATGGATGCGATCAATAACGGCACCATGAGTATCCAAGACATTGCCGGAAGTTTCGTCGAGTCTTCCGAAATGCAGGGGATTTATACAGGACAGCAGGCCTGGAGCTTTTTTGTCTGATAAAAATTAATTTCAAAAAAAAGGAAATCATATGGGTGTATTGATAAAAAAATCTATGTTGGACAAAATGGGCGAGGTCATCGCTATGTTACCCTCAAGCGACATTAAAGAGACGATTGACAAAACCATCAAGAGCAAAGCGGATAAGTTTGCCATCATTGAAGCACTGTTTCAAAAAATATGTGCCAAAAAATATTCCGATGAAACGATGAGTTTTTTTCTAAACGGCTGGAAAATGACCCATCTAAAAATGCTCCCTATCTACGGTGTCTCTTGCCGTCTCAACATATTGGGCATGGAGTGCAGCGATGAAAAAAAGAAATTAAGCTATCTGGAGTCGTCCGCCTTTAATGCGCAAACCAGCCATGAGGATTTGGGAATCGGTTTTGACGCAATATCACACGGCAGATTGTACGATGAATTTGCTTTTTCACTCACAAAAAGCGACGAATGGAAACTCTCCAAGTACGATATTCAAAAGGCAAATAACTTTTCGCAGTGGGTTTACCGAGGGATGCTCCTAAAATCGATTCCTTATGCTTTATGTATCAATATGATTTCAGAATTTTACAATCATGCGGAATATGCCTACGCATACGAAACATTCAAATACAGCATGAGTAGTTTTTACGGCATCGAAGGCAAAGCGCTAGAAGATGCGATACGCTATATCGACGTCCATAATGAATATGAAACGGAGATACACCATTTTATGGCGGTTATCCATGCCATTGAAAAATACGAAGAGGCATCGGGAGAAAAAGTCGATACCTCAACCATGGCAGAGGTAATCGTCACCTATGTAGATTCCATCACCGAAGCGTTAGAAGCCATTGCACAAAAGTTTGATTAATCGCTATGGAACGTTTCTCTCCTCTTTTCGTTAGAACTGCCGACTGTCCGATACAGATGCGAGAGCATTTGAATGCGTATGAAAAGCAATTGCAAAAAGAGGCGCAAACACTGCAGGGTTTAGGCCACAAGGTAAAAGATCAAAGTTTTGCCTGCAGCTCCTTTTCGTTTCGAGCACCCTCACACACCAATGATACGCATATGCTGCTTTTAGGCGGTATGGGACCGCTCGCCGGTGTATACGGTATGCGTGAGACTCTGGAAAAAACAAACATCCCCGTTACACTTTTTCAGGCATGTGCCGTTCCCCAAAGAAGTTCCCATACCGATATTACCCCTACCCTTTCCGATGCGCTGATAAACGCCTTCTCCTGCTGCCCGACTGCAAAAGAGATAGAGCTGGTCGTTTTATGCAACAGTGCCCATCCGTTTATGGATGAGGCAATTAATCGTGCGTCGGAACATTCTCCGAACCTGTCGGAAAAACTAAGATTCAACTCCCTAAAAACTTCGGTTGAAAAGAATTCACACCTGTTTGATAACAAAAAAAGTATCGTACTGCAAACCGCATTTTCTTCCAAAAGAGGAGTCTACGGAAAATCTTCATCCCTGCGTTCGCTTGAAGACGTGCCTGCTCTTATGGCGTGTCAAAATGATCTAAATAATGCTATCGAAGGGGTTAAATCGTTTGATAAAGAGCGGATACTCAACAGCGCTACAAAAGTGTTTATGAAACTAAAAGAGTGGGAAGCGGAAATCATTCTGCTCGGCTGCACTGAAATGCCGATTATCGTGGAATATTTAAAAAAATACGCGTGCAAAGAGATACAAGAGTACTTGAGTCATATTGAGTTAATCGATCCGCTGCATATCACGTTTGCAGAAATAGCCAAAAAGAAGTTACGATGACTATACTGGAGTATTTGAAAAAGCATGCGACGCAGAACCCTCAAAAGCTTTTTTTAAAAGAGGGGACAAAAAGCTGGAGTTTCGGTTCGTTTTACGAAGAGGTTGCCAAACTTTCTACATTTTTTATCCGACAAGGGATCAAAAAAGCAGATTATGTCGTGATCCATCTGGATCAAAAAAGCGAACATCTGCTTACCTACACGGCACTGCTGAATATCGGTGCGGTAAGTGTTCATTTGTATCCCGAGCGAGAGGATGAGTACGTAGAATTTGCAGCTGAGCATACCTCTGCCAAAGCGGTTGTCAGCAACATGTTCAAAAAAAAATTCTCTTCTGTACCCGTATTGGATTTTCCGGCACATCTTGATTTGAAGCCTACCTACGGATGCGATTCTTATGAGATCGCCTATGTCATGTTTACGAGCGGCACAACCTCTTCGCCCAAAGCGGTATTGACAACGCATGACAATATCCGCTTTGTCACCGAAACGCTGATAGAGCTTGCCGGTATAAGAGAGGGAGAGGAGAAAGAGATTATTTTACTGCCGCTTGGGTCTACGGGAGGATTGGGGCATTTTCATGCCGCTTTGATGCAGGGGAACACGATACGGCTTTTCCCGGGATTCTACAGCAGTCTGGACGACAAGGGGCTCGATATGCTGCTTGAGTCTATAGAAGAAGAGTCCGCAACCGGCATATTATTGACGCCGGGATTGATTACCAAAATGTTAAACACCCGCAAAGAGAAATTGAAAACAGCCGGAAAAACGCTTCGATACGCTCTTGCGAATGTTACACCTATGAAAAAAGAGACCATCGCTGAGCTGCTGGAACTGCTTCCTGATTTACGATTTTGCACCTATTACGGCTCTACCGAAGCAAGTCGAAGCATTGTCAATGTGTGCCGGGAAAACGGGAAGTTTATGCATTTGACCGGAAAGCCCTCAAAAGGGGTAGCCATCAAGCTCCACAACAAAAATGACGCGGGAGAAGGTGAAATTTACATCAAAGGGGGCAATGTCATGAAGGGTTATCTGCATGATGAAGCGGCCTCATTTGACGAGGGGTGGTTTCAAAGCGGAGATATCGGGCGGATCGATGAAAACGGTTTTATCCATGTCATCGGAAGGATAAAGGATACGATCAGTCTAGACGGGCTGAAAGTATTTCCGATGGAGATCGAAGCTATTTTATCGATGCATAAAGATATCAAAGACGTCGGCGTTTGTCCGCTGATCGACGAACAAGGGGCGACACAGATAGGTTTGGCGGTCGTCTTGAAAGAGGATGCGACCGATAAAGAGGCTTTAGCACGGGAGGCGGCCGCACTGCTAAGCAAATCCTTTAAGTGCGATAAGACCGACCTCTACCGCTACAAAATCCCGAAAAAAATCTATTTCGAGCGCCGGATACCCCGAACGGATTTAGGGAAAATCAAAAGAGACGAGTTAAGCAGCCAATTGGTGCAAAGCGGCACCTCGATTTTAATCAAAGGATAAAAAATGCTCATCAACTACCAAAAATATTATCGGGAAAATTTCACCCCGGAACGCTACAAAGCGTATCAAGCGGATTTTGAAAAAGAGGTAGGAAAACTGTATGCCATTTCGACGGGACCCTATTTTCTAAGAGAGCGCAATGCCCAAAAAATACGGGAGAGCATTTTACCCGCACTGATGAAGTTTTTGGGCTCAAGCGAGTACCAAGAACGCGTATACGAAAGAGGATGGTTTTTACCGAAGTTTCCGATCGAGAAAAAAGATTTTTTCGGAAGTGCCGATTTTCATATCGACGGAGACGAAATACGGTTGATAGAGCTTAATTTTTTTCTCCCCGGCCATTTCGGTCTGGTAGAGCTCTTTCCGAAACTGTTTTCCAAAAACTTCGATATGGAGCTTGAAGTATTTGCCGAAGGATTCGAAGTGAGATTGGCAAAATTTTTAAAAGAACGTTTTGGAGGGGACAAAATTGCGCTAAGCATTAATCATTTGGGACTGAGCGTCCACTATTTCGAACATTACAAGTACATTGAAAACTTTTTGAACAAAAACGGTGTGCGGGCGAAAGTCGTATATGCAAAAGACGCCGGCTATTCCGATACGGGTAAAGCGATGTGGGACGGTGAAGAATTTGACGGCGTATTTAACATTGTCATTCCCAGAATTTGGGAACATAATCCCGAAGAGTTTAAAAACTACACGGATTTATTTCACAAAACTCCCGAATCGTTTTTTCCGAATCCATGGTGCTGGACCATCGGCGACAAAAGATTTTTGAACGATCTCTCCGCGCTCGAAAAAAAACAGCACGGCCTTAGCGACGATGAGATAGCCGCATTGCAAAGCGTTACGCTAAAATCAGCTTCGCTAAAAGATTTTTCAAGCGTCCATCATGTGTGCTCATTTTTCGGCGGCAGAGAAAATCTCGTACTAAAGCCCATCGACAACTATCATACGCAAGGGGTATTCATAGAACCGAGTATTGAGCAGATTGAGGAAATTTTTTCCGAAAAAGCGGATATATACATTGCCCAAGAATGTTTTAATGCGGAAATAATATATTACGAAAATGAGAACAAAGAGGCCGTTGAACCGTGGAGAAGCCAGCTTCGCGTCGAATTTTTTAACGGAGAATTTTCGAATTTCAGGTCTTACGGCTTTAGCGATCCGTTCGGCCTCAGTCCGATGATGCCGGTAGTCATCGTAAAATAAAATGACCGACAAAAAAAACATCGTACCCTTTTTGATTATCCTTTCCGTACTGGGGTATACGCTGAATATCCTCTTCCACCGATTTCTGACACATCAAATGGAAGCGGATGCCTACGGCGATTTCTGTATCGGATTAAATGTACTGGAGATCGCCGCCACCCTTATTTTATTCGGTACGGAACTCAGCGTCATGCGTTACATCCCCCTATCGGAAAGAGCCAGTGATTCGAGAATGTTCATCGGATGGAATTTCAGTTTTATCCGAAAAGTTTTTATGATTTATTTTTTATTCGTCGTTATGATTTTTCTATCTCTGATTATTATCAAAATCTACGATACAGAACTGTTCGACTCGGTTCATACGGTCGTATTTATGCTTTTGGTCGCACCGTTTGCGGCACTATACGCCCTACTCATAGCTTATCTCAACGGCAAAAACAATGTCTTGCATTCTGCGATAATCGACTCGATTGGCAGATATATTCTTCTTTGGTCGGTTTTTGTACTGGCTTTCAATGTGGCGAAGATAAAAGCGGGCAGCATACTTTTAGCAGGCGGATATTCATTCGTATTTCTCATTCTCGGATTTATCGCACTAAAAGTTTATAACAGCAAATATGAGCCGATTGCCCCCATGAAACTCTTATTGCTCGGCCAAAAAGAGCATAGTGACCAAGAGAGCCAATGGAAAACCTCTTCGATTAAATATGCGTTTGCAAATATCGTTTTCTTAATCTTTTTATACATCGATAAAATCATTTTGGAAATAACGCAGCTAAGCGAACATGTAGTCGGCTATTATTCCGTTCTTGTCATTCTCGTCGGTTTTTTCGTCCTTATTTCGCAGGCTTCTACATACGTACTCTCCCCGCACATCAGCAAATTTCTACATAATCCGGATTCGGAGAGCGAGCTTCAAGCCCTTATCAACAAATCAAATCTTGTCGTATTTATTTTGACTTTGAACCTATTTTTTATCTATCTGTTTTTTGGGGAAAGGATACTCGGATACTACGGGAAAAACGGAGAATACAGCGGTGTCTATGAAGCATTAGTGTATTTGGCGGTTTCACAAATATTTTTGGAAATAGGGAAACTGGCGCTGCGTTTTCTTTTGTACGGCGGCTTTACCGACTACATCAATAAAGTGTTTGTTCTCTGCGTCGTATTTCTTTTCGTGGCAGGAAGTACTTTGACCTACTTCTATGGATTAAACGGAATTATTGCCGCACACCTAAGTACCAGTTTTTTTTATATGCTGGCATTCATCGTCAAAGTCAAAAAGGAATTCGGCGGGCTCAAAGTATTTAGTTTTTATTAAACACTTATATTTGAATGCCGAAAGGATAAAAGGTTTCGGTTCAAATTTGGCCGATTCCGACCAAACGAACCTCACCGAGAATATCTTTGGATTCTTTAAGCGCCTGAATCGTATCTTTACGTGGATGTCCGATAGCGATAGCGGTTCCGTACCGCTTTGCTTTCTCGACTGCGTCCCTGATCTGTTTTTTGACATTTCCGACACCGTCTTGGTCGTCCAAAAATACATCGCGCGTCAAATAGCGCATACCGTGTTTTTCGGTTGCTTCACGACCTTTGCTTGTACCAATCGTTCGGCTGTCCACAAATTGCAGCCCCTCTTTTTTCATGATGCGGATCAGTTTATCCATCGCAGCTGAATCGGATGTGAATTTTGATCCGGTATGATTGTTTATATAATGGACATTCGGATAGAGTTGTTTAAGAGCATCTAAGCGTTTTTCAATCTCCTCTTCCGTACTGCCGATACGAAGGGTATTTGGCTCTTCATCGTGAAAAGCAACCGCTTCCAAAGGCAAATGGACCATATACGTCCCCTGCTGTTTTGCTAAGGCCGCTGAATCGGGATGACGCGGACTTGGGGGAAGAAACGACATCACCAACGGCAATCCCGTCGATTGAATCGCCTTTACGTCACGAGCATAAGATACGTCATCGATTATAATGACCAGCTTGGCTTCTGAGCCGACCGGACGGGGAGAACGTACCGGCGGAGGCGGAGGAGGAGCTTTTTTGTCATCGGGTGCATATTCATGCCGAGGGCTTACCTCTTCGTGCATCCTCTCCCGTCTCAACAACTCTTCAAGTTCGTTTTTCAGACGACGGATCTCATCCTCTTGAAGTCTCTCTTTCGGCTTGATTCGAGAAAGATTCGCCTCATCAACTTTTGCAATTTGTGAAATTTTTTGAACCAGATTTTGAGTCTTTTCACGCTCTGCGGCAAGCTGCTCTTCAGCCTGATTAAATCCTATAAAATAGCCGATAAGTACTGCCAAAAGGGTAACCAGAAGTACAATTAGCGCTATAGCAAGTGATTTTAAAGAAAAATAGCTGGGAAGTCGAGGCTGTTTTTTCATAAAAGAAGGAACCTCTTTCAAAGAAGTTTTCAGAGCAAAGCGCTCTGAAAAGGGGAATTAGTTTGTAGCTTGGTTAACGATTTTGTTTTTAGAGATCCATGGCATCATAGAGCGTAGTTTTACACCCGTTTGCTCGATCAATGACGCACGAGCGTTTGCACGTTCAGCGTTCATGCGAGGATAACCCGCTTGACCTTCAAGGATGAAATCTTTTGCGAAACGGCCGTCTTGGATTTCTTTAAGGATCTCTTTCATTGCCGCTTTTGATTCCGCATTGATAACGCGTTTACCTGAAACGTAGTCACCGTATTCCGCTGTGTTAGAGATAGAGTAACGCATATCGGCAATACCGCCCTCGAACATCAAGTCAACGATCAATTTAAGTTCGTGAAGACACTCGAAATATGCAAGTTCAGGTGCATAACCCGCTTCTGTCAATGTTTCGAATCCCGCTTGAACGAGTGATGCAGCACCGCCGCAAAGAACCGCTTGCTCTCCGAAAAGGTCAGTTTCAGTTTCGTCTTTAAACGTTGTTTCGATGATCGCCGTACGTCCGCCGCCGATAGCAGAAGCGTATGATAGAGCCAATTCTTTAGTTGTACCGCTCGGATTTTGTCCAACCGCGATAAGATCAGGAATCCCGCCGCCGCGAACGAATTCAGAACGAACGGTGTGACCCGGTGCTTTTGGAGCGATCATCGTTACGTTGATGTCAGCGCGAGGGTGGATACGTCCGTAATGGATGTTGAACCCGTGACCGAATGCGATAGTCGCACCGTTTTTCAAATTAGGCTCGATTTCGTTTTTGTAGATTTCCGCTTGGTTTTCGTCCGGAAGAAGGATCATAACCACGTCAGCGTATGCAGAAGCTTCCGCAACCGTCATAACTTTGAACCCTTTAGCTTCCGCTTTGCCCCATGAGCTTCCCTCTTTACGAAGACCGATAACGACTTCTACGCCGCTGTCGCGAAGGTTTTCCGCGTGTGCGTGACCTTGTGATCCAAAACCGATCATTGCCACTTTTTTGCTTTTGATTAATTCGATGTTACAATCTTTATCGTAGTAAACGCTCAATGCCATAAAGGTATCCTTAGAGTAAGCTCATTGGCTTAAAATTTGGCGAATTATATCCCACTTTTGCATAAAAAAAAATTAGCGCACCCTTATGGCATCTTGCTAAATCGTTCGCTAAGGATGTCCAAACGATCCCGTGCTACAATTCACCCAAAAACATAGGGGATTTTCATGAAAAAATTCAACCTTTTTAAAGAGATTATCATCGTATCCAAAAGTGATTTTTTGCGTGCGGTAAACTCCGCAAAACGCTTTGCCATTGCCTATAACGGCGAGATACATTACGAACCGTTACCGCATACCCTGATCTCTATTTACGAAGGTTCCGTTGCGCCCCTCTCCCCCCTCTCAACCGATCTTTCCCGTCCGATTGCATCGATGATCGGAGACAATTACCGTATCGTCGAGGATGATGATCGACTCCTTATCAAAGCCTCCGGTGCATGGCAAAGCATTATCGGATACAACCAAAAACGCTCTTTATACGACGATACCTCCGGAGACGGCATCGCCGAATTTTCCGATAAACCACTGGAAGATATAGGATGGCACGCAACCGAGTTTAATATCGGCTATCGCGACATCGTCGAGCAATTCGAAGCGCAGTGTGAGGGAATTTTGCTCTGCATCGAGCAAGAAGAGCCGTATCAGTTCAGCGGTTTGGGATTTGTATTTGATGTGGAACACGCACGTCAAATCGGATTTGATTATTGCGCGGCAACGATTAAAGATAAACTGGAAAACGATGAAGATTTTACCACCCTCACCGATGACGAAGCCGAAGCTGCAGAGTTTTTCAAAGCGGTTTGATCAAATAATTTTCAAATAGCGTTCCAAAATAATCTTTGCCGAAAGGGAGTCGATACGCCCGTCACGTTTGTAGCGTATGTCCCCTTTCATCAATTCTTCCGCTTCTTTGGAACTGTGCGACTCGTCCTGATAGGCAATCTCTCCGTTAAATTCGACCAAATTCATAAAGTGCGCCACACGACGGCGCATCTCATCCTCAGTCGTACTCCCCATCGGGATACCGACTACCACCGTAGTCGCCTCGTATTCGTTCAGCACTTTTTTGACATCGTTAGCCGCCTGATTACGGTTTTTCCGCTCGATGGCCGGCAATGGCGTTACCAGAGTGTTACCGTAGCTCAGCGCCAGTCCTATCCGCTTCAGTCCCAGGTCGATCGCGATAATAGCACCCATTATTTCCCCAGACAAAACTGACCGAACATCCGGTCAAACATCTCATCAAGCTCATACGGCCGGCTGATCGAAGCAACATATCGGATCGCGGCGTTGATATGGAATGAGAAGAATTCCAGTTCTCCGTCACGAAGCGGTTCATACGCCTCGTCGATGGAACGGACAGCCCCCTCGGTTGCGCTGATTTGACGCGCTGATATAAGCATCATCTCCTCGCCGTCATTCTCGTGATCCATCAAACTGCTAAGGGTATCGACCAAGACTTGAGTATCTTGTTTGCAGCTAAGGCGAATCGGATGGTAGTGCTCTATTGAGCTCATATCAAACACTTGAGGCAGATCCGATTTGTTTACAATACAGATAAACGGTTTTTCGCTTCGATAACGCTCGACGAGATCAATGATAGAGCGGTCTTCTTCATCAATCTCGCGTGAAGCGTCAAACAATGCAATCACTACATCGGCATTTTCAATCGCCGCAATGGAGCGCTCAATACCGATCCGCTCGATTTCATCACTTGCGTTACGTATTCCTGCCGTATCGACCAGACGGATCAAATGAGTACCGATACGCACCTGTTCCTCGATCGTGTCACGGGTAGTCCCTGCGATGTCACTGACGATCGCACGCTCGTAATCGAGCAGTGCGTTGAGAAGCGAACTTTTCCCGACATTGGGTTTTCCGATAATAGCGACCCGAAATCCCTGCATCAATCCTGAGCGTCTTCGGCTTGATTCGAGGGTACGCGAAAGGGTATGTTTGATATTTTCGAGTTTGACTTCGATCTGATCAACGACATCTTCGGGGAGATCCTCCTCGGCATAATCGATGACCACTTCCGAATAGGCCAAAATCTCTAGCAGCGAATCGCGGATCCCCTCGATGTATCCGCGCAGCTCCCCTTTCATCTGACGCGCTAGTATCCGCGCTGCATCGTCGCTTTTGGCTTCGATCAGCGCGGCGGTCGCTTCGGCTTGCGTCAGATCGAGACGGCCGTTTAAAAATGCCCGTTTGCTGAACTCTCCCGGTTCCGCCAACCGTGCCCCTTCATGTAAAACGGCACGAAGCAGCGATTCGGCAACGACGTAGCCGCCGTGACATTGAAATTCGACAACCTCTTCTCCGGTAAAACTGCGAGGTGCCTGGAAGTAGATAACAATCGCTTCGTCAATCAAAGTACCGTCGTTGTGATGCAAAGAGGCAAGGGTTGCATAGCGGGGTTGCAGGTTCGATTTTCGGGTGAGCTTTAAAGCGATTTCAAGCGAGCGATCTCCGCTCAGGCGGAGAATCGAAATGGAGCCGATGCCGTTTGCGGTGGCAATGGCGGCAATAGTCTCATTCATCAATATTCGTGGTAACTGTTGATAATGATAAACTTTCCGCCGTCACGGGTAGAGCGGATAGCAACATAGCGGTCAGGATATCGGTCACGAAGCTGTTTTAACGCGATCTGCACTAATACACCGTCGAGCACTTTGGTTTGGGCACGCCCCTCTTGGTCGATGATATCACAGATATTGACCAGATATCGGGAAATCGACTCTTCCTGATTTTTCAAAAACTCTGCAATTTCAAGACGCAGCTGCATTCCGTAAACCGCATTGATCCAGTTGAAGAGCATATACGAGAGTGCTTTGTAGCGGTATCCCTCTTTGCCGATCATCAATGCCGCATCGACACCGCTAAACTCGACAAGAAGCGTATTTTCATCATACACGCTGACATCGATATCGTTAATGTCGAAACAGATGTCTTTAAAGAGGATATTGATCTGTTCTTTCACTTCATCGGCGCACTCTTGTGCGGAGAGCTGATACATATCGCTCTCATATTCCCCCTCTTCCTCAAAGTCGTCCGCCTGCTCGTAAAACTTGTCGCTGAGCACCAGTTCATCCGGTTCAGCCAACGTCGCAAGCGGTTTCTCGACACTCACAGGTATCGATTCTTCTTCAACAGGAGCCGAAGGTTTTTGAGGAAGGTTGGCAATAATAATCGCCGATTTTTTAAAGAGCCCCAATACCCCTTTCGAAGGGAACTGAACGATCTCTACTTGTAAAGCGGTAACGGAACATCCAAATTCAGCAGCCGCTTTAGCGTATGCTTGTTCTAATGTCGGAGCTTCAATCTTTTTCATGATGCTTTTCCGCAAGATGAGCTTCATGTCGTGCCGCACGCGCCGCTTCAAACTGTTTGTTGACCAGATATTGCTGTGCGATAGAGAAGATATTGTTCACAAACCAGTACAACACAAGCCCTGCAGGGAATGTGAAGAAGAAGAACGTGAAAATAACCGGCAAAAATTTAAAGATTTTTTCCTGCAACGGATCGGTAAAGTTGCTCGGAGTAATTTTTTGCTGATAATACATCGTCGCACCCATCAGGATCGGCAAAATGTAATACGGATCCATACGGGACAAGTCATGTACCCACATTACCCACTCTGCCCCTTGCAGTTCCACCGCATTGAGAAGAACGCGGTAGATTGCAAAGAAAACAGGAATTTGAAGCAATAGCGGCAAACATCCGCCAAGCGGATTGGCACCGTGTTTTTTATACATCTCCATAACCGCAGCGTTCATACGTGCAGGATCACCTTTGTATTTTTCCTGAACTTCTTTGATCCGCGGTGCGATCTCTTTGATTTTTTGCATAGAGACCATCCCTTTGTGAGTCAAAGGGTAGAGGAAAATACGGATGATAATCGTCAATGCGATAATCGACCATCCCCAGTTGCCGAGGAGTCCGTGAAGCCACATCAAAATTTTAAAAATCGGAGCGGCAACAAAAGTGAACCATCCGTACTCGATGGCATTCGTCAATACCGGATTGATCGCTTCAAGCGTTTTATGCTCTTTTGGACCGATATAGCCGTTAAACGTAAAGTTATTGGTCCCTTCAAGGTATGTTACCGGATTACTTTGCGCATCACGGTCAACGTACACTTGAGTCTCTTTTGAGAAACCGTAGATGATAGATGCGTAATATTGGTCAAACGACGAAGCGAAATGGACATCGGTAAAGATCGAACGCCCTTCTACATCTTTGTCTTCGAAAATAGTCGTCAAATTATCACCCGAATAGATCATCCCTCCGACAACCGTCATCATCTGCTCGATCACCTGCGGATGCTGTCCGAGATAAACGAAATAGCGCTTTTCGTTAGAAAGAGCGATTTTAGCGTCATAATGTCCGTCCGTATAAAAGGTTAATGTTTTAGTAACCGTGAGCTCAGGGAGATTTTGGGTCAGCGTTACGACTGCTTTGCCGTTTTCACCCAACGTAATGTTGTTAAGATCAGACGAATACGGTGTTTTCGATGCGGCTGCGTTTAGCGCCTCATCGGCAAATCGGATATAAAGAGGCTTTGCACCGACCGAAGAGACGAGCTCGGCAAGTTTGCCGTCTTTTCCGTTATGCTTTTTATTGCTCAAAATAACCGATGAAATACGTCCGAGTGTATCGATTTTTAGAGTAAATTCTTTGGAATTGACGGTCGTTAACGTATCCGTCGCCGTTGTTTGTACCTCAGAAGCGCTTTGCGTATCTGTAACTGCTTCCTTTGCTGACGTTTCAGGCTGCGCTGCAGCTACTGTTGAGACTGCGGTATTTGTCGTATTGGCTTCTAAATTCGAAGCTTTCGGAGGAAAAATCGTTGTATATCCTATAAAAAAGATAAAAGATAAAGCGACGGCAACGAGGAGTCGCTGATTGGGAGTAAACTTTTCTAGCACTGTGACCCTTTAAACTTAAAATTTTTAATCAGAAAATAATTCTGTTTATATGGAACAAACCAGTATTTTATCGTATTTATGGAGAGTTCGGAGGGTTTTATCATCGGTTTGTTGATTATCGGATAATCAATCCCGCCTGGAAACAATTGATTGCACCGCAAAATACGAAAAAAGGTAGAAGTAAATGCACGAGGAAGCGTATTGCGTTCAAACTGCCATAGGGCATATTCGGAGCAAGAGGGGTAATGACGGCACGAACCGCGCGTCACCAAAGAGAAAGAGTGCCGATAGAGCCAGAGGAGCTTAAGAAAGAAGATTCTTATCATCACTCACTCCAGCCATAGCGCCCGTCCGTTTTAAAACATATTTGCAGTCGCGTCGCACTGTATCGAAAGGGTTGTCAAATAACCCCTTCTTGGCAACAAAAACGTACCATCCGTCCTGAACTGAAGGCGAGAACTCATCAAAAAGGGCCCGAAGACGCCTTTTACACCGATTTCTCACTACCGCATTTCCGACTTTTTTGCTGGCCGTATATCCGACTTTTTTTTCTCCCGCTAAGGGGAGATAGAACAACGCGATCGACGTGCTGTGCGCATTTTTACCGCGTTGATAAACACGCTGAAACTCACTGTGAAGCTTCAACATCGAAAAGCTATTTAGACAGCCAATCGTTTTCTACCTTTAGCACGACGAGCGTTCAATACTCGGCGGCCGTTTTTTGTCGCCATACGAGCGCGAAAACCGTGTGTACGTTTACGTGGCGTATTATGCGGTTGGTATGTTCTTTTCATAGCCATTCCCTTTAGAAATTTTTAGCACGCAATAATAGACAATTCTTACTTAAAGGTCGATTAAGCTTTGTGCAAGCTTGTTAAAACAATCGCAAAAACAGCCGATATTGTCACCAACTTTCAATCTTATACTAAAGGTACAGTGATGACAACTGCCACTTCTTTAGATGCGTACCGCTCGCATGAACTTAATTTATATATGAAAACGAGCAGCGGAGATACCCTCGCTCTCAATTTTCAAAACGAGCAATCCCTATCATTAAATGAAAAAAAATCGGGAAACAGCAAAGAGCAATCGTTTTCATTCTCTTCGATGCAGGCTTTTTCCTTTAAAATGGAAAGCAACGGTATCAGCGAACAGGATCAAAAAGAGATCAATGCGTTTATGAAAAAGGCGCAGCCCTACATCGATAAATTTATGAAAGAGTTACAAGATCAAAACCAAACCTCACCGATCAACAAAGTCGCGTCGGATATAACAAAACTGATCGGGAATCTGAAACACAGCGATGAAAATGTCAAAAATCAGGCGAAAAAAGGGGTCGTTGATCTATTTGACAATGCGGTCAATAGTACCAAGAGCACGGAAAAAATGATCGACGAAGCGCAAAAACTGCTCAAAAAAGTACTTGAGGGATTCGATAAACTTTTCGAACCGTTATACGCTTAAGGATTTAAAAAATCCCGCAGCGTCGGCTGTAGCGACTGCCCTTTAGGGGTGTTGCCCAGATTTAAAGACGTTTTGAGCTTCATATGGCAATCGCGGCATTCACGGATTACCATATGCTCGGCTACGCGCGATCCCTCGATTTTGGCAACCGGATGACATGCGAAACAGTCACTCCCGCAATCGGCCATTTTTGCCGGATTAGCACTATGACACTTTATGCATGTCGTCATCGGTTTATGCCGTTTATCGGCATCGATGTTTTTAAGGAGTGCGGGGTGACAGGTCATACAATCCCCCGTACATCCCCACAACGGTAATAATAAAATAAAAAATAGAGCAATCGTTTTCATGAAACGGATTATGCCACAGTTACATTAATCTCTTCATCTTTTGCATCAAACGTGACCGACGAACCCTCATCCACTTCTCCGCCGAGAATCAAATCGGCCAGACGGTCTTCGACGATCTCGTACAATGCCCGTTTCAATGGACGCGCACCGTAGACCGGATCAAATCCCGCACGCGCGATATAGCGTTTCGCACTTTCGGTGAGGGTGAGAGTAATATCACGCTCTTCCACTTTGGCCGAAATATCTTTGAAAAACAGATCGACGATGCTGAGGATTTGCGCTTCACCCAGCGGATTAAAGACCACCACATCATCCAAACGGTTCAAGAACTCCGGTTTAAAGTGTTGTTTAAGTTCACCCAATACCATCTCTTCCAACTTAGGGTCGCCGTGATGCGCCATGATCTTGTCGCTGGCGATATTAGAGGTCAAGATGATGATCGTGTTGGTAAAATCGACCACGACCCCTTTGTTATCGGTCAGACGCCCGTCATCGAGCACCTGAAGCAATACGTTAAAGACATCGGGATGGGCTTTTTCCACCTCATCGAACAAAATAACGCTGTACGGCTTGCGGCGTACCGCTTCGGTGAGCTGTCCCCCCTCATCGAATCCGACGTACCCCGGAGGGGCACCGACGAGGCGTGACACGGCGTGTTTCTCCATATATTCGGACATATCGATACGGATCATCGACTCACTGCTGTCAAAGAGGAATTTCGCCAGCGTTTTCGCCGTCTGCGTTTTCCCGACCCCCGTAGGTCCGAGGAACAGGAACGATCCGATCGGACGGCTTTTATCAGAGAGTCCCGCTTTGTTCCGTTTGATCGCGCGCGCTACGGCGTGGGTTGCACGCTCCTGCCCCACAACATCACGGTTGAGTTCATCTTCGATATGGAGAATCTTCTCTTTTTCACTTTGGAGCATTTTATTCACCGGAATTTTCGTCCAGCGGCTCACGATTCCCGCGATAGAGGCTTCATCGACACTGTTTTTAAGCAACGTCCCCTCTGCGACCATCACTTTCCACTTCTCTTGAAGCGCTTTTTCTTCCTCGAAAAGTTTCGGTATCTGGCCGTATTCGATCTCGGCGGCTTTGTTAAAATCGGCCGCTTGTTTCGCGCTTTCGGCTTCACGGCGTTTGGATTCGATTTCGGCTTTGATCTTGGCGACCCGCTCGAACACCTCTTTTTCATGGGCAAACTGCGATTCCAGCGTTCGTCGCTCTTCGCCCGCATCCGCCAATTCACGCTCTATCTCTTCGAGACGTTTGGTGTTAGCGACAGACTCTTCCATTTTAAGCGCCTCTTTTTCCACCTGAAGCTGCGTTAAGCGGCGTTTGACCGCGGCAAGGGCGTTCGGCTCCGATTCGATCTGCATTTTCAGCTCGGCTGCCGCCTCGTCGATCAAATCGATCGCTTTGTCCGGCAGAAACCGATCATTGATGTAACGGTCGGAGAGTTTTGCCGCCGCTACCAGCGCCGAATCGGTGATCGTTACGTTATGGTGCGCTTCGAGGCGCTCTTTGAGTCCGCGAAGGATTTGAAGCGACTGGTTGACGCTCGGCTCATCCACATTGACCGGTTGAAAACGGCGCTGCAACGCCGCATCTTTCTCGAAATATTTACGGTACTCTTTGAGAGTCGTAGCCCCGATCGTATGCAATTCTCCCCGCGCCAGTGCCGGTTTGAGGATATTGGCCGCATCCATCGATCCCTCCGATGCACCCGCACCGACGATGGTGTGAATCTCATCGATAAAGAGGATGACGTTGGCCGATTTTTTCACCTCATCGATGACCGCTTTGAGGCGGTCTTCGAACTCACCGCGATATTTTGCTCCGGCGATCAATGCGCTCATGTCCAAAGCGATAACCCGTTTGTTTTGGAGACTGAGCGGTACCTCTTTGCTATAGATGCGCTGCGCCAATCCCTCAACGAGAGCCGTTTTACCGACACCCGGTTCACCGAGGAGGATCGGATTGTTTTTCGTTTTACGGATCAGAATCTGCATCATCCGCCCGATCTCTTCGTCCCGTCCGATCACCGGAGAGAGTTTCCCATCGGCTGCTTCACGTGTCAAATCGATCCCGTATTTGGAGAGTGATTCGAGATTTTCATCGGCCGTTTGTGATTCGATCTTTTGCCCCGCTCGGGAAGCTTCAAACGTTTTAGCCAATTCGCGCAAATCGACGTATTTGCCCAAAATCGATTTAAACGGATCGTTTTGGAGATTGGCGATGATATAGGTATCAATCGCCAAAAAGCTGTCGCCGTTTTTCGCCATCTCTCCGCTGCTCACTTCGAGCGAATGGGCAAAGTTCCGCGATAGACGAATACTCTCTTTCGTAACGTGTGAGGCACTCGGCAGCTTTGATGCCGCACTTTTCACATCGAGTTCGATAGCGGTTTTATCGATGCTCATTTTGTTGAGCATCTGATTGAGAGGCGAGTTGCTGTTTGCCAGCAATGCCCATAAAAAATGGATCGGTTCTACTTCGCTGTTTTTGTTATGCAAGGCAAGAGAGATCGAGGACTCGATCATCTCGGTCATTTGGTGGGTAAGTTTTTCAAAAATATTAGATGCCATAAAATTCTCCTAAATTGAGTTACAAGAATTATATTACTTTGAGTCACTTATTGTCAAGTCTTTTGCATAAAATCTTTTAGATAATAAAATAAGAGGCCAATCCGATAAGACCTCCGAAGACGCCTCCCCATACGACAAGCCATCCCAAATGCTCTTTTATCAGGGTATGAAGCATCTCTTTGACCATCATCGGGGTCAGCTCGGCAAGGCGTAATTCTACAATCTCACCAATCGTATCGGTCATGTGCCCGCTTTCATGATGCATATGCTCGTTCAACGCCATCATAAACGATTCACTCTGAGATATCTCAATCGTAGAGAGTTTAATCTTCTCCAAAAAGGGCTCTTTTAATTTCCCGATGATCGCTTCACCGCCGAACATTCCGATCATCCCCCCCATCGGTGATTCCATCACACTTTTGACCAGCGCATCGTATGCAGGGGTAAAATCGGTTTGTTGGATGATGGGGGTCAAATCGATAGAGCGTTCCTGTGTTTTGACAAACGCTTCAATCTTTTCAGGGGTAAAGAATTGCTCCATAATTAGGTTTTTTATCGCTTCGCGTATCGATTCGAACCGATCGAGTATAATCCCCGAGCCGTACAAAAACGGAACTTTTTCAAACAGCATGTGAATAGCCAGCTGATTGGTTACGGCACCGGAGAGGGCGAATAGACCCGCACTCCGCAACGCCGCACCCGCTGATCCCTCTACCATATACGAAGCTCCGACAACGCCCAATGACACTCCGTTAGTGATCCATCCTTTATCCATTTCAAAAACTCCTATCGTTAATGCCCGTATTATACAAAAAAGGCTAAAGTTACACCCAAAAAAGGAGAGGTAGATGATTTTGCATACTATGGATACTTTGCTCAGATCGGGTGAATCGTCTGCCATTTTAGGAGCCGTCTCCACGGCATTGGAGCGAAGCGATGAGGCTCCGTTTTGGCGTCAGAAGTCTGTCCCGTTTTGTGAAGCTATTTTGAGCGTCCTTATTCCTCTGCGAGAACAAAAACTCTTATTTGATCCCGAGGGGAACCCCCATTCTGAACTTACGTCGGCTCTTTTTATCCGCTGGTGCGATCTGCTTAGCCTTAAGACGCTTGCATTTACCCTTACGCATAGCAATAAAGAGGAGAGATTAGTGCGTACCAAACTATCCTCCGATCTTTGCGCTGTGTATACGCCGATCGATCTGGAAATTTTGGGAAAATATCTCAGCGGCTACAGCGTCAATCTGCGCGATGAATGGGTCGATTTTCCGATCACCAACTACAATCTCCATATCGGAATGACGTCGCTTATCACTAAAATACTCGAAGGAAAAGTCTAATGCAGGAAATGCAGCCCCTTAAAGTCAACAGCTACCTCTCTGCGGGAGAAATCACAACCCTTCTGGAGAAGGTCGAATATATCCTGATGGCATCCCCTTCTCTGATGCCCGAAGAGCACCCGATCCATTTCACCATTATCCTTAATACCGCCGATGTTATCCCCGAAGATGTCAAACCGCTGATTTTGGAAAAATTCTGCCGTGAATTGGATATCACCGCGACAAGCCATGTGCTAAGCAACCGTGAGCGGATCGCGTTTGCCCTCACCTCCCAAAAGACTCCGATGCCAAAACACATTATCGATGATGCCGAAGCCAATAGTATTCCGTGGACCTTGCTGCATATCATCGATTTTCTAGGGGATTCACAAGGGTTTAAAGAGGCCAAAGACGGCCTCAGCGGATGGAGTTATAGTTATAACTAATTTTATACGCTATCGGAGCAAAGCCCCGATTAGCTATGTTAACACTGAGTTTCCTTCGGCAGGAAGCCCACGCACACTTGTGTGCTATTTTTACTTCTTACACATCGCTTCAATCTCATCGACTGTTTTCGCAATCATCGCCGAGAGGTTCTCATAACCGCTTTCGGTGACGAGGATATTATCCTCGATACGGATACCGATGCCGCGGTAGCGTTCGGGGACACTCTCATCATCGGCGCGGAAATAAAGCCCCGGTTCGATCGTCATCACCATCCCCGCCTCAAAAGCCAACGCTTCCCCCGCTTCATCCACATACGGACACGGATCATGGACGTCCAACCCCATCCAATGCCCGATCCCGTGCGGAGAATATTTCTTATGCTCTTTGGCTTCCATCAACTCACTTCGCTCACCGCTCAATACGCCCAATGCAATCAACGCGTCACAAAGCAGTTCTTCGCTGTAGGTTTGGAGCCAATCGCGTTTAACACCCGGAGCTATAGCCTCGATCACACGGAGCTGCACCTCTAATACCGCGTTGTAGACTTCACGCTGTGCATCGCTGAATACTCCGTTTACGGGAAAGGTGCGGGTGATGTCGCTCGCATAGAGTTCTATCTCACACGCCGCATCGATCAGTACCAGCTCTCCGTCTCGGAGTTCATCGCTATTGTCGACATAGTGCAGAGTATTGGCATTATTCCCTCCTGCGACAATCGTACCGTAAGCTTCGGTATGGCCGCCGCCGTTAACGAAAACATACGCCATTTCGGCCTGCAGCTGATACTCCTTCATCCCGGCATGAGAACGCTTCATCGCGGCATGATGGGCATCCGCAGTCAATGCAACGGCTCGGCGGATCGTCTCAACCTCTTCAGGTGCTTTAATAAGGCGCTGTGATCGGATCAGATGGGTAATATCACGGAAGGAGCGGATATGACGTTTGACACCGCGCGTTTCGCGCAGCAGTCTGGCTGCCAGTTTGGCTTCGCTCAAGGCCTCCGAATCGTCAAAAAGATCGATGTAGAGGTTCACATGTTCGCGCAAAAGTTCTTTGACTTCATCGGGGAAATCTTTAATGTTGCGGACATCATCGACATCAAAACGCTCTTTGGCTTTCTCTATACCGTGGCGTGCACCGTTCCATAGCGTATATTGTTCATCATACGCTTCCACATACAATATCGTTTTTGTCTCGCTGTGGTTTTTGATCAAAATCAGTAACGAATTGCTTTCATTAAAGCCGGTCAGGTAGTAAAAATCGCTGTTTTGACGGTAGGGGTGTTCGGTATCGTTCGACCGCAGCGCAGGCATCGCTGCGCTAATGATCGCAACACCTTGCTCCATACGTTCAAGAAGCTGCTTGCGTCGGTTGGAATAATGGATTTCTTTCATGAGGGTATTGTGCCATAATTAAAAAAAATCGCAAACGGTTTTGGTAATTCAGTAGATGAGAACGCAGTGTTAAAGCAGCTAATCGGAACTTAGCCGATTAGCATAGAGAATTCTAAATCAGAAATTTCTTTCCAAAAGTTTTCCGACTTTGAGAATCGTGATGATGCGGTCGGCCTGTTTACCGACGCCGTCGATCATACTCTCTTCCTCAGAAATCGTATCCGGCGCCGGTCCGACATCTTTCTTCGGCAAACGTATCGCTTCGGTGAGACGGTCAATGACGAATCCGGCAACGTCATCGTTGTTTTTCATCACGATGAAACGGGTCTCTTCGGTGTGCTTTTGCATCTCCAAACCGAAACGTGAACGTAAATCGATCAACGGGATAACCGATCCGCGCAGATTGAATACCCCTAAAATATAGGGAGGTGTTTGAGGAACACGTGTCCATGAAATCGGTTTAATGATCTCTTGGATACTCAAAATGGGTACCGAAAATTCTTCGTCTCCCACGATGAAACCGACCAATTGGATCACTTCATCGATTTTGACATCATCTCCGGAGAGGGTTTTGTGCTGTTTGTTGATAATTTGTTGAAGTTTTTCGCTCATTGTTATAGCCCCTCGTTAAACTTGATATTGCGTTTGACGACATTCATCAGATATTCCGGCGAATACGGTTTTGTGATGTATTCCACCATACCCGATTCTACTCCGCGCATACGGTCTGCTTTTCCGGTACGTGACGTAACGGCAATCAGTGCGAGATTTTTATACTTATTGTATTTTTTAATCTCGGCTGCCAGAGTGTATCCGTCCATTCTCGGCATTTCGATATCAACCAGCATACCGTCGAAGTTATATTCACCCTGTTTGAGAATATTCAGTGCTTCGACACCGTCGTTGGCTTCGACAAGGGTAATCCCCATCGGTTCAAGCGCTTTGCGCATGATGGTACGGTCGGTTTTAGAGTCATCGACAATCATCACGCAGTAATCCGTCGGTGAATTTTTAGCACCGCCACGCCCTTTGGCTTCCGCACTCTCCTGACCTACGGTCGATTTGACCGATTTTGCCATCTGCATCAATGCCGCAACGTCAACGATCAACGTTACGCCGCCATCGCCTCGGATAGTCGCCCCTGCGATCCCTTCAATCCCTTTAAGATATTCACCCAAAGATTTAATAACGATCTCTTCTTGCCCGACCAATGAATCGACGATAAGTCCGATTTTGCTCTCTGCCAGTCCGAGGACAACGACGTACGCGTGTTCGCTGTTGTCAAATACACGCTCAACTTCAAAAATGTCCCCGATATGGACGAGAGAGAGGACTTCGTCACGCAGACGCATGACCGAGCGGCTCTCAACCGTATAAATCTCGTCTTTGCTGATACGTACCGTTTCAAGAACCGATGCGAGAGGAATCGCATAATACTCTTCCTGAACCCCTACCAGCAACGCTTGGATAATCGCCAGGGTTAGTGGGATTTTGAGTTTCATCGACGTACCTTGACCCACTTCCGAGTCAATATCGATCATACCGTTAAGTTTTTCGATGTTCGTTTTAACAACGTCCATCCCCACACCGCGGCCCGAAACGCTGGTAACCTGTGCGGCTGTTGAGAATCCCGGACGGAAGATGAGACCGAAAGCCTCTTTCTCCGACATAGTATCGGCTTCTTTTTCGGTAATGATATTCTTTTCGATCGATTTTTGTTTGAGCATTTCGGCATCAAGCCCTTTACCGTCATCAATAATCTGGATGACGATATGGTTACCTTCATGATATGCTTTAAGCTGAATCGTTCCGCCCTCTTCTTTACCGGCTGCAAGACGTGCTTCCGGTGTCTCGATTCCGTGGTCGCATGAGTTGCGGATGATATGTACTAACGGATCGCCGATCTCTTCGACGATCGATTTGTCAAGTTCCGTCTCTTCCCCTGTAATTTCAAGCTCAATTTTTTTGTTAAGCTCACGGGAAAGGTCGCGAATCATACGCGGGAATTTGTTAAACACTTTCCCGATCGGAAGCATACGTGTTTTCATAACGGCGATTTGCAAGTCGGTCGTAACCAAAGAGACAATCGATACGACCTGGTTAAGCTCTTCGAGGAAAGCTTCCCCTTCGTAGCGCTCTTCGACATCATCGTTGATTTTGATCAAACGGTTTTTACCCAGAACGAGTTCACCGATCAAGTTCATCAAATGGTCAAGTCGTTTGACATCGACACGGATAGTTTGCTCAACCGCCGAACCGCCGCGGTTTTCATCGTCTTTGGACTCGACTTTTTTCGGTGCCGGCGCAGCAGTTTTAGCCGCAGGAGCCGATTCGCTTTTATGTGCAGCTGCAGGGGGAGCCGCTACCGGAGCAGGGGCAGGGGCAGATTCTGCTTTCGGTGCCTCCGGTTCTGACCCTTTTTGTGCGCGTTTCGCCGCATCTTCCGCTTGGCGCAAAGCGATTAGACGTTCAATTTCCGCTTCGACTTCCTCTTCGCTCATCCCCGAGTAATCAGGCTCTTCTTCCGTTTGAGCACTCGACGTTTCACCGGCATGTGCAGCCCTTTTCGCAGCATCTTCCGCTTGGCGCAAAGCAATCAGACGTTCAATTTCCGCTTCAACTTCCTCTTCGTTCATTCCGGAATAATCCTCTTCCCCTTCCGAAGTTGCAGTAGTAACGACAGGTTCAGGCGCAGCGGCAGGCGCATCTGCACTTTTCGGTATAGAGGTTCCGTTCGCTACCGCATCAAGACGGAGAACACACGGCTCAACTTCCAATCCGGAGTCTTCACCGCTGTCGCGGATACGGACGAGAAGCGCTTTCATCAAATCGATCGATTCGAGGATAACGTCCATGACATCGGCATCAATGACCAAATCCCCGTGACGAGCCATATTCAACAGGTTTTCCATATGGTGGGTCAAATGGGTCAATACATCGAAATTTAAAAATGAACTTGCCCCTTTAATCGTATGGGCTACCCGGAAAATACGGTTGAGCAAATCCAAATCGTCAGGTCGTGATTCCAATTCGACCAGGTCTTGGTCAAGCTGCTCTATCAGTTCAAACGACTCAACCAAAAAGTCCTGTAATATTTCTTGAAATTCATCCATTGCCTATCCCCTATTGAATATGTGCACGAACGACACGTGCTACTTCATCGTAAAATAAATTTGAATCAAATTTGACCAGATACGCTTCTCCGCCTGCCTCTTTGCCGCGAAGTTCGCTAAAATAATCGCTGATAGACGAATTGAAGACGATCGGTATCATTTTAAATCGCGGATCCGCTTTCACGTTGGCGGCAAAATGGAATCCGTCCATCAACGGCATTTCAATATCCGAAGCGATAAGGCGAAGCTTGCTGGAAATATTCTCACCGTATTTAGCGTACATATCTTCCAGAATTTTCATTCCGTTTTCTCCGTCTGTCGCTTCGATGACGTCAAAGCCCATTTGTTCCAGCGCCTCTTTGATAATACGGCGTGCCGTAGAACTGTCATCGAGAAGAAGAACATAACCGCTGAAATTGTATTTGCCGTCTTCAAGCTTTCCGCTTGCAGGCTGATACAAACCGAGTTCCTGAACGACGCTTTCCAAATCCAGAATCAAAAGAACCGCATCGTCTTCGATACGGGTAACTCCTGTAATCTTGGAGCTGTCCATTCCGCCATCCCCGGATACGAAGGATGCCGGTTCGATATCTTTCCAGTTGATACGGCGGATACGTTTGGCTTCATGCACGACGCATCCGATCAGGATGTTGTTAAATTCGGTAATAATGACCCGAGACTCTTTCTCGACCCCGTCCGGTGCATCGACACCCATCCATTTGGCCAAATTGACGACCGGAATAACGACACCGCGAAGATCGAATATCCCTTCGATAAACGGCGGGGTTCCCGGCAATTCCGTCAATTTCGGAAATCGGATAATTTCACGTACTTTGGCGACGTTGATCCCATAGATCCCTTCGTATACCTCATCGCCTTCGCGTTTAAATATACGAAAATCGACGAGCTCCATTTCGTTGCTGCCGACTTTTAAAATATCACCTTGTCCCTTCATAGGGGCTCCTTACGAAAAACTGCATTCACGCAGTAACGTCTTATTTTGATTTGATTGTACAGTAAAGTATCTTTCATTGCAAGCAAAAGCACCGACGTTAATGTAATCAAATTGAGGGAATTTTATGCTTCGGTTCTGGTGGAAATGACCCTCGATTAAAACATCAGCCGAGCCGCTTTTAAACCCGCTCAGGCGCTGCTCTGTCAAACGTTCAAAATCGTCAATATTCCGGCAATGCGATTTTCGTTTCATCTGCTCTTCCAGCCAACTTACGATAAAGCCTCCACCCAGAGTATCCAGCATACGCAAAAAAGCTAACAGCAAAGGATTTCGGATCAGCGCCGTATAGAGTTCATATCCCCATCCCATACTGCTGTCGCCGTGTGATAAAGCAACTTTCTTCCCCTCATAATCCATGACAATAGGCTGCTCTTCTCGACGGATGACGGTAATACCCGGGAATAAATCAGTGAGGAGGAAATCGTGGTTTCCCTCTAAATAGATAATCTCAATTTTTTTGCCGAGGCGGTTTAGCAGATCGATCCCTTCGGTACTGTAGCGATACGATCTTTGTATCGGGCCGTAAAGCATATCGAAGATATCCCCCATCAAAATGAGCTGAGGGGTCACTATCTTGTCTGATTCGAGGGCATGAAGAAAATCGATGAATGAGGTGCGCCACGGGGCACAGTGGGCATCTGCGATGAGAATCGCCCCCTCTTGAAGCGTTTTAAGGGACATACGCGATGCGAGGGATTCCGAGCGTTTCGTCCAGTCCCATCATAATATTGGCATTCGCCAATGCCTGCGAACTCGCACCGCGCATCAGATTGTCGATAGCGCACATTGCGACGAGGGCATTGCCGTGGCGGGTTGCATACACGTCGGCAAAATTCGTTCCAGACGTCATTTTCGTATGCGGAGGAGCTTTACGGAGACGGACAAAAGGTTTGCCGTTGTAAAAAGCCTCCATCAGAGCAAGCGGATCGCAATCGTCTTTGAGTGTCGCATAGACACACGCGAGCATTCCCCGCGTCATCGGGACAAGTGAGGGGACGAACGTCACTTTTACCGAGCCGTCGCAAAGTGCCGAAGCGTGTTGTTCAATCTCGGTCGCATGGCGGTGCTTGATAATGTTATAGCAGTTTATATTGTCGTTGACACTCACGTAATGAACCGTCGCACTCGGTGATTTTCCCGCACCCGACACCCCGGTTTTCGAATCGACGAATATCGGCTGAGATAAATCGATATGATCCAAAAACGGAGCCAATGCCATCAATGTCGCGGTGACATGGCATCCCGGATTGGCGATCAGTTTCGCCCCCTCTGCACGCTTGCCGTGAAGTTCAGGGATCGAATAGACTGCATGGGAGAGATTGTCCAAATCTTCGTGTTCGCAATAAAACGCTTCGTAATTCTCCTGACTCAAACGGTAGTCGGCGGAGAGATCGACCACTTTGAGCCCTTTAGCCAATAACCCTTTGGCCGTCTGCATCGCCGTTTTATGCGGAAGCGCCAAAAATACCAGCTCACACAGCTGTGCCGTACGCTCAATATCGACTTTTTCGACATTCAAATCGCATACGCCCATGAGGGCGGGATGCAGGTCGGACACTGTTGTCGCACCTTCGGTATTGGCACAATAAACGAGATTGAAAATCGGATGGGAAATGAGCATTTTTACGAGTTCTAAACCCGTATAGCCGCTGACTCCGATAATGCCGACATTAATGGCTTTCAAACACGATCTCCTGATATTTCACTTCGAGCACTTCAAAATTTTTGGTACCGCCGGGGAGTTTTGCGTTCAATTCATCCCCTTCCTGACGTCCTAAAAGCTGTTTTGCCAGAGGAGAGTTAAATGAGATCAGTCCGCGGTCAGGATTGCTTTCGCACCCTCCGACGATCGTATAGGTAACCTCTTCATCGCTCTCCAAATCACACAGCACCACCGTAGAGCCAAAACTGACACGGGCATGTTCGAGTTCACTCGGGTCTACGATCTGAGCTCGAGAAATCACTTCACCGAGTTCTGCGATTCGAGATCCGATAAATGCCTGCTTTTCGCGTGCCGCATGGTATTCGGAATTTTCTTTTAGGTCTCCGTACTCTTTGGCACGGTCGATTTCGACATTGACAGCCGGCAAATCGATATTTTTTAGGGTATTCAACTCATCGCTGAGACGTTGAAACCCGTATTTGGTCATAGGTTCTTTTTGTTCCACTGTTTGCTCCGCAGAAATAATAATGGAACATTATACCAAACCTAATGATATTTAGCCTCTCAAAAAGCGCTTCTATCTTGCGGGAAGCACCTTTTTTATGTGTCGCAATTAAATTTTAAAAGCAGAAATTTGCGCAGACATATTTTCTGAAACCTTGTGCAAATGTTCAGCCGCAGACGCTATCTCTTCAACACTTCTGGCATTGGAGGTGGACATCACTTGGATTTTATTGATTTCATCAATAATCATATCGTTTCGTTCGGTATTGACTTTCGCTTTTTGGGCAACATCGTTCATACCGCCTACGGTTTCGATCAACGTATTTACCGCCATATTTGTTTGTGCTTCAACATTCAAGGCTGATGTTGAGAGTTTCTCCATCTGCTTGGCATTACGGTTCATCTGCTCTGACATATCCATAATGGACTGAACAATTACGTTTACGGTAGCATTCGATTCTACAAGACTTTTTTGGGTTCTCTCCGCCAGTTTTCGCACTTCATCGGCAACAACGGCAAATCCGCGTCCGTGTTCTCCCGCACGTGCCGCTTCGATAGCCGCATTAAGGGCAAGCAGATTGGTTTGTTCTGCGATATCGGATATGACGGTAAGTACGTTCTTAACCTGATCGGCTTCCTGGGTCAGTGCATTTAAACGCTCATTCATACCGTTTTCTATCTCGACCGTTTCGTTGAGCGATTCAATGGTTTCACGCAACGAACGCTGAGCCGACTCAAGGTTATTTCTCGCATTGACCGCCATTTCCGTTACCTGAGTCGTGCGGGAAAGCGCCGAATTCATTTCCATTTTAATCAGATTGGCATTTGCGGTTGTCTCTTCGACGATGCCGGACGCATGTTCGGCCTGCTTTCCGATCGACAATGAGGTAGTGGAAAGTTCGGCCGATACCGATACATTCTCAACCGCCGCATTTTGAGCCGTTGCAAATGTCTCTCTTAAAGTACGTGTCAAATCATTTATGTCATCGGCGATTTCGCTCAGCTCATTTTTCCCCTCAAGGAGAATATATTGGGTGAGATCTTTGTTGGTGACCATCATTCGGATGCGGCTGTTTAAAGTCTGTACTGCACGGCTAATGATGGAAATCGTAAAATACGCGGCTGCCAATCCGATCGTAACCGACAAAATCCCTAAAACGATCGTCATCGTAGAAGAAGATTGGGCTTTGGCAATGACCGTAGCAAGGTTCCCTTTGGCTTCATTCATCTGTGAATCCTGAAGTGCGTCAATCCGATCGGACACCTTCGCTGTGAGTTGATCGAATCTTTTCATTGACTCATCACCCTCGGAATCGCTGCGCCCGTAAGCTTTTTTCATCTCTTTGCCCGCATCGAGCATATCGGTCGCATCCTGTTTAATTCCGCTGACCTCGTTCAACCCTTTGGTATCGCCCTCTTCTTTAAACATTTTTTCAAATGAAGCAATATCCTCCAAAAGAGCTGAATACGCCTTTTCCGCCTCGTTTATAGAGTCATTCTCCTGAGTCAAAGCCGCATCATTGACAAACTGCTGGATTTGGGATGTCTGGAATTTTGCGTCCGCTGCCAAAAAGGCCTGGGGGACCGATTCCTCCGCTGTTTGATCGATAAGAGCTTTTACATTTTGAGTGTTTATAGTACCTATAACCGCATTGATTACCACCATTATAATGATGGAGCCGATACCGACACTGATTTGTTGCTTTATGGTCATATCTAGCCCTTTATACTAAAACTTAGCTGCTATTTTTAAGTACTATATATGATTAATGGTAATTAAGGGGTGAATTTAAAATAACAAATACCCATGAAAGTTATACGGTTGCACAGCATGTTCCGAAATTACACACTATTTTACTTGTTTTAACAATATTTTTTTGAAACAAAACAACAGAAAGTTATAGGCTAAGAACCGATGATGCTCATATGATTGGGAGATTTTTTTGCGTTTTTCTTTTCCATGGCAAACGTCCGCTGAAGATGCTCGCTTGACGTGATCCCCGAATGGCTTCCCATTCGGATAACCACGGAGCTTACCCCTAAAAGTTTAAATTCACGGCTATTGCCGTCACGATCTTCCGCGACGATACATCCGCGTTCACGATCGGCCGGCTCGTAAAAAGCTCTCACCTCATCGCTGAAGGTTGCGATCAACGTTTCGACTTCGCCGCATATTTTTTCAAACGTGTGCGACTCATCCAAAACGGCACCTACAAAAAAGTCATCTCCGCCGATGTGACCTTTGAAATAATCGGCACACAATACTTTATGCATTAACTCGGCAAAAAGCAAAATGACCCGATCCCCGTTTCGAAAGCCGTAATAATCGTTATAGGGTTTGAAATGGTCAAAATCGAAATAAACCAATACGGCATCCGTGCCGCTTTCGATTACATTGGCAATATATTCGTTAATCCTGAAATTTCCGGGAAGGCGTGTCAGAGGATTTTCGTCACGTGCACGGATCAGATTGCGTTCATGCACCACCTCGATCATCTCCCGTGCGCTCAGATACCCGATGTAACGGGAAGACTCGACGATTAAAACCCCCGGAGCGGTCTGAGAAAGGGAAAACAGTTCAATCATCGTCTCCAGAGGCATCGTCAAATCAACTACGGGAATCGGTTCGATATAGGTTTCAAGTGCGGAGAGGTTGGAAGAGCGGTTTTGGGTTAAAGAGCGCCCGTAGGGAGAACAGGCAATCGCTTTGAGCTGATGTTCATGAATAATCCCGACCGGATGCATAGCGGCGTCCAACACTGGAACCAGATAGGTACCCTTTTCATTCAATAGATCCAGTAACGTCTCCATCGAATCGTGAATCATAATCGATTTGAGCGGTTCAAGCCGTTTCAATATAATTTTTTGATTGCTTAGCGCGCGTTTTTCGCCTTTAAAAGCAACCATGTTCGTTAAATATTTTTCAGCGATCAATGTACAATCAACACTCGGGCGTTGAATAAAATAGCCTTGCACCATGTGACATCCGATCTCTTTGCACACCATAAGTTCCCGTTCGGTCTCTACTCCCTCGGCAATCACCCGGCATCCGAGCAGAGTTGCAAGTTGTACCATATTGCGGACCAGCAGCTTTTTTTTCGGATCTTTATCGATTTCGCTTAAAAAGAAACGGTCGATCTTTATGATGTTCGGAGTGCAGTGATACAGAAGTTTATACCCTGATTGACCGATCCCGAAATCATCAATCGCGATACAAAATCCCTCATCGCCGTAATGGTGCATCAATTTGGTAAAATGGTCCAAATTTAGAATTTCATTGTGTTCGGAGAGTTCAAAAACGATCGATTTGGGATCAAGATTATGGCGTTTAAGCAGGCGATGGGTATTCCCTTTGGAAAAGTCAGTCATCTCCAATACACGATTATCAAGATTGTAAAAAAGTTTGAGTTTCTCATGCCCTTCGATCAAACAGAATTTTTCAATCACTTTTTTACGAAGCTGTACATCGAACGTATACAGGATGTTTTCTTCGTACAAACGGTCAAAAAAGGAAAAAATACTTTCATACCCCAGCGTATCGGTTCCGCGAAGTAATGCTTCTACACCGAAAGTGATGCCCGAATGGATATCAACGATGGGTTGAAATGCCACATCCAAGACTTCAAGATAATGATGATAGAGGGGGTGCAACGGTTCCATAATGGAAAGTATAGAACCCGCTTGTCACCGTAAGGTTACAAACCGTTTATTTTCGATATCGCACCCTGTGAAAATTTATACGGCTAAAAAGCGATCTGTGTAATCCAAAGAGAAGATATGAGCAAGAGGGTAATAATGCTTAATACAGAGAGATAGCGATATATTTGCGTCAACCCGAAAAGCGGTTTTCCGTCCACGAATATCCCTACCTGAACCGCGGTAATCATCATCGATACCATGGAGGCAAAAACAAAAAGAATCGGTACGAACACATAAAGGTTCTCGTACATAAAGCCATACGCCAACAAGCTGACAATTGCAACCGCCGTCATAAGATGCTGTGCTAAAAACAGTGGGGAAAGCCGTTCCTCTTTTTTATGAACACGGGCAATTTTAAAATACAAAAATGAGAGAAAAAGTGCGCAGTAAAATACCATTGAAAATCCCGGGGAAAATTTCGGGGAGTGTATCGTAGTTATAATTAATCATACATGAATATTATATTTATTATAATAAAATAAAAGATTTACTACTTTAATAAACTGATTCTCCGTAACGCCAATGAACACATCGCCAGTCCGAATGCTCCCGTTACGGCCACAAAGCTCCCTTTTTCTTTTATCCTCGGAAGCTCGGATGAGCAGATGCAGCTGAAATCGCCCTTAAACTTACGTTTGCGCAGCTCGTTTCGAAGTTTTGAGGCAAAAGGGTCTCCTTCGATTTTCCAAAAAGAACGTACTTCTATTTTCGTAGGATCAAGCCGTTTGGCGGAACCGACCGAGGAGATAAGCTTCGGATAACATTTTTGGATAAGGGCAAGTTTAGCACGCGTATCGTCGATTGCATCGAGGATCAGATCATACGGCTCAAAATCAAACGTTTCGACCCATTCGGGGGTAATTTTTTCCGCCATAGCGATCACTTCGGGATAGTGGGTTTTGAGTGCTTCGACTTTGAGTTCCCCCTCATGAGATTCGGAGTGCATTTGGCGGTTTTGGTTGGTGAGATCGTAGCGGTCAAAATCGACGATCGTAATGTCACGGACGCCGGAGCGGTAAAGGCAGTCGAGACAAAAACTCCCTACCCCTCCGACACCGAGCATGAGGATTTTGGCATTATGAAACTTCTCAAAATTCTCTTCGCCGAACACGAGGCGGGTGCGGGTATGTCTCACAGCCACTCCCGCAGCTGCTGCATCGATTTGTACGCACTCATATCGAGTTTGATCGGTGTCAACGACACTTTCCCCGCCTCAATCGCTTCGAAATCGCACAAAGCGCTCCGTTTCTCACGCGGTTTGAATTCCAGCGGGTGGAGTCCGAGCCAATAATATTCCAGCCCTCTCGGGTTACGGTGCAGGTGCGCATCATTAGCATAATAGCGATATCCTGCATACGTCACCGCGAACTCCAACTCGTCTACATCATAAGGGATATTGACGTTCAAAAATTCCCGTTCGTTCAGCGGAAAATCTCCCGTCAAAATCTTTTCGGCAAGATGGCGGATCGCTTTTTTAGCCAATGCAAAATCGCCGATCGGCTGTGTAAAATCCATCACCTGAGAGACGGCGATCGCCGGAACACTGTGAAGTACCGCTTCCATCGCCGCCGCCGCCGTACCCGAGTAGGTAATGTCCTCTCCCATGTTCGAGCCTTTATTGATCCCGCTGATCAGCAAATCGGGCTTTTGATCGTCGAACATCGAATGAAGCGCCAGATAGACGCAATCGCTAGGCGTTCCGTCATCCAGTTTGTAAAAATCGTCCCCTACACAGATAAAGCTAAGAGGACGGGTCAACGTCAGCGAATGCCCGCATGCCGATTTCTCAGTCGATGGGGCGACAACCGTGATCTGCCCCAAACCGTCCAGTGCTTCGATGAGGGCTAGCAGCCCTTCGGATTCATATCCGTCATCGTTGGTAATCAAAATTTTTTTCATCTATCTCCTTTTGATTTTTGCCGGTACGCAAATAAAACAGTTGTATTCACCGCGCCGCTCATACGCCAAAATATAGTCGTGCTCTTTTAAAATCGCATCGACGATATAAAGCCCCAGCCCGAAACTGTCCTTCGTCGGAGCTTCTTTGGTAAACGGCTCGATATAATAGCCCAGAGGATGTTTGAGCACTTCGCCCGTATTGGCAAAAATGATCTCCCCCTCTTCCGTCCAAATGCGCATCTTTTTTTCGGGGGAGTATTTAATCGCGTTATCAATCAGATTTTTCGCCGCCGTTACAAAAAGGCGGTAATCCACCTCTACTTTGATCGATGCATCGATGTTCCTCTCAACGGCATCATACTCCACCATTGCCAAATCGATCGCACCGTCGATAATATCGATAAGCCGATACTCGCTTTTTTGATGATGCTGATTCCCCGAAGCGATCTCTTCGATCAGGGCAAACTCGCCGATGAGTGACTCTAGCCGCTCAAAAATTCCCTCAAACCGTCCGCGCTGTTTCTCATCACTGAGCATTGTCGCGACGATTCTCCCTTTGGCAATCGGCGTTTTAAGCTCATGCATAATATTACGTAAAAATAGGGTACGCGCTTCGATGAGGGCACGAATCTTGTTTTGGGTCGAGTCGAGTTCATTGGCGATCAAAGCGATTTCATCCGACCCGCTGATACGAAATCGTACCCCCATATCCCCTTCTCCGAAACGGGCGATCTGTTTGCGCAAATGGCGCAGCGGACGCAGTCGGTAGATAATCAGGGCAAAAGAGGTGAGCAGAATCATCATCAGCGTTCCGTATGCCGAAATAAGATTCACCGGATGATACGGCTCAATACTCCGATCTTCAAGGAGCATACTGTGGCGTGCGGACTCTACCCAAAAATAGATATTCCCCTGATACTCAATCATAGAGGTGATTACTTGCTGTGAAACGTGGGTATCGAAGGATGAAGACGGAAGTGAAAAATCCTGCATCAAATCATCGGCCGTATTGCCGTCACTTTTAAGTACTTTTCCGTAACGGACAATTGCTTCATACGCATGATGATCTAACACTTCATCCAAATTGTACAGTGCCAAATTGGCTTCAAATATCGGCTGGGATATCTGTTTTACCAAATAGGTATGATAGATCTGACTGATAAGGGAGTGCTTGCTGAAGATGTTGTCGATATGTTTCGCACGGTTGTTTTCATAAAGCTGGTAAAACGTATAGCTGACACTCGATACGGTCACCGCCATGGCAAATACGACGGTAGCCAGAACCGCATTATTTTTAATCATTTTGATTTTGAACGTGCAAGGAATAAAATCCCTTGCCCTACACTAGCCCTTTCAGGGCAGAGTTTATTTCTCATTTTAATAATTTATACCCGATACCGCGAATCGATTCGATCAGCGCTTTATCTCCGAGTTTGTTTCGGATACGTCCCATCATAACATCGATGCTTTTGTTCGAAGAGTCTTCATTAATCGCGGAAACGTTGTGGATCAAGTCTTCGCGTGAAACGACCATCCCCTGTTTTTTGATCATGTGCGCCAAGATGCCGTATTCCGCATTGGTCAACTCAATCGGACGATTTTTATAGCTGATCTGCATGGCCGATTCATTCAGTTTAAAATCGCACGCACTTTCCGACGCCGCTATCGAAACCGCATCGTATCGGCGCAATACCGAATGGATACGCGATACCAGTTCTCGGGGATCATAGGGTTTCGGGAGATAGTCATCGGCTCCGAGTTCAAGGGCATTGATCTTATCGGTCACGTCCGAGCGTGCCGAAGAGATAATGATCGGAATATTCTGCCTAGAGCGGATCGCTTCGCATACTTCCAGCCCGTCCATCCCCGGCAGGGTCAAATCCAAAATGACCGCATCAAATTTTTCGAGTTTGAGAATACTGAGGGCTTTGAACGGATCGTCTTCCGTCGTCACTTGAAAATCGTACTGTTCTAAAAATTCGGTCAGGATCTCGGCAAGCTCAAGATCATCTTCAATCATTAATATTTTACTCATGAAGATATTGTAACGAAGAGTGGGTTAATAGTTTCCTAATACAGTACAATGCTTTGTATGAAAACGCTCCTCTACAAAACCCTCTTTTACCTCAATTTCTTTATTATCGAATATCTGGCTCTCACCCCCCGGCATATCGAAATCATCGAGAGTTTTTGGGACAAGCAAAACCATTTCGTCGCTTTTTTGGTTTTGTACCTCTTGCTGGGAATGGCTTACAGAGATTTCTCTACCGCTCAAAAAACGGTCATAATGACATTCATCGCGTTTCAGATTGAAATTGTCCAGTACTTTATTCCGGGACGTTATTTTTCTCTTTTGGATATCGCTGCGGACGCTATAGGGGTGATTGCGGGGATTATCGTCTATCGGTATTTAGTTCCCAAGTTTCACCTCGGGAACTAAAACGCTCTTAGCTGATCGCTAAGACCAGACGATAGGCTAAAAATGCCAATGAATAGGCGACAATCGTCGTAAAGGCGAACAGATATCCGAAATATTTGATCCCCCCCGCTTCACGGGTAAAGACGACCGATGCCGCCAGACACGGCAAGTAGGTCATAATGACGACGATAAACGCTACCGCCGAAGCAAACGGGATTTGAGAACTGATCGTCGAGATAAGCGAATGGTCTTCTTCCGTCGCATCGCTTCCGAGTGAGTATAATACGCCCATCGTCGAAACGACGACCTCTTTTGCCGCCAATCCCGTCTGTAAAGCCACCGCCATTTTCCAATCAAATCCGAGCGGTTCAAACGCCGGTTCGATTGCATGTCCGATTCTTCCCAAAAAGCTTTGTTCCAACGCCGCTTCGGCCAATCGGTTCTCCAGTATTTTTACTTCTTCCGGCGACGATGCCGCTTCGATTTTCAGTGCATACGCCTTATCAAGAGCGCTGTCTTTCGGATAGGTACTTAAAAACCACACGAGCAGTGACGCCGCGGCGATGAACGTCCCCGCTTTTTTCAGATACATCATCGTCTTGGTCAAAACCGTATGCCAAATGAGCTTCACCGAAGGGAGGCGGTATTTCGGCATCTCCATGACAAAGGGCTCATCAGCACCTTTAAACGCCGTCATTTTAAGAACTTTCGCGGCAATAAGTCCGATAATCGCTCCGAGAATATAGATGCCAAAAAGTACGTTCCCCGCCATTTCGGGTCCGAAAAATGCTCCCGTAAAGAGGACATAGACGGGGAGACGCGCACCGCAGCTCATAAACCCGATGACAAAAAGGGTCAAAAGGCGGTCACGGTCATTTTTCAAAATCCGCGCCGACATATAGGCGGGAATCGAACATCCGAAACCCGTTACCAGCGGAATGAACGACTGTCCGTGCAAACCGAATTTATGGAAAAAACCGTCCAGCAAAAACGCGACACGCGACATATATCCCGTCGCCTCGAGCAATGCGATCCCCACAAACAAAATAACGATATTGGGGACAAACAATACCACCGCGCCCACCCCGGCTATGACTCCGTCCACGATCAAAGAGCGGATCTCGTCATTGCGGATCGTTGAACCTACCGCTTCGCCGAACCAGCCGAAAAAGGCATCGATCCAATCCATCGGAATGCTTCCGATCTCAAAGGTAAGCTGAAACAGCCCCCACATGAAAAAGAGAAAAATCGGTATCCCGAATATCGGATGAATCAACACGCTGTCGATTTTCTCCGTCGTCGTTTTCTGCTGAGCTGCTTTGGGTTTCACCTTGACCGCTTCGGCCAAAATTCCCCGATTGTAGGAGAAATACTCTTCGGCAAAAATCTCTTTGATATCGTCGCTGTCATGATGCAGCTCGATATGGCGGTCCGCTTCGATCAGCATCGGCTGCAATTCGGTCCAGATCGGATTGTCATGCAGCGTACGATAGGTTTTTTTCTCTTTTTGGAGAAGATTGATCGCGATGTTTCGGTTGCTGATGGATGCCTTGAATTTATGTTTATCCAGATAATCGGTAATAAGGGCAATTTCCTCTTCGACCGCCTCGCTGAAGATCAGTTTTTGTTCCTGAACAGGGTTCTCATACACACTGATCACCGCTCTCATCAGCTCATCCAGCCCCGATTTTGCCGCCGCCGATACACGGATACACGGAATACCGAGCAGCTGGGTCAGATACGCTGCATCGATCTCTATCCCCTCACGATCGGCTTCGTCCGACATATTGAGCGCCATGACGATCTTTTTGCTCATTGTCATCAGCTCCGCCGTAAGCTGAAGATTTTTCTCCAGATTGGTCGAATCGAGGACATTGATAATCAAATCATAATGCTCATTGCATAGAAAGTCGTGCGTTACCCGCTCTTCGATCGAGTAGTCCGTAAATGCATACGTTCCGGGGAGGTCGACGACACTGAAATCGTATCCGTCGTATTCAAATATGACTTCGGTCTTTTCAACCGTCACCCCCGTAAAATTTCCGACATGAAGCCGTGCGTTGCTGATCGAATTGATAAGCATGCTTTTTCCCACATTAGGCTGTCCTACGAGAGCGACTTTAATTTTTTTATCGGACATCGGTTACCTCGATCAGCTCTGCCTCTTCACGGCGCAGCGCAATATTCATATTCCCCACTTTGATCTCAAAGGTGCTGTTGGTGAGAGCACACTCCAGCATTTTGACTTCCGAACCCTTCATCAGCCCGAACGAGATGAGACGCTGTTTTAGCGGCCCTTTGGCATTGATTTTGACAACTGTAGCGACTCCCCCCTTGGTGCAGGCACTCAGTAATGTCATCGTATTCATACTAATCCTTCTTAGAAACTGTAGCTAAGCCGGAGCAAAAAGCGGTCATAACCGCCGTCCGTTCCTGAATCGCCCGTATTTTTATTTTTGTCATCGATGGTCGCATAGCTCATATCGGCACATACATTTTCGTTAATATCATAGGCCAGTACGATATCAAATTCACTCACTTTGGCGTCCAAACCGCCCGTTTTTCCTTTGAATTTTCCGTACAGCGCCGCTAATGTCAGCCCATCTATCCCTGCATCGCTCATATCCAGTTCGGCATTGAACTGATAAGCCTTTGCATCTTCCAATCCATCAATCGTCATCTCTTCCATCGACGTGAAATACGGTCCCCCGCCGAATCCGTTGACGATCGCTTTTCCGGTATCGCTGTTGACTTCGTTATACGCCGCACCAACCGTCAACATATCGATATTAAAACTCGCACCGACTCCGTAAACCGTACCGTCGATCGTACTGTTTAGCGATTCGTTAAACTGCCCGAACTGGGCTGCCACTTCGATTCCCGATGTTTCGTAGAGTTCCATTGCGTATGTCGCATCCGCATAAAGGACATTGGCTATATTGTCGATACCGTAGTACCACCCCTGCAATGCCAGATTCTCGACACTCTCGTTGGTAATCCCCGCTATAGCAGCACCGTGACTGTCGGCACCGTCCAGTTTTTTGAACTTCGATATATCGTTACCCGAATCGTATCCGGCGAAACGCTTCACGACTCCGCCTACCAGCGTTGAGCCCTCGAATCCTTTATAGGTTGCTATTGCCGCTTCAAAAGTATTGGGGTGCATACGGATATCATCGGTATCGGCCAACGGGGTGTCGATCTGCTGGCGTCCGATACGCAATGCGAAATCGTTTCGCGTATAATCGATATACGCTTCACCCAGATAGACGTAGGAATCGGCATTATCCGCAAATAGGTCGTTATTGGCTTTTTCATTATCCCCCGTTGCAAACGGGAGCTTTTGGCTTATGTATGCCGCAACACCGAACTTTAGGTCGTTCCATACTCCAGTCTCGTATTTGAGCACTCCGCCGAGTGCTGTAGCATACGTATCAGCTCCGAGTGCATTATCCTGATTAACATAGGCCGCACGTATCTGTCCGCTTGCCTTGCCCGTCTTAAGTGCATCTTCGATATTCGCACCACTTAATGCCGTAACAGCCGCGATACTAACCAACAGTGTCTTCTTCATCACTATTCCTTACGTTCATTTTATCTTATTAGCAGAATGATAAAGATTATCAACTTATACTATCCTTAATAATGATAACCTTTTTCAATTAGAGCGTTTTGTGACTTTAGATATAATACTGAATCAAATAATACCTTATTAGGACTTTTATGCAATTTTTATGGCGCTCTACCAGTCACTTTAACTTAGCCAACCTCATAACTATGGCAAATATCACCTGCGGTCTTTTGGCAACCTATTTCATTACCCAAAACCAATTCATAGTCGCCGTAATCCTCGCATGGATGGGGGGAGCATTTGATATTTTCGACGGAAAAATCGCCCGTAAATACGCATTATCCAATGAGTTTGGGGTACAGCTTGATTCGTTCGCCGACTTTCTCAGTTTCGTACTTGTCCCGACCTTTTTTATCTTTCAGGGGGTCTATACCCACCTCTCAGGACTACCGCTTATCATCACTTCGATCGCCTCTATCTACTATGTGATCAGCGGTCTTCGCCGTCTGATCCAGTTTAACATCAATACCGATGCGGGAGAAGTGGCGAAACATTTTACGGGGGTTCCGACACCGCTGGGAGCGATTTTGCTGTGGCTGGTCTGGCTTGGGTCTGATTTTATCGGATGGATGGGGGTACTTGCTCTGATGATCATCATCGGAGCGCTGCTGAATTCAAAGGTGAAGATTCCTCACCTATAAAAGCGTTTCTTCGTCGTCTGCTTCCGTAAGAGATGACGGAAGCAACTTTTTGGGCTTCAATCCCAGTTTGCGCATCGACTCGACACGACGGATGAGATTTCCTTTTCCGCTACTGAGTTTGTTCATCGCCCCCTCATAGCTTTTCTGGGTGCGTCCGATCTGCTCGCCGATTTTCTCCATATCCTCTACAAACGCCACCAGTTTCTCATACAGCGCTTCGGCCGATTCGGCGATCGCTTTGGCGTTACGCTCCTGATACTCGCTTCGCCAGATATGTTCTATCGTGCGAAGGGTAACCAATAAAGTAGAAGGCGAAACGACGACAATGTTTTGCTCATATGCCGTCTTAAAGAAGGTGTTATCCTGCTCCAGTGCAAGGAGAAACGCCCCCTCGATCGGCATAAAAAGGAGAACAAAATCGAGGGTTCGCACACCGCTGAGCTGTTCGTACCGTTTTGTGCTTAGCCCTTTAATATGGGAATGGATCGAGAGAAGATGCTGTTTCAGCGCATGGGAGCGCTCTTCATCACTCTCAGCACGGATAAACGCATCGTAGGCTACGAGGGAGACTTTCGAGTCGATGATGATGTCTTTGTTTTGCGGCAGATGGATAATGACGTCGGGGCGGAACTTTTTCCCCTCTTCGTCGCTGAGGGTGCTTTGCACTTCGTACTCATGCCCCTCGCGCAAACCCGACTCTTCCAAAATCCGCTCGAGAACGATCTCTCCCCAGTTCCCCTGGGTTTTGTTTTCCCCTTTAAGCGCTTGGGTGAGGTTGAGCGCATCCTGGCTAAGCCGCTCGTTGAGGGTTTTGAGACGGAGAATTTCGTCTTTGATACTTTGGCGCTCTTTGGCGTCATGGATAAACTGCTCTTTGCTCTGGGTTGCGAACTGTGCGATCTGCTCGCGAAACGGTTTAAGCAGCAGATCCAGCCCTTTGGTATGCGCTTCGTCAAAGGTTTTGGCCTTTTGTTCGAAAATCTGCGCCGCCAACTGCTCGAACTGCACTTTCATCTGTGCCTTCGCTTCATCCAGAAGGCGAATTTTTTCTTCAAAACCGCGTGACGACTCTTCGTACCGGGTATGGAGCACCGCGAAATCTCTCTCCAATGCGTGATACTCTTTTTGGACGGTGTCGAGTTCTCCCTGGATTTTTGTTTTCAGTGACTGTTCTTTTATATACAGTTCCTGCAGCTGCAGGGCACGTGCTTCGAGCAATGCGTAGTGTTGGCGGGATTGGTTCCACATCCATCCGAGTATTCCGGCAGCCGTAAAGCCGATAAGGGTTGTTATTTCGTAGATCATAAAAGCGATTATAGCCCAGGAGGGCTAAGAGGTTAAAAAGATGTCATTTTGTAAGATACGGCATGAAGATATCATCCAATGCCCCCTGCCCCTGCCACAGCGGCAAAAAATACAAACAATGCTGTCAGCCTTATCATAAAGGAATCCTCCCCGCCGATGCCCTGAAACTGATGCGTTCACGCTACAGTGCTTTTGCATTGGGCGCAGCAGACTATATCATGGCGACTACCCATCCGAATAATCCCGACTATACAGAGGATAAAGAGAGCTGGAGACAAAGCATCCTGAGTTTTTCAAACGGAACCCGTTTTTTAGGTTTGAAGATTCATGATTTTATTGACGGAAGCGAAGAGGCGTTTGTGACGTTTGAAGCCCTATTCGACAGCGGTATCCTCAAAGAGAAAAGCCGCTTTTTAAAAGAAGGCGGAAAATGGCTTTATGAGAGCGGAGAATTTAAAGAATAACGCGCACGGGAACAGCGTATCAAATTAACGTAATGGATTCCCGTTGATGACCAGACGAAAGCCGATATCGTTGGCAACCAGATCGGGACGCGAATATCCCCGAAACGAACTTCGAAGACACAAATATCCCGTTTTGTAGCTTCCGCCGCGGCGCACCTTAAATGACTCCCCCTCGGCTCCGCCGATACGGGGGCTGCCGTCATTCGGCGCTCCGTTGTAGTTGGCGAAAAAGTCGTCTTCGCACCATTCCCATACGTTTCCGAGCAGCCCGTAAATCCCTAAACGGTTAGGCAGTTTATCGTCAACAATCGACGTCCGACCGTTCGAGCTGTATTCATAAATAGCGTAGTCATCCAGCAGCGCTTCGGAATCTCCGAATGAAAAGCGGGTATTTCCTCCCGCTTTGGCGGCATATTCCCATTGCGCTTCGGTCGGTAACGCGTAAAAACGTGTTTTCCCCTCAAAACGGTTCATCAGCTCCACGTAGGCTTTGGCGTCAAACCAACTCACCTGCTCCACCGGATGGCGGCGGGAACTCTCCTCTTCAACTTTGTCATTTTTAAAAAAGGAAGGGTTAACACGGGTAAGTTTGAAATACTGTTCTTGCGTTACAGGGTATTTCGCGATCCAAAACCCGCCCAGTCTTACGGGGTGTTCAGGCGATTCGACCTCTCCTCCCTCATTATACTGAGGGTTGCGTCCCATCATATATTCTCCGCCGTCAACATACAAAAACTCCATACCGATCGAATTCGTAAAATGTCTGGGAGTTTCCACCGCGGCTGCCGCGGGTATTTCTTCGGCTTTCTTTTTGAAAAAATCGAACAAGGCAAACCTTTTTAAATATGTTTATTCTACTTAATGAAAAGAGACATAGCAAAAACCGTTCACAATTTGGAAAATTTATATTCTTGACAACCCGCTTCGCTATAGTTTATAATGTCGCAATAAAACAATGACCTGTCGATGACATCTCACCTAAAACTCGCCGATTAAATCCACTACACTTTAAGGCATTCCACGCATGAGCGATACCGCAAAAACTCCTCGAAACAACTCGAAAAACCGAACCCATATACCGGTTGACGGCTTTACGATTGAAGCACTCCGTACCAAAAAGCTTGAAGATCTCCTTGAGATTGCCACCTCGTTAAGTATTGAAGATCCTAACGAACTCAAACGTCAGGATTTGATTTTTGAAATTCTCAAAACACAGGTTCAGCAAGGGGGATTCATCCTCTTTACGGGAATTTTGGAGATTATGCAAGACGGCTACGGCTTCTTGCGTGCCGTTGATCAGTCTTTCAGCGACTCGATGCACGATGCGTACGTTTCCAGCACCCAAATCCGCCGTTTCGCACTTCGTAACGGGGATATCGTTACGGGTCAGGTACGCGCACCGAAAGATCAGGAGCGCTACTACGCCCTCCTCAAAGTCGAAGCGATCAACTACCTCCCTCCCGAAGAGTCGAAAAAACGTCCTTTATTCGAAAATCTTACTCCGCTTTATGCGCTGGAGCAGATCAAACTCGAATACCAGCCGACGAAACTCACCGGACGGATGATGGATTTGTTTGCCCCTATCGGTAAAGGGCAGCGCGGACTGATCGTCGCACCTCCTAGATCGGGTAAAACGGAGTTGATGAAAGAGATCGCCCACGGTATCACCAACAACCACCCCGAAATCGAACTGATGGTTCTCCTCGTCGACGAACGCCCCGAAGAGGTTACCGACATGGAGCGCTCCGTCAAAGGTGAAGTTTACAGCTCGACATTTGACGAACCGGCAAAAAATCACGTCAAAGTCGCCGAAATGGTCATCGAACGGGCAAAACGGCGCGTCGAGCTCGGCAAAGACGTCGTGATCCTCCTTGACTCAATCACCCGTCTCGCACGTGCGTACAATACCGTAACGCCGAGTTCGGGAAAAGTTCTCTCGGGAGGGGTTGATGCGAATGCACTCCACAAACCGAAACGGTTCTTCGGTGCGGCGCGTAACATCGAAAACGGCGGAAGTTTGACGATCATCGCAACCGCCCTCGTCGAGACGGGAAGCCGTATGGACGAGGTTATTTTCGAAGAGTTCAAAGGGACCGGTAACTCCGAGATAGTCCTCAGCCGTAAAATCTCCGATCGCCGTATCTTCCCGGCTATCGATATCCTCAAATCGGGAACCCGTAAAGAAGAGCTTCTCCTCGGACCGGATGTATTGCAAAAAGTATTTGTCCTTCGCTCGATGCTGCATAAACAAGAGGACGAAGTCGAAGCGCTCCGCTTCCTCTACAACACCATGCTCAAAAGCAAGTCCAATATCGAATTCCTTGACAGCATGAACGAGTCGACCAAATAAGATGAGAGTCGGGGTCTTTGACAGCGGTGTCGGGGGTTTAAGCGTCGTCAAATCGCTTTTGGAACATAAACTCTTCGAAGAGATCATCTACTTCGGGGATACCGCCCGCGTCCCTTACGGGGTCAAAGATCAAAACACGATCATCCGATACTCTCTCGAAGCCCTCGAATTTTTCAAAAACTTTGAAATCGACTTGCTCATCACCGCGTGCAACACCGTCAGCGCCTATGCTCTTGATGAGATGAGAGAACACAGCCACTGCGACGTTATCGGGGTTGTCGATCCGGGGGTATTGGCCCTTAAAAATGCGATCCCCTCGAATGACGCCAATATCCTCATCCTCGGGACCAAAGCAACCGTCAAATCGGGAGCCTACGAAAAAGGGCTTCGCTCCCTCGGCTACCGAAACCTCAGTGCTATTGCGACAAGCCTCCTCGTCCCTATCGTCGAAGAGGGGCTGTATGAGGGGGAAGTACTCCAAAGTGCGCTGCACCACTATTTCCGCGATTTGGAAAAAACTCCCGACGCGATCATCCTCGGATGTACCCATTTCCCCCTCGTAGCCCGTGCGATCGATACCTATTTCGAAGGAAAAAGCACCCTGATTCACTCGGGTGAAGCAATCGTCGAATATCTGGAGAGCCATTACGACTTCACAAAACGCTTTGATACTACGAATCTCAAGTTTTTCGCTTCCGAAAATCCCGAAGGGCTTCGCCGCGTCGCCAAAGAGTGGCTGGCACTGTAATCTAAAATTTATCGTAACCACGGTAAAGTAACATATATGATGTTATGCACTAAAACGAATACATCCGTTTTAGTGGTATTTATGCGCACTTTTAAAAGTGCGTAAAATAAATTAAAGAGGTCTCAATTGGGCACATCCGAAGTACTCGCACTTAAATACCGTCCTCGACGTTTCGAAGAACTGATCGGACAGGAGAGTATTTCCCAGACCCTTTCTCTCGCCCTTGATTCCAAACGCCTCTCTCACGCATATCTTTTTTCCGGACTTCGCGGTTCGGGTAAAACCTCGACCGCCCGTATTTTTGCCAAATCGCTTATCTGTGAAAACGGCCCGACTTCGGCGCCGTGCGACGTGTGCAGCCACTGTGTCATGGCAAACGAGGGGCGCCATATCGACATCATCGAGATGGACGCCGCTTCCAGCCGCAAAATCGACGATATCCGCGATCTGATCGAACACACCAAATACCGCCCCGCCAGCGCGAACGTTAAAATCTTTATCATCGACGAAGTCCATATGCTGACCAAAGAGGCGCATAATGCCCTCCTTAAAACCCTTGAAGAGCCGCCCGAATACGTCAAGTTCATCCTCGCGACGACCGATCCGCTGAAGCTCCCTCCGACGATTCTGAGCCGAACGCAGCATTTCCGGTTCAAACGGATCAGCCACCCCAACATCGTCCACCATCTGAGCCATATCCTCCATCTGGAGAATATCGAGTATCAAGCCGAAGCGTTGGATATTCTCGCCCGCAGCGGTTCGGGGTCTTTGCGCGACACCCTCACCCTCCTCGATCAGGCGATCATCTATTCCAAAGGGTTCGTCGACGTCAAAACGGTTGCCGATATGCTGGGGCTTTTGGATCCCGACTACATCAGCCGACTCTTTGACGCTATTTTTGCCAAAGACCGCTCTAGCCTCATCTCTATGCTTCAAGAGCTCGAAGCGTACGAATCGGAGATGGTGATCGACGAGCTGATCGCTTATCTCAAAGAGCGATTGTATGAGGGGGATCACCGTTTCAGCCCGCTCGTCATCGAGCGGTTTTTTAGAATCCTCAGCGATGCCAAAACCCTTTTTGCGATCAATGCCGACGGCGGGTTTGTCGTGAGTCTCGTCCTCTTTAAAATGATCGAAGCGCTCAAGATCAAAGAGATCGACGAGATGATCGAATCGCTCGAATCACGCGTCTCTCATACTCCGGCCAAAGCAACGGCTTCACCGATACACAGCGAAGCCGCCGCCGAAACGCCGAGTATCCGTGTTACACCGGCTCCTATGCCTGTAAAATCGCAATTCGAACAATTGTGCGCCCTGATCAGTGACCGAAGTGCGGAGCTGGGCGCATGTTTTAAAAACAACGTTACGTTCCTTTCGTATGAAGAGAGTATCCTGACCTGGGAAAGCTGTGCCGAAGGAGAAGATAAAGAGCTGCTCAAAAACAGTTTCGGCATCATCCGCCAGTTTGTCCGTGAAATCTACGGGGTCACAACCCAGATCAAATCGCAAGGGTGTACAAAGAGCGCGGAAGAACTCTCTCCCGCTCCCGTTATCGAAGAGCCCTCATTCACCGAAGCCCCTGCCGAAGAAGAAACGGTTGCCGAGAACGACTCTATGATCGAGGAGGCCGAAATCGGCGTCGGAAGCTGCGTCAGTCAGTGCGACGAGAGCAGTGTCAAAGAGTTTGACGGCGGCGACGTCCTCAAAGAACCGATGATCCAAAAGGCGGCTGAATTGTTCGAAGCGACCAAAATCACCGTCCAATCGAAAGTTTAAAAAGAATTTAAGAAAAACCTTGCTATTAAGGTTTTTTTCAGCTATACTTGCCGTTAAGAAAGATGATTTAGAGTTTCATCTTTGGTTTGCTTTTTATTGAAGACCTTTTAGTTAACAGTACGATCTACCTTAGAATACTCCACTTTATATTTTCGGCCACCTTGAAAAAGGTGTATTTTTAACACAAAGGGTTTACTATGGCAGACGTACTAAACGGAACCGTTAAATGGTTCAACAGCGAAAAAGGTTTTGGATTTATCCAACAAGATAACGGCGGTAAAGATGTATTCGTACATTTCCGTCAAATCAACAGCACTGGTTACGGCCGTGTTTCTCTTGACGAAGGTCAAAAAGTAACTTACACTGTAGGTCAAGGCGAAAAAGGCCCACAAGCAGAAAACGTTACTGCACTGTAACTTATACTTGTGTGACACATCTAAATGAGCTAAGCCCATTTAGATGGCAAGGACAATTTTGTCCTTTGCAATCCCCTAAAGCTTTCCGCATTTATGCGGAAGATTCCATTTTTTCCACAAATCATTTTACTAAGACACTATTAGGTGTTTTTCCAAGCCGATTTACAAGGACCACTATGGAAAGCAAAGAAGCCGTTTTAAGCGCATTAAAAGAGGGTAAAAAACTTACCAGCACCATTACGGGACTCCAATACACCCTGATCGGCGGACAGCTTCACGCCCGCAGCAGCGAAAAAACCGACTGGCACGAAAGTGAACTCCGTTTCGACAATCCCCCTTCATGGTTAAACCTTCGCGCATAAGCGAAGGTCCTTATGTCCGAATCCATACGATTTCGCTACCAGACCCTCGAATTTACGAATACGGATATCCACGTCCGAACCCTCCGAGACACACAGCAGTACTTTGACACCGACGGCAGGGCCGAAAAGCTCGGGATATCCTCAGCCTCGTGGCCGCTGTTCGGAGTGATCTGGGATTCGAGCAAGATTCTCGCCCATCTGATGAGCGATTTTGATATCGAGGGGAAACGGATTTTAGAGGTGGGGTGCGGGATAGGGTTGGCCAGTCTCGTCCTCAACCACCGATCCGCCGACATCACCGCAACCGATTACCACCCCGAGGCGGAGTGCTTTATGGATGAGAACGTCCGAATTAACAACGACGAGCACATCCCGTTTATCCGAACCGGATGGGGAGATTTGGACGATGCTCTGGGCAAATTCGACCTCATCATCGGAAGCGATCTTCTCTACGAGCGTGATCATATCCATCTGTTGGCGGGATTCATCGACCGCCACACCGCGCAGGAGTGCGAAGTGATCATCGTCGATCCGGGCCGCGGCAACCACGCCAATTTCAGCAAAAGAATGGTGAGTCTCGATTTTTCCCATACCCAGAGCAAACCTCTCGATACCCACTATCTTACCCTCCCCTTTAAAGGGCAGCTTTTACGCTACAAACGTTAGAAATTTTTAACTCCCCTGTGCTACTCTTTCGTAATTTACCATAACGAGGCACTCTATGTTTCTGCACAAAAAAATCGACACTATTGAAGCGGCTCCCCAAAAAGCGGGCAAAGGGGTGGCTATGAAAATGCTCCTCTCACCCGATGAATCTCCCCACTTTGCGATGCGCAACTTTACGATCGAAGCGGGCGGACATATGCCGCTGCACACCAATACGGTCGAACATGAACAGTATGTCCTCGGCGGACGGGCAAAAGTAACGATCGGGGATAAGACGATTGAAGCTGGGGCGGGAGATGTACTGCTCATCCCCGCAGGGGTTCCTCACAGCTATGAGACACTCGGAGACGAAACGTACAGTTTTTTGTGTCTCGTACCGAAAGGGACGGACGTTATCGAAGTATTAGCGTGCTAAATTAGTTATTGGTTCCGCGGATAACACGTTTGACGTCATTGAGGCCGTCGTTGACACCGTCACCGAACTCTTTGGCGGTACATCCGCTCAACATCAAAATTGCCATTAGGCTCACCAGTACCGAACGGGTCATATTTTCTCCTAAATTTTTAAATAGTTGCGAATTATAGCCCGTTTGCCGTTCACAATAGGTTTATCATTGGATATCATTGCGCTATGAAAAAGCATATCCTTTTTGACAACGACGGCGTCCTCGTCGATACCGAACACTGGTACTATACCGCCAGCGCCGAAGTGTTAGCGTCACACGGCTACACCCTCACCCCCGAGCGCTACCGCGACATCATGATCGCGGGAGAGAGCGCCTTTCTGATCGCCGAAGAGACGGGGGTGCCGATCAGCGTCACCGACCGATGGCGCGCAAAGCGAAACGAACTCTATCAGCACTATCTCCGCACCGAAGAGATCGCCATCCCGGGCGTGCGGGAAGTACTTGAGCAACTCTCCGAGCGCTACCGCATGGGGATCGTCACCTCGGCGCTGCGATGCGATTTCGAACTCATCCATGCCGCGCGCGGAATAACCGACTATATGGATTTCGTCCTCTGCAGCGGCGAATACCCCCGTGCCAAGCCCTACCCCGACCCCTATCTCCTGGGACTGGAGCGTCTGGGGGGTGAGAAACACGAGACAATCATCGTCGAAGATTCCGAACGGGGCCTTCGCTCTGCGGTGGATGCGGGGATCGAGTGTGTCATCGTCCACAACCGCTTTACCGAAAGCCACGATTTTACCAAAGCGACCCATCGGATCAAAACGCTCGACGAATTGGTCGCTCTGCTGGAAAAACTCTAAATCAGCTTTTACGAAATCCGAACAGTTCCAACGAACTTTTCGTCGCACGGGCAATGATGCTCTGTTCAGGTCTGAGCATCGCATCGGAAATCACCTTTACCGCCCCCGCTATCTCCTCAAACCCGTGAGTGGGATAGGTGCTTTGCAGTACGAGGCGATCCATACTCAGTTTATTGAGAGACTCGGTGTCAAATGCTCCGATAGTACCCGCCCCCAATGCGAGTAAAAAGTTCGGCAACTCGCTGTTTTCGTGTGTCGCGTTCAGAATAACGCCTCGACAATCAGCTAACAACGATCTTAGCGTCTCATTCAGATACGATTCGTCAATTACGAGAGGCTTCTGTGTTGTCGGAAGCAATGCGCGGTCTTGCTCATCCACTACCGAATAGGCGATGCAGTTTTCATCGGCTTGATCGCTCAAATGAAGCGGCAGAGAGTAAAAGATGCTCCCGTATTCGCCCGCGATCTTTTTTGCTTCGGTGATCTCTCGGGGAGTGGTCGGATGGATGAAAAACATCTGCACCATCGAATCTTCCATAATATCATCCAGATTATCGAAAAAATCCTCATCTGCGTCGCATAGATTGACATCGATCGTCATGCTTCCCCTTTGGAGTGTTATCTCTACGGGTATGCAAATGCGGTTCTATCCGCTATCATTGCACCACTAAGACCAAGGAAAGATTATGGACGGCAGAGAACGCAAAAACATTATGTCGGGGAAACGGGTGAGCATCGTCCTCAAAGAGGATCAGAGAACGGGGAAACTCACCGAGGGGATTGTCCGCGATATCCTCACCAAATCTGCCATCCATCCGCACGGGATCAAAGTGAGATTGATGAGCGGGGAAGTGGGACGAGTCAAAGAGGTGTTTTAAATAAATTATCTATTCACTAGTTTTTATAATTTGCATTTTGAAATCATCTTGGATACAATTTATATTAGAAACAAACAAATATTAATTTTATTTTTTAAATATAGATTTTAATAAAGCTGTTTGACAATATACAAGGACAAAACAGGATGCTAAATACTCCTAAATTCAAATTAAAAAAGCAAGTACATTTTTTAAATAAACCATTGAAATTTGAGTTCAAAAATTTATTTATTTCACTAACAAAATCTGCTGTCGATGCCTATAATGCAAAATGGGATGATGCTGCCAAAGATGCACTCGATTCTCTATCAGCAATGGGATTGCAAGACACTTGTGAAGAAAGAGGATGGTTATTAATCACGAGGTCTCTTACCAATGCAATTTTCACTCTGTCAACTGAACATACAGATATTTTTAATGAGTTTTCAACGTGTAAATCAGATATTGAAGATTTTTGCAAAAGAATAAGTGATTCTCTCGATTCATTTGAAATTGAACTTGATGAAGATTTCTTTTCAAATCCAGCATCACTAAATTTCATTATTCCATTCACAGAAGCCTTAAAAAGTTGGCTTATTGATCTCAATATTCCTGATTATAAAGCTCATGCGATCAAATCTCGTTTTCCCATGTATTTTGTATATTCACTCAATCAAGAGTGGATTAGTAATCATGAAAATTATAAATGTTTGCAAACTCAAATTAATTCACCTTTTACTCAAGCAACGACACAATTAAGTGAGTGGGAACGCTATTGTTCAGCTTTACAGCTTGATGTAGTACATGGTATGTTCCATGAAGCGTTCAGTTTAAAAGATATGTTTATTTGGCCTCGCGCTTACACAATAACTTATATCGAAAAAGGTTCTTTAAGGAAGCAACTACGAAAAGCTTTTTGGTTAAAAGAAGAATTATCTATTTGGCTTAGAAAAAAAGACTCAAAAGATGCTATACGAATTATCAGTGGTGGGCCTGGAAGTGGAAAATCATCTTTTGCCCGGATGTATGCTGCTGAGCTAGCATCAAACCGTGAAATAAACACCATTATAATCCCACTACATAGGCTAAAAGTCAAAGATGACTTTGAATACGCTATTGATGAATTCATTGAAAAGCATGCAAAATTATCAATAAATCCCCTAAAAATTGACAATATTCAATCAACACTATTGATTTTTGATGGACTTGATGAATTAGCAATGCAAGGCAAAGTAGGAGCTGAAACTGCTATCAATTTCATACGGCATGTCAAAGAAAAAATTAGTGAACATAACAATGGACATAAAACAGCTAAATTACTTGCATTGATCGGTGGTCGTGAAATTGTGATACAAGCCATAATGGATGATTATAGAAAAGAAGGGCAAATTATTTACTTATTGCCATATACCATAGAAAAAAATGAATTTAAAGAATACACTTCAGATCAATTACTCTCATTGGATCAAAGAGTAGAATGGTGGAATCGCTATCAACAATTTAACGGACAAAAAGTCACTGGATTGCCTACTGCATTAAATGAATCCAAGCTACGTGATGTTACTTCACAACCATTATTAAATTATTTAGTAGCTTTAAGTTATCAACGAGGCAAAATCGATTTCACTAAAGAACAAAATTTAAATACCGTTTATGCTGACCTTCTTGAAGGGGTCTATGAGCGAGGATATGAACAAAAACATAAATCAATTGAAGGAATTTCAAAAAAACAATTTGAACAAACACTTGAAGATATTTCATTAGCTGTATGGCATAGTGACGGACGAAAAGCCTCTATCCAGCAAATAGAAAACAAATGTAATCCTGCCGTTTTAAAAAGCTTTGCCGATGGGGCATAAAAAGGTATTGTAAAACTACTAACAGCATTTTATTTTCGTCATAGTGGTGATGCTTTTGATCAAACATTCGAATTCACTCATAAAAGTTTCGGTGAATATTTAATCGCCAAAAGACTTGTTAGAAGTATTCGATTAATGCATGATGAAATGGCAAGGCATGAAGAAGAATATGGTACAGGTTGGGATGAAACATTAGCATTGAGTAATTGGTATGCTTGGACTGGACCATCACGGATGGATCAGTATGTTTTTGATTTTATAGTCAATGAACTATCGCTAGCTGATTATGAAAAAGCTCTAAAATGGCAGCAATCATTAATAAAACTGCTATCACATGCTATACAAAATGATTTTCCGCTTTCTGCTCTTACTGAATCAGCAATTTCTTATAAAAAAATTGTTGCTTCTGTTCGCAATAGTAAAGAAAGTTTACTAGCAGCATTAAATGCTTGTGCCAACACCACAAAACAACAATCACTTATTTCTTGTCAAGGACAAGAGTTTGGTGACTTTTTACACTCACTTAGAAAGCAAAGAATAGGTGAAGATAATGTTTTAGCTTTAGACTGTCTCAATTATATACATTTACCATCAGCTATATTACATGTACAAGATTTTTATCGTGCTGACCTTAATAATTCAATATTAACAGATTCAGCAATGGCGCATTCTCTTCTTCAACATGCAAATTTATATAGAGCAAATTTATATAAAGCAAATTTATATAAAGCAAATTTAGCAGATTCTAATCTTGAAGAAGCATCTCTTCAAAAAGCAAACCTTCAAAATGCAAACCTTCAAAATGCCAATCTCTCTAATGCTAACCTGCAAGAAACAAATTTTGAAGGAGCAAATCTTGAAAGAGCAAATCTTGAAGGAGCAAATCTCTCTAATGCTAACCTGCAAGGAGCAAATCTTGCAAGCAGTAATTTAAATAAAACAAATATTGAAGGGGCAAATCTTAATGGAGCAAATCTTGAGCTGTATTATGGAACATACATATTAAATGAAACAAAATAGACAATTGTGTTAATAAATATTATTCTCACAAATTTGTATCTTTTGAGACGTCGAACCGCAGGTTAAATGGTCGAGCTGATCCGCTCGATATTTACCGCTTTCCCCTTACTATTCCTCTTCACATACTCCACAATCATCCCATAAACAGCACACCCTTGACAAATCATGATATTATCATTATAGTATCTATATGAAATCGTTAAAATTTGAATGGGATGATACAAAAGCTTCGTCAAATATCACCAAACACGGCGTATCGTTTGAAGAAGCCAAAACGGTATTTGATGATGATTTTGCCCGTATGATTCCCGATCCCGACCATTCGGAACAAGAAGAACGATTTATCTTGTTGGGGATGAGCTATACGTTAAAAATATTAGCGGTAGTCCATTGCTACAGAGATCAAGAGAGAATAATACGGATCATATCCGCCCGACGATCAACCAAAAACGAAGAACGCCAATACAAGGAGCTATTACCATGAGAGAAGAATACGATTTTTCACAATCCGTCCAAAACCCTTATGCCAAAGCGGCAAAAAAACAGATTTCGCTCAATATCGAAGTCGATACCATCGAGTATTTCAAACAGCTCGCCCTCAAAACGGGATTGCCGTATCAAACGCTGATGAATTCATATCTCACTGACTGTGCCATCCGCCACGTCGAACCGCAGGTTAAATGGTCGAGCTGATCCGCTCGATATTTACCGCTTTCCCCTTACTATTGCTCTTCACATACTCCACAATCATCCCATGAAACCGCGCAAAAGCGGCGGGAAGCTGAACGGTGTCGAAATATCCTCTCACCCCCGTTTCACACCACTCCTGCAGCTCATCATAACTCTCGAACTCATATCCGAACGCGTTTAACAGCCGCGCGGTGTAGGCATCGACGACCATAGAAGGACGGGCGCAGGCGTAGCAGAGGATCGAATCCGCCGTCTCGGGACCGACCCCTTTTTGGCTTAACAGCCAGTTGCGGTCGGTACTCAGCGCAAAGGTCTCGAAATCGCCGAACTCCTCCATCATATTGCGTGAAAGACGGATGAGATTGGACGCTTTCGCTTTGAACAGCCCGCTCGGACGGATCAGCTCCATAAGGGTTTCGGGATGTGTTTGTGCGAGGAGATCGGGGGCTAAAATCTCAGAATTTCGGAGATTGTCCAGAGAGATTTGAACCCGCTCCCATTGGGTGTTTTGAGTCAGCACCGCCCCGACGACGACCTCAAAGGTTCCATAGGCAGGCCACCACAACGGCGGAGAGTTCTCTAAAAGCTTCAGTTTTTCAAGTGCGCTGAAAAGCTCCCATGAGTCCTGCAGTTCCACCGCTTATTCCTCTACCCACGCATCGGTGCGAATCACTCTGCCGTCATCGAAGATTTTGAGTTTGAAGGCGTCGTTGCATTTCCCCCCTTCGAGGTTCATCACGGCGATTTGGAGAATCTTTCGGCATTTCTCAGGGACTTCGAACCGTCCCGCAACCCCCGTCAAAAAACGATCCAGCGGTACTTTGGCATCCATTCCGATGACGTTGTCGCGGCATCCGCTGAGACCGATATCGCTCAGATACGCCGTCCCGCCGACGATCTGGAAATCGTCGCTCCCCACATGAGTATGGGTTCCGATAATGCCGCTCACTTCCCCCGAAAGGAGCATCAGCATACCGCGCTTCTCACTGGAGGCTTCGGCATGGAAATCGAGGAAGATATGATGGATTCCCTCGCTTTTGAGCTGTGCTACCGTGTCGCGGGCGCATCGGAATGCATTATCGACATACGGCATCCCGTAATGCCCCATGATGTTGAGCACGGCGAGTTTCTCCCCCGCCACGTCGAAGATTTTACACCCTGTCCCCTTAACCCCCTCGGGGTAGTTGTGGGGGCGGAGCATCGGGAGGGATTCGAGCAGCGGTTCGACCTCTTTTTTGTCCCACGTGTGGTTCCCGCCGCTCATACAGTCGATCCCCATCCCCAGCAGCTCATGGGCATTTTTCATCGTCACTCCGAAGCCATGGGAGGCATTTTCGTAGTTGGCGATGACAAAATCGATCCCGTGTTCGCGTCGAAGCCTCTTCAAATGCTCTTTGATCATGCTCCGTCCCGGACGTCCGACGATATCTCCGATAAACGCTATCTTCACTCTTTCTCCTCTCTTAGATCCTCTCGAAGCTCAGCGAGTCTTTGACGGAAGTTCTCGCTGTCGCCGTAATCGAAGAATTTTTTATAATTGCCGTGCATCGATTTAACCCGTGTGGCGTGGCGTATCGGGCACCAGTACTGCTCAGTTCGGCCGGCGACCTCGGTGATGTATCCCATGAGGCCGTTGAAATAGCTGCAATAGAGGCAGTTGAGTTTTTCGATGCTATTGAGATAAGCAAGACGGTGACGGTCGATGATGATGTAATCCTGCCGTTTGACTTTCGAGATTTTGTAGATCGGAAAGCAGATCCACTGATAGATCGTGACGAAACCGTCCAGAATCAACGCCGGAAACAGAACCGACCAGATGACGGGGGCACTGAGGAGATTGAGAATCGGAGCGGTAAAGAGATAGCGCCATGCACCCTGCCGCTCTTTTCGATAAGAGGCCAGAATCTCATCGCGTTTTTTCGTGATCTCGCAGGTAAAGCGCTCATACTCCTGCTGCAGTTCACTCTCCAGTTCCGCTTCGAGTACTTTGATACGAGCTACAAGTTCATCAATCTTCTGGTGTTCCATCCCGAACCTTTGCATTATGTTCTGACTCGGCAGAGGCAAACGCATCCGAACGAGGTTTTGTTCCGTTGATCTATAATTTAATGAAACTATACTATAAAGATAGCAAAAGCTCCCGTAAGTTAGCAAAAACATACAAATTTACTGTGTACCGATAGCAGCTATAAAGGGGTTCTGCTGTATAATTTCAGATTAAAATTTAATACAAAGTGCTCTGATTCATGCGTAAACCAATCGTCAAATTTATTTTTGCATTCTTAAGTATTGGCAGCTGCCTAATGGCAAATGAGATCCCGAATATCTGCAGTCGCGATCAGAACCCGAACGAATTTACCGTCCTGAGCTATCACGAAATTTCCGAAAAAAGCGAAACCCTCGATTCAAGCTATGCGGTCACGCCGGAACATTTTGAAGAGCAGGTGAATTGGCTGATGAAAAGCGGGTACCGCTTTATCAGTATCGATGATATTTTAAAGTACCGGAAAGGGAAAAAACCTTTACCGAAAAAAGCGGTTTTGATGACGTTTGACGACGGGTACCAGTCGGTCTATACCAACGCTTTCCCCGTCATTAAAAAACATAAGATTCCGGTGGTCATCGCATTGGTCGGCAGTTGGATGGAGGCCAAAGAGAGCGTTGATTTCGACGGGCACAAAATAGCCCGCGGCAAGTTCCTGAGCCAAAAAGAGATAAAAGAGATGGTACAAAGCGGATTGGTGGAGATCGCCAGCCATACCTACTCTTTGCACAAAGGGATCGTCGGAAATCCGCAAGGGAACATGCAGCCCGCCGTCATCACACGCCAATGGCTGAGTGACAAACAACGGTATGAAGACGAAAAAAGCTATAAAGAGCGCATATACAACGACTTGGCGACAAATAACACGTTTTTAGAGAACTATACGGGACAAAAGCCCCGCATCATGGTTTGGCCGTACGGCTACTACAACAAAGAGGTTCGGCAGATCGTAGAGCGCCTGGGCATGCCGATCGGGCTGACACTCGATGATGGAAGCAATACCGCCATCACCCCGCTGTGGGGACTTCGACGGATATTGATCGAAAAAAACATGACGTTAAAAATGTTGGAACAAGACATGTGGTCACGCAATGCAAATCGCACCGATAACGACAGAGTGACCAAAGCGGCCCATATCGATCTGGACTATATGTACGATCCCGATCCTGCACAGACGGAACGTAATCTGGGGGATTTGCTGGATCGGATCAAGAAGCTGGGGGTCAACACGGTCTACCTGCAGGCATTTGCCGATCCCGATGCCAACGGTGCGGCAGACTATGTCTATTTCCCGAACCGAAACGTACCGATGCGCTCGGATCTGTTTAACCGCGTAGCATGGCAGATTGCAACCCGTACGCAGGTCAAACGCATCTATGCATGGATGCCGATGATGGCGTGGCAGCTGCCGAAAAACAATCCGGCGGCCAACGATACCGTCGTAACGCTGCAGGTCGATCCGACCCATCTGAATATGGGGTATCCGAGACTCTCCCCGTTTTCACCCAAAGCACAAAAAGTGATCCAAGAGATTTACGAAGACTTGGCAAAATCGCCCCGAATCGACGGAATATTGTTTCATGACGATGTCACCCTCTCCGACTATGAAGACGACAGTCCGTTTGCACGCAGACAGTATAAAAAATGGGGGCTGGCACAAAGCGTGACGCAGATCAGATCGGATAGCGGCCAATTCGAGAAGTGGACAAATCTCAAAACGGACTTTTTGGATCAGTTTGCGATGAAATTGGCACAAATCGTACGGGAAGAGCACCCCGGACTTAAAACGGCACGCAATCTCTATGCTCAAGTCGCCCTGAACGAATACGCCGAAGAGTGGTATGCCCAAGGGCTGGCCGAGTCAATCGACAAATACGACTACACCGCTATTATGGCGATGCCGTATATGGAACAGGCACCTGATCCAAAAGCCTTTTACGAAAAAATCGTCGAACGGGTAAAAAGAGAAGAGTGCGGAGTAGAGCGTACCGTGATGGAGCTTCAAACGGTAAATTGGAGAAAAAACGATGCACCGATTTCTTCTGAGGAATTGAATGATACAATACAACATCTGTACGGATTGGGAGTACATCATCTGGCCTATTATCCCGACAGCGTATTTAAAAATATTCCCGATGCCGATACGATGAGACAAGCGTTCGCGAAAAAACCGACCTATATGCATCAAACGACCCTAAACAATACCATGCCGAACAAATAAGAAGGATTCAGAATGACATTCGATATATTTTGGCATTCGCTATGGCACATAATGCTGGGCTATGTGTTCTATTATCCGCTGTTTATGTCCAGTTTGTGGATAATCGGGGCAATCTTTTTCTATTTTAAAAATGAAAAACCGTATCTTAAATACAAAATTCCTCCCCTTAGAGCCAACGAACGCTGGCCGGGGGTGAGTATTTTGATCCCGTGCTATAATGAAGGGGAAAATGCCGTCGAAACCATCTCGTATGCTTTGAATGTCGATTATCCGGAGTTCGAGGTGATCGCCATCAACGACGGAAGCAAGGATAATACGCTGGATATATTGGTCGCTCTGGCCAAAGAGAATCCGAAACTGAAAGTGGTCAATCTGGCCGAAAATCAGGGAAAAGCACTGGGGCTGCAAGCCGGAGCGCTGTTGGCAAAACATGAATATCTGATATGTATCGACGGCGATGCGTTGATCGATAAACATTGTGTCCACTGGATGGTCAAACATTTTATCCGCTATCCCGAAGTCGCCGCCGTAACGGGAAATCCGAGAATACGCAACCGCACCAGTTTGTTGGGCAAGATTCAAGTCGGCGAGTTCTCTTCCATCGTCGGGATGATCAAGCGGGCACAGCGCAGTTTCGGCCGGTTATTTACCGTCTCGGGAGTTATTACCGGCTTTCGGAAAGCAGCGGTGCATGAGATCGGGTATTGGAGTCCCGATATGCTCACCGAAGATATCGATGTTACCTGGAAGCTGCAGCGAAACGGCTGGGACGTCCGTTTTGAGCCTCGGGCACTGGTCTGGATTTTGATGCCGGAGACCTTAAGAGGGCTATGGAAACAGCGCTTGCGCTGGGCTATGGGGGGCGTTCAGGTTATGCTGAAGAACTTCAAGGTTTTGTTTTCCCACAAGCAAACCCATCTTTGGGGACTTATGACGGAGCTTATGCTCAGTACGATCTGGGCCTACACGATGGTTCTGGTCTTTTTGGTCTGGTTTTTAAGCCTCTTTGTCCACATTTCGTATTTGATGCCGTCGAGTTCGCCTATTTTACCCGATCAAAGCAGCGTGATTCTCATCGGTGCGTGTTTGATACAGTTTGCGATCAGCCGATGGCTGGATGGGCATTATGACGAAGGGATGGGGAAAAATTATTACTGGATGATCTGGTATCCGTTCGCTTTCTGGCTGCTCAATTTGTTCACGGCCGTAACGGCGTTTCCAAAAGTACTGTTCGGTAAAAAAGGGCGTGCACGATGGGTTAGTCCTGACCGCGGTGTCCATCAAAAGTTGCCGAAGAAGAAAGGGTAATATCGTATGGAAACACTTATTATTAACAAACGCCATGAAATGCCGAGACGAAAAAGATGGTTTTGGGATGCGATGACCATCGCTCTGTGGCTGGGCTTTATCTATTTATGGAAACCTTTACTGATCGTATTGTATAAAATCATTACCCTCAAAGAAGCACCCGATACGATATCCGATTGGATTTTCGAAAATGTCAGCAGCGTGACGTTTGAAAATGCTCTGTATATGCTCATCCTGACCCCTGTCATCTTGTTTGTCTTATCACGGCTCAATAGGCACAGAGCACCAAGCGAGCATCTACTCTATACTTCGTACGATTATTCCAATTATTTTCGTATCGACAATGCAGAACTGCAGAAGTGTATTGATAGTCAATTGGTTACGGTTTACCATGATGATCGCGGGCATATAATCCACTTGAATGACCAAATTGAAAACAAGAGCTAAAGCTTTCAGCGTATGCAAACACTTAAATATTTAGCCCACTACACACGGGAGATACGCTCTCAGGTACAAGAGCTGATCGATACCGATACGCTCGGAGATCGGCTTTTGCACAAATATCCCGAACCTCATCCCTACGTCAGCGACAAAAGTCTCTTTGACTATGTGATGGAGATCAAAAACACCCATTTACGAAGCTCCTCACCCATCTCCAAAGTGCTGTTTGATACCAAAATACGCGATTTGCACTCCGCACTGGGTACCCATACGTTCGTCTCACGGGTACAGGGGGGAAAGCTCAAAGCAAAAAACGAGATTCGAATTTCCCATCTGTTCAAGAAAGTTCCCGAGCCGTTTCTTCGGATGATCGTTACCCATGAACTCGCCCATCTGAAAGAGAAAGAGCACAATAAAGCATTTTACTCCCTATGTACCCATATCGAGCCGCACTATCATCAGCTCGAATTCGAATTAAGACTCTACCTGACCTATCTTGATCACTTCGGCAAACTCTATTAATTCTTCTGCTCTATAATACATCCAAACATCCAAAAGAGAAAGCATGCCAAAACCGATCTCCTCTACAGCGCTTCGGATTTTATTGCTGGAAGACGACTTTACCCTCTCATCGATCATCGAAGAGTATCTAAGCGATCAGGGATATTCCGTCACATGCGCGTATAACGGGGAGAGCGCTCTGGATTTTGGATACGAAATCGCGTTCGATCTGTTTTTATTCGACGTTAAAGTCCCCCTACTCAACGGATTTGATGTCCTGCGAGAACTTCGGGATAAAGAGAGAAAAGCCCCTGCTATCTTCATAACCTCCCTCAACACCATCGATGATCTATCAAACGCATACGATGCCGGGTGCGACGATTATCTCAAAAAACCGTTCGAACTCAAAGAGCTCGAACTGCGGATACGAGCCCTCATCAAACGCTCATCGATCCTCGGCGAAGATACTCCGATAGCAATCAGTGAAACCATCGTTTTTGATCCGAAGCTGGGACGGCTTACGAACGATGAAGACGAGATCACCCTTCCACGCAAAGAGGCGAAGATTTTAAAAATCCTCCTCTGTCATCCGGGCTCAATCGTCAGTTCCAAAGTTCTGATCGAATCGGCGTGGGATTTTGACGAAGACGGAAGCGAAGAGAGTCTGCGAACCCATATTAAAAATCTTCGCAAACATCTGGGGAAAGAGAGAATTATAAATATACGGGGACAAGGGTACCAGATTGCACTCGCCTGAAAAAAAATCGCTGATCCGCTTCGTATCGCTTTTTGTCGTATTGAACACCATTTTTCTATTAATTATATCAACGATGTATTATTATTACCAGCGAAATATGTATATCGAACTCCGACGCGACGCCATGTCATACTATGCCGGAACACTTCAGGATCATATTTTCGATGCGAAAAATATGGATGAACTCCAAAAACATCTCAGCCGCGATCCGCGCTTTGAAGTCGTACTTTTAAGTCACAAAAAAAAGATTCTCTACACATCGGCGCCCGAGGTAGTATTTCCGTTTCACCTCGGTTTTTATAAGTACGATCATCACTACTTTTTTACCGATACCATTGAACTTCAACATCTTAAAAAAGTCCGTTATCTTCTTGTCCGGGCTGACTCTATCGAGCCGCAGCTCGAACAAACCCGAAAAAGCATCTATCTTTTTTTGATTTTTTCGATCCTCTTTCTATCGGTTGTCATCTATGTTCTGGGGAAACTTTTCCTGCATCCCGTTCGTGATACCATCCATAAACTCGATCGCTTTATCAGAGACACCACTCATGAACTCAATACTCCCCTCTCCGTCATCACGATGTCTGTTGAGCAACTCCATAAAGAAGAGCTTCTCCCCAAACAACGCAAACACGTTGAGAGAATTTCCCTCGCATCAAAGACGATCTCCAATCTCTACAACGACCTCACCTTTTTGCTGATGCATGATCAGAGCAAACAGCATAACATCGACCTCGATATCAAAGCGCTTCTTCAAGAGCGTATCGAGTATTTCAATCCGATCGCCGAGGCAAAAAAAATCACGATCCGAACCGACCTGAAAGCCGCGGCATTTCGAATTGACAGGGAACATATGATTCGTCTGATCGACAATCTCCTCTCAAATGCGATCAAGTACAATAAACCCTCCGGCGAGATATACATCACGCTGGAACCACAATCTCTGAGTATTCGCGATACCGGAATCGGTATCTCCAAAGAGGTCATTGAGCACATTTTTCAACGCTATACCCGTTTTGATGAAGCCAACGGAGGTTTCGGTATCGGACTCAATATCGTTCAGATGATCACGCAAAAATACCAGTTAAAAATTGCCGTCCGTTCAGAAACCGCAGAAGGGAGCGAGTTTAAAGTTTCGTGGAATAAAAGTTCACACTAACTTCACGGACTCTTTATTATACTTTCAACCGTGTACAGCGATGTATCACCGACAATAAGGATGAATGAGAAAAAAGTTCCTGCTCTTGTAATAGCTTTGGGACTTATTTCGTATTTACTGCGAGAACAGTAAATCTGCTACCGATGCAGACGCAACTGCGGCTCCTCTCCCTCAGCCGCAGTTATTTCCTCTACCTATTCACTTACCGTTTTTTTAAAAATACCAGAACTTCATAATGTTCCGTATGGGGAAACATATCAAAAAGCTGTACTTTTTGGATTTCATACGAGCCTAAACGTTCCAAATCTTTTGCCAGCGTCACCGCATTGCAGCTTGAATAAATCAGATGTTCGGCCGAGACTTTTTCGAGCCATTTGCACAACTGTTCACCCAACCCCCGCCGCGGCGGATTAACAATCACGGCATCGGGCTTCTCTCCCGAATTTGCCCCGAAGCTTGCCGCATCCAGCGACTCAAAACGGAGATTCGTCATCTCCAGCTGCGCGGCCGAATCGCGGGCGCACTCTATCGCTTCGGGCTCGATCTCGATCCCTATGATTTCACGCTCGGGTGCAGAACAGTGCAGAGCAAACCCTCCGACGCCGCAAAACAGATCCCATAACCGCGACGGTTTGATCTCATCGATCCACTCGCTCGCCGTGCGATAGAGCTTTTCGGCGACGTCGGGATTGGTTTGAAAAAAACTTTTGGGGCGGATATAAAGAGGAATACCGTTAAACCGCTCTTCGAGACGGCGCTGTTCGCTCAAAAATATCTCTTCGTCCCCTTCCAAGATCGCCATATGGACCGGCTGGATATTGACCGTAACCACTTTCAGCTCCGGTGAGCGTTTGATCAATTCTTCCAGTCCCCCCTCCAGCCGCGCAATAATACCATGAGAGCGGAGGACAAAACGGAGCATCATCGTCCCGTTTGATTTGCTGCGGGTGAGGAGGACGTATTTGAGTTCCCCTTTTCGGAGTTTGATGTCATACCCTTTGATCCCCAATTCCCGAAGCCACTCTTGAACGCTATGCAAGACTTTTTGCATACTAAGATCATATAAAGGGCAGTCGATCAGACTCACCTCTTCGGAAAGTCCAAGCACAATCCCCTCCGGCGTAGGGGTCGCTACCATCTTGGCCTTGTTACGGAATCCTTTGAGCTGCGAGGTAACGGGCTTTTGCCACCCGTTGGGCTGATATTTGTTCAGCAGGGCATGCAGCTGGTCACTTTTGAGTTTCAGCTGTTCGGCATAATGGTAATCGATCCATCGGCATGAGTGGCAAAGATGGGTATCGAAATAGGAACAAAAACTCATTACAGCCCTTTTTGTTTCGTCGTGCGAAGATAGTGCAATACCGTACCGATAAGATCATCATCGTCTTTGCTTTTGCTCTGAAGCGTCTCTTTGATGCCACTTTGGTACTCTATGGTGATGTTTTGGTTGTAGTTGCTCACCATTTTGATCTTCTTCTCGATACAGAGCAGTTTGATCACCATGATCTCGAAAAACTGTTTCGTAGGAGTATCGGGTTTGCCGAACCGATCCCCGACCTCTTCTTCGATCTCGTATATCTCGCTCGGACTTTCGCACTGGCTCAGGCGGCGGTAGAGTTCAAGTCGAAGGCGGTCTTCGGTAACGATCTCATCGCTGATAAAGGCGCTGACGGTGAGCTTGATATCGACTTTTGCCCGCACCGCCGTCGTTTGGTTGGTAAGGAGCTTGATCGCATCTTCCAACATCCGCAAGTAAAGGGCATACCCGATATTTTTGATGTGACCGCTCTGAGCATCCCCGACGAGATTCCCCCCGCCGCGGATTTCGAGGTCGTGGTACGCCAACATCGATCCGCTTCCCAAAAAGGAGTTCGATTCGAGTGCCACAAGACGTTTTTTCGCCTCTTCGGTGAGGTTCTCTTTGTCATCGACAATAAAATAGGCATACCCCTCGATATGGCCCCGTCCGACACGGCCGCGCAGCTGATGCAGATCGGCCATCCCGAAACGGTCCGCTCCGTCGATAATCATTGTGTTAACCGTCGGCATATGAATCCCCGATTCGATGATGGAGGTTGCGAGAAGGACATCGTATTCGCGATTCGCAAATTTCGCCAGTTCCTCCTCGGTCTGATTTGCACTGATCTGAGAGTGGAGGATGAGTATACGCAGATCGGGGAGGATCGCTTTCAGCTCACCCGATTTGATGATCATCGAATCGATAGAGTTGTGGACGTAAAACACCTGACCGCCGCGGCGAAGCTCGCGCAAGATAACCTCTTTGATCAGTTTCTCGTCGTAGTTTTTCACAAATGTCCGTACCCCTAAGCGCTCGCTCGGAGGGGTGAGAAGCTCGGACATCGTCTTAATCGAACTGAGCGCCTGATTAAGACTGCGCGGGATCGGGGTCGCGCTCATGCTGAGAAGGTGGACGTTTTCATAGAGCGATTTGAGTTTCTCTTTTTGTTTTACCCCGAATTTGTGCTCTTCATCGATAATGACGATTCCGAGCTTCTTACAGCTCACCCCGAACAGGGCGTGGGTTCCGACGACACAGTCGAGTTCCCCCGCTTCAAGCGCCCGAAGGGTTGCGTTTTTCTCTTTGGTGCTGACGAAGCGGTCGAGCTTAGCGACCCGAAGACCGAATGGTGCGAGACGGGTTTTAAGCGATTGGAAATGCTGGGAACTGAGCAAGGTGGTCGGAACGACGAGGAGCGATTGGTATCCCCCTTTTGCGGCGGCGAAAATAGCGTTCATCGCCACCTCCGTTTTCCCGAAACCGACATCTCCACTGAGCAAACGATCCATGATATGACCGGAGGAGAGATCACGGACTATCGAGCTGATCGCACTTGATTGATCCGGAGTGTAGTCAAATCCGGCAGCATCTTGGAATCTTCGAAGCTCACCCGCATCGACACTGATCACCGACGCTTTGATCAGCGCACGGCTCGCCGCAATCCCGACGATCTCGGAGGCAATCTCGAACAACCGTGCTTTGACCGACTCTTTGAGTTTGCCGAAACTTCCCTTGCCCAGACGATCAAGGACGGGGAGGCTCCCTGAGGCGATATAGCGGTCAATCGTATCAAGGTTTTCGACGGGGAGGAGAAGCTTGTCATCCCCCATGTATTTGATGACGACGAGGTCTTTCACCCCGCCGAGAATCTCCGCCTGTTCGATCCCGACGAATATCCCGACCCCGTACTCTTCGTGGACGACGTAGTCCCCTACTTTCAAATCATCGAGGAGAATGGAGGTACGGCGGCGACGGCGCTTTTTCTCATGACGGTTAAGAGAAAGGATGATCTCATCGGGACCGATCAGATTCAGAACGATCCCGGATGTTTTAACCAAGATTCCTTTTAGATCAAAAATCCCCGCCGCTTTGAGCTGCGTATCGCTGGCGGCGATCAGGGTAAATTTTTTGTTTTTATGGACGCTTCGAAGGGTTTCTAAATTCCCTCCCCCCAATGGAGTGTACTTTTCGGATTCGGGGAGGATGTCTGCTTCGAGTCTCGTTCGCGGCAAGACGGGTTGATTGAGTCCGTACGCTTCGTCGAGGACACTTTTCATCTCACGGATACGCGAGACTTTTTTCCCCTCGCACAGATCGACTCCGTGCTCATTCAAGACCCAAAACCCGAGCGAGGCAATGTCTTTGACGAAGCTGTCGCTTTGTGCGGCGGCTATCGCTTTTTCGAACGCTTTGTGCTGCTGCTCATCGAGGGAGAAAAAAGCGCTGGTCACTTCGATAGAGGCCAGTTCCTCTTTGTCGGTGCGCTGGGTTTCGACATCAAACGCTTTGATCTCTTCGACCTCGTCGTCAAAGAGGCTGATACGATAGGGGTTGCTTTGGTTCGGGACGTAGATGTCGAGGATGTCGCCGCGGTGCGATACCTCCCCCTCCATCTCCACCATATCAACAAAGGTGTACCCCCAATGGAGCAGTTTTTGTTTAAAGCTGCCCAGATCGATGCGGGAGGCGAACTCGATCGTCTCGCTTTGAAGCAAACTCTCATGCGGCATCGGAAAAAGGAGTGTTTTGAGCGGGGAAATAATCAGCGGTTTTTTTGAGGCTGTATAATAGGTTCGAAGTGCGGCGAAAAGGGCAAATAGCTCTTCGCCAAACGGTCTGAGATCGTCCATATAGGTCGCACGAAAATCGGGCAATACGATGTGGGGGATTTCTAAAAAAGTGGAAACGTCGCTCAGTTCCGACGCCTCTTTCGCATCCTCGCACAGAAGAATCTCGGGGAGAGCTTTCGGATTGTTTTTACTATATTCATACCATCGTGCTTGTGACATCAGTGCTTATTCATCCTCTTCAAAAACGTTTCGGCTACACTAAAGGAGCCGAAAACCAAATACTCTTTATCTTTTTCAATCGATTCAAATTGGCTATAGGGTATTTCCAATTGCTCCAATACCGATTCGAGAAGCATTCTCTCTACAATCCGCCCCTCATTAACCTCAATAATCTCAACCGATTTGATAATCGGTTTTAGAATACTCAATATTTCCCGGTAATCTTTATCGCCGTAGGTATTGTAGATCAGAGTCACCTTTCTTCCAGCATATGCTTTCGCAATCGAATCGGCCGCCAATGCATTGTGCCCTACATCCAGCGTAACATTAGGGGCAATTTGACTCAAACGCCCGAACAGTGCACTTTGATCAAACAGCTCTTCATTTGCTTCATATCCCAATAGCTCATACGCCGCCATTGCCAATGTCAGATTATCGCGTAAATAGTCGCTAAGACCATTTTTCGTGGCAAGGTGCCATGCCATCTCTTCGATTTGAGAGTTCAGCCGCTCCGAGAGGGTATAGAGAGTACACCCTTTGTCTGCCGCAACCGTTTTGGCGATCGTTTCGACTTCAGGATGTTTTTGTTTTCCCAGCAGAGCAATGTCCTGCATACTGCGCAGTTTCGTCGTTGCGATCGAATCGATTGTGGTACCCAAAAACACCGCATGGTCAAAATCGATCGGAGTGAAAATACTCAATACTTTATCAAAAACATTGGTAGCGTCAAACTCGCCCCCCAGCCCCGCTTCGCATACAACGTATTCGCATCCCTCATACGCAACCATCGCTACAAGGGTCGTATACTCAAAATAGCTGAGCGATTCCGATACCTCCCGTGTCAGAAGCGATAAAAGCTTTTGATGCGCCTCTTCCAGCCTCTTATCGCTTATCTCGGCGCCGTCCATCCATATCCGCTCGTTAAACCGAAGGATATGGGGTGATGTATAGTGTCCTGTTTTCTTTCCGGCTCGATCGAGTGCAGTAGCCAAAAAACGTCCGGTCGAGCCTTTGCCGTTCGTCCCGACAAGATGAATGAGTTTCGGTTTTGGAAGCATCTGTGCAATCTGCCGATACGCTTTGGGAAAGCGCTCGACATCGATCACGTCGTAAAATAAAGGCTTTTGCGCTAAAAAATCGTTCAGTGTCATGCAGGCTCGACGCGGTTTCGCCCTTTACGCTTAGCATCATACAGCCGCTCATCCGCACCGCTTATCAATGCTTTCAATGAAGGAAAGTTACTACGCTGTGCGACACCGATACTTATACTGACGGCTATCCGCTGCCCCTGATACATAAAATGGGCCTGCTCGACATGGGCACGTACTTTTTCGCAAAAGATTTTCGCCCCTTCCAAATCGGTATCTCCCAAAATAGCCAAAAATTCTTCCCCTCCGTAGCGTCCGACGATATCGCTGTTTCGGGCTTCCAATTTCAAGATTTTGGCAAATGCGATCAGCACCGCATCCCCTGCTTCATGGCCGTAGGTATCGTTAACCGCTTTAAAATGGTCCAAATCGAGCATCGCAACGCAAAACGAATGTCCGTGGCGCTCATATTCGGCCTCTTTCAAATTCAGATACTCTTCAATCGCCCGTTTGTTAAAAAGTTTCGTCAAAAAGTCTTCCCGTGACGCCTGAGTCGCCTGCGCCAGTTCCGCCTCCAGAGTAGCGATCTTTTTCCCCATCTGATTCACTTTTTCATTATGAACTTTTAAATCTTTGCTCAACACTTCTACTCTTTCTTCCAGTGTACTGGCAATAGTATAGAGCCGTTTGTGAGCGGTTTTAAAATCAGCAGGCTTATGGCTCTCAAGCGCTTCAAGATCACGTTTTACTTCCCGGATTTCACTGCTTGAGCTTTCGCTTCTCTCGATCAAATCAATGAGTTGTACCGAAAGTTTATCTAGGAGTACATCAAGTGCGTGAACCATCTCTTCCACACTGTGTTTATCGAGGGCTATACGCATCGCAATCGCAGTTTTTATCTCTTTTTCGCACTCATCGGTTGCGATATACGCCGGGTTGCTATGAAGTTTCTGGGAGAGTTCTATTGTCGTATCGTCCATAGTGGGGGCGATGGAAGGGACCAATGAAGAGATGAGAATACGAATCGTTCTATCATAATCAACCCCTCCTCCTTGGCTCGTTTTGAACTTAAGCCCCTCAATCGTGCTTCGTAAATTGGTCGAGTCGACTGAACCGAAATGAGCCAGTTTCATTAAAAACGAATCGTCGTAAACGGAAAGAAAATTTGTCCATGCCTGTTTAAGCAGATCGATTTGCGTCGATCCTCCTTGGGACTCGAGAATGGCGATTGTCTTTTTTGCCAATGCGGAAGCATCCGGATTGTGCAGCAAATCGATGCTTTGCGCCATTTTTTTGGCGAGGCCGCTTAGGAGTTCGACCAAAATCGTCGCTTCATTGGGGTTCATGCGGCTCAGTTTGGAGATTAGGAATCGGATCAGTTCAGCCGTTGTCCGAACACGGTATTGTTTGATCTCATCGAGTGTTTTTTTATCCATCAAAGCGACATAGCGGTCTATTCCGCTGCAGTCTTCGACCGCAAATCCCGCTTTTTTAGCTTCAGCACAAAATGTCTCGGCATAGACGTCGGGAGTCCACACTTTCCCTTCCGCTTTAAGCCTCTCGACCGTATTTCGAACAATTTGGTTAATGGTCATATTTACCCCTTATTTCGAGTCAGAACCCTGTGCCGATACCTGTGCTATGAAAACATCAATCCCTTTTTGTGCCCCTTGACGGATCGCTTCAAAACGTGCCTGATCGGAAATAATAGCATTCGGTTCAATATCGAAATCATATACCCCGCTGGTCGTATAATTCGCCGTTTTGCCCGCCGTCGTACGGCTGATTCCCATTACAACCGCGGTGCGGTAGGTTATGATATAGCCGTTAGTATCGTACCGGAGAGGACTGAAAGATACGGAATTTATCATTATTTTCAAATGGGTATGCGAAACATTTTTAGGAACGAGTGCCGTTCTAAATCTCGTAATAACCGCCATATCGACGGCATCTTTTATAATAACGGTATTTTGAGGGTCTTCCATCCTAATTACCACTTCGGTACTGACACTGTCGCCCACAACATTTTTAGCCAAATGGCTCGAAGGCTGATAACCGCAGCCGGCTAAAAAGATCAATGCGCTCAGTATCCAGTATTTCACACTTTACCCTTTTATGACGAGATTGACGAGCTTGCCGGGGATCACGATCGCTTTGACGATCTCTTTGCCCTCTATCCATTTCTCTACGGATGCTTTGGCAATCTCGATAATCGCCTCTTGAGACTCATTCACACCCACTTCGATCGTGGCGCGATTTTTACCGTTGATCGAAACTCCAAGCGCCAGCGCTTCCACTTCGAATACCTCTTCTCGTACCGTTTGCGTACCGAAGTTTTTGCCGTTGAAAAGGTTGGTAGAAAGTTCCCAGCAGATATGCGGAACGATCGGCTCCATCACGGAAGTTAAAATCCAATACCCTTCCGTCCAGACATCGCGGTTATTTTGTTCGTTTAACGCATTCATCGCTTCCATTACACCCGCGATCATGGTATTGAATGTATGACGTTCACCGTATACCTCTTGAGCCCGTTTCAGCGCTTCATACACTTTTTTGCGGGCCGCTTTCTCCTCTTTGGAAAGGGTACTGTGCTCGATACTCGGTAATTTATCGGTAACATTGACGTATTGGCTTCGATCGGCAAAACGTTTCAGAAAGCGGAATGCCCCCTCAACCGCACTGTCGTTCCACTCCAGCTCCTGGGTTGGAGGGGCGGCAAAAAGGATGAACAGACGCGCCGTATCGGCACCATATTTTGCAACCAGCTCTCCGGGATCGACGGTATTGCCTTTGGACTTGGACATTTTTGCCCCGTCTTTGAGAACCATCCCCTGTGTCAAAAGATGCTCAAACGGCTCATCTGAGTTGACGTATCCCAGATCACGGAGCATTTTCGTAAAAAAGCGTGCGTATAACAGATGCAAAATGGCGTGTTCGATCCCACCGATGTAGTGATCGACACCCATCCAGTAATCAAGTGCTGCAGGGTCAAGCGCCTTTTGGTAATCATTTTTGACCGTATAGCGCAAAAAATACCATGACGATTGGATAAAGGTATCCATCGTATCGGTTTCACGGACGGCGCTCTTCCCGCATTTCGGACAGGTACAGTGTTTCCACGTCGGGTGGTGCTCAAGCGGATTTCCTTCACCGTTAATCACAACGTCTTCAGGCAATGCGACCGGAAGGTTGGCTTTATCTTCCGGAACGATTCCGCACGACTCACAGTGAATCAGAGGGATCGGAGCACCCCAGTAACGCTGACGGCTGATTCCCCAGTCTTTGAGACGAAAATTTATCACTTTTTTACCGAGGTGAGAAGCTTCGAAATGATCCATGATAGAAGCTTTAGCGGTAACATTGTCTAAACCGCTGAACTGTGCACTCTCACGAAGCGTCCCTGCTTCGGTATAGGCGCACCCCAGCGGCAATTCACCCTCGCTCGGGAAGATAACCGCTTTGATCGGCAAATTGTACTTCGCCGCAAATTCATAGTCACGATCGTCATGTGCAGGAACGGCCATAACTGCCCCGGAGCCGTAATCGGTAAGGACGAAATTAGCCACCCATACCGGAACTTTTGCCCCTGTCAATGGATGGATGACATGAATCCCCAGAGACACCCCCTCTTTTGGGCTCGTGGCGCGGTCACGCGCACTGACCCGCTGCATCGCTTTGATAGCATCGCTTGTAGCCTCATCCAAAAGGCCGAACGAAAGCATATGGCGGACAATCTCGTGTTCCGGAGCCAAGGCGGCGTAGCTCACCCCGTAGATCGTATCGGGACGCGTCGTAAAGACATCGAAGCTTTGATACACGGCGCCCAGTTTGCCTTCGCTCTCTTCGTCGAGTTTAAACGCAAATTCCAAACCGTACGATTTTCCGATCCAGTTCTCCTGCATCGTCAAAACCTGCTTCGGCCATTTTCCCTCTAACGTTTTTAAAGACTCAAGAAGTTCTTCGGCGTAATCACTGATTTTGAGGTAGTACTGATACATCTCTTTTTGGACGATCGGCGTTCCGCATCTCCAGCATCCGCCGTCTACCACCTGCTCATTTGCCAAAACGGTCAAATCGTGCGGGCACCAGTTCAAAAACCCCTGTTTTCGATACAACAACCCACGATTAAACATATCGATGATGAAACCCTGCTCGAACGCCGTATATTCCGGGTTAGAAGTCGCAAATTCCCGATCTTCGGAGAAAGATAGCCCAAGCCCGGCAAGCTCTCCGCGCATTGTTGCGATGTTTTCATAGGTCCATTTTTTCGGATGGACGCCGTGTTTGATCGCCGCATTTTCCGCCGGCATACCGAAGCTGTCCCATCCGATAGGGTGAAGAACGTTAAAGCCCTGCTGGCGATAGTAGCGGGCAAATGCGTCGCCGATCGTATAGTTGCGGACGTGTCCCATATGGATACGTCCCGACGGATAAGGAAACATGCTCAAAACATATTTTTTAGGTTTGGAAAAATCGTCCGAAGGCTCATAGGCCTTCGTCGTGCTCCACGTTTTTTGCCACTTGGCCTCAATCGATGCGGGGGTGTAATTCAAAAAAAACTCCTAAATACTCTTGTCAAATGTTAAACAATGCCCTGCTCAAATTGAGCACGCATTTTCTCTTTTTCAGCTTGCATTTTCTGTTTTTCAGCCATCTTTTCACGATAACGCCCGACACTGAATCCCGTCCAAACAACAAGCTGTGCCGCAACGAAAATCGAACTATACGTTCCGATAATAACACCGACCAGCATCGGGAAGCTGAACCCGAGCATAATGTCTCCGCCGAACAAGAACAGGGTCAATACGACGAAAAAGACCGTCAACGATGTCAATGTCGTACGAGACTGGGTACGGGATACCGCTTCATTGACGATCATCACAAAATCGCTGTTTTTAGATTCTTGGATGTGTTCACGGATACGGTCGTAGACAATAATCGTATCATGGATCGAGTACCCTAAAATCATCAACAGCGCCGCAACACTCTCGATATTGAAATCGATCTCAAAATAAGAGACAAATCCAAATGTAATAACGATATCATGCACAATCGCGATGATGGCCGCTAACGCGAAACGCCATTCATACCGAAACGTTACCATCGCCATAATCGCACCCAGCGTCAAAAGAAACGCGGTAAGCCCTTTGACCCGGAGTTCATCTCCTACTTTCGGCCCGACCATATCGACACGGCGGATTTCGAACTCACCCGTCCCTTTGAGAATCTCTCTCGTAACGTCTCCGATATCTTTACTCAATCCGTCCGTCGAAGCCGCTGTTTTGATAACGATTTCTTCAGGGGAACCGAATTCGCTGACCGCAGCGTGTTTAAAGAGTTCATCTTTTTCAAGTGCTTCACGCACTTTATCGATCGGAGCAGGACCTTGATATTTGACCTGAACAACCGTCCCTCCGGTAAAATCGATACCGAAGGAAAACCCTTTGGTCGCGATAAGAGCAATCGCTAAAAAGAAAAGGACAAACGATGCGACAAAAAAGATTTTCCCTTTGCCTAGGAAGTTATAGACTTTATCTTCTTTAAACAATTCCATTATGCATTCACCTTTCTCGTCATTCCAAACCACATTTTGTAGTTTTTCGATTTTTCAATACGATTGGTAAAAAGTTGGAAAATCCCGTAAGTTCCGACAATCGCGGTCAACATAGAGGCTAAAATACCCATACTGAGCGTTACGGCAAACCCTTTAATCGCACCGGTTCCATACACATAGAGGATCGTACAGGCAATAATCTGCGTAATATTAGAATCCAAAATAGCCCGCATCGCCTTGCTGTATCCCTCATGCAATGCCCGCTTAAGCCCTATTCCCAAACGTATCTGTTCACGAACACGTTCATTGATGATAATATTGGCATCAACCGCCAAACCGATATGCAGCACGATACCCGCCATCCCCGGCAATGTCAATGTCGCACCGAGCAGTGCCATCATCGCCAAAATAATAAAGATATTAATTACAACGGCAAGATTGGCGATAATACCGGCCAACCCATAATACATGATCATAAAAATCATGACAAGGACAAATCCGCTCACCAAAGCGAGCAAAGAAGCTTTAATACTGTCGGCTCCCAGACTCGGTCCAACAGAGCGTTTTTCCAACATATAGATCGGAGCCAGCAAGGCTCCCGAACGCAAGGCGATAGCAAGGTCATTTGCTTCGGCAACCGTATAGTTACCGCTGATCTGCCCGCTTCCGCCGCCGATACGTTCATTAATGACCGGAGCCGAATAAACTTTCCCGTCCAATACGATCGCAAGCCGTTTACCGACACTTTTACCGGTAAAATCACCGAAAACTTGCGCACCGGCAGAATTCAACGAAAAGTTAATCACGGGACGGTTGTTTTGGTCGTATCCCACTTGTGCATCGGTGAGCATTGTCCCGTCCAAAATCGGGATTTCATTCACCAAATGTTTCATTTGCGGCTGAAGGGCATCTTCGAGGATTCTATCTCCGTAGCTTGCCGCTTCCGCTTCGCTGAGATCATTCACCCGCATGGAGCGGTCTTCATCCACCGCCATCAGTTCGAGCTTTGCCGCACGGGAGATCAACTCGCGTGCACGCTGCTCTTCTTCAGCGGTTTTGATCCCAGGAAGTTCTACGAGAATTTTATCGATCCCCTGTTTTGCAACGGTCGGTTCAGCCAGTCCGAACTGATCAAGTCGGTTACGGATCGTCTCAATAGCCTGATCCACCGCTTGAAGTTTTAGTTTTTCAACTGCTTCAGGGGTGATTGAAATAGCGTATTTCCCCTCAGAAGCATGAACAACCGTCCCCTCAATCGTTTTGAGATGTTCATCCATAGTCGTCGCATCATCACCATCTAAAAGTTCAAATACAACTTTCCCTTCTCGAACACTGATACCTTCAATCAAAATGTCATTACGCTCGGCGAAATGTTTGACACCCGATGCTATTGATTTGATTTGAGAATTGACCGCTTCTTCGGTTTTAACCCCTAAAAGCATATGCAATCCCCCCTGCAAATCAAGTCCGAGGGTAATTTTTTTCCCTTCGGAGCTTTGAGTAAATGACGGGAGAGAAAAGATCAGACCAAATACAGTGGCGATAATCAGTAAAACAACGCGATAATTAAGCTTCATCCTCGTACTTTCTGGCAACCGCATCTTTGACGAGTCGCGCTTCGGTCTCATTATTCATTTTAATCATGAAGAATTTATCTTCGACTTTTTTGATTTCGACGATAAGTCCGCCGGTAGTGATGATTTTATCCCCTTTTGTGAGAGCTTCGATCATCTCTTTATGCTTTTTAGCCTGTTGGTTTTGAGGACGAATGATCACAAAATACATAATAGCGATCAAAAAGACAAATGGGAGAATTTGGGAAAGAATTTCCATGGATATCCTTGAGTAATGTGAAATTGGGGCATTATACTGAAATGTGGCTAACAACGATATAATTCCCCCATGAAATATCGATCATCCCCCCTTATTGAACTCGTTGTCGCCCCGTTGATCATCGCCCTTTTTTTCTCCGCTTTTATTTATTGGGAATACTTTTCTCTCACTTCGAAAGCACTTAATACCCTCTCAGGGCTGATTGCTTTATATGCCCTTTTGCACGTGCCCAAACGTACCGTCCTCCTCAGCGGATTTTGGATCGGATGGCTATGGTGCTACTGGATCGGATTTAGTTTCCAGTATTACGGTCTTGGGTGGGCGACATGGCTCGTAGCTTTGGGTTTTGGGTTTGTTTATGCCCTCTATTACGGAACGATGGCGCTCACGACCGATGCACTATTGCGCGCCCTTATCTTGTTTGGTCTCACCTTTGTGTGGCCGATGGATTTCAACTGGATGCAGCCCGAACTCATCTTCGTCGAAAGCTATCTCGGATTTTCCAAATGGCAGTTTGCCCTTATCCTTTTTGCCCTCGCTTCAACCGCATACTTTAAAGGATTCAAAAAAGCAATCCCTCTCCTGCTCCTTTTGGGTTCTGTTCAGCTCTCCTATACTCCGCCTCCCGTTCCTGATTTGAAAATCAAACTGGTCTCCACCGATATCTCGCAGGATTTCAAATGGCAAAGCGACCGATTACCCCAAACGATCCAAGACAATTTTTCCGCCATCGATGAGGCGATCGCGCAAGGGTACGATCTTATCGTCCTACCTGAATCGGCATTTCCCCTCTATATGAACGAGCATACCGAAATATCCGAAGCACTCAGTATGCGTTCGCTGCATATCGCTATTCTCACGGGAACCCTGCACAAAGAGAACGGACTGAACTACAATGTCTCCTATCTGTTTAATCAGGGGAACATTACGGTTGCCAAAAAAACGATCCTCGTCCCTTTCGGCGAGTATATACCGCTCCCTAAATTTTTACGCGGATGGGTCAATCGGGAGATTTTCGGAGGGGGAGCCGATTTCGTCACCGCTAGAACCCCGACCGATTTTCAGGTTAAAGGGGTAACGTTTCGCAACGCGGTCTGCTATGAGGCGACTCGTCGTGAGCTCTATACTCCCGATGTCCGCTATATGGTGGCGGTCAGCAACAACGGATGGTTCAAGCCCTCCATCGAACCGACACTGCAAAATCTGTTAATCCGTTTTTACGCACGGCAAAATAAGACGATTGTGTTTCATGCGGTGAACGGCGGGGGAAGCGGGATAGTGTATTAAGAGAGGATCAAGCCAGAGGGCTTGATCTTTTAGTGGCGAACGTTGAGATTGTTTTTGTTGATCGCTTCGATGACGGCAGTGATATGTTGCATTTTCGCCTCTTCGTCATCCATGTTGTGGATCGCATCGAGGTTAAAGTGCTGCAATTTGGTATCAAGGTATCCGGTATCGATTTTACCGTCGATAAAATCTTGGTCACGGACGATTTGTCTATGAAGAGGGATATTCGTCGGAACCCCCTCAATCAAGAACTCATCCAATGCACGAGCCGCTTTGCGCACCGCATCTTCCCATGTCAATGCCGTAACGATCAATTTACCGATCATTGAATCGTAGTTGGAAGGGATTTGATAGTTGGTATACGCCATAGAGTCCAAACGTACCCCCGGACCGCCCGGTGCAAGGTAGTTGGTAATAAGACCCGGCGAAGGGACAAATCCCAACTTAGGATTTTCGGCATTGATACGGAATTCGATCGCGTATCCGCGAAGGTGAATTTCCTCTTGCATGAATTTAAGCTGATCGCCCTCTGCAATTTGGATCATACGTTGAATCAAATCGATTCCCGAAATCGCTTCGGTAACCGGATGTTCCACTTGAACACGGGTATTCATTTCGATGAAATAGATGTTATCGTCTTGGTCAACCAGATACTCGATCGTACCGACACTTTCGTATCCGAGACGGTACATCGCTTTTTTGGAAATACGGTAAAGCTCACGGCGAGTTTCATGGTTCAAGAGCGGTGAAGGGGCAATTTCGATCACTTTTTGGTGACGGCGTTGAATTGAGCAGTCACGATCTCCCAAATGGACGATGTTGCCGTATTTGTCCGCTACGATTTGGATCTCGATATGACGCGGGTTTTTGAGGTATTTTTCGATGAAAACCTCACCGCGGCTGAAGAAACGCAATGCTTCGTTGGTTGCCGACTCGTACATCTCTTTGAAATCTTCGGCTTTTTCAACGATACGCATACCACGTCCGCCGCCGCCGAAAGCTGCTTTGATAATGATCGGAAATCCGATATCGATTGCGATTTTTTCCGCATCCTCGATATTGTCGATCGGCTCGTCAGTACCCGGCAACATCGGAACACCCACTTCTCGCATAGCTACTTTAGAGGCCATTTTATCCCCGAAAAGGGCGATATGTTCCGGTTTCGGTCCGATGAAGATGATTCCGTTATCGATACACGCTTGTGCGAATTCGGCACTTTCCGATAAAAATCCGTATCCAGGATGGATCGCATCACAATCGGCTTTTTTCGCCAAAGAGATAATACGCTCATAATCAAGATACGCGGCAATCGGATCACCCATAATCGGATAACACTCATCAGCTTTACGAACCCAAACACCATTGACGTCTACTTCTGAAAACACAACAACACTTTTAATCCCTAACTCTTTACAAGCCCGAATAATACGAAGTGCGATTTCACCACGGTTCGCGATCAATACTTTGCTGATCTTTTTAGTTTTCACTTATTACCTCATTCTGAACATTTTCAGGTCTCTGCATAAACCAGATTCCCAAAAGACGCCCGATATCTTGATTTAAAAATGAAATTATAGGATAAATCTGCTGTTTTAGCAAAATTTTTTACTCCTTTAACAAATCACGAAACGATTAATGTCCATTTTTTATTCCTGATTGAATTGCTTATGATTATTGGATAATTAAAAATTTGCTATTATAATAATCAAAAAAACAGGGATACATATGAATATCGCATCCAATATCACTGAACTCATCGGCAACACCCCTCTTGTACGCCTGAATGCCCCCTCTGATCAGAACGGGGCTACGATTTTAGGAAAATGCGAATTTATGAACCCGACCAGTTCCGTCAAAGACCGGATCGGGTTTAATATGATCAAAACGGCTATGGAAGCGGGATTGATCAATGCCGATACCCTTATCGTTGAACCCACCAGCGGTAATACCGGCATTGCACTGGCCTCAATCTGTGCCGCATTGGGATTGAAACTCACCCTCACGATGCCCGAGTCTATGTCGATTGAACGGCGCAATCTCCTCAAAGCGCTCGGTGCCAATCTTGTACTCACTCCGGCCGCTCTAGGGATGAAAGGGGCAATTGATGAAGCCGATGCACTGGTCGCCTCCAACCCTAACGCCATCGTATTGCAGCAGTTTGCCAATCCGGCCAATCCGGCCATCCACCGTGTAACTACTGCGCAAGAAATTCTCCGCGATACGGACGGTAAAGTCGATATTTTTGTCGCCGCCGTCGGGACGGGGGGAACCCTTACCGGAACCGGCGAAGCATTGCGTGCAGTACTGCCGAATATCCAAATCATCGCGGTAGAGCCCAAAGATTCGCCTGTCCTCTCAGGGGGGAAACCGGGTCCCCATAAGATTCAGGGAATCGGCGCCGGATTTGTCCCGAATGTTCTGAATACGTCACTCTACAATGAGGTCATAACGGTAAGCAATGAAGACGCGATTGCCGCTTCCAAAGCATTGGCAAAAACCGAAGGGCTTCTTGTGGGAATTTCGGCAGGGGCCAATGTCCACGCAGCCGCTCTGGTAGCCGCACGTCCCGAGAACAAAGGAAAAACCATCGTAACGATTCTGTGCGATACGGCAGAACGTTATCTGAGTACACCTCTGTTTGAATCGTAAATGCTGTTAGAGACCATTCGCTGCGAACATAAAGAGGCGAAGCACCTCCCCTATCACCAAAAGCGGTTGGAACTAGCGTGCCAAGCGCTCGGAATCACGAAACGGTATGATTTAAAGGCATTAATAACACCTCCCGATGAGAAACTCTACCGATGCCGTTTTTTGTATGATCAGCAGGGGTATTCCATCGAGTTTCACCCCTATTTTCCGAAGAAAATATCCTCGCTCAAACTCATCACCTGCGACAGCCTTGAGTATCCCCTCAAATACGCCGACCGCGAAGTTCTCAACGCCCTCTTTGAATTACGCGCAGAGTGTGACGATGTCCTTATCATCAAAAACGGCTGCCTGAGCGATACGACGATCGCCAATATCGCATTGCAAATCGATGGGGTTTGGTTAACTCCCGATAAGCCTTTACTCAGAGGAACAACACGAGCCAGATTGATTGATGAGGGTTTTCTGACACCGGCACCGCTCAGACCCTCTGATATTGCAAAGGCGACTAAAATAGCCCTTATGAATGCCATGGTAGGATTCATTGAAGTCGAAAATGGTATAATCCCTTAAATTAAACACCAATCGGAGCAATACCCTATTAAAGGGCACGTGAGCCCCGCTTGGTTACGCTTGCCGCTATGGCAAAAAAGAAGGGAACCGCTTGGCATCGCCAATGTTTCTTTGAAAAGCTTGCCTCTTTTGAGGCAGAATTTTAAATAGTAGGTCTACACTCATGTTATTCGACATTATTAAAAGCTCCTCATTTGCACGATTGATGGAAAATCATATCCGTGAAATGCTTATTTATCTTTTTGAGAATGACCAGAATTTCGGTATTTTATGCAAGATCGAACACGTTACGTTCGATCCCCCTCTCCCGAAACATCTCAATGACGAATTTCGATCTATGACCCTCTTCTTTTTAGCCGGATACACCTTCGAAAGCGCCCGTATCGAAAACGATACACTTATCTTCGAAGCGGGATTCGGTCAAGAGAATATCGGCAGTTTTGTCTCCGTACCGCTCCTCTCCATTGTCCAAATCATCGTGGATGACACACCGGCATTTGTCAATCTGGCACTCCCGCAAGAGCAGCATCCCATTGTTAATATCGAAAAGCACGAAGGGGTTCAGAACTCAATGAGCGCCCTGCTCTCGAACCCTGAAAATCAGAAGTTTTTGAAGAAAAAATAGTCTTAAAAGTGTAATAATTGAAGATAGTGAAGTGCGGTTTACTGCACGTGGGCTTCCCGCCGAGGGAAACGTAGAGTTATCGTAGCTATAGGGGCTTAGCTCCTATAGCGTTACAGTTTTAATCCCAGCAGATATGTGACGACGTTGTCGATAAAGGCGTCGTGCTTACGCTCTTTGCTGTAGACGATGTAAAACTTGCGTTTGATTTTGTAGTTTTTGATCCGCGCCTCAAACAGTTTACCCTCTTCCACCTCATCACTGATAACATGACGCGAAATGACCGATACGACCGGACGCGCCGCATCTTTCGGCGAGCGCATCAATGTCTCTTTGATCGCCGTTGAGCTGGCAACCACACCGATTACGCTGAAACTTGAACACTCGACTCCGATCTCTTCGAAGACTTCGGAGGTCAATTTGCGGGTGTGTGAGTTCTCATCACGGCAGATCCAGTCAAATTTATACATATCTTCTTTGCGAAGCTGTTTCGGGATCGGCTGGTTCGAGAAAATAACCAATTCGTCTTCTTCCCATTCGCGGTAGATCAACCCGTCTTTAAATACCGGCGATTCGATGAGTGCGATATCGATCTTTTTATCCAAAAGCTGATCGATAATCTCCTCCGAAAATGCAACACGGATATGAACTTCGTTATTGATCTTGTCTTTAAGCTGCCCGATATAGGAAGGGAGGACATAGTTACCGATCGCATACGATGCGCCGACAATAAAGGTGAACTCTTTGTTAATGATCTTTAAGACCTCTTTTTCGGAAACCTGAATCGCTTTTTCCAGTTTTGTTGCGATGCGGTAAAGGTCTTCCCCCTCTTTGGTCAGTTTAATCCCGTTCTTTTTGCGTTCGACCACACGGGTATCGAGGTAATCTTCGATAAATTTGATTTGCTGCGTTACCGCAGGCTGAGAGATGCCGAGTTTTGCCGAAGCTTTCGAAAAACTTTTTTCCCGCACTACCGTCAGAAACGTCATTAGTTTGGCAAAATCTTTTAACATAATAATTCCTATAAGCTGAATGAATAGCAGTATTATAACCCGTTATTATAACCAATGCAAGAGCGAAGACTCAAATTCTTACCACATTTTGTCAACGGAATTTTAATAACAGAAAACTTGGGCTATAATAAATGAACTATAAACACGAGTAAGGCAAAAACGGTATGGATGAAATTCTCTCAAACCTCAATGAAGCACAGCGCAGTGCGGTCGAACGGATCGACGGACCTTTGCTCATTTTGGCGGGAGCGGGGAGCGGAAAAACCAAAACCATTACGACCCGTCTGGCCTATCTGCTTGATCAGGTGGGCATTCCCGCCGGAAATACCCTTACCCTGACGTTTACCAATAAAGCGGCCAAAGAGATGCGGGAACGGGCGATGGGATTGATAACCCAAAACTCTTACCCTCCGCTGCTGTGTACCTTTCATAAATTCGGTCTGCTGTTTTTAAAATTTCATATTCATCTCCTCGGACGCGCCAATAATTTTGTCGTGATCGACACCGACGACAAAAAAAAGATCATCAAAAAGATCAACGCCGACCTTCCGACCGCATTGATCGCATCTGAAATTTCCCGCTATAAAAATTCCCTGATCGATCCGGAAGAGGCGTATGCGCAAGCCGAGCTGACTAACTACAAACATATTGCCAAAATCTACGAAGAGTACGAAGCGTATTTACTAAAAAACAATCTCGTTGATTTTGACGATCTGCTCTGCCTTACCTATAAACTGCTCGATGAGAATCCCGATCTTTGTGCTCAGACCTCCGAGAAATACCGCTATATCATGATCGATGAGTATCAAGATACGAATGAGTTGCAGTTGCGTCTGCTTCAAAAACTCTGCACGACCCATAACAACCTCTGTGTCGTCGGGGATGACGATCAGAGCATTTACGGATGGCGGGGTGCGCATGTGCGCAATATCCTCGAATTCGATCAGGATTTTGCCGATGCGATGGTCGTCAAGCTGGAGCATAACTACCGCTCGACCCAGCCGATCCTCACCGTAGCCAATGCCCTGATCGAACACAACCGTTCCCGCCTGGGCAAAACGTTGATCGCTACCAAAACGGGAGGAGACGAAGTTCAGACCATCACCTCCAATGACGAAAGCGAAGAGTCCCAAAAAATCGCAAAAGCGATCAAGGAACTTATTTCCAAAGGGGTACGTCCGAATGAAATCGCCGTGCTGTACCGGATCAATGCACTCAGCCGCTCACTCGAAGAGGGGCTTAACCGTACCGGAGTCGCCTATAAACTTGTCGGCGGTCTGCGCTTTTATGACCGTGCCGAGATCAAAGACCTTATCAGCTATCTACGGGTTATCACCAATGTCCATGACAACTTCTCATTAAAGCGAATCATCAACAAACCCAAACGGGGACTGGGGAAAGCGACGATCGATAAAATCGAGCTCTCGTCCATCGAGGCGGGCAAATCGATGTTCGAATTTATCTCTACCCTCAGTGACAGTGACCTTGAAGGGCTGGTTCGGAAAAAGAGTGCCGGAGAGCTGAGAGATTTCGTTGCCGAGATACTGGAACTTCGCCGCGTTTCCGAAGAAGCCATTTACCGATTTATCGATTTGCTCGAAGAGCGCTTCAAGATCAAAGAGACCCTAAAAGGACTTCCCGACGAAGCCGAAAAAATCGCCAATGTCGATGAGTTCTACGGGCTATTCCGTGATTATGTCAAACAAAATCCTGAGGCTTCGTTGGCTGAATTTCTCAATGACATCACCTTGCAAAGCGAACAAGATCAGGTCGAGGGGGAGAGCATCTACATTATGAGTATTCATGCCTCCAAAGGGCTCGAATTTGAACATCTCTTCGTTATCGGCCTCGAAGAGGGATTTCTTCCCCTTATCGGGGATGGAAGCGATCTCGAAGAGGAACGCCGACTGGGATACGTCGCTATCACTCGAGCCAAAAGCAATCTCACCCTCTCCAACGTCAACAGCCGCTTCTACAAAGGGCGCCGTACCGATTTGCAAAAAAGCCGCTTTATCAATGAAGCGGGGCTGTGCGAAGGATCTTTGATCCTGGAGAAAAATACCTCCTATAAAAAAGGGGATTTGGTTCGCCATAAAATCTTCGGTGCCGGACGGGTCGAGGGGGTCAGCAAAGCGGGACGCGAATTTAAACTCAGTATCAATTTCGGCGGCAACAAACGGGACATTCTCGCCTCATTCGTCGAAAAGCTCTAAACACTCATGAATCGTCTCTTCGTTGCCTACAAACCCTCCGGTATTAGTTCCAACCAGCTGCTCGGCAGACTAAAACGCAAATACGGCGTTAAAAAAGCGGGCTATTCCGGCACTCTCGATCCGTTTGCCAAAGGGGTCTTGATCATCGCATTCGGAAACCACGGACGTCTGTTTCGTTTTTTAAACAAAACCCCGAAACGCTACCGGGCCACTCTTTGGCTGGGAGCCTACTCCCCGACCCTCGATATCGAAAAAATTGAAACCATAGATGAAATCCAACCTGTCAGTGTAGAACAAATCGAGGCTATTTTTGCTTCTCTTGTCGGAGAGCTCACCTATCTGCCCCCTAAATACAGTGCCAAGCGGATTGAGGGGCGCAGAGCCTACGAATTGGCCCGTGAGGGGAAAGAGGTTGATTTACGCGCCATCACTTCGACGATCTATGACCTTACCTTCAAACACTATTGCCACCCCTTTGTCACCTTTGAAGCGACCGTATCGGAAGGGAGCTATATCCGCTCACTCGGTGAAATTATTGCCGAACATCTTGGATGCAACGGTGCGCTCACTGCGTTGGAACGCCTTAATGAGGGGCAATTCATTTTCGAAAATGAAAAAGAGCTCGATATTAAATCTTCCCTTGCGCTAACCAAAAACCGCTATAATGGCACATTGCAAACGATGCTTTTAGGACAGCCCCTTCTTCGTGAAGATTTCGAGATTCAAGAAGAGGGAACCTACTGGATCGACAACGGCGACACTATCTCGATACTGGAGATCACCCCCGAGGGTGTCCGTTATATTCTCAATAAGGTTGAAGCATGCTGATTCTCTCCCGCAGAGCCGAAGAATCTATCATTATCGCCGATACAATTACCGTCAAAGTGGTCTCCATCGAAAAAGGGGTCGTCAAACTCGGTATTGACGCACCTCACAACATTCGGGTACTGCGAAGCGAATTGGTTCGTGCCGTAGAAGATTCCAATAAAGAAGCTTCCTCTCATCAGGATGAATCGCTCCTTCAGCAGCTTGCACAAAAATTACGATTATGATCCGTTACCGTGCCTACGCCAAAGTCAATATTTTCCTTAAAATTACCGGGATGCGGGGAGAGTATCATACGCTGAGTTCCCGGTTTATGCGGGTAAAAGACCTCTTTGATACCCTCTGGTTTGAAGAAAAAGCTACTCCCGAGTTTGAAATACGGGGAAGCTTTGACTGTGAAGTCCATGCCAATACCATCTATAAAGCGTATAAACATCTTCTCGCCGTTACCCGCTCGGATAAACTCTCCTCCTTTTTTGAGAGCCATGCCGTATGCGTCGACAAAAAAATCCCCTCTTTCGCCGGCCTTGGGGGAGGCAGTTCCGATGCCGCAACTTTTTTAACGATGTGCAACGAGGAGCTGGAGCTCGGGCTGAGTCTCAACGAACTTGCTGAAATCGCTTCCCATATCGGTGCCGATGTCCCCTTTTTCGTTTACGGCTATGAGTCTGCCAATGTCAGCGGTATCGGAGAGGTTGTTGAGCGCTTTGATGAACCGTTGATTGATTTCGAAGTGGTTACACCCGACATACAGATCAGCACCCCCTCTGTCTACCGCTACTATCGCGAGCATCTTTACGCGCCGATAAGCGCTGAAGAAGCCGCTAGGTTAGAATCGACCCCGTCACGTGATATTCTCGCTTTCATGAGTCCCAAAGAGGCCAATGACCTTTATCCCTCCGCTCTTGCGTGCTACAGCGAACTTTCCGAAAAAGAGGGTTGGTTTTTCTCCGGCAGCGGAAGCAGTTTTTTTAGAATCAAATAGCTTCAATCAAAATCAATATGTGTTTCACTTTGTCTCTTCAAAACAGATATAAAAGAACTCACTATCAAAACCACAGCTTATTCATTCTGATATTTGCCGTTCGTGGTGAGCCTGTCGAACCATGAACTTTTTTGCTCTTCGACAAGCTCAGGGCGAACGAATGCACAATATAGTGTAAAATGAATAAGCCGTGCTATCAAAACAAATGAATTTGCTTCTAATTAGATTATTAACTATAATTAGTAGAATAATTTCAGGAGGTTAAATTTAATGAATAAAATCACAATAGGTGTTATAATTCTTGCCATGTGCGCAACACTGGCTACAGCAGATGAAAACACAAAAGTTCAAGAGATCGCTGTGCCAGTCAATAAGTGTGAAGCACCTACCCTTTCTATAGCAATCAACGATATCGAATGCAAAGCGCAGTCCTGTCAAGACACTGGTGTCCCAAGTGGCGGTTTCGCCGCTTTAGCTGCATTGGCAAGTGGTCAGGGAAATGTTAAAGGAATAGGAACAGGCGTAAAAAGCATGTTGACAAATGCTATTAAAGAGAGCAAATGTTTCAAAATTGTCGATTTGGAACAATTTGAGAAAATGAAAAAAATGTTAGCAGCTACAGGTCAAGAGGTCAAACCTCCTAAAATTGACTTAATTATTAGTGGTACCATTTCATCGGTTGATGTCAGTAAAGAGGGTGGAGCAATTGCTGGTGGAGTTATTCCTATCGTAGGGCTTTTCAGTAAAAACACCTCTAAAGCCAGTATTGGTGTCGAATTTTTCACTATGAACCCGTCAACTTTGGAAATGGGTGACTCAAAAAGCTTCAAAGCAGATAGCGAAAAAAGTTCATGGGGATTTGGAGGTTTCGGTGGAGCTGCTGGCGGAGGATGGAGCGTTACTAAAAATGTAGCTCTTGATAATGTTATTCGCGATGTTGTATTCAGTGCAACAAACTACATCACAGAATCTTACGCTAAAGATAAAATCGTAGAAAGACCTAAACTGGTCGCAGCTCAATAATATTGGCCTCTCTGCATAAATGAACTAGAGCATCTCTTCGCTCTAGTAATATCCAAAAAACAACTATTAAAAGAAACCAATATCTATATTTGTATTGACAATACATCTACAACTTGTTACAATCGGATATAAAATGAAAGGATAGTCATGTCCAAAATTATTCGTTGGAATGAAGAGAAAAACCAACTCCTCCAACTCCAACGAAATATCAGTTTTGAACAGGTATTGGAGAAGATCGAGAAAGATGAGATCATCGAACGATATATCCATCCTAATACGGAAAAGTATCCTAACCAACAGATTTTCGTCATCGAAATTGATGAATATATCTGGTATGTCCCTTTTGTCGAAACAGAAGAGGAAATATTTTTAAAATCGATTATTCCCAGCCGAAAACTGAATGCTGCTTACGGAGGCACAAAAAATGAAAAATGAACCGATCTACCTCGACCAAGAGGAAAATGAGCTTCTAAACGAAATAGAAAACGGAGAGTGGGTCAGCAATCCCCTCTCGCCGCAAGAGCGCCAAGCGTATCAAAACAATGCGAAATACACCAAATCTTTGCAGGAAAAACGACAAACTACTATCCGCTTCTCCGTCAGCGATTTAGCGGTTATTAAAGCCAAGTCCAAAGAGATGGGGATCGGATATCAAAACCTAATCCAAGCCTTAGTCCATAATTACGCAGTAGGTAAAATCAAACTCGAAGCCTAAAAGGTTATCTACGTTATCATTCGATAATTATTTTCAAGGATATATGCGTGGGCGAAAATATAGCCACTAATAAAAAAGCTTTTTTTGACTACTACATCGAAGAGAAATTCGAAGCGGGTCTCGTTCTCAAAGGCTCTGAAGTCAAATCGCTCCGCGCCGGACGGGTCAATCTCAAAGACGGCTTTATCAAAATCGTACGGGGCGAAGCGTTCGTATTCGGCGTTCATATCGGAGTCCTCGATACGACACACCGATTTTATGCCCACGAAGAGCGGGGAAGCCGCAAATTGCTCCTCCATAAAAAACAGATCGACAAGATGTTCAAAGCGGTCGAGAAAGAGGGATTTACCCTTGTGCCGCTCAGCATCTATTTCAATGACCGAAATATCGCCAAAATGCAGGTTGCGATCGTCAAAGGAAAAAAGCTCTATGACAAACGTGACGACCTGAAAGAGAAAAGTATTAAACGGGATATTGAACGGGCATTAAAAGGGGAATGAGCTTTAGCTTGTTTCGTCTTATTTAAAATAAAAAAGTTTTTTGGAAAGTTCAGAAGAGTTTGCCGCAAAAGCGCGGCAAGAGGGATTATTTGCGGCGAATTTCTTTAATACGTGCTGCTTTACCGGCAAGATCACGAAGATAGAACAATTTAGCGCGGCGTACACGACCACGGCGAAGAACTTCGATTTTCTCGAGGCTGTCGCTGTAGATTGGGAATACACGCTCGATACCAACACCGTTAGCACCGATTTTACGTACAGTAATAGTTTTACCAGTACCTTCTCCACGGATAGAGATACAGATACCTTCATAATTTTGAACGCGTGATTTTTCACCCTCGGTAATGGTTACTGCCAAACGAAGAGTGTCACCTGCGCGGAACTCAGGAACGTTTTTGCTAGCGATTTGTGCTTGCTCGAAACTTGCAATGTACTTATTTTTCATAAGATGTCCTTATTTTATGCTTTTGAAGCTGCTCCGGCCTGAAGTATTTTGTTTTGCATTCAGACAGAGACGATTTTAGTGCACGAATTTTACTGTGATTTCCCTTTAAGTATTCTGATGGAACACGCATATTCTCATATGCAGGGGGTTTTCCGAATGAAGGCGCTTCCAAAAGTGGCGTCTCAAAACTCTCATACTCCAAAGACTCGCTATTTCCCAACACTCCGTCAATGTTTCGGACGATCGCATCGGTCATTACCAAAGAGGGAAGCTCCCCTCCGGTGAGGACGTAATCGCCGATGCTGAACACTTCGTCACCGAAGCGCTCCACGACACGTTCATCGATCCCTTCATACCGTCCGCTGACAAAAACGACATGCGATTTGGTCGCAAGGCGTTTTGCATCGTTTTGGGTAAACTGTTTTCCGACGGGAGCAACAAATATAATATGCGCATCGTCATCAAGCGTTTTTAGTGTATCAAACAAAGGCTGGGGGGTCATCACCATCCCTGCCCCTCCGCCGGCGGCGGTATCATCAACTTTATGATGTTTTGACGTACTGAAATCTCTGGGATTGAGATAGCCGACCGAAAATTTCCCCGACTCGATGCCCCGCTTTAGGATAGAGTCTTGGAAATATCCTTCGATTAAATTGGAAAAGATAGTCACATACGTAAAACGCATTATGACGCTTCCAGCAGATCCAATCCGCCCTCTACGGTTATCACTTTTGCGGTTGCATCGGTGCCTAGAACAAAACGGTCAATGTAGGGGATTAAAAAGGTAGCCGCCATCCCTTTGGAAACCAAAGAAGGATCGGTTGCGACCAACAGATAATCCAACGGTCCGATCCGCTCGATCTCCTGAACTTTTCCCAAAACCGATTCACCCTCTACGACCTTAGAGCCGAGAAGATCGAACCAGAAAAACTCCCCTTCTCCCAAGTTGCACCGCTCACGCGTCGCCTCAAAAGTGGTAAAGAGTTTCGCATTGGTCAATGCCTTAGCCGCTTCGGGCGTATCGATCCCTTTAAGATGAACGAGTTCTCGATCGGGGTTATACGAAGAGAGAGTTACCTCTTTGCCGTTATCAAGAGTGAAGGTGGCATTGGGAATAAACTGTTCAGGGAAATCAGTGGAGAGATTGAGTTTCATGTCCCCCTTTAGACCGACAGTGCGGCCCAAAGTGGCGACATGGAGCAAATCGTGCGAAGGTGAATTACGAAAGCGGTTCGACATTGATTCGGTAACTTTTTCCGTCTTTGGCTTTGCAACCGGAAATGACGGTTTTGATCGCACCGATCATTTTACCCTCTTTTCCGATCAGCTTGCCCACATCCGCCTGATTGGCATACAAAACGATTTCGGTCACTTCGTCGCCTTCATGCGATTCTACCCGAATCTCTTCGGGATAAGAGGCTATTAACCGGGCAAATCCTGCGACGAAGTCCGCGATCATGATTATTTACCGGTAATTTTTTTAACGCGGTCTGACATTTGAGCACCGACGCTCAACCAGTAGTTAAGACGCTCTTCATCTACTTTGGTAGTGATAGGGTCTGTCATCGGATTGTAGTACCCGATCAATTCGATCCAACCGCCGTCGCGGCGTTTGCGACTATCGGTTACCGCGATACGGTAGAAAGGTTGTTTTTTACGACCCATACGGGTTAAACGGATGACTGTTGCCATTGTGTGTCCTTTTAATGTTTTTGTTTTGCACCAAGAAGCTTAGAAGAGTGTTTTACCCACAAAAGTAAAAGAAAAACCTCTAAGCCGCTTCAAATGCTAAAGACTGAACTCTTTTGAGTGCAATCTTTAGCATTTTACACGTGCAAAGTTAACGCGGTAAACGCGCACCCTGCATTTGACCCATCATGCTCTGAAGGTCCTTCATCCCCTGTTTTCCTGAGAACCGTTTTGCCATTTTAGAGGCATTTTTGAACTGTTTCAAAATACGGTTCACTTCGATGATATCCAAGCCGCACCCTTTTGCCAAACGGGCTTTACGGCTGTTATTCAAGAGTTCCGGATCTTCGCGCTCTTTCACCGTCATAGACGACACCAGAGCTTTGATCTGTTTGAGCTGCGTCGAATTTTCCAAATCGAAATCTTTGAGCGCCGAAGCCATGCCGCCCATTCCGGGGATCATACCCATAATCGATTTCATGCTCCCCATTTTTTTGAGGCTTTCCATCTGCTCCAGGAAGTCGTTAAAATTGAACTCCCCTTTTTTGATTTTTTTGGTCAAAGCTTTCGCTTTTTTCTCGTCGATTACCGACGCGGTGCGCTCGGCAAGACCTTCGATATCACCCAATCCCATAAGACGGTTGACGATACGATCAGGGAGGAAGATTTCGAGATCTTCCATTTTTTCACCCGCACCGATAAAGCGAAGCGGTACCTGAATCTGAGAAGCGATACCTAAAGCCACGCCCCCTTTGGAATCACCGTCGTATTTGGTGAGGATAACACCGTCGATTCCGATCTTTTCGTTAAACGTCGCGGCGGTACGGACCGCATCCTGACCGCTGAGAGAGTCGGCCACATAGAAAATCTCATGCGGATTGGCAACCGCTTTGACTTCCGCCAACTCTCCCATCAGTTCATCATCGATTGCAAGCCGCCCCGCCGTATCGATCAATACGACATCGACTAACACTTTTTTTGCATGTTCAAGTGCTGCTTTGACCACTTCAACCGGATTTTTTGTCGCATCATCGGCATAAAGTTCGACATCGATGGCTCCGCACACTTGACGAAGCTGCTCAACCGCCGCTAGACGCTGCAAGTCGGCCGCAACGACCAAAACCCGTTTTTTCTGACGCGTTTTAAGCCAGTTCGCCAATTTTCCGGTTGTCGTCGTTTTACCCGAACCCTGCAGACCGGTCATCAAAATGACGGTCGGAGCTACCGGAGCGTAGACAAATCCCGATTTACCTTTGACATCCAAAAGGGCATAGAGCGATTTTCGAAGAGCATCGAGGAATTGATCTTTCCCGACACCGTTTTGTTTGGTTTGAATCTCAACCGAATCGATCAGTTCTTTAACGACCTTGTGATTTACATCGGCTTTCAAAAGCGCTTTTTTAAGCTCGCCGAGTGCCTTGGTCAACGCCTTTTCATCATCGTGAAAACGGATTTTTCGTATGGCTGATGTAAACGATTCGGTTAGTGTATCAAACACTTCAACTCCTAAATAATAGCTCTACAGGGTATAAAAAGTTTCGAATTATACTTAATTTTTTCTTGATTTAGACTTTATTATCGTCTACTACTTTTCTGTTTAGCCAGAAAAGTAGCAAAAGAGCATACCGTGATCCAAAGGCGCTCGTTCCTCTCGGCACTACTGCCTTCGGAACGGCTCTTTGTATTGGATCACGGGAATTTTATAAATAATGCCGCGAAAACACACCTAGAGCCCAGCCGTTGGCAGTAGTGCCAAAACGGCTGGTAGCGTTCTGTTTGAGCGGCGCTTTTCTTTTCGTTCTTTTCTTTTCTAAAAAGAAAAGGACAAAAAACATTAACTCCCGAAATGTCCGAAAACTTTCGGTTCCGGCGCTTCAAAAGTCTGCCCGAGCAACGTCACCTTTTTCGCATGAAGCATCACCCGCTTCGACTGCCGTCCGCCGTAGCTCTCATCCCCGATAATCGGGTGCTGGGCAAATTTCATGTGGGCACGGATTTGATGGGTACGGCCGTGATGGATAATGAGCTGTACTTTGGTCTTTTTACCCGAAACTTCCAAAGGGGTTACTTCGGTAATGGCGGGTTTGCCTTTTTTGGCAACCTTGGTATAGGCTTTATTCCCTTTTTTCTCAGTAATGAGCGGCTGGTCTACCACAAACGGCTCACTCACCAACCCCTCTACCCATGCAACGTACTCTTTATAGACATTGTCTTTTTTAAATTCTTGAATCGCTTTTAGACGAAACTCTTCGTTTTTTACCAGCATCAATACCCCGCTCGTTTCACGGTCCAGGCGATGGAGAAGCTGCGAGCCTTTGAACTGCCGCTCGATCTCATCGGAGTTGACAAATGCCGGTTTATCGACAACGATCAAATCGTCGTTTTCAAAGATCGGACGTACTTTTTCCACTTTCTGGACGATAAACACCGTTTTGGGGCTGATCTCGCCCCGCGCGATCATCACCTTGCTGTTTCCGACATAAACCAAACCGCGGTCGATCAGTGATTTGGCCTCAGAGTTGGATATCCCCTCTTGCTCCGCCAGGAGCTTATACGCTTTTGGTTTTTCCATTTTATTTCTCCGTTAAATAATTGAGTACTTTTTTCAGATCAACGCTTCCGTTAATCTGTGACGGGGGCATCGTTTCAGCATTTTTCAATGCTTCCGCAATCCCCTCCACTGACGTAAACTGCACGTGAGAGACATATTTAAACAGTTCCCTCTGGTGAAATATCTCCATCCCCGAAATGATCCTACATCCGAATGTCGCAGGTTCCAGCGGATTATGCCCCCCGATAGGAGCGTAAGCACCCCCCAACACCACTACATCACTTATGGCGTAGAGATTATTCAAGTCTCCCATCGTATCGATAAGGGTAATATCCTCCGTAATCATTTGCGATTCACTCCAACGTGAAAGAGTCATCTTCGGTGCCGTTTTCGCAATCAACTCTCCTACTTTGGCAAACCGCTCGGGGTGACGCGGAACCACCAAAAGTTTGGCGGAGGGGTTATGCTCACGATATGCCATAAATCCCCGAATTATCCCCTCCTCTTCCCCCTCATGGGTACTTGCGGCAACGATAAGCAATCCATTAGGCTTCGGATAGTGTTTATTCGACTCGATTTTTTGAGCAAGCTTGATATTTCCGACGACTTCGACATTCCTGGCACCCAGTGCGATAAAACGGACCATATCCTCGCTGCTTTGGCAAAAGACACGATCGCATTGCGATAATAAAATCCGATAAAACCATCGCATCCGGTAATACTTCGAGAAACTTCGATCGCTTATCCGAGCGTTGAGTGCAATAACGCGAGCGCCTCTTCTCGAAGCTAAACGAAACAGCAGATACCAAAACTCCGCTTCCAGGACCACAACGGTTTTGGGACGCTCGATCCAAAACCACAGCCATAACTCATACGGCAGGTAACGTACCTGAGCCGCATACTTCGACGCCGCCTCATATCCCGTATGGGTAATAACACTGATCGCGATTTTTTTATCTTTCAATTTCTCCAAAACTGGAGCGATTGCTTTTGCTTCCCCGAATGAACACACATGAAACCAAATGTCATGAGGTTGAAACGGGGGATTTTTAATGCCGAAAAAGCGTGCCGGAATTGAATCGCGATATTTCTTTTTAAACGAAAAGAGGATTAAAAGAGGCAGGGCCGCGACGTAAAAAAACGCCGCAACCAGTGTATAAATCAGGTCGAATACTACGTTACGCACCGATAGCGTCAGAAGGCTCTAAAAATAAAATACGACCGCAGTGAGGACACATGGTGATCTCTTCGCCTTTGATAACGTCACTGTAGACTTTATCGCTGATCGCCATATAGCATCCCATACACGCTTGATTACGTACCGCAACGGCAGTCGTGTTTTTAGCCCAGCGGCGAATTTTTTGGTAAAATGACAACCCTTTTTGGTTCATCGCACCTACCAACGCCTCTTTGCGTGCAAAAACTTCTTTGCGTTCTTCATCGATACGTGCCAATTTAACATCGACATCCGCTTTTACACCTGCAAGAGTTCCGTCGATTTCAGCTGCTTTTGCTTCAAGCTCGTCAATTTTACTTTGTTTGTGATCGATCAATTTTTCCAATCGCTCAATCTCTTCGTTCGCAAAGCTCACTTGCTCTTTTGCAATCTCTTCTTCGAGTTGAAGCGATTTCATTTCGCGCTCGGTTTTTACCTCATTGCTTTTTTTGCTGTTCTCTTCAAGTTTTGCAGAAAGTTCCGCCAAATGAAGCTCATTTTTATGCTTTTTGATCTGTTCGTCTTTGATCTCTTGTTTCAAAGCATTGATTTCATTTGTGATACTGTTTTTAGTCGCTAAAAGTGCATCATACTGAAGATTCGCTTCTTCGATTTGCGGTTCAAATGCGTCGATCTCTTTATCAACATGAGAGAGCTCGATTAATTGTTCAAGGTGTTTGTTCATACGGTTCCTTTTGGAGTTACACGATTACCTAATTTTAGCTCAAAGATAGGTGAAGGGGTTCTTAGATGGTGAAATTATAACACTCAATCCTAATTTTTCCAAATAGCCCCCTAAAACCTCGCCAAAATAGCGTTCGCTCTCATAGTGTCCGATGTCGATCATTGATAAACCGAGTGCCTTGGCCTCCATTGCATCATGATATTTGATGTCGCCCGTCAAAAAACATTCCGCTTCGATATTGCGCATCAGGGATGCGCCCGATCCGGTCACCAAAGCACAGGTTCGGATATGATCATGACATTTGACGCCGCGGGTATGGGGAAGCCCCAGTGCCGTTTTGATTTTTTCGGCAAACGCATCGTAGGGTTCATCCACCCCCAAATACGCGACAAACCCCTCTTTGGCGATAATGGGATATCCGAGGACTTCAGTCGCGACGTAATCGTTCAAATGCGTTTGGTCGAAATTGGTATGCATCGCGATATTGGTGATATTTTTGCGGATCAGGGGCATAAGAATCTTAGCCGGATACTGATTAAACTGCAGCTGTTTAAGTCCGCCGAAAATAACCGGGTGATGGGTGATCAAAAGGGCATTCTCGGGAATCGTTTCGATTAATTCTTCATCAATGTCGATACTCAAGACAACATGCGTAATTTCCTGGGCAAAGTCGCCGACTAAAAGACCGGAATTATCCCATCCCTCCTGCGTCGCGAATGGGGAAAGTCCGTCAAGATACGTATAAATTTCCTGTACCGTCATTTCTCATAACTCCTTTTGTGCCGTTTCAGCCTGACATGTACCGCCTGCGAACCCGAAAGGGGATCGGAAAATTTAAACTCAAATTCCCCCAGACTTTCAATCAAATCAAGGAGTTTTTTGAAGCCGTAGCTTCGGGGATCGAACTCGGGGGATTTGTTGATAAGATTTTGTCCGATGGAGCCCAGATACGACCATCCCGCTTCATTGGTCGTATCCTCGACCGCGTTGCGCACCAAAGCCAAAAGGGCTTTATTGTCCGGTTTGATTTTTGTCCCGACCGGCTCTTTATGATTAGCGTCTCGGCGAAGGTTTTCGGTGTAAATGAATTTGTCGCACACGCCGATAAACGCTTTGGGTGTTTTTTGCTCCCCGAATCCGTAGACTTTGATCCCCGATTCGCGGATACGGCTCGCCAGACGGGTAAAATCGCTGTCACTGGAGACGATACAGAAACCGTCAAAGTTTTTCGTATAGAGCAGATCCATCGCATCGATGATCATGGCGCTGTCGGTCGCATTTTTTCCCGTCGTATAGGCAAACTGCTGCATCGGATGAAGCCCATGTTCGAGAAGGGCATTTTTCCATCCTTTCAGTTTCGTATCGGTCCAGTCGCCGTAAATGCGCTTGACGCTGGCAATGCCGTGAGCGGCAATCTCATCCATAAGCCCGGCGATAATGGAGGGCTGAGAGTTGTCCGCATCGATTAATACGGCGAGACGGGCCTGATCATCAATCATACGTGTGCTCCTAATGAAAGAAGCGCTTCGCGCGCTTCCGGAAAATCGCTTTGGAGCTCAAGAGCGCGCTTGTACATTCCTCTGGCCTTCTCAACCTCATCCATATCAACCAATAGATTGGCGTAGTTGTAAAACGTCTGGGGATACGTATCATCAATTTCAATGGCTTTGAGGTAATGGTCCTGTGCACGCTCGTATGCATTTTCCGCACGGTAAAGCGAAGCGATGGCATTATGGGTCAGGTCATCGTTTTCATCGAGTTCCAACGATTGTTCATACAGTTCTATCGCTTTAAGCCGATCACCCGTTTTTGCAGTGATAAATGCGAGTTTATTTAAAATCTCAGGATTTTCGCTCTCGATACGCGATGCCTCTTCAAGAGCGGTTCTGGCACGATCTAACTCGCCGCGCTGATAAGCGTTATCGGCCTCTTCAACCAAAGCCGAAGCACTGAAAACAGCCGTATCGACGATATTAGATTCCTTTTTGTGAGGCTGAGCATCGTCCAGGTTTTGAACGTGCCGAAAGATCTGATAGGCGAAAAAAAGGGTCGCCGCAAACATTAAAATTTGAAATATAGACATCAAGTTCCTTTTTTGTAACGATAAGTATAATATAATCCCGTTAACTTAAAACCAAAACTAGTAGAAAACATGCCAAATAATTACAAAGACCCAGCACTTTATATCAATCGCGAGCTGTCATGGCTCCAATTTAATACCCGTGTTTTGCGACAGGCACAGGATGAATCGCTCCCTTTATTTGAGCGGCTTAAATTTTTAGCGATTTACGGAACCAATTTGGATGAATTCTACATGATCCGTGTCGCAGGATTGAAAAAACTCTTCAGCGCCGGTGTCAACGTCTCCGGAGCGGACCGATTTACGCCGCTTCATCAACTACGCGGCATCCGCGAATATCTCCATAAAGAGCAAGAAGAGGTCGAATACTGTCTGCAGGGGATTATGAAAGAGCTGGAAAAAGAGGGGATTTTTTTCAAGCCGTACAAAGAGGCCACTCCCGAGCAGCGCAAATACCTCGACAAATATTTTCATGAAAACATCTATCCGGTCGTTATTCCGATCGCCATCGATGCGACCCATCCGTTTCCCCACCTCAATAATCTCGGGTTCGGGCAAATCGTCAAACTCCGCGATAAAGACGATGCGACGATTGAGCGTTACGGCCTCATCCGTATTCCGCGCGTCCTTCCCCGCTTCGTCGAAATCGACAATCGTATCTATATTCCGATCGGAAGTATCGTCGCCGAACATATCCAAGACCTTTTCCCGGGCTATGAGCTGATCAAATTCGCCGCTTTCCGCGTCACCCGCAATGCCGATATCGCGATCGAAGAAGAGGAAGCGGACGATTTCATGGAGATTCTTGAAGAGGGTCTAAAACTTCGTAAAAAAGGGGAATTGGTACGCCTTGAACTCAGTGTCCACGCGGATGATGATCTTTTGAACTTCTTTAACCGCCATGCCAATGTTTACAAAGATGACATCTACCGTTTCCAAACCTATCTCAACCTCGGAAGCCTATGGCAGGTGGTCGGAAACAAAGATTTTGCCCATTTGACCACTCCGAGTTTCAAACCGCGCAATCTTCCGCCGCTTGACACCGATGAGAGCCTCTATGCGACGTTGGATAAACAAGATTTGCTCCTTTATCATCCGTTTGAAAGCTTTGAACCGGTCGTACGTTTGATTCAGATTGCGGCCAAAGATCCCGAGGTCGTCTCCATCCGTATGACACTCTATCGCTCCGGTTCCAAATCGCCGATCGTGCAATCGCTGATCAACGCTGCCGAATCGGGCAAACAGGTCACCGTTATGGTTGAACTGCGGGCACGCTTTGACGAAGAGAACAATCTTCATTGGGCAAAAGCACTCGAAAACTCCGGGGCACACGTTATCTACGGTATTGCCGGGTTCAAAGTACATGCCAAAGCGGCACTCATTACCCGTCGCGTCGACGGCAAGCTTAAACAGTACGCCCACATCGGTACGGGGAACTACAACCCCTCTACCGCAACGATCTATACCGATATCAGCTACATGACCAGCAACGATACGATCACCCACGATATGACCCGTTTTTTCCATTTCCTCACGGGATTTAGTAAAAAAGGGAAACTTCACGAACTCTATATGGCTCCGACGCAGATCAAACCGAAAGTCCTCTCCTTGATTCAAAACGAAACCCGTATGGGAAGCGAGGGGGTGATTATCGCCAAAATGAACGCCCTAGTCGATGAAGATATTATCAAAGCGCTCTATAAAGCCTCTCAGGCGGGTGTAAAAATCGAACTCATTATTCGCGGAATCTGCTGTCTTCGTCCTGGGGTTCCGGGTGTGAGTGAAAACATTCGTGTCATCTCGCTCATCGGAAAATACCTCGAACACGCCCGTATCTATTATTTCAAACACTCAACGCCGCAAACCTATATCTCGAGTGCCGACTGGATGCCGCGGAATCTTTTGCGACGCATCGAGTTGCTCACGCCGATTCAAGGAGAAGAGATCAGTAACAAACTGATTCAAATTTTACAGCTTCAGACATCGGACAATATTCTCGCATACGAACTGCAAAACGACGGCAGCTACGTCAAAGTGAAACATGAGCCCGGCAATCTGATCGATAGTCATAAAATCGCTGAAACCCATACCAACAAAGTGTATAATTCGGTCAAAAAACAGACTCCGAATTATGTCCAGCAGCTTACGGCACGGCTATTCAAAGAGAGTTAATCAAGGATTTCCATGATCGCTAATTATCTACACTATACTCCGGATATGAAAGAGCGGGTCTGGATCGCCCCCTCCGCCGATGTCATCGGACGGGTATCAATGGGAGAAGACGTCAGTATCTGGTTCGGATGCGTCGTTCGCGGAGACGTCCACTATATTAAGATCGGGGATCGCAGCAATATCCAGGATTTGAGTATGGTACATGTCACCCATCACAAGCGCGACGATATGAGCGACGGTTACCCTACCATCATCGGCAACGATGTTACCGTCGGCCATCGCGTCATGCTGCACGGCTGCACCATCGAAGATGCGTGTCTGATCGGAATGAGTGCGACAATCTTGGACGGTGCCGTCATCGGGAAAGAATCGATCGTCGGCGCGGGAGCGCTGGTGACTAAAAACAAAGTATTCCCTCCCCGCTCTTTAATCATGGGAAGCCCTGCAAAAGTGGTTCGTGAGCTTACCGATGAAGAGGTTGCCGAGCTGTATGCTTCCGCAAAGCGCTACGTCAGTTTTAAAGAAAACTACCGCGCACCCAATGTCTGAATTTAATCTCGTTGTTTTTGCCGACATTCTCGGTATTATCGCCTTTGCACTCAGCGGTTTTCTTGTAGGGGTTCGCAGCAACCTCGATCTCCTCGGCATAATTATCTCCGCTTCGCTTACCGCACTGGGCGGAGGAGTAGTCCGTGACGTCATCTTGGACCGAACCCCGTTTGCGTTTAACGAATACTATCCTGCCATTACCGTCTTAACCACTATCGCCATCGCTTTCGCCTTTCGTCTTTACCACCGGGAACAGATTGAACGACAATGGCTTTTTGTCATCAGCGACACGATCGGTCTTGTCGCATTCAGTATCACCGGAGCGCTTTTGGCGATTGACGCAGGGTTCAATTTTTTCGGTGTTATTATCCTAAGCTTCCTCACCGCAATTGGAGGAGGGGTTCTGCGTGATATCCTCATCAATCAGGTCCCTGCCGTACTCGTAAGCGATTTTTACGGTTCCATCGCACTGATCGTCTCGATTTTGCTCCTTGTATTTTCGGCAGTGATCGGGTTGTCGACACTGAGCGTTGCGATTGTAGCCTTTATCGCCATCACACTGCGGCTCGCCGCCTATATCAAGGGGTGGCATCTCCCTACCCTAAATACGGATCATTAATATGCAAAAACTCAAAACTATCCTTCTCCTTTTACTCCTGGCGGGGGCTATCGACATCGGACGCTATTTCATCTATCCCAACATTGATGATCTCAAAGATATCCGTCCTATACCGACCGCATTTATGGAATACCGCCAAAACGAGTGGGCCGATGAAAACCGGGACATGGAAATCACCCAAAAATGGGTCTCCATGTCACAAATTTCCCCGAACGTGATCAAAGCGGTGTTAATCGGAGAAGACGACAAGTTTTGGAATCACGACGGATTTGACGTAACAGGGATGGAGCAGGCGCTGGAGCGGAGTCTCAAAAAAGGCTCCGTCGCCGGAGGAAGCACCATCAGCCAGCAGCTCTCTAAAAATCTCTACCTCTCTCCGAGCAAAAATCCGGTACGCAAAATCAAAGAGGCGATCATCACCTGGCGGATCGAACATGCCCTCTCCAAACGGCGTATTTTGGAAATCTATCTCAACGTCGCTGAATGGGGTGACGGTATATTCGGAATCGAAGCGGCGGCACGCCATTATTACCATAAAAGCGCCAAAAACCTGACGGGACAAGAAGCGGCGCGTCTGGCGGCGGTCCTGCCCAATCCGATCAAATACGATCCGACAGGGAGCCAAAAGTACGTCAAAAACCGTTCACGTATCATCTACAAGATTATGAAACGCAGAGGGATCGTCATTCCTCAATTCAAAGAGGTCATGACACCGCCGAGGGAAAGCGAATCCCCTGCTGTAGAAAATAATCAAAGTATCACCGATCTTTTCGATCAAACTGCCCCGGAAGAAACGGCACCCCAAGAGCAAATCGATGTACCGGTTTCAAACGGTACCGAAAAAAATGAGTCTATAACGTTTTAAATTTGTGGTACACTGCTTTTATCTAGAGATAAAGGATGTGTACAATGGATAAGCGGACCTTTCTCAAATTTTTTGCCCTCACCTCAAGTTCGCTGCTTTTGGCCAATTCAGCAGAAGCTTCTTCAGCCCATGCCGCCCCCAATACCCAAGAGCTGCAGGAAATAGCACAAAAGATGTTCGCCGAAGTCATCTCCCAAAACGACTATTACGTCAATCATCAGGGCTCCGCTTTCTTTGAAAAACTGAAAAACGGACAACATCCGCGTGCCACGGTCATCGGATGCTCGGATTCCCGTTTTCAAAGTGCTGCCCTCGACGCAACGGCTGAAAATGATCTTTTTATTATCCGTAATATCGGCAATCAGTTCAGCTCCAACATGGGGAGCGTCGAATACGGTGTACGCCATCTCAATACCCCGCTGCTCATCATCGTCGGACATTCGCGCTGCGGAGCGATTAAGGCGGCTCTGGGCGATTACTCTTCCGAGGGGCCGCACATCATCAAAGAGCTCGATTCTCTCTCACTAGCCGTACGAAAAACATCAATGATGGGGACGGAGGAAGCCAAATGGCTTGCCGCCGTTGTCAGCAATATCAATCAACAGGTGTATTACGCACAAAAAGAGTTTAAAGGGGATGTGGAGAGCGGAAAACTCACCATCGTCGGTGTTGTCTATGATTTGGCCAATGATTTCAATAACGGCTACGGACGCCTCAAAATCGTCAACATCAATGGAGAAAGCAATCCGGGGAAAATGATGGACTATCCCTTAATGAAATCGCTCTTCAAGCCCGTACATTTCTAAGAATACCCCACCCCCCCATCAGCGAAGCGGCCGCAATAAGATAAGAGGGGGCGAAAGGGTTGCCGCTATACTCTGTGATGGATGTCATAAGAGCAGGTGTAATTCCGCCTACTATCCCTGCGGCACTCCCTAATATTACCGCTGTAAACGATGCGCGATAGCCGTGATAATGCAGGGCATTCACCGTCGAAGCAAAGATGGGAGCCTGAAACGCACAAAGCAAAATTACCAGTCCGATCGTCCCCGCCAATGCACCCCAAAAACCTCCGATGCTCATCCAATAAAAGAGAGGATAAACGCTTATCGCGAGGGTTATAGAGGTTAAGCGCATCAGACGAAGCGAACCTATGACATCCGCAACCATAGCCATCAACGGGATAAATACTACACCGACAACAATAGAGAGAGTATTAATCTGCCCCGCTTCGGCTTTGCTGAGTCCCGCGCTCCCCTCTAGCCAGATGGGAAGATAAATAAAGACGGTATAGTAAAATACCCATATTGCCGATGCAATGGTCAAAAACTGCCAAAACTCACGGCGATGATGGCGTAAAATGGCAACGATCGGAACGGTTTTGTCTTCACTCGGTCTATAATCATCGGTTAGATTACGTCGCAGGTAAAGCCCCGCTGCCGCAATAATAATACTCGCCCAAAACGGTATTCTCCAACCCCATTCACCCATCGCATCGCCACCGATATACCACAACAAGGCCCCGCAAAATCCCGATCCCAACGCCATTCCGATTTTAGCTCCGACGGAGACAAACGAGCCGTAGAGATTCTGATGATCCGGTGCGGACTGCTCAACCAAATAGACGATGGAGCTGGCGTATTCTCCTCCGACGGAGAGTCCCTGGATCATACGAAGCAATACCAAAAGGATCGGAGCCAAAATCCCGATTTGCGCATACGTCGGCAAAAAACCGATAAGAAAGGTAGGGAGCGCCATCATCAAAAGCGAGCTCATCAATGCCGTACGCCGACTGACACGATCACCGATGTGTCCGAAAATCAATGCGCCGACCGGACGCATAATCATCCCTGCGGCAAAGGCACCGAAAGAACCTAATAAGGAGAGGAAAGGGTCATGCGAGGGGAAAAAGAGGTTCCCCATCATCACGGCCAAAAAACCGATAAGGGCGAAATCGTAGTATTCTATGACGTTGCCGATGATCCCGGCTGCAACAATTTTCTTTTTGGATGTCATATTTTATCCTTGTATCTTCTCTTTCTTTTCTTTTTCATAAGAAAAGAAACAAAAGAAAATCGCCCTCTCACCAAATCGCTGGCGGTTCGCCCGTGCACTTCTGCACGCGACCTTGCTCTTGGTGTGGTAAGAGGGCTTTTGTTTAAATTCTAAACGATCCACCCGCCGCCGAGTAACTTTTCTCCATCGTAAAAGACACCCGCCTGTCCGGAGGCAACGCCCAATACCGGTTCATGCAACTCAACCGTTGCATGGTCACCGTCGATTTTAACACTACAGCGCACGGCCGTAGTACGATAGCGGAGTTTTACGTCACATTCGAACTCGGTGCGGGAATCAAACATATTCACCCGTTCCAATTCGACACGATGGCACTCCAAATCTTCACGTGTCCCTACGACGATTTGATTTATTTCGGGTTTGATCTCGACGACAAAATGGGGGTCGTGTGCGCCGTGGACGCTGAACCCTTTACGTTTTCCGATCGTATAGTGCATGTACCCTTTGTGTTTGCCGACGACTTTGCCTTCAAGGTTAAGGACTTCTCCCTCTTGATCGACGGGAACATAGGGCTTTAATACATCCATGTAGGTTGTTTCAACAAAACATATTTCGCTCGATTCGCTTTGCGACGCAAACGACTCCAACCCCTCTATTCCTGCGGCATAGGCTTTGATATCGCTTTTATGGCGTTCTCCCAACGGAAACAGCAATCTCGGAACCAGTGCCGGATCGATGTAGAAGAGAAAATAGCTTTGATCTTTCGTATCATCGTGTGCCTGGAGAAGATACTGTCCGTCATGCCGGATGTAGTGTCCCGTTGCCACATAATCGGCACCGATCGAATCCGCATAGGCAACCATCGCGCCGAATTTGATGTTACGGTTGCATAATGCACACGGATTCGGGGTTTTTCCCTCTTTGTACGTTTCGATAAACGGAGTAAAAACTTTTGCGTTAAACTCTTCTTGAAGGTCAAGGATATGGAGTTTTACTCCGGCAAAATCCGCCGCCCTCTGCGCGCGGGCCTGATGAATCTCATGATAGCCGGGCTTGGAGTGAAGTTTCATATAGACTCCCTCCACGTCATACCCTTGTTCTTTGAGCAACAATGTCGAAACGGTCGAATCAACCCCGCCGCTCATCCCGATCAGTACTTTTTTACCCACTAACTGCTTCCTTGTCCTGCATAAGAGTGTGTTTCATCCACATGGGAAGTCAACGCTTTATAATACTTCGTATCGGTCAGCCCCTCTTTCTCCATTGTATGTATTTGAGATATAAGCGATTTTTCAATCTCTCGGACAACAAAGTCCAAATCATCTGTCAAATTGATAAGTTGAACGTCTTTATCGTCGATCATCCCCTCAGCCAACATTTTATCTTCGATAAATTGTAATAACGGAGCATAAAACTCCGTCCCTACGACGAATAAACGGACGCCCCATACTTTACGGGTTTGAATCAAAGTCAACGCTTCAAACATTTCATCGAGTGTCCCGAACCCTCCGGGAAAAATAACATACGCCATCGAGTATTTAACGAGCATTACTTTTCGGGAAAAAAAGTAGTCAAAACTCTGCCCTTTGGTAATATAAGGGTTGGGTTGCTGTTCGGTAGCCAGTTCGATATTAAGCCCTATCGACTCTACGGTTTCGACCTCATACGCTCCGCGATTTGCCGCTTCCATAATCCCCGGTCCTCCGCCGGTAATAACGTTATACCCCTTCTCTCCAAGCATATTTGCCAATGTCATCGCTTGGGTGTAGTACGGATGATTTTCATCCAAACGGGCACTTCCGAAAATGGTTACTGAAGGTCCTAAATCTCCTAATTCATCAAATCCCTGGACAAAATCGGCAATTATTTTAAAAACACTCCAAACATCCGCTGATTTGATATCTTTGACATAGCGGCTGCTTTCGTACTCTTTTGTTTTGCCATGTCGACGCGCCATTCTTATCCTTTTAATTTATTCAATCGATCTCGCTTGGTTCCGATAGAGGTGATTTGAACACCGAAATTTCCATCCACGATAACAACTTCACCCTGTGCAATGACATGATCATCCACTAAAATGTCAAGCGGATCATTGGCAAGCTGATTCAGCTCGATTACCGAACCGATATCCATGCTGAGGACATCTTTGAGAAGCATTTTTTTCTTTCCGATCCGAACCCGCACCGGAAGCTTTACCCCCATAATCAAACCGATATTTTTCATCTCTCCTTCATCCAGTTTAACGGCCGGTACGGAAGAAGAAGGAGCATCAAAAATATTACTGCTGTTGCTCGCAGGTGCAGGAGCCGCTTTTTCTCCCGTCAATGCTTCATTGATCGTTGAGTCTATCGCCAGCATCATTAATGAATTGATATGCCCCAGCGCAAAGGTGAAAACGAACATTTTCGCATACCCGTCAAGATTGACTTCTCCGCTTTCGGGAATAAATTCCGCACGTTCGGGCTTAATCGTAAACTTCGGAAGCTCTTTTTGGGATGCCAATGTGGTGCTCATCGCCCCGACGATATTGGAAACGATCTCTTTTGCCGCATCCATATCCTCATCCGACATCGTATCCTGAGCTTCCCCATCACCGCCGAGCATCATGTCTCCGAGCGCTGTCGCGAGCTGAGGAGGCATCATCACGATACCGCGTCCTGCCGCCGCCCCGCTGAAACTCACATGAATTTGTGCAATAGGGGGGATGACATTGGAGATGATCGAAATTTCTTCCGCCTCCTTAAGTGTAATCGTAGGAGTCTGACCCGTCAATCCCTCTATCGTGGCAACAGCTTCAGTTGCAAATACTCCGGGAAAATCACTCATCTTCATCCTCCTCTTCTATTGGTCCGCGTATCATCTCTTTTACCCCGCTGATACGGGCTTTTCGTTTCATCTCAAACTCTTTAAGCGCACGTTTGACCGCATCTTTTTCCGTATCGATCAATGAAGTAATCTGTATCGATTTTCTAAATCGTCGCAGCCCCATCTGACCGACGAAACGATCTTTTCCGTCAACACTGACATTGACGACATCATCTGCCGGAATATTGAGACGAATTATATCGCCCTCACCTAATTCCAACAATTCATGCAAACTCAATTCCGCTTCCCCAAGGTTCACTTCAACATTGACATGAGCCCCCCCGAGAAGAACCTGAAGTTCCTGATTACGGCTTTTTTTCGAACTGGTTTCATTAAGCATCAAATCACGGCTCGCCAACTTCGGCAGTACCGGTTCCAACGCGATAACCGGATAACAGATATTCATCATCCCCGAACTGTGTCCGATGATGATTTCCATAACGACCATAACGACGATCTCATTTTGGGCTACGATCTGAACGACGTTCGGGCTGGATTCTTTCGATTCGACCTGAGGATAGAGATCGGTAACCGGACCCCACGCTTCTCTGAGTGTCCCCATCATAACCCGTAAAATCGTCTCGAACAAGGAGAGCTCGATATCGGAAAACTCCCGATTCGCTTCAAAAGGCTCCCCTTTTCCGCCGAGAATACGGTCCAGCATCGGGAAGGCGATGGAGGGGTTAATTTCCAAAACACCGTTCCCTTCGAGCGGTTTCATCGAAAAGACGTTAAAGCTGGTCGGGTTCGGGAGCGACATCAAAAACTCACCGTACGTCATCTGGTCAACCGAATGGAGCTGAATTTCAACGATGGAGCGCATAATCGCCGAAATCTGCGATGCGATAGAGCGGGCCATCTTGTCATGAATCCCTCTAAAAGCACGAAGCTGCTCTTTCGAGACACGGTTAGGACGTTTGAAATCGTAAAGGGTAATTTGTCGCTGCGGATAAAGGGATTCTTCGGTCGTCTCTAATAACCCGTCACCTTCGTCGTCAACTACGTCTAAAAGGGCATCAATCTCTTCTTGGGATAATATATCTGCCATTACTGCCCTCCTACCGCTTCTTTAATTCGACGAATGACCGATTTGTGAATTTGTGAAATCCTCGATTCGGTAATATTGACGATCTCACTGATCTCTTTGAGGGTGAGTTCTTCAAAATAATAGAGCTGGATAATAATCTGTTCGCGCTCCTCAAAGGTCATCAGTACCTCTTGAATCGCTTCGATCAGATCTTCATGTTCCATCCGCTCCAACATTCCCCCCTCTTCAGGGGTCCCGAGCTGATCATCCAACGGCAAGACCGTATAGATATCCGATGCGATACGCGCTTCGCGCACTTTATCTTCTTCGATTCCCAAAATAACGGAAAGCTCACTGTCACTGGGTTCGTCATCATGATCGGCCATATAGACCTCAATCGCGTGATCGATCTCTTTGATTAATCGGCGGCTGGAACGGCTGACCATATCGAGTGATCTTAGGTAATCGAGCATTGCTCCGTAAACACGTGTTTTGGCATAGCCCCAAAACGAATCGTTTTGGCTCTCATCATAGCGGCGTGCCAGTTTCACCAACTCTTCCGTTCCGATGGCGCACAAATCCATATAATCGACCGAACTGGGAAGCCGTTCTTTCAAGCGAAACGACATCGCTTTAACGGCCGGAAGAAACTGGATAGCCAATTGGTCTTCACGGTGTTTCAGCTCTTGCGTATAGGCATTGGTACCGCTCATCCTTTCCCCCGTCCCTGATCATCCAGCAACTCTGATTTATGCGTATAAAAAGCGTCGATAAACTGCTCGCGCTTATTGATTTCACGTACAAAGAAATCGAGATTATGCTCATGCGCTTTTTTCGGAAAGCTATGCGCCTTGACTCCCAATGACTGGAAAAAGAACCCGACACACAAATGGGCGAAAAGGTAAAAAAAGAGACTAATCAAAATGACCCATCCCAAAAAATTCTCAGCAGAATCCGATTGCAGTATTCCAAAAACAATACCGACAAAAAACCCCTGTATTGTTAGAAAATAGACAAAATTCGAACCCCTCATCCCTTTTTATCCTTATCGTAGCCGTCTGTCCAAAAAAGCAGTCTTTCTCATTGCCGTAAATGTACGGCGAATCAAAAATGTTCCATCAGACGCTTAAACAGCCCACCTAATCCGCTTTCTTTGGGATCTACTAGCACATTGCGTTCCAGTTTTTTCGCGATACGCTTAACTATTACCTCGATTTCATTGGTCGGTGTCGCGGTCGGAAAATCACGAGAAAAAAGGGCTCTTTTTTTAACACTCGTAGAAATTTTCGGATCATTCGAGATCTGCCCTAAATAACTCAATTTTAAAGCACCGCCGATATTGGCCTGCGCTACTTTATTGATTTTTTCAAATAATGCTTCGGCCTCTTTCATAGATCGGACTTGGTTCATGATAACATTTATTTCATCACGCAGCTTTGAAGTAATCTTAATCGTCGCATACGCATCGGTAATTGCTGCGGGATCGGGCACCGTCACGACAATGACGTCATCGCACGCCCGTAAAAAAAGCTGGATATGTTCTCCGATTCCCGCACCCGTGTCGATAATCATCACATCCAGATCATCCAGAACATTGGCCTGGTCCATAAACCGCTCGAACAATCCCCCTGATGCGTATTTAAAAATCTCTTCGCCGCTTTCACCGGGGATCAGGACCAAATTCGGCTCGATCGGAACCAAAATCTCTTCGACGGTCGCTTCCCCTTTTAAGACATGCAAAATATTTTTTTTGATTTTGACGTTAAACATCACATCGAGATTGGCAAGGCCGATATCGGCGTCGAATATCCCTACTTTCAGCCCGTATTTTGCCATGACAAACGCCATGTTCGAGCTGATCGTACTTTTCCCGACTCCCCCCTTCCCGCTGGTAATCGCAATAAAGCGGGTTTTTTTAGCCGTGGCGTTTCGGTTTTGATTTACAAGTGCTTCGAGTTTGGAAGCTTGGTGGTTCATGCACTCTCACCTCTGTTAAATCCGTTCATCAAACAATCCACCAAAAAGTCAGATGTCGCTACAACCAAATCCTCAGGAACTTCCTGTCCGACCGAAAAATAGCTGATCGGAACTTTCGTTTCGTACACGAGGGAGAAAATATTTCCGAAACCTCTGGTTTCGTCCAGTTTTGTAAACATCATCGTGTCTATCCCGAGCGGAGCAAAATTTTCGTAAGTAGCTTTAAGATCATCGTACTTGATCGAGCTTGGCATCACTAATACGACATCCACCGTATAATCTGTATTGTTGTCTCGCAGACATTCGTAGATTTTTTCTATTTTCCCTTTATCGTACGGAGACGATCCCATTGTATCGATTAAAATATAATCACTGTAACGCAATGCGTTCAAAGCACTCGAAAATTCCGGCGGGTCCACGACCGTCTCAATCCCGAGTTTCATCATACGGGCATATTGCATCAGCTGTTCTACCGCTCCGATACGATAGGTATCCAGAACCACAAGGCCTACTTTGTATTTTTTCTCCAAAAGATACGAAAAACGTGCAGCCAGTTTGGCAATCGACGTTGTTTTTCCGACTCCCGTAGGGCCTACAAGCATGATCACTTTTTTGCTCCCCGGCCGTGGAGCACTCTCTAGACGCACGGGGATCATTTTACGCATCAACACTTGAAAATAGCGCTTGACGGTTTCAGAGCTCTCTCTCATTTTAGAGGGCATATGCTCCAGTGTGAGGTGCATGATCTCATCGAGATGTTCCTGGTCCATTCCGCTTTGCTGGGCAAGGCGGTAAATCTCGGCAAATTCAGGGGGGATAGCCGCGGTTGTTTTGGGTGATTTTTCCGACCAAAACATATTTTGGATCAGTTTGACTTTATCGCCGAGCTTTTCTATCTCCTCTTTAATCCGTTTTAGATCTTCACTCTCTCTAACGGGAGTTTGGCGGGAGGGGCGCTCTTCTTCCGTCACTTCAGCAATTTTGGATATCTGTTTTGCGGCGGCGGAAATATTATAAAGGACATCGCTGCTTTTTTGTGCCAACGGACGCTGCTTCATAAACGGCTCATCACTCGGAGCCTTTGATTTTGGAGCAGGAGCGGCATTCTCTTCAACGCCGACAACGATCTCGTACAAAGCACTTTTCCCGAGTGATTTCTTTTGTACTTCACGTGTTTCGATCAACATCGCTTCTTCGCCTACCTCCAACTGCGCTTTTTTGAGCGCTTCGGCAGGAGTGGCACCGCTAAATGTCAAAATTTTCATAGTGTCTCCGTGTGCTCTTATGAGCCAAGCTTCCTAGCGGAATCGTCACACTGATCCGCTCATTCCAATGAGGATGGGGAATTGTCAACTCTTTGCTCCGAATGGATCGTTTCTCAAAGAATAGTATATCCAAGTCTAACGTCCTCGGCGCATTCGCAAAACTGCGACGCCGCCCAAAACGTTTTTCTATCCGCCAAATCAGCCGTAACAGTGCTCTGGGTTCCAGTGATGTCGCGATTTCGATAACGGTATTCTCAAAATCGTGTTGCTCCGTATATCCGAAAGGGGGATTACGGAGAATTACGCCGCTTCGAACGATCTTCATAAGACTCAATCGACGAATATAAAACCACAAATGGTTCATCCGCCGTTTGACATCTCCGATATTTCCCCCAACCCCTAGAAGGACGCGGTAACGATAACCGCCTCCCCCCTGAAGCGTTTTGGGGAAATAACGGTCGATTGAAATAGAGTGCTTCTCATCGAGAACACGGCGTAAAGGCATCGCTTACTCTTCAACAGTACCTTGCTGGGCTTGACGCATTGCATTGATTTCGCTGAGAATCTGCAACATCCCCATCATTGCCAAATGGTATCCGAAAGGACCGAAACCGATGATCGACGACGTACATACCGGAGCCGTCATGCTTTTTTGACGGAACTCTTCACGGCGATAAATATTGCTGATATGAACTTCGATCGTCGGAAGACTGACGGCACTGATTGCATCGCGAATGGCGATGGAAGTGTGAGTATACGCCGCCGGATTGATGATAATACCGTCCGCATCGCCGTAGCACTCCTGGATGCGGTCTACGATTTCACCTTCCAGATTGCTTTGGTAAAACTCGATATCAACACCGTTTTGTGCTGCAAACTCTTTCATCTGCGCATGGATTTGTTCTAAACGCATCGGTCCGTATACTTGCTGTTCCCGAACCCTTAACATGTTGAGATTCGGCCCTTGGATGACGACTATTTTCATTGATAAACCTTGATTTCTGTTTTAAGGTATAGATTATAAGGGGTTCTATATTATAAGGAACTAAATTTCACGATCGCTTAAAGATATTCAACTCGGTTTCGTCCGTTTTCTTTCGCTTTGTACAGCGATAAATCCGCTCTGTGCATCATGCTCTCCTGCGTATCTCCCGAAGCAAAAATCGTCACGCCGAAGGAAGAGGTGACCGTTCCCACATCAGGAAAATGGAGCTGTTCTACCGCCAACCGGAGTTTTTCAGCGACATAAAGCGCTTTTTCCCGATCGACATCCGGCAAAAGACATACGAATTCTTCCCCGCCCCAGCGTGCCAATATATCTCCCGTCCGTATCGTCTGAGAAAAGATATGCGCAACTTCAATCAAAACCCTATCTCCGCTTTGATGTCCGAATGTATCGTTCACCCGTTTAAAATGGTCGACATCGGCAATAATAAGACCGAAGGTCCGATGCTCATCCCAGTGGCGCCGAAGAACCATATTTTCAAACACTTCATTAAACTTATGGCGATTAAACAGTTTTGTCAACGGATCGGTTATAGAGAGGAGTTCTATCCTTTTTTTATCGCTGATATCGTGAAAAATGACGGTATAAGACAATGTATCGCTCTCATCATCATTCAAAGGGGTTACAACGGTGTCGAACCACACTTCTTCACCCGAAGCCAGGACTGCTTTGACTTCGCCTGAAGATTTCTGATGGCGCGCGATCGCATCGCAAATCTGAATCGTATCAAAATCAACCGAAACTTCCCCGAATATTCGAGGAAGGTAGTTTCCGACTACACTTTCCGGCTGATAACCGAAAAAATCCAAAAATGCTGTCGTCGCTTCAATGATTTTACACTCTTCATCCATTTTGACAATCAAAAGATTGGCATCGATAATCATTTTATCTCTATGCAGTTCGCTGTTGAGTTCAGAGATTTTTTTCATTTGGGATTGGAGGGTTAGCTTCAACTCATGCAAATCGCTGATATCGTAAATTGATACCATCACCATCCCGTCTTCTACGATATACGGAGAGATCGTCACCTGTAGCTGCATATTCATTAGCAGAGAGGTCGTAATTTTCGTCCGGGGTATTTCGATAAAACGGTTTTGTACCGATGCGTCGTAAAAAGTCGGGGACTCTAATCGTAACGTTGTCCGTATTTTTCTCGCAAGTACCTTGTAGTCGATCTGCGGATAAAAATCGCGCAGGTTTTTACCGATCATTTCCGATGCCGAATGCGATGTATTGATCTCCAGCCATTGATTCCAGTAACGGACTTCAAAATTCTCATCAATGATCATAACGCCTATTTCAAGGGCATCAAGGAGAACGTTAGGATAAGGGATCGTAACCATTAGGCGTACAGCTCTTCGAGTTTGCGATCAATTAGGGCTTTTAAACTTTCGATCATCCCGTCTTTCGTAAGGATGAAAATATGTCCGTTAATATTTTGATGTTCAAATTCCATCTGCGTACTGATAATTATGATTCGGTGATAATTCATAATATCTTCTTGACTGATCAGAGCATTGCCGTCAATCAGTTCCGTCGAAGGGACAAAAAACTGTACTTTCGTATTCAGCTCTTCCGTCAAACGGCTGATTATCGTCGCACTGAGGATATTGGTCAGTTCAATTACCGCATCCAGTATGTCCCCATCAGACGGGTTGTCGACGTCATAAAGATGGTGTCCAAGATGCAATGCGGACTCTTCCGAAATCACAAATAAAAACTCTCCGCTGAACATCCCTCCGAACAACTGTTTCGTCACATAATTGCGCTGATCGTCGGATATTGTTTGTTGAATATAACTGGCCAACCCTTCCATATCGCTGATCAGAATCTGAGGAATATGCATTTTGCCGAACGCTTCCAATAAATCGGCGATACTCGCCGTCGCATTCCCCATAGCGATATTCATCAGCTCCCGGAGCATATCGAGATGATCGTCTGTAAACCCGTTTTGCTGCATTATTTACTCTTTATATAGAAAGCTGTTGCAGTATAGACAACATCTTTTCGCTGTTAATCGGTTTTGGAATCATCATTTTTGCACCCGACTCCAAAACTGTAGATTGTGCCTGTGCCTGAATGTCCGCCGATACGATTACAACCTGTGCGTTCGGATCAATTTTAATAATCTCTTTTAACGCTTCGTAACCGTCCATTACCGGCATCGTCAAATCCAAAAAAACAGCACTCGGCTTTTCCGCTTTAAATAATTCAACGGCAATGAGACCGTTTTCCGCTTCTAAAATAGCAGCAGTCGGTTCTAATTCTTTTAATGTTTTAATAAGAAATAAACGTGCTAGTTTAGAGTCATCGACAACAAGTATTTTCAATCTGTACCTTTCTTCTCAACACATATTAAAATATTATAACGCAATACACTTTCAATAGGTTTTATTTGAACCGTTTTTCTGCCTATTTCTTCAGCAATATTAAAAAATTTCATTCTATTTCTGAAAAGTGTAATGGTTATATTCCCTATGATACAATTCTAACGCTCATCAAACTCTGATACTTTTGGAAATATACAATATGAAAATCCTATTGGCTGACGCTATTTTTACCGACGGAACCATTTACCGCAATCACGGTATCGTGTTTGACAAAACCATTATCGAAGTCTCCTCCAACGATGAACTTCGTTCCCGCTACGGCGCACAATGCGTCGAACTAGGCGAAGGCTCCGTAATCCTCCCGGGACTTGTGAATGCCCATGTTCATCTAGAGTTCAGTGCCAACCGCACCACCCTGACCTACGGTGAATTTATGCCGTGGCTCTCCAGCGTTATCGCCTCACGCGATGAATTAATCAATGAATGTGACGATGAATGCACGACACGTGCCGTTGAAATGATGCTTTCCAACGGTATCACGGCATTCGGAGCGGTCAGTTCGTACGGGTTTGATTTGGATCCGTGCTTCAAAGCTAGCCAAAAAGTGGTCTATTTCAACGAACTCATCGGCTCTGATCCCGCCATGGCTGATGCGCTGTACGCCAATTTTCAAGAGCGCCTTTTTGCTTCTCAAGAGCTGAAACGCAGTGGATTTTACCCTTCGATCGCGATCCACTCCCCCTACTCCGTCCACCGGATTCTGATTCAAAAAGCGCTCAAACACGCAAAAGAAAAGGATCTGCGCGTAACGGCACATTTTATGGAGAGTCCGGCTGAGCGGGAATGGCTCGATACCGATAGCGGACCGTTCCGTCCTTTCTTTGAAAACTTTTTAAAACAGACCCGAGCCGCCAATACGGCAGAAGAGTTTTTGAGTTATTTTAAAGAAATTCCTACCCTCTTTACCCATGCGGTTCAAGCATCCCACGATGAGCTCTCTGTAATCGCCCAAAACGGACACAGTATTATCCACTGCCCCATCTCCAACCGCCTGCTCGGAAACGGGGTACTCGATCTGAAACCTCTCGAAGATAAAAATATCCCCTTGCTTTGCGGAACCGACGGGCTTAGCTCCAACTATACCCTCGATCTGTTCGAAGAGATGAAAATTGCCCTCTTTATGCACCCTCACGATGATCTTCTTTCCCTCTCTCAGAAGCTCTGGAGAGGAGTCACATCCCTAGCGGCTGCGGCATTGAAACTCAATTGTGGTAAAATCATGTCAGGTTACGATGCGGATATCCTCGTTATGAGGGTCAATTATCCCATTAACGGGCAACTGCCGCTCCATCTGATCAACCAGAAGGGCATCATCGAATCGATCTATATTGAGGGGGAGAGAGTTAAATGATTGAATTTGTCAAAAAGATCGGTTCATGTCTGGCGAGAGGGCTGAAATTTATTCAAGAACATTTCAAAGCGACGGTACTGGTTCTCATTGTACTGTGGCTTATAATCCCCTCGAGCGAAAACGGAATCACTCCCCACAATCTCCAAAAAATAGCCTTGAGCGGTCCTATTTTGGATGCAACTCCAATCGTCGCACAGATTGACGAAGCACGCGAAAATGACGGTATCAAAGGGGTACTCTTCAGTATCGATTCCCCCGGCGGTGCGGTTGCCCCCTCGGTAGAAATCGCGTACGCGATCAAGCGTCTCAGCGAAACAAAGCCGACGGTCGTTTATGCTGCGGGGATAATGGCTAGCGGCGGCTATTATTCCGGTATCTGGGGAAATGAGATCATCGCCAATCCCGGCAGTATGATCGGATCCATCGGTGTCATTATGGAGGGTGCCGATATCTCGGGACTGATGGAAAAAGTGGGGGTTAAAACCCAAGTCGTTCATGCGGGAACCTACAAACAGGTAGGGACGTTTGACAGGGAGTGGAGTGCGGCTGAGCGTGCGGAACTCAATAAAGTGATCGACGGAACCTATTCTATGTTCGTCGTGGATGTCGCACGTGCACGAAAACTGGATCCGCTGAGAAGCGGAGAATACGCCGATGCCCACATTTTTACCGCATTGCAAGCTAAAAAAGCAGGACTGGTCGATAGTATCGGCGTCGAATACGATGCCAAAAAACGGGTAGAAGAACTCAGTAAAGTAAAAGATCCGACTTGGAACAAAGAAGACCCGATGGACCGATTTTTCAAGCGCTTTGCGGCAGAGGGAGCCACACTGGCTCACCTCTATTTTCCGCCCATTACATTGAAATAATTTTCTTCGTCACATCCAAAGGGTACAAGAACCTCTTATGAAATTCCCGCCTACGCGGGAATCCAGCTATTTAATCCAAATACTTTTTCGCTATTTCTTCAACGACCTCTTCAAACATAATAAAATCATCAGCCAGAGTATCCCAAAGCACTTTATCATCCAATCCAAAATAATGGTGCGTTAACACATCTCTCATTTTGGCAATTTCGCTCCACGGCACACTGCTATACTCATCTTGTATCTCTTTGGGTATCTGCTTGACCGCTTCACCGATATTTTCAAATGCTTTTGCCGTCGCATACACTTTTTCAGTATTCTCTGTAAATTCTTCAAACGTGATGTTGGCCGTAAACTTTCGGATATTCTGACACTCGGCGAGAATATCTCTGAGATAAAATTTCCAATCCCTAGACATAAATCATGTCCTTGTAGATATAAGGTTTTAAATCACTTTTGATGGTTTCGGCTCTGACTAAATCTACTTTGTGATTGAGATATTTTTCAAGATCAGCGAGGTATTTGAGATATTTAAACATTGAAAAGGTTTTCCCTTTTTCAATCTCATAGACAATATCGACATCGCTATCACTCTTCTCTTCACCGCGCGAGAAACTGCCGAATAAGCCGACGAGGATCAAGCCGTCTTGTTCATAACGGGGCTTTAGAGTTTTGAGTATTTCAAGAATTTCGTTTTTTGTCATCTCATTCAATTGTATTGATTTTATAGTGATATTGTACACTCAAAATAGTCAAATCGAGAGGGTTGTATCAATCCACATTAATTGACACAATCTCCACCACTTCAGCCCGCACAACCCGCTTATCATTCATCGCTTCAAACCGATCCCCGACACTGAGCGCGTCCAAATCGATCACTTTCCCCTCACGGGCAATTTGGGCGAATCCGCTTTTGTTTTTATTCTTCGGATGATTGGCATTAAATCCTTCGCTGAGCTGAGTAATCATAAACTGTTTTTGCCGCAGTATTGATTCGATGTTTTGGCTCAACCTCTCCATCAGCGGAATAATCTCCCGTCTGCTTTGCTCTAACCGTTGCGTCATTTGTCGATTTAACCGCTCTCTTAGCTCTTTGATCAGCTCTTGCTGAACTTCCAATCGATGCTCTACCCCGTGACGTTTAAACGCTTCCTGCATCGATAGGAGCTGTTCACGTTTGCGCTCCAGCCTCTGAGTTATCATCCCGTATGCACCGTATCGGATCTCATCGATACTTTGAGAGAGCTCGTTTTGATCGGGAAGAAGCATCTGCATCGCCGCACTCGGTGTCGGAGCACGCATATCGGCCACGTAATCGCTGATCACCCAGTCGATCTCATGTCCCACTGCCGAAATTGTCGGAGTTTTCATTGCATACAACGCATCCGCAACGATCTCTTCGTTAAACGCCCACAAATCCTCGATACTTCCGCCGCCCCGACCGACGACGACCGCATCCGCATGTAATGTATCGGCAGTGCGGAGAGCATCGGCTATTTGCCCTGAAGCGCTTGGCCCCTGAACCAGAACGTCCAAAACGATAAGTTTGACCAGCGGCCATCGCTGCGTCGCGACGCGCTGCATATCCTGCAATGCCGCCCCCGTTGCCGAAGTGACCAATACAACTGTTTGAGGAAATTTCGGGAAAGGTTTTTTACGTGTCGGGTCAAAGTACCCTTTTGCTTCCAATTTTTGCTTCAGCTGCTCGAATGCCACCGCCAATGCCCCCGCACCGTAAGGTTCGGCACTAAAGGCGTTGATCTGATACTCGCCGCGCGGCTTGTAGAGTGAAAGTGCCCCGTGCAAAATAACATGCGCCCCCTCTTCGAGGGAGAACTTTAGCCGGCTAGCGTTGCCTTTGAACATGACACATTTGATCGCTGATTCGTTGTCTTTGAGGGTAAAATAGATGTGTCCGCTGCCGTGTTTGGTGACGCGGGAGAGTTCCCCCTCGACGCTGACAAATTCAAAGGAGGTCTCTAAAAGGGTCTTGATCTGCTCGTTTAAAGAGGAGACACTGAGTGTAGAGGCCATGGTATTACTTTTTACGGGCAATCATCAAGGTCGAAATATCCATCGAGAAACTTTTGCTATAGAGCATCTCAAACCCCGCTTCTTCGAGTTCCTGTTTCATTTTAGCCACCGTCAAGAACCCTTCGATCGAATCGGGAAGGTAACGGTATGCCTCGTAATTGTTCGAGATCAATCCGCCGATGCGGGGAAGGACGTTGTTCATGTACCAATCACGCACTTTTCCGAGCATAGAGGGATTTTCATTTTTCATAAATTCCAAAATGACGACCAATCCTCCCGGTTTGAGAACACGGTTAAATTCGCGTAATCCCGCTTGACGTTCAACGACGTTGCGGATTCCGTAGGAAATACTGATGATATCAGCCGTCGTATCGGGCTTTGGAAGCTCGGTCGCCGGAGCGATATAAAACGACATCTGCGGAAATTTCTCCCGTCCGACACCGACCATCCCCTCGGAAGGATCAACGCCCTCGATGTTTGAGACATGCACCCCGTTCTTTTCGGCCTGACGTCTCCAGTATCCCATCATATCTCCCGTCCCGCATGCTACGTCCACGATCGAATCGATTTTCTCAGAAGGGCAATATCCGAATGCCAAATCACACGCTTTACGGCGCCAAAAAGTATCGACTCCCATGCTGAGTACACGATTTGCCCGATCATACGTCGGAGCAATATCGTTAAACATCGATACGATTTTTTCTTGTTTGGTCATAATCATTCCTATTTTTTCTTCATCCAAAGAAGTATGTTATCGGTGATTTTAGCGTGCAGTACCTCAAAATCCTCTTGTATCGGTCCCATGTTCTGTAATCCGCCTCCCAACTTAGGTGCAAGGTAACACAGATACCAGTCGCACGTGTTCTGGCTCGCTTGGAACATGGATGTGCCCCCTTCGATCATAACCAGTGAATACTCCTTAAGACGCTCCAATGACGACTCAACATATACTTTTCTATCCGGTACACTGAACAAAGGGATGCTCTGATCAAATTCCCCCATCTGCGAATAGATCAATACATCCGGCGCTTTTCCGTCCACCAGCCTTGCATCCAACGTGGGGCGATCGTGTCGTACCGTATTGCCGCCGATAACGATCAAATCGCACCGATCACGCAGTGCATGCATATGTTCCCTAGAACTTTGCGAGCTGATCGTTCCGTTATCGATGGTACCGTCGAGACGCTGAGCCCATTTGAAAAAGACAAAAGGGCTCTTCTGCCACCGGATAAACGGCTCAAGGAGTTTTTCCCCCTCTTCTTCCATAATGCCGAAAACACATTCGGCACCGGCGTCGCTTAAGAGTGAAGCTCCGCCAGCAGCGGCAGGATTTGGGTCTTTAACGCTGATATAGACTCTCTTGATTCCCAGATCTCGGATCAACAATGCGCATGAGGGGGTTTTTCCGCTGTGAGAACACGGCTCCAGCGTTACCGCCATCGAAACAGTGTGAAAGATACCGTTGTGACGGGTGCGAAGATAATCGTGTATGCGGTGTGAATCATCACAACCCGCTATCGTCGTATCGCCGGAGAGAAGCGTATACGCATCGCGCAAAGCGTATACTTCCGCATGCGGTCCCCCGGCGCGCTTATGAGTGCCTACAGAGACGACAGTACCGTTATCACTCAGACATACGGCACCGACGGCGGGATTGGGAAAAGTGAGGAGTTGATATTCCCACGCCGCATTTAAAGCGAGGGTCATAGCGTGAATGGCAGCGGTGGTATTCATTACCACTCGAAGTAGGTTTTAGCCTTGCTGATAGAGCGGAAAGGGACGGTGTGCGTCTCTCCCTCTTTGGTTTTTATCGTGATCTCTTCGTTTTCGACCGACACCACTTCACCGTCGAATTTTTCTTTGTTCACGGTCGAAAAAACGACTTTCTCGCCGACCGATTGGGCAAAATGATCGAGTGTTTTGAGTTTGCGTTCGATCCCAGGGGAGCTTACTTCCAAACGGTATTCGCCGCCGACAGGAGGGGTAACGTCGAGTAACGGAGAGATAAGATGGGTCGCTTCGACGCACTGATCCAGACTCACTCCGCCCGGTGCGGTAACGCTCACACGAAAAATCGTATTCTCGTTTTCATTGAAAACAGCCGTATCGTATAAAGAGAGGCCGATCGATTCGACCATTTTTTTGATATCGCTCTCAAGACTCATCTTTCTTCTCCTTGGCGATTTGGGCGAATAACGCCTCAATATTTTGACTTCGTTTGAGGGTATCGTCAAATACGAAGGTCATACGGGGGCTGCGAAACCACCCCTGATCTTTCATGCAGTGCTCTTCGATAATAGGGCGCGCTTTTTCAAGCAGCTTTAGAAATGCCGCCTGCTCTTGCGGCGTATAATCATGCGGGTCAAGATAGACTTTCGCATCGCTTCGTCCGCGGGAGCAATGGACATCAATGACGTCCACTTCACGCACACGCGCATCCGACAACTGAGAAATAGCTTCGGGAATCAACTCTTTGAGAATCGACTCCGTCCGTTTGACTTTGATTTGTGCCGGTGTCACAGGGATACTTTTTTCTCGATTTTGGTAAAGGTTTCGATAACGTCGCCCACTTTGACATCAGTGTATCCGTTAAGGACAACCCCACAATCAAACCCTTTGGTAACCTCTTTGACATCGTCTTTGAAACGGCGAAGCGAAGTAAGGTCACCCTCATGGATAACGACACCTTCACGGATAACGCGAACCATTCCGCCGCGTACAAGTTTACCGTCAACAACCACACATCCGGCGATTGTCCCGCCGCCTTTCGGCATAGGGAACGTGTCACGTACTTCGGCTTGTCCTGTGTTCTCTTCACGGAATTGAGGAGCCATCATACCGGTCAACATCGCCGTAACATCATCGATCAATTGGTAAATGATCGAATAGGTATTGATTTTGATCCCCATCTGTTTTGCCATGGCATTGACGTTCCCCGTAGGGCGTACGTTAAATCCGACCAACATACAGTTTTCGCTGTTGTTTACCAATGCAACGTCATTCTCGGTAATACCGCCGACGCCGCTGGAGATCACTTCAACTTTGACCTCTTCGTTACGAAGTTCTGCAAGAGCGGAGCGGATCGCTTCAAGAGAACCGTGAACGTCCGTTTTAAGAACCACTTTAAGAGCTTTCAAACGCCCCTCTGCGATCAATGAGCTAAGCTCGTCAAGTGTTGTTTTCGTACTGTGTGAAAGTTCGCGGTGACGATCGTACTCGTAGCGTTTTTGAGCAAATTCACGTGCTTCTTTATCGCTCTCCATAACCATCAATATTTCACCGGACGGCGGTACATCGCTAAGACCGACAACGACCGCTGTTTCACTCGGTCCGATTTTTTGGAGCTGTGCTTTACGATCGCTGATCAACGCACGGACACGTCCGTATGCGCTTCCGCACACGATGTTGTCGCCGATTTTCAACGTACCGTTTTGAACGATGACGGTAGCAACCGGTCCGCGCCCTTTTTCCAATGTAGACTCAACAACGACGGCTTTTGCCATGTTGTTAGGGTTCGCTTTAAGCTCCATGATCTCCGCTTGAAGCAAGATCGCCTCTAACAATTCGTCGATCCCGGTCATCGCTTTTGCCGATACGCCGACAAACTCGACATCTCCGCCCCAATCGACAGGATTGAGACCGAGCTCCGCCATCTGAGCTTTTACCATATCCGGATTGGCACCCGGTTTGTCCATTTTGTTGATTGCAACGATAACCGGAACTTTTGCTTCTTGGGCATGTTTGACCGATTCGCGTGTTTGAGGTTTAACCCCGTCATCCGCAGCCACAACGATAACGATAATGTCGGTGAGCTGTGCACCGCGTGCACGCATCGAGCTAAACGCTTCATGCCCCGGAGTATCGAGGAATGTAATCAGTTTCCCGTGCTGCTCTACCGAATACGCACCGATATGCTGGGTAATTCCCCCCGCTTCGCCGTGAGCGACTTTTGCATTGCGGATCGCATCAAGGAGAGACGTTTTACCGTGGTCAACGTGCCCCATGATAGTGATAACCGGAGGCCGTTCTTCAAGGTCCGCACTGTCTTCGTTGTCTTCTTCGTATGAATCTTCGTAATTGAATGCGTCTTTCGGATCGATCGTCGTTACTTCGACACCGAATTCACTTGCCAAAATTTCGATTTCGTCTTTTCCGAGGAAATCATTTTTGGTAACCATCATTCCGAGATTGAAAAGAATTTTGATGACTTCGGAGAGCGGCTGGCGTACTTTATCGGCAAATTCATACACACGGATATCTTCAGGAATTTCGACGTGAGTGATAACTTCGTCTTCTTTCGCGTCACGGGTATATTTTTTACGCGCTTCACGGGAAACCTGACGCGGTTTATTGCGGTTAGCTCCCTGTTTTTTGCCCGCATTGCGACCGATCGGTTTTTTCTCTTTCGGCTTTTGTTCTTCTTCAGGCTCTACTTTGCCACCCAAATCGTTGAAGTCCATCAGTACAACCTGATCTTCTTCGTAGTCCATTGAGATATCGGAAATTCCGCCGCCGAAGATATCAAGGCGAACCCCTTGATCTTTTTTCTGAACCGGGGCATTACTGCTTTGCGCTTTTTTCGCACGTTTGGCTTCCAATTCGCGTTGTGCCTGCTCGCTTAATTTTCCGTAGCTCGACACAGCAATACTCTCTTGGCGTACCGGAGCGACAAATTCCTCTTCTTGAGGACGTTTTTTCTTGACAATCTTCAATCCTGAACGCTTCGGTGCTTCAATATCTGCCGGCGCTTCTTCCGACGGTTCATCTTTAACTTCGGAAACCGCTGCCGCTACAGGTGCATGCTCTGTTTTAGGAGGAACGGTAACAGCCGGAGTTTCTTCAGCCGGGGCAGCTTTAGAGGTAGGCTTTGGCGCTGCGGTTTCTGTAGATGCTCCGCTCATGATATAGTTCATGATTTGCTCGGCTTCTTCGATCGAAACCGAACTCGAGGCAGTTTTCACATTAAGCCCCATTGCAGCCGCTTTGTCCACTACCTCTTTTGAATTAATACCAAGCTCTTTGGCTATTTCATGAACTCTAACTTTATCCATCATTAACGATGATCTCCTTTAACCGATTCATTAGCTCTACCGTCGCACCGCTCTTGCATTGACGGGACAACTGCCCCGGAGTTTTCTTATGCTCGATACAAGACCTGCACATATAAAAACTTCTTCCTTCCTTGCCGTAGGGCTCTAACTTCCCGTTTCGGCATTGAAGTCGCAAAAGTCCGACTTGCGCAAAGCGCTCGCGACAAACCACGCACATGCGTATAGGCTGATGTAACTTTTGCGCCATTATATCCAATACTTTCTTAGTTATCGTTCGACAACCAAACCGTCATTGTCAAAGCCTAAAATTTTAATCTCGAAATCACTAAATTCCGCTTTGAATTTATCGGCCAACATTTTGGCATCCTGGTCATACACCATATTGAAAAAAGTCGATCCGCTCCCTGAGAGAGTAGACATCAAAGCACCGTTGTCGTACGCCATTTTTTGAACGGCAAACAGTTCAGGCAACATTTTCATCCGTACTTTTTGATGGAACCGGTCTTGGGTAGCCAAACGGAGCATCTCCCAGTCTTCGTTAAAAAATGCTCCAACCGTTACCGCAGTGTGGGAAAGGTTGAATACCGCATTCTCTTTGCTGTACGACTTTGGAAGGGTTGTACGTGATTTCGCGGTTGAGATCGGCTTATTCGGGATAACGACGACCGCCTTGAGATAATCGGGAAGGTGTTTTTGCTGTGAAAATACCTTTTGTTTCTCTACCATTGCCGCATTAAATCCCCCCATGACCGCCGGAGTAATATTATCGGGATGGGACTCATAAACCAAAGCATGATTGAGGATACGGCGTTTTGAGACTTTGACCCCTGCGGCTTCATGAGCACAGCTTATGGCACTGACGATGACGGCAGATGAGCTTCCTAGCCCGCGAGACATCGGTATTTGGTTGTAAAACGTAAATTTGAAATTTTGCCGTTTTTGGGTGAGGCGGCGATAATGTTCGTTGAAGATACTGACGAACAGATTGTTCCCTTTGAGACGGGGATTATTCTCCCCCTCCCCTTTAATGGAAACGGCAAAAAATCGTGACGGAACCAATTCTACCTGGTTACGAAGATCAACGGCAAGTCCCAATGAATCAAATCCGGGTCCTAAATTAGCACTCGTTGCGGGTACACTAACGAACAAATAATTTCCTTATCCTACGGCATCTATCCCATAATAAGGGAGAGTGTCCGAATCAAATTTTTTTAAATCGATATTTTCGGGAAGACTAAAAGCGATCAACTCAGGTGATTCGATCGGTTCCAGCTCAATTGTTGTCCTATTTTTAACAAAATAGAGCTTTCCAACTGCTTTGATGGGGCTATTTTGGTTAAAAAAGAAAGCATCTGTTGCCAAAAGGGGGATTTTTAACGTAATGCTTAACGTTTTGAGGAACAAGTAAGTAACTTTGATCCCCATAAAACTTCCGGGACCTTTGGCGTATATAAACGTTCTAAACGTATAACGTTTCAGCAATGACTCGAAAATCTCCGCCAGAACATCCGAGCTCATTCCGTCCTCTCTAATCTCTTCGACCAAAACGCCATCCTTGTAGATGCCGATAAGGATGGGAGAGCTCAGTGCAATGACGAGTGCGTCATGCATACGCTTTTGCCAACTCTTTCGATTCCGCACTGGCGAGTTCGACAACTTCGTAATTTGCCGGATCTTTGAGCAATGCAAGGGTCAATTTATGATTAAGGTCGTGACTGCCGGCATACGCTTCGTAATTACCGATAAAATTCATCCCGATCAACGACATATCGCCGATTGCATCTAGGATTTTATGACGGACAAACTCATCACCGAACCGGAGCCCTTCAGGATTGAGGACTTTTTTATCATCCAATACGACCGCATTTTCCAAACTTCCGCCCAATGCGAGTCCTTTGGATCGAAGGTATTGTACTTCATGGACAAACCCGAATGTTCGCGCGCGCGCAATCTCTTTTTTGTAATTCTCTTTCGTAAATGCGAGTACGTAACTTTGTTTATCGATAACCGGATGCGAAAACTTAATCGTAAAATCGTAATTCATGCCGTTGGAGGGGATCAATTTTACGTATTTATCCCCCTCTTGGACAATCACCTCTTTTTTGATCCGCATAATTTTTTTCGGTGTATCCTGAGCAACGACTCCCGCTTCTTCGAGAAGCATACAAAAACTCATAGAAGAACCGTCCATTACGGGAATTTCATCCGCATCCACGATCACCCGGAGATTATCGATACCGTACGCATAAATCGCCGAGAGCATGTGCTCAATCGTCGAAATGGTAACTCCCTCACGTCCGATGACGGTCGCCATTTTCGTATCAACGACATTCGCGGGGATTAACGGAATCGATACCCCCGCGTCGCTGCGGTAAAAAACGATACCGCTGTTGACCCCCAAGGGTTCAAGGCGCAATTTTACAGGGGAGCCCCGGTGCAAACCGATACCTACGAGTTCAACACTTTTTCCAATCGTTGTCTGCATCATATGAGTGCTTCCCTCGCTCTTCTACATTATCCTGAAATTATACCGAATTTCAGTGTTGGTTAATAATAGCCTTGGCGTTATCGATAACGCTGGTGATGTTATCGGCTATCCACTTGCTGTCCATCCACTCTTCGGGACGTACTTCAATCCCCTGAACCAAAATTCCGAAATGAAGGTGATCTCCCATCGCGTAACCGCTTAATCCGGTTTTTGCTATTTCTTGTGCTATTGCGGCGGTATCCCCCTCCTGCACATGAACTTCCGAACAGTGGCCATAAAGGGTATACAATCCGAATCCGTGATCAATGATCGGCAGATTTCCGTAAATCCCGTTAGGTTGTGAAAACACCACTTTCCCGCCGTTGGACGATGTTATCGGCCCCATCGCGACACTTGCGAGATCCAATCCCATATGGTAGGCTTGAGAGACGTTTTCCTGCCCTTTATAGCTATAAATACGGTGATCTCCGAAATCGGCTACTTTTTGGCCGTTTACCAACGGATAAAACGGTACGGGATTAAAGTCCGTAATCATGTTCTTGGATACTTTCGAGGTAATCCCATGGATAATTTTTTCATTATCGGCACGTACTTTTTCGTTGATAATTCGAAACTGTTCCAACCGGTCATCCACCCCCGCCGTCTGTTCATAGGTGTTTGCCAGTTCGGCAATTTTACCGTCCAAGAACTGATCGCTGAGTTCGATATTGGAAACACGGTAAACATGGTCTTTGAGGCGTAAAGGAATAGCATTTCGCACTTCATTTCCCGCTTTATCACGTGCTACGACCGTTGCGGAAAACGAAGCTTCCTGTACCGGCCATGCAACCAGTGAAGCGTAATATCCCTCTTTCATAAACGGTTGGGCAATAAACGTTTTCCCAAAATTGGTTTGAATTTTCAGGCTCTCCAAATTGGCGTCTTCCGCTTTAAAAATGACAATTGCCGATCCCCCTTTTTGAATTTTATACGAGTTTGCAATGATAGAGAGGACCGGACGGCGCTGATCGATCACAAGGGTATACTCTTGTTTAAAAGTGTTCCCCATAAAAAGGCCCCACAAGCTGTTATCCGTTGCTTCGATTTTTAAAACAATCGAATTTGAATCTACTCTGCGTACCCCTTTTGGCGGACGGATATCAAATGATTTTTTTATCTCATGCGACGGATTATTTTCATCCACAACGACCCACTCGTCGTGAGGCGTTGAAATCGTCGCTTTGTAAGATTTTAATCCGCTTACATCTTCCACATTGACATGAATAGGATCTTGAAAATTCCAATACCCCTCTTGACTAAGGGTCACTTTCGGATCATCCCGTTCAAACACCGGCGAAAATGCCATAAATCCTAAAGCGGCCAAAACCGCTGCTACTAATATCCATCCGACTATTCCCGAATTCTTTCGGCCTCTTCTCACACCAACTCCTTTGTTATCTTCACCATCATCGTTTGGATCAGCTCATCATAATTTTCTTGTTTTAGATACGTTCCGGCACGCTTAACATGCCCGCCTCCGCCGAATTCCGCCATAATTGCCGCAGCATTTACGGTACCGTTGGTTCGTAGCGAGAGCTTTATCCCCTTGCCGGGAAAATGGACAACCATCAATGCGGCTTTAACACTGCGCATTCCCAGTGCTTCATCCATAGCACTCTTGCACTCGGCTACACTGGCTCCAGTCTCTTCCAATAATACAAAAGGGATTTCAAATACAGCCAATTGCCCATCAAGCACAAGTTTCATCTGCTTAAAGAGACTTCCGCGTACCCGCAATGAAGCAAGCGAACCTCGACGATACAGCCATTCCGTACATACCGCATGGTCAGCACCCAGCTCTATCAAAGCGTGTGCCATCGAAAATGTTTTGGCACTGCATTCGGAAGCGCTAAAACATTTAGAATCATCGAGCAGTCCCGCGTAAAGCGAAAGTGCCATTTTACCATTGATTTTTATACCGTTGGCAACAAAATAATCGTACAGTACTTCGGTGGTACTTATCGCATGTGTATTAACAAGATTGTGGGTACCGTAAAAATCGTTACTCGCATGGTGGTCAATATTGATAAGCGGCAGCTCTTTCTCAATCCCTAGACGGCCGTAGCTTCCGCAGTCAAAGCTGATGATACAGTCGGCATTGTCAGGAAAACGGTCGGTTATTTTCTCAAACCACGGCAAAAAAGCGAGATTGGGATTGACTGCGGATGAAGCACAAAAAAGGGTTATTTTCTTTTGGCTCCGAAGTAAATAGGAGTAAAAAGCACACGCCGCACCGAGCGAATCGGCATCGGGATTTTTATGTGCTACCAAAACGATATGGTCGGCGGAATCAATCAGGGATAAAGGCATTAGAGACTCATTAATTGCTGCAAATGCCGAAATTATAACACTTATCTCCTGTATTACTCGATGACGCTTTTTAAAACTCCCTCAAAATCTTTCTGAGCCTGAAGTAACGTCTCTTTTGCCTCTAAGTTATCGACACGTGCACTGCTCATCCAGTTATAGACTCCCGGGAAGCCCATTACGATTTCATCGGCATCTTTTTTCTTATATACCATCAATGTACACGGGGCAAATGCCGCTGCTTCCGGACGTGTCTTGGCTACCGTATAAATTACTTTGAGTTTACAGATAGAATAGGTATCGTAAAAATCAAACGGGCTTTTTTGACCGAGCGCAAAGTTGTAATCGGTAAAATTCGACATCACAAATCCTGCCGGTTTAAGGCCGTCTTCGATCATCATCTCCGTCTCTTCTTTGTCGCTTGCCCAACTCTCTTTGCTGCTTGCTTTGACAAATCGGCTTAAAAGTTTCCCCTCAGCAGGGAGAGAGGTTTCACTCTGAGTTATTTTGGCACCCGACAGCGCTTTTTTGAGAGTAGCAATCGCCTCTTTTTCGATCAAAGCAAACTCTTTGGCCTTAAACCCGGCGATTTTTTCCATCGACTTTGCGGTTAGAATAGAGACATGAAGATTTTTGTCTCCGTTACGTTGGTAGATTCCAAATCCCATCGGAACAAAGATCCCGGCATCAGGATTTGCTTTCACTAATGCTTCCGAATGGGCTTTGTGATACGCGGTTAAAAGGTTGAATTGTGAAAAATCACTTTGTCCGAATTGAATTTTAAACGGCCCGTTCATTTCACTGTTAGCCGAAATGACAAAGCCGTTGGCTTCCAATGCTTTTTCTATAACGGATGCATTGTATTTCCCATCCGCATTTGAGACACTAAAAAGATGCAAATCACCGCCGAAAAGGGATAAAAACCCCGCTAAAATAGTTACAAGTAGAATTTTCATGTTTAACTCCTAAGGTTGAATGTAAAATGCGCCTTCAGTGGCGCGTTCGATCACTTCGGCGATTCCCGCACTGACGATTTCGACATCATCATCGAGCTGATCGGGTGTGATTTTTTTGGTCTCCATCGTATTGCCGCACGCGACAAACTCGACACCGTATTGCTGCAAGGCACGTACTCGTACCGCAATCTCTTTTTCGCTTTTCAGTAAAGTGCGTATCCCGTGATAATACGCGACGATCCGTAAATGAATCTTCTCCGGACCATAAAATTTAAGAACATTATTTGCCGTACTAAGACCGTGATGGATCGATTCATCATCGCCATGGCTAATTCCCATCACAACCTCGCGCGGTTTTTCAATAGAAGGTTCGGGCTGTGCAAAACGAATATCCCCATACGCAAGGGTGGAAACCAAACCCAAAACCATTAGCAGTCGTTTCATCTTCACTCCCATTCCAGTACCCGGTACGAAGATTCGACATTATGACGATGCGTCTCCTCATACAGTTTATACTTTTTATACTTATCCATACTGACCTTTTTAATCGTGTCATCTATACCCAATCCATCGGCAATTGCGGCACGAATTTCTGTCCGCATCTGCGTAAAATACTCCCGTGTCATACGAGCCGCATCTTTATCGGTTCGATTGCCATGCCCTCCGACGACATGTACCGCGTCCAGTTTATCCAGATCCTCCAAAGCAGAGAGCCACCCGTTGATATCCCCGCCGCGAACGGAGGGGAGACGGTCGTTAAACACCAAATCGGCGGCAATCAACACTTTGGATTTAGGTAAAAACACCACCATGTCTTTCGCCGTATGGGCTTTGCGTTTGGCAATTTTGAGTTCCAGCGTTTGATTACCGATTTTGAGGGTCGTATCACTGTTGATCATCTCACTCGGCATCGTAGGGACGGTCTTGGAGTAAGCATCAGCCGAAATATGAGTTTGCATACGGCTCGGAACACTCATATCGGCGTTGACTTTGAAATCATCGGTCCCTACAACACGGATTCCCTGCTCGGTAAAATAGTTGTTCCCCAGCCAATGATCATCATGGATATGGGTGTTTATAACAAGTTTAACGGGGAGGGATTTGATTTTTTTCATCGCTTTGTAGGCAGACTCGGCGTATGCGTATGAGGGACCTGTATCGACGACCACGTACCCCTCTTTCGCATCGATGTAACAGCTATTGACGATGTTGCCGTTGTTGGTTTTATCCATAATCTCCGGTTTGCCGAAGAAGCAATGGATATCTTCACTCACGCGTACAGGCTTAAGTGCGTAATCATACGCACTTAAGCTCGTGACAGCAAAGAAAAAAGAGACCAACAACGTTTTCATCACTCAAGCCTTAGAAGAGGTAGTTGATTTCGAAACGGTATTCGTCGTATGAGTTGTAATCGGTTGTAGCACCTACCGCCGGATCAGCATCGATGGTTGCAAAACGGAATTTGAACTCCGTATTCGGAAGTGATTTAAACGTTTGCCATGCATCGAGATGGATAATATCACGATCGGTAAAACCGGTAGTTGCCGCTTTTGAATCATCAAAATTCATGTTTTCATAATCAGCTGAAATTTTCAATCCAGGGACAAGACCCGCTTTGTCGAAATCATATGTTGCTTTTAGCGCCCAGTTTTTAGTGTTCGCGATCCAATCAACCTGTCCCATTGATCGGGTATATCCGCCCGTCGGGAATCCACGCCACGGAGTTATGAGGTCGGCATCATCAGCAATTTTAGAATATCCCACCTGTAGTTCAAGAGGACCTTTTGCCGCTACCAAGCGCGCCGCCCACATACTCGCATCGACACTGCTAGCATCGCTATACGCCGCACGTCCCGCAGTCGTACCACCATTTACGGTCGTTGCCGCTTTTCCGCTCAAAGATGCTCCACCGATCGCACCGGCACCGTCATCCATTTGACGAAGATAGCGAACACCCGGTGTCAACGTCCAATCATTACCTAATCCAATTTTATAATTTGCTTCGGCAATAACCGTGGAGAAATAACCGTTGATTCCGTAATATTCGCCCTCAAGTTTTAATCCCGGAATAGATTTGTTTTCAGCCGTTACAAGTACCATTTCAGGATCTTTATCTTCTCCTGCTCTTGTGATATTGGCAATTTTAAGCCCTTTGTGTGTAGCAGCATCATCATTTTCCGTCAATGACGCATACGCCAAAATACTATGGAATTCTTGGTGGTTTCTCAATTTTTCACTGGTAATGTACCCTGCACGTAATGTCGTATCTTTAATATCTTTCGTTTCCGCAACTGCCGCCGTAAATGTATTCGGAATCATTTTCGTATCATTCGACGAAAGAAGGGTACTTTCGATCATCTGTCGACCCAATTTTATGTTACTTTTCGAGATTTTATATTCCCCGTACGCTTGGGCTACTACACCCATAGCTGCTTCCGTACCGTCACTACGTGTACGATAAATGTCTTTTCCTTGTTTACCGTAGTTTGTTGTTGAGCCTTCCGGAACATTAGGTGATCCTAGCGGAACGCTTCCGTAGAAACCTGCCGTTGCTCCGAAACCATGGAAAAAACCGGTTTTATAAACCAAACTTCCGCCTAGACCCCAAACATTATGATCTTGCAGAGTACTTTTTTCATTATCAGAATTGTACCAAAACGTATTTGAGCGGAGACGTCCGTAAACTTTCCCCTCTGTAAACATCTCTTTGATTGAGTTTACATCACCCGGCGCTTTTGTATACTCGACAATATTATTCCCTTTGAGATCACGATCTTCTGTTTTAAGCGCGTGCGCCGACGTTGCAAGTAGACATGCAGCTGCTGCCGCCATACTGATTTTCATTATGTTCATAACTCTCACTCCTTAAGTTTTGAAATTGAGCAAAGAGGGCTTAGCACCCTTTCGCACCTTTTTTCGGACATCCGCAATCATAATCTACCAACCGGACATTGCTGTTTCCGCTGATATTGACGTTTTTCTGACGACGGATATAGGCTGACGTGACATCATACACGGGACGGGTTAAGTTTTCTTTTAAATTTGACCCGGCGTTTTGCAAATTTCCTCCCCATGATGATACTTTGTACACTTTTGTGTCACTGAGCGGTTTACCGCCTACCATAATATTCGTAATACGTTTACCGCTGGCGGCACCGACACGAATTTCATACGTAACACCGCCCAAACGGCTCATATCGCCTCCTTGTTGATAAAGCGGATTGGCGTTAAATACGTTATCGGCAATATCCTCAAGCAACGTACGGATATGTTTTCCGGTCAACTCGAACGTATAAACGTTCGGATAGGTAATCGCGGTCATATCATAAACATGATCCATCGTAATCGCATCCCCTTCAAGTACCGTAGTTCCCCAGCGGTATCCCGGTGTAAAAGAGATGTCGGAATCCATCGCATCGATAATAGAGTCATTGATCAACTGATCGAACGTTGAATGGAACGTGTCGCGTTTAAACAGCGTATTTTTAGTAATTCCCAAAACTTCGGAAAGTTCGGAATCATATGGTGAATAGAGCTCTTTAACCAAAGCTTCGCCCTCAGGGTCGGCCGGAATCAAGTTCGCCGCAACAGGGATAAGCTTATACTCGTATCCCTTTACCTTATGGTTTTTAATATCGATATCAAGCCGTCCGATATATTTACCGTGGCTTCCGGCAATCACGATCACCGTACCGTTAATAACGGTCGGCTGCGGTGACGGGTCATGCGTATGGCCGCTGAGGATAAAGTCGATCCCTTTGACCTGGCGCGCAACCTCTTGGTCAACGCTGAAACCGTCATGGGAAAGGACAACGACACAGTCCACTTTTTCTTCTTTACGAAGTTTATCGACATACGTTTGAAGGGTATCCAGCCTTAGGCCGAAGCTCCATCCTTGGGTAAACTCTTTCGGGTTCGCCGTAGAGGTGAACGGGAACGACTGACCGATAATACCGATTTTCGCACCGCCGCGCTCCATAATGGTATACGGCTCGAAAATCAGCTCTTCGAAATCATCGGCAAACGAATCGTCACCGATAATATTTTGAGAGACGAATTTAGCATTGAGCATTTCGATAAGCTCTTTGACCCGTGTTTTACCGTAGGTAAATTCCCAGTGACCGACCATTACGTCGACACCGAGGTAATTTTGTGCTTTGACGATCGCTTCACCTTTGGTTTTCAACGCAACGCCGGTCCCCTGCCATGTATCCCCCGAATCGAGGAGCATGACATTATCGGCACCGCGCTCTTTTTTAATGTGGTTGATGAGGGTTTTCATATGGGCGATCCCCCCCATTTTCCCGAATTTGTGCGCCATTGCGTCAAAATTCATATACGTGTCAAAATAGGCATCCAGACTTTTGCCCTTCATCCCGTAATGTTTCAAAAACGACTCACCGCACAAAAATCCCGGTGTTCCGGTCAAATTCGGCGCTGAAATCAATGTCGATGGCTCACGCCAGTAAAGCGGCTTGAGGTGGGCATGCATGTCACAGATATGCAACAATGTCACGTTGCCCCGTGCATTAAAAGAATAAATGTCTTTTAATCCGACCTCATCAACCCTTTTTGGCCCCGAAGCAGCGGATGCCAATGCCGGAGCTCCTAACCCCAAAGCAGCGGCAATGTGAAAAAAATCTCTTCGCGATAAATCCATAACGAGTCCTTAACGTTTCACGCTAGGAACACTGATATTGTTCCCTTTGGTTTTGTTGGTTACGAATACTTCCAAAGCAACAATCTCTTTCGAACCGAGTGGAATTTCAGCCAAAAGAGCATTTTTCATACATTGCTGCATCCGTTTGTCCAACGTTACCATTTGGCTTTGCGTCATACGGTACGCCGGCCATGTTCCTGCTGCTGCCGTCTCTTTCGCTCCCAAATCAGGTAGCGGCTGCATACGTAGACGCTGACCGACGATATCGGCACTGTGGCAGTTGTTACATGATAGTCCGCGACCGCCTCGACGCTCTTCGAACACTTGCTGTCCGAGTTTCATCATCTCAACCATATGTTTGTTCGCTTTTACATCGATATTGGTTTTTTGTCCGTTTGCGATTGATTTCACATACGCAGACATTTTAACCATCTCATTGCTCTCGAGCTTAGGAACCGGTTTGTCATTTGCAGCAGCTGCCATTTGGATACTCTGTGCTATCGTCACTACTCTTTTAGCCGGCTCAAGGTAACGAGGAAATCCTGCGATGAATTTCGGAAGATCTTTCTCTTTGACTCCCAGCATTTTGGCATAGTTCGCATTCCCGATAAGTTCACCGAAGAGTTGCTCCCCCTCGGCTACATCCATTTCAGCTGGGTTGCTTTCCAAAAGCTCGGCATACATTTTTTTGTCCGCATCCGACATGCTAAGCTTTTCTTCCGCATTCGCCGTCGCTAAAAATGCTAAACACACTAATGCAGCCGTGATTGATAACGTACGCATCGCTTATCCTTTTGGATTAATGGCACTGGTCGTTTCGACACTTTGCCCTTTGTTATCTTTTGCAATAACTTTTAGGGTTCCCGCACCCGGTACTTTAAAGCTGATACTCATAAGAGGGTTCACCGAGAGAGATTCCCAGATCACCATTTTGGTAATCAACGTATCGTTGAACATAAATTTTACTTCATCGATATATTCAGCCGGAATCAATGCTCCCGTATCTTTGTTTTTACGCATACCGGTTTCCATCGGGTGCATCGCCATAAAATCGATTTTAACGATATCGCCCGCTTTATAATCTTTCGGTTTGATTTTAATCAGTGTTTTCATATTATTAATCCTTTATCAATTTTTATTAAACGTTATAGGGCTGATCAAATCAACCGCATCCGCCGATGGTGACTTTTACATTTTGCTTTGCACTAAGAAACGTCCCGTCGCTCATCTCGGCAATAGCTACAACATCCTGTGTTCCGCCGAGTTTAATACGAGTACCGAAATAGGCTTCGCCGTTTGCCGGTGTTAGATAGATATTCGCACAACGTACATTTCCGTTTTTCGATGCAAGAATATGAATCGCTTTCACGTACTCTTTTGCGCTCATCGGGCTATCAACGGTTACTTTAACCGGTACAACTGCACCGTTTTCTGCAATTTCAGGTGCTTCCATTTTGACTTTTGCAGAAGGAGTTAACGCTTTACCGCCGGTAATAGCCGCTACTGCCGTCTCAAAATTCATCTCATTCGGACCGCCAGATTTTTTCTCTTCTGCCGCACTAGCCACATGAGGCAATGCAATCGCACATGCTGCCGCTGCTCCAAAACCTTTTAAAAATGATCTTCTTTCCATAGTGTTCTCTCCTTGAAATTTATTTTTTAACTGCTGTGATATAGGATACCAAATCGCACACTTCACGCTCGTTCATCAGGCCATTCGCCAAATTAACCGTCATTGCCGACTTTGGATTATCCAAACGCGGATCTGCGATTTTTTGGTACATAAACTGAGGATTGCGAACGCCGCTATCCATATAAAGTTCTTTGTAGTTTGTCAAATCAGGGCCGATATTTCCGTACCCTTTTGCACCTTCGATATTGTGACAGGCAACACAGTTACCCATTTGTTTCTCTTTACCGTTAGGAAGGAGTCTGGTAAGTCCCTCCGGCGGATTCTCTTTTGCATCTTTTCCGTTTAGGTTATGGAAGATATAGCTTCCACGTGCAATCGCTTTAGGGTCATTGCTGACACACCCCTCAGGCATAACATACGCTTTAGCTGCAGGCAAGGCATCTTTTTTCAAGATAGCCGTCGCATCCGGGCTTTCAATTACCTGCGATAAATCGGCTGCACTTAAAAAAGTAGCAAGTCCGAGCATAATCACTTTTCGCATTGGCTCTCCTAGTATCTATATTTCAAGATGCATTGTAAGGTAGGAATGTAAAATTAATGTAAAAAATAAAATAAAAAGTTAAAGGATGAAGATCGGAGGAAAAAATGTGTAGCTAAAAGTAGTTCCTTTGCCGTAAATAGAATCGATATGAAGTTCAATACCGGCCTTATCGATAATCGATTTTACAATGTTCAGTCCGATTCCGAAGCCTCCCTTATCGCGATTTTCGCGATAATAGCGTTCAAAAATCCGCTCAACGTTCTCAATCCCGACACCGTAATCTTGAAAGCGCATCACACAGATATCACCGATACGCTCTAAAATTACTTCGATTTTCCCCTCTTCATGGGAATATTTAATCGCGTTGGAGAGATTATTATCGATTATTCGCTGCAGCTGCGTCGGATTAAACTGTATAAATATGTCATCTTCAATCCGAGATTCAACAGCAATATTCTTTAAAGCCGCAACTTCATAAAAATAATCGATCCGATCTTGAAGATAGCGGCTTAGATCAATCTCTTCGTATTCAAATGAAAGGCGTTCATTTTTGATCAGATAATCCATATCGTTATAAAGAGTCGCGAGGGTCTTCGTCGCCGCCTTAATCCGCTGAAGATATTTGTTGGGGGGATTGGAGCGGTTATAAAGATCAATGTTGACATTGATGATCGAGAGCGGCGTATTGATTTCGTGCATCGAATCTTTAATGAATCGGTCCAGCCGCTGATTCACCCGCTGAAACGGCAGTGCGAAACGGTCCAAGAAAAAGAGGGATAGGACGAAAATCAATACGGCAATCGAAAGGAGAATTATTACCACATCCTGATAAATCCGTGTATAGGAGAGTTCCCCTCCCACAACGAGATAGGATGCCCCGAAATAACGATGTTCGGGTAACGAGATGACAAGATAGCCGTAGCCGTTATCGACGTAATACCCTACTTTTTGATTCTCGATCGGATATTCGATCAATGAAAACATCGGCTTGAAATGCTCGTCATATAATCCTGACTGGAATGACCGGAAGCGCGGGTAATCAAACACCTGTTTCTCTTTGACGTCAAACTCTTCCATGGAGCGAAGAATCAGATGGGATTCGCGTTTGAGTTTAAACTCGTACTGAATCTCGTAAACGTATTTCATATACGCAACATACACATAGGTGGGTACCAGCAAAAGTACCGCCACGAGCATCGTATAGATAAAAGCGTTTTTAAGTGCGTAGAGTTTATCGTTCAATGATGTATCCCAAGCCCCGACGGTTTTGGATAATGTCGAGAGGCAGTTTTTTACGCAAGTTGTTAATCTGAACCCGAATATTTGCGGGGTCGACGTATTCTCCCCAAATCTCATCCTGGAACATCTCGACGGAGACGATCTGATTCGTATGTTTGAGCAATACGGCAAAAATCTCTTTTTCGGTTTTGGAGAGAGCTATCGCTTTATCGTTGTGGTTCAGGCTGAAATGTTCCGTATCGTACACCAGCCCGCCGCCGAAATCGATGGTATTCTCACCGTCGTGATAATGGCTTTTAAGGGCATGCATGATCCGCAGCTGCAGTTCGGTCAGATCAAACGGTTTTCGGATATAGTCGCAGCACCCCGATTTATACCCCTCTTGCAGATCGTTGACATTAACCATCGAGGTGAGAAATATCGCCGGTGTTTTATTCCCCTCTTTACGCAATGCTCTCAATAGCTCAAACCCGTTCATCCCAGGAACATTCACATCGAGGAGATACAGATCAAACCGGGTTTCGTAAATCGCATCGTACGCTTTTTCGCCGTTGCTGAATCCGGCCACTTCATAGCCCAGTTCTTCCAAAAATTCGGTGATGCTTACACGCAGCATATACTCGTCTTCGAGCAATAATACTCTCATCGTATCTCCCCTTTAATCTCTTTGGTTACCTTGTAATTTAGCATGATTCCGATCAATTCCTCTTTTGAATACGCATCGAGGCGTTCATGGGCCTCTTGCACAAACAGTTCCCGATCTTCAGGGGCAACCGTATCTTTGAGGTAGAGCAGCTCTTTATCGTATACGCTTTGAAACAGTCCGTCATCCAGCGATTTTTTTATCATCACATCATAAAGTTCGTTGCGCGAAAGGTGGATAAGAAACGAAATATCCTCTTCATCGGAGTGGGCATAGGCATTGATCTGCTTCGGGGAGAGGGAAAAAACGAACGCACCGATCGTCTCCCCTTCCCCGTTTTTCATCGGTTCGAAAAATAGATATCGCCCTCCGCTGAAAACAACGTGCGTATGTTTCAGCGTTTTAAAGTCGATCCCGTTTAAAAGTTTCAAATCGCTCTGGGTGTACTTCGGATTGGCAAGAATATACTCTTTTGCGATGGTAGGGTTTTCCTGCATAAACACCGCCGTATCGTAAAATCTCACATCCATCAGGACATACATATCGATCCCGAGACGGTCAAAATACTCCTGCGTCGATTCGAAAAACGATACAACCTCCACAAATCCGAGCATTTTGTCATCTCGATAGACCGGAACCGTCGCTTTAACCCCCAGCTTTCGTCCCACTTCGATAGCGGAGCGGGGGTTTTTATGGTTTTGAAAATAGAGCAGATCGGGACGGTGAAACTCCAGCGGCATCCCGGCATACGAATTATCCCAGCTGCGGGCGAAAATCACGTAGTCGGAGGTAATAACCTGAGAGCGGATCAGTGAGTCGGTATGCACTTTGATCGATTCCATCCCCTCCGAGAGGATTTTAAATCCTTTATCCTCATCGTCTCGTTCCAATGCATCGCTCAGGGCTGTATTTTGAGAAAGGATCAATGCATAACGCAATGCGCTGGAGCGCTCTTTTTCAAGCTGATTGTTAATGGCCAAGGAGAGTTGGTCACTCAAACGTTCCAGTGTCTGCGAAGTTACCTTTTTCTCCAGCTGCCACAATACGATTCCCAATATCGCCATAATGACTAAAAAGACGGAAGCAATGACTTTTTTATTGGAAAGAAGCCCTACCCAGCGTTCCATCAGCTATTTCCTTTCCGTTTTTTGCCCATTTTATAGACATATGCAAGGACCTCGGCAACGGCGGCAAACAACATATCGGGTATCGGATGATCGATATCTACCTCTTTGTAAAGAGATCGTGCCAACGGCGGATTCTGAACGATGTGGACACCGTTTTCTCTCGCTACCTTTTTGATTTGAATCGCCATATTGTCCACCCCTTTGGCTACTACTACCGGAGCATTATGCTTGTTTTCATCATACACGATCGCCACCGCGTAATGGGTCGGGTTGGTAATAACGACATCGGCGGTCGGTACCGAAGTCATCATCCGTTTTCTCGCCGCCTGCATCTGGATCTGACGGATCTTCGCCTTGATATGCGGATCCCCTTCCATATTTTTCATCTCGTCTTTGATCTCTTGAAGCGACATTTTCAATTTGTCAAAATAGTGTTTCCGTACCAAAAAAAGATCGATAACGGCATAAACAAAAATAATGAGAAGCATGACCGAAGCCAGAACGATCGCTTTGTCCCTAAGCCATCCCATCTGATCTTGTAGCGTAAACAGCGCAACGGTGGGAAGTTCTTCAACGAAATACCAAAAATAGAGAAATCCGATCCCGAGTGCCGTAAAAGACTTCAATGTTATTTTGATCGACTCAAGCCCTTTTTGGAGGGTAAAAAGGTTGGCGAATCCTTTGATCGGATCGAGTTTGGAAAAGTTGGGTGTCAGAGGTTTTGTCGTAAAATTAAATCCGATCTGGGCTACCGTTCCGAACACTCCCGCAACGGCTACGATGATTGAAACAGGAAGTGCCATGATGAGGAACTCTTTCATCGTTACTACCGCCAAATCAACCATCAATTCACGGTCCAGAGGCTGACGCATCAAAGAAAAATAATACTGGGAAAGATGAAGCATCCGATCGGCGATAAACGTAAACATCATTAAAACCGCCAAAATGGAGACAAAAAGGACAACGACCCCTACAACATCCTGACTTTTGGGGACGTTCCCTTCGGCTCGGGCATCTTCGAGCTTCTTGGCGGTGGGTTCTTCGGTCTTTTCTTGATCGTCTGCCACGGATTAATCCATTTTCATGGACATATCAATCCAATTCGCTTGATGGATAAGAGCACCCGTACTGATCGCATCGACTCCGCTCGCAGCATACGCTTCGATCGTCTCTAAGGTGATATTTCCGCTCGCTTCGAGTAATACGCCGCTGTGGTGTTCCCATTTGTATTTAACGACTTCAGTAAGCTGTTCGACGGTCATGTTGTCGCACATGACGATATCGGCGCCGCAACGCATCGCATGGGCCGCCATCTCGAAATCTTCGGCCTCGATCTCGATTTTGGAGGTAAAGGGGATTTTTTTACGCGCCTCTTCCATAAAACTTTCCAAATTCGTGATCGTTTTGAGGTGGGTGTCTTTGAGCATCAGCGCATCGTCCAGCCCCATTCTGTGGTTTGTCGCCCCCCCGATACGGGTGGCGTATTTTTCAAAATTGCGCAAGAGCGGACGGGTTTTACGGGTGTCGAGGAGTTTCGTCCCGTACGGTGCGATCAAATCGACGTATTTGCGGGTCAGTGTCGCAATGGAACTGGCATGAAGAAGCATGTTTAGAAGAGTCCGCTCGATCCGAAGAAGGGTATGGGAATCGCCGCTCAACTCCATCAATACCTCCCCTTTTACAAATCGATCGCCATCATGCTTGTGCCATATGATGTTAAATTTCTCGATCTCCGCCAATACCTTCAGATATGCTTCTCCCGCAATCACTCCGTCACTTTTGGCGATAATCTTCGCACTGGCGCTCACCGCATCGGATACCCGTGCGTATAGATCCCCACGCCCTACATCTTCGGCCAAGACTTCACGGATAAATTGTTCGATCATAACGCCATCATCCTCTCTAACGCGATTTTTGCCCAGTGTGCCGTATCTTCGTCCACCTCGATCTCATTGATCGGCGCACCTTCCTCGATCGATTTAAGAACCGCATACAAATCTTCCAACGTCGTCTCGTTCATCGTCGGACACTCCGGTTTCGTCGATGAGAGGATATAGGTATTACTCGGACGGAGGCGATTGACCATATTAAACTCTGTCCCGACTGCCACTTTTTGATTCGCCGGAAGTTCCGTGATGTATTTGATCAGCTGAGAGGTAGAGCCGACAAAATCGGCACGCTCGCAGATAGCGGGATCACACTCGGGGTGGACGGCGATCAAAATCCCCGGATATTTATTGCGATAGAACTCGATGTCCTCTACACTGAAGAGCTGATGAACGGAGCAGAACCCGTCGTAGCAGATGATATCGGCTTCTTTGGGGTCGGTTCCGTCTCCGATGACACACGATTTCAGCCCCATCTGACGAGCGATATTCTGCCCCAGACAGCGATCGGGGACGAATAAAATCTTTTTCCCCTCACCCAGCGCCTTAGTGATAATTATCTTCGCATTGGAACTGGTGCAGACCATCCCCCCCATTTTCCCGACACGGGCTTTGACGGCTGCATCGGAATTGATATAGGTGATCGGTAAAATATCGTCCGCTTTGATTCCTGCTTCTTCTAGCTTAGCGATCGACTGGTCGTAATAGAGTCCGTCGATCATTTTTGCCATCGCACAGCAGGCGACTTTCGGCATCACGACCCGTTTTTCAGGGCTGAGGATTTTGACGCTTTGTCCCATAAATCCCACACCGCAAAATACGACGAACTCTTTATCATCCGCCATAGTGCGCTTGGCAAGCTCAAGCGAATCGCCGGTAATATCCCCCATCTCGAACACTTCGTCGCGTTGATAGAAGTGTGCTACGACCGTTACACTGAGGCGATTTTTTAAATCGATGATTTTTTGTTTCAATTCTTCGGTATTCAAACCCATAATCCTTGTTATGCTGATAAGAGGGTTATTATAACCTACTCAGCCCACCCGCTTCTTGAAGCGCAAATTTCCTTCAGCACTTTTTTAGGCAGTTGTAACCATCGGTGATTTATAATAGCGCTTCGTTTATCCACAACAAGGACTCAAATGGATTTTTTATTTAATCTCAATGTTCAATTTTACCTCGCCGCCTATCTTTTGGGCGGGATCCCGTTCGGACTCATTTTGGCAAAAGTGTTCGCCGGAGTCAATATTACCGAAGCCGGATCACAAAGCATCGGAGCTACGAATGTTTTGCGCGTTGTCAAAGAGACCAACCCCTCTCTCGCGAAAAAACTGGGTGCGGCAACCCTCGCACTCGATGCACTTAAAGGGATTATTGTCGTCCTGGCCGCCAAATACTTCGAACTCAGCGACAGCGCCCAATGGCTTGTTGCCGTCTTGGCGGTTGTCGGACACTGCTTTAGCCCGTATATGTGGTTTGAAGGGGGCAAAGGGGTTGCGACGGGGATGGGCGTTATGGCAGTCATGCTTCCGGTCCCGACGGTAATCGCTCTGGTCGTATGGGCGGTTGCCGCCAAAACAATCCGTATCTCATCACTTTCTTCGATGCTCGGGCTTGCCGCTCTTGTCGTCTCCTCATTTATCCTTTATCCTGCGATGTTTCACGCTCCGGTACTTTTTATCGCTTTTATCCTTTTTTATAAACATATCCCCAACTTTGTCCGCCTTGTCAAAGGGGAAGAGAAACGGGTCGCATGAAAATATTAATCGAGAATCTTACCTTCGATGCGATCATCGGGATTCTCGATTTTGAGCGTACCGACCCACAACAGGTGCAAATCGACTGCACTATCGACTATACCTACACCGGCGACAATTTCATCAATTACGCCGACATAGCCTGCATGATTGAAACAACCGTACAAACGGAGCAATTTGAGCTGATTGAAACTGCTCTTGAGGTTCTCGCAGCAAAATTAAAGCTCTCTTTTCCGTTAATCGATGCCCTTTCACTTACCTTCCGAAAACCGAATATTCTTCCAAATTGCACCGTCGGTGTTCAAAAAAATTTCATTTTTTAAAAAAAATTGAAAAAAAGTTTAAAAAATTCTAAAACTGTGGTATCATTTCGGCAAAATTTCCGTAAATGAGGAATCTGAATGCGTATTCTGATCATTGAAGATGAAGTAACCCTCAACAAAACCCTTGCAGAAGGGCTCAAAGAATTTGGTTACCAAAGCGACGTCGTTGAAACGTTAAAAGACGGCGAATATTATCTCGATATCCGTAATTATGACCTAATCTTGATGGATTGGATGTTGCCTGACGGTAACAGCGTCGATATCATCCCAGACATTAAAAGCAACACGCCTAAAACCGTAGTAGTTGTTCTCTCGGCACGTGATGACAACGAAAGCGAAATCGAAGCACTTAAATCGGGTGCCGATGATTATATCCGCAAACCGTTTGATTTTGACGTCCTTGTCGCCCGTATCGAAGCACGCTTACGTTTCGGTGGAAGCAATATCATCGAAATCGATGATTTGACGATCAATCCTGAAGAGGAAAAAATCATCTATAAAGAAAAAGAGATCGAACTTAAAGGGAAACCTTTCGAAGTATTGACTCACCTTGCCCGTCACCGTGACCAAATCGTCTCTAAAGAGCAATTGCTTGATGCGATCTGGGAAGAGCCTGAACTCGTTACTCCGAACGTTATCGAGGTTGCAATCAACCAAATCCGCCAAAAAATGGATAAACCGCTCGGAATTACTACGATCGAAACTGTACGCCGCCGAGGATACCGCTTTTGTTTTCCAAAAGAAGCATAAGACGACGCTTTCTCTTTCAACTCATTGTCGCTTCGGCGGCATTGGTTATCCTTTTTTCCTCCTTTTTGTATCTTTTTATCAAACAATCGATTTACGACGAAAAACAGGCTGAGCTGATCGGTTACGCCGAAAATATCTCCTCGTATAAATCCCTTTTATCCACCCAGCAGAATAATGCCGATACTATGATGGGACTTACGGTAGAGCTCATAACCCTGAGCCAAAACGATGAACACCTCGATTTTTACGAAACAACCCATAAAGACAAAAGCACGACGCTGACGCTCATCTACCCGTTTGACTTTGAACACTCGTCGTATCTGAAAGTGAGCCGTGACATCACCCCGACCAAGCGGCTGCTCCGAAAAATCATGAACTCGATTTATCTTATCAATGCCGTCGGTTTTGTCGTCATTATCCTCTATGCCATCGCGTTTTCAAAAATGCTGATCGCTCCGATCAGTGCACTGAGCCGCCGGCTAGCCAACATGAACGAGCATTTGATCCGCCCTATCAAAGTCGAACAGCTCCCTGATGAATTTGAACCTCTGGGTGAGACTCTCAACCGTCTCATTGCCCGTATTCAAAACTTCGTCAAATACCAAAAAGAGCTCTTCATCGGTGCGGCACATGAGCTTAAGACCCCTCTCGCCGTCATCAAACTTAAAAATCAGGTCACGCTGATTAAAAAGCGGACTCCCGAAGAGTACATCGAAGCCATCAAGATTACGAATCAAAGTGTCGATGAGATGAATAAAATCGTCGCCGACATCCTCAATATCGGGCGTCAAGAGGGGGCACAACTTGAAATCCCGGTGCAAACCGATATTATCCAAATCCTAAAAAAATGGGAAGGTGATTTCAAGCTCTTGGCAAACAGCGAAAACAAAACGCTCCTCACCCGATTTGAGCCCGATGCTTTCAGTGCCGTATTGCAAGTAACCCTTCTCAATCAAATTTTGCAGAATTTCTTGCAGAATGCTCTCAAATTTACTCCGGAGGGAAAAACTATCCTTTTTCAAAGCCATATGAACGGGGTAGGGATCGTTATCGAAGTGATTGATGAGGGATGCGGTATCGATGAGAGTGTCGATCTATTTGCACCGTTTAAACGCCAAGGAAACAAGTCGGGTGTAGGGTTGGGGCTCTTTTTAGCCAAAAGTGCCGCAGAAGCGATAGGAGCTACTATTACTTTAACAAATAGAGAGGACGGAATCGACGGCACATGTGCCCGCCTTATCCTCCCCTCGAAACTGTGTTGCGTCATTCCGCAACGATAAAAGCAAACCGTTTAAAAATGCTCAAAGGTTCGTTTCGCTATAAATCGCGCAACCACCAATATATAAACACCGAGGTTTAATCTATGCCACTACTAATAGTCGATGAATGTATCGCATGCGACGCATGCCGTGAAGAGTGCCCGATGGATGCAATTGAAGAGGGCGACCCGATTTATATCATCGATCCAGACCGCTGCACCGAATGTGTAGGAACCTACGATGAGCCTGCTTGTATTGCCGTCTGTCCGGTCGATTGTATTATTCCGGATAAAGACAACGTCGAAACGATGCAAGAGCTTCTTTATAAACACAAACAACTGATGGAAGAAGAGGAGTAAATGGCAAAATGTACCGCCGTCATCGATATTGGAAGCAATTCCATGCGCCTGGCGGTATTTCAAAAAACAAGCCGTTTCGCCTTTCATATCCTTCACGAAGTTAAGAGTTCCGTCCGCATCAGTGAAAACGCCTATAAAAACGGCGGATATCTTCAATCTGATGCGATGGACCGTACGGCTCTAGCACTGGGCGAATTTTTATCCATTGCCAAATCTTTCGATGCGAGAAAGATTCTCTGTGTCGCTACTTCGGCCGTTCGCGATGCCCCTAACGCCAATATTTTTCTCTCTCGGATACGTCGGGAATATTCATTGTCGATCAAAGTAATCAGCGGTGAAAAAGAAGCCTATTTCGGCGGTGTAGCCTGTGCCAATCTTCTCCCTCCGACCCTCGAAGCGCTCAGTGTCGACGTCGGCGGCGGATCAAGCGAATTCGCACTGCTGCGTAACGGTAAAGTAGAACAGCTCTACTCTCTTAATATCGGAACGGTACGGATAAAAGAGCTCTTCTTCGATACCGATAATATTCCCGGTGCAATCGCCTATATTGACGAAGCGCTAAAACAGCTCCCTAGCAGCCTCTCAACCGAAGCCCTCATCGGAGTCGGAGGGACCTTTCGTGCCCTCTCCCGTGCGTTAATGAAGAAAGAGTCATATCCTCTCAATAAACTTCATGCCTATACGACCGACAGTACTGCATTTTTGCGTTTTGCAGGCCAAATAATGGAGGCCGCACCCAAAAAACTCAAATCGCTGTTTATCAAACCCGATCGTTTCGACACCATAAAACCCGGAACCCTTATCTTGGATCGTATCATACGCCATATTCAGGCCAAAACATTGATCTGTAGCGGGGTCGGTGTTCGAGAAGGGGTATTTTTGAGTGATATGCTCCGTAATTCCGGGGACACATTTCCGGCTAACTATAACCCGAGTGTCCGATATCTTCTCGATACCTACGCCCAGCACAGTACCCACGCCCAGCAATGTGCCCATTTAAGCAAACGGCTTTTTGCACTGCTGCATATTCCTCTGGAAATCGATCCGTCCTATCGGTATGAGCTTGCCATTGCCGCAAAACTCCTCTCTATCGGAATCGGGATTCGTTACTACGCCTATCAGCGCCATAGCCACTATCTAGCCATGAGCGCACTCGATTACGGTCTCAGCCATCCGCAGTTGGCTTTGATCTCCCATCTTCTGCTATTTAAAAAAGGGGCCAGTTCCTCATCCTTGATTCCCAAAGACGGTTATGGGAAACTTTTGCCCGACAACGCTACGCTCGATACCCTAAGTTCCCTATTGTGGCTCTCGCATATCCTGTTGGCGGCACGGGTCGATGCTTCTGAGATTGAACTCAGCCTAGAGGGCAATCAATTAATTATCGGCGGAAAATCTACCTACCTGGCACGCGAGCAGCTCAAAAATATCGTTCTGCCTAAAAATCTGTCGGTGGTATTTGCTTAAGTTAGAAGGTTATGAAGTAATTGCTTTAAAATCACAAGTGATTTTGGGCCTACTGCCGAAGTCTTAGTGCCACGAAGAGGGTAAAACTTAGCGTTAGCGTACAATCGGAGCTCACGTGCCCTTTATAGGGTATGGCTCCGATGATGTTATAATCTAAAATCTCTGCCCGATTGTAAATTCGAAGTGGGCGATATCATCGTGCTCTTTATCGCCGATCGGATTGGCGAATACAAGCTGAAGCGGTCCGACAGGGCTGAACCATTCTAAAGAAACCCCGTAACCTCCGCGTTTGATCTCGCTTATACTGCTCTCACCGATCATACCGTAATCGATGAATGCCGTTGCCCGCATTTTTGCTTCCGGAACCAGAGGGACACTGAACTCAAGGTTATTGGAAAACGTTTGAGTTCCGCCGATTTTATACGGATCTCCGTTTCTGTCAACCCCTTTTGTCGGTGAAATGGAGTATGCTTGATATCCGCGAACCGAACCGATCCCCCCCATATAGAATTTCTCACCCAGCGGGAGATAACCGCCCCCTTCACTGGCATAGTTAAAGCGGGCTTTATAGCGAAGGATCAGGTCAAAATCGGTCCATTTCTGAAGCCCTTGATAGACGCCGAAAGTGGTACGGCTTTTCCAAAACTCCGCATCCCCGCCGACCCCGGCCATTTCGATACTCTCCGAAAGTGTCATCCCCTCACGCGGAACGTAATAGTCATCGGTATTGTCAAACGTCGCCGAAACGACGACAGAGCTTTTAGAGTAGCTTTCGTAATAGCGTGGATCAAGCGTTGTCGTATTAAGATCAATATCGCTGTAGCTGTTTTGTGAATAGTTGTACCCCACATAGCCGTTTACAAAACGGTTAAAGCGGTGTCCCGTTCCGACACTTATCCCTTTGGAATCGGTGCTATAGCTATCGTATTCGGTCGAACTGTTATAGACGGAAAAATTGCCGCTGAAATCACTGTCGTTGAGACGCGGGTTGGAAATATTGAAAGAGTAGTTGCTGGTACGCTGAGATTTCTCAAGATTGAGCCCGACATTGATCCCGGAACCAAAAATATTGCGATCGCTCACCGCCACACTGACCAAGATACCGCCGAAGCTCCCGTATCCTCCACCGAGCTGAATATTCCCTGTCGGTGCCTCTTTGGTTTGGACGATAAGATCCATCGTCTCATCATCAATCCGTTTCTCTTCAATCGTATTACTCTCAAAATATCCGGTACGCCCGATCGCATTACGGGAGTCTTTGAGGTTTGTCAAGCTATAAAGATCGCCCGGTGCCAAGAAAAGCTCACGCCGGACTACACGGTCCAGCGTTCGGTTATTCCCTGAAATGATCACTTTACGGATATGTACTTTTTTGCCCGGGATAATGCGGTATACGACATCAACGCTTTTCCCTTCTTTATCTTTTTTCAAATCGGGCTGTACCTGAACGTAAGCGTATCCCAAATCGGCAATTTTTGTCTTGATCCGCTCCGCATCCTCACGGAACGTTTTGATATTGAACGGTTTGTTTTTTTCCAAGGTGATGACGTCCAGAAGCGCCTGATCGTCAATCACTTTGGTATCTTGAAACAGCAAAATATCGGATACGCGGTAAACATCCCCTTCAAAGATGTTATAGCTCATCTGGGCCGTATAGTGATCAAAATCGACCGCTACAAACGGCTCGTCGATTTTGGCATCGAGAAAACCGCGCTGCATATAAAAATCGCGGATTCGGAGCGGGTCGTACTGCAACTCGGCCACTTTCATCTTACCGTCGTTACGTCCCCACATCCACCCCATAAACTGCTCTTCTTTATTGGCGATCATGCTGTCGAACTCTTCGGAATCCTGTGTTAAAACTCCCGCGTAAGTGAGCTTTTTAATGATAATTTCCTGCCCTTCATTGGCAATAAAGGTAACACGCATACTGCCGTTTTCAAGCTTTTCGGTCTCGATTTCGACCACCGAATCAATTTTACCGTCCTGGCTCAACGCATCGACAATCCGCTTTTTGGCTTCTTCGACTCTTTTAGGATCATACAGAGAACCTTTATCGATTTGAAGCAAAGCTTTTTTTGCCTCTTCATCGTTCTCTTTATACCCTTTCAGCTCGATTTTAGAGATAGTCGGTTTCTCTTTGAAATGAAAAGTGACTTTCCCCTCTTCTTCCTCTGCCCAAACATCTTCAAAATAGCCTTGCTCGAAAAAGTTTTTAACCGTTTTATCAACGGCGGCAGCATTTAAAGGCTCACCGACTTTAACCTCATTAAGCCGCTTTGCGACAGCTTCGGAAATATGAACCATTCCGTCATAGTGGATCGATTGGACGTTTTGCGCAGATGCGTGCACTAATGCACTTGCGACTATCAAAGAGAGGGTAATTGTTTTCAAGCCAAAATTTCCATTGCGTTAAAATAGTCTCCCATTCTATCACTCTAACGATTAATTGGAGCGTAAATTAAACTTAAAAGGGCTAAAATAGCACTATATTGCACAAAGGGGAATCATGAAGATCGGTATTGTAGGGCTAGGATTAATGGGAGGTTCAATGGCACTGGCGTTGAAACACCTCTCTTTTATCTCTTCTATCGTCGGGTGCGATCATAATGAAGAGCATCAGAAAATAGCGCTGCAACGGAAACTGGTCGAATCGTTTATGAGTTTTGAAGAGCTGAAACAAGAGTGTGATGTCATTTTCCTGGCCATCCCCGTCAACGGTGTTATCGAATTCTTGCAAAAATCGACCGATTTGGCCGGAAGCGATAAAACATTGATCGATTTGGGAAGTACCAAAGCCCTCATTGTCGATGCCATTCCCCCTGTTATCCGTTCAAACGTCGTCGCCGCCCATCCGATGACGGGAACCGAGCAATTCGGTCCGAGCGCCGCATTGGAAGGCCTGTACGCTGAAAAAGTGGTCGTATTGTGTGATCTGGAGCACAGCGGAGCTACTCAGCGCGATACGGCACTTCGTATTTTTCAGGCGATCGGGATGCAGATCCGCACGATGGGTGCCGCGCAGCATGACCGCCATGCCGCCTTTATCAGCCATATGCCCCACGTCATCTCCTATGCACTCGCCAATACCGTATTGGCACAGGAAGAGAAAGAAAACATCCTTACCCTTGCCGCAGGGGGATTTAGATCGATGAGCCGATTGGCAAAAAGTTCTCCGGCGATGTGGGAGGATATCTTTCGCCAAAACCGTGAAAATGTCCTCGAAGCGGTCGAGCTCTTCGAAGTGGAGCTGCAAACGCTAAAAACCGCTCTCAAAAATGAAGATTATGCCGAATTGCGCCGTGAAATGAAAGGTGCCAATAAACTCTATGAAATTTTCACATAGGATAAAGACGCGTCTTTATCTCGTTAGGACTCTTTTTCGGTAGTGGCTGAATTTCGTGTGAAATCGGCTCATCCCGATCCCTTTTTTGGTTTTCACCGCTTTTGCTCCCGATATGGATCTTGGCTTCGCAAAGAGAGAGGTTATAGGCTGCTTTTTGCGCTAAAAGCGGGTTGCTCGTATGAACCTGCCGATACCAATACAGTGCTTCCCGATACGCTCCGGCCTTATAAAGGGCATTGGCAATGTTATAACGTATTTCAGGAGAGTCGTGAGCATTTTGGTATGATTTGAAATAGTGTGCGCTTTGGAGGTAATCGCCTTTTTCGTATGCTCTATATCCGCTATTGAGTATTTGAAAGTCCAATATCCCCGCATGCCCCGAAACATTCCCTATACTAAGCGCCATTAAAATCGCGGCGGCGGGGACGCTACGCCGTTTACTCATCGAAGAGAGGGCTATCCAAATCAGCACCATCGCCAGTCCCAGAGGATAGTAGAAAAGGGGTACATGAACATAAAGGCGCTGAGCGGTTTTGATTTTTTCTATCCTCTCAATAATCCCGGAAAGCCGGGTATTATGCTCATTTGTCGGATCTCCGATAATAATTATCATCCCCTCGTCGGATCGGAATTTATCTAGCGCTGAGCTATCGCTTTTAAACTGCCGCATGACCTCAGAATCCAACCCGCTGACCAATGCCGCCGCCATTTCCGAATCCGTCGTGTAGGGAGTGATACGATAGGGCCGTGTATCATAGCCGAATACGGCGATATTCTCCCCCTTAAGACGTCGGATCGTATTGATCGCCGTTCGTTTCTCTTCTTCAAATGCTTCAAGCGACTTTTTGGAGAGATCCAAAGCGATCAATACGTCTGCCCTCCCCTCCGATGCCGCTTCGTCCTGAAGTATCACAGGCTGTGCCATAGCAGCGATCAGCAAAAGGGCGGCAATCAAAAACAAAATATTTCTGGTTCGCAGCCCCATCGTAATTTCCGGCGCATGCAGGCGGTTAAAAACGGCTTCGCCGAATACGGCGGAATGGGGGGACTTTTGAGTCTGCCAGAAATAAAACAGTACAAGAACCGGCAGAACCATCCAGACAAAAAATTCGGCATGCAAAAAACTCATCGGATCCCTTTTTGATTGCGTCCGTACAAATACGCCAGCATCGAAAGAAATCCTAAAAAGAGGGGATAGACGTAATAGTAATCAAAATATCGATGAGATTGTTTAACCTTATAGGAGGGATAGGTTCGGTTGAGCGTATCTGCCCACTGCGGTTCCTTGAGTGGAGAGATCATTGCCGTTTGAATCCCGATCGGCAAAGTAGTGAGAAAAGATTTCGGATTTTCTGAAAATATTATGGCGACTTTATGCCCCTCCTGCGACGTAGCGAAAAAACGGCTGATATTTAGGGTAGCTTCTCCGGAAGATTCAGGCACAGGAGTCTGCTTGAGGATAGAAATAAGGGCTTTATGCTCATACGTCAAAGGGACAATAGTGTTTTCAGGGACCCAAAGCGCTATCCTCTCGTCCATGCGTCGATTCATAAATGAGATGATTTGCGGAATCGCCGCCGTACCTGTCAATAAAGGATCGACAATCAAAAGTATATCCCAGCCTCTCTCATGACGGGCAGCTTCGCGATCGCGCACGGGAGACATCAATGCAATAACTAAAAACGCAATCATCGCCCATTTGGCGATCCACAACCATATCGGCGGCTTTACCCCAACTTCACCGAATAAGATGGGACGGGGGAAATAGAGGGGATTGGATCGAAGGGGACAAAGCGCTTCACAGGCGAGAAAAAAAAAGAGGAGAAAGGCCAGTTTCGGAAACTGAAAATAGATCCCCTCAAACATCGATGATCTCGAGGTAAAGACGATAGTATCCGACTACCTCTTCGGTAAACGGTTCTACTTTAGGAGCATATTTGTACGGTTCCAGACGTTCAAAAAGATTGTGATAAGCACGCTCGGTACGTTCATTATCGGCAGAAAATATCCTGCCGAGTTCGCTGATTTTATACGCTGCGCGTTTAGAATCGGAGAGATCGATCGATCCTAAAAGGTGATAGAGACGTTTTCGTTCGCTGAGCCGGCGAGCGCGCCATTTTTTGAGAACGAACAGAATAAGGCTCAAGGTTATGACAAATGCAATCGTCACAGAACCGCCGAAAAGGTAAATTGAATAATCGTGAACCTGAACGAGCGGTGCGATGTCATTCACGGGAATGTCTGCCATCTGGCTCATACGCGCCCCTCAAATAATCTTCGCAGTACCACCGAAACCGAAGCATCGGTATAGAGTTTTGCCGCTCGGATTCCATCACGCCGCAGCCGATCAAACAGTCCCGCATCGTGTTCACGGACTTTCTCATGATATTTACGGACACTGCGGGCATTGAAATCCCCCTCCAACACCGCACCGCTTTGCGGGTCAATCAGGGCGCTGAACCCCATCGGGGAGGGTTTCTCTTCGAAACGGTCACGCACGACGACGGCCACGACTTCGTGTTTCTTTGCCAGCAGCCGCAAATCGGGAATCTCGAAAAAATCGCCGATAACGACGATCAAGGAGCGCCGTTTTAATCGGCGGTAGAGCGATGATGCCATCGCATTATAATCAGCACGGTGCTGCAGTATCGGCGTATCCATGATCCCCTCGACGCTCTGCGCTACGGCAAAACGTTTTTTGCTCGCACGCACCTCGTTGCGGAGGGTTTCGGAAAAGTCGATATGGGTAAAAAGATCCCCGTTAGCCAGAGCCGAATAGCCGATCAATGCCACCGCTTCGGCAAGCGCATCAATTTTGAACCGCTCCTGACCGAAATGCAGACTCCCTCCGAGCATCGCCACCGTTACGACGGAGAGTTCACGCTCTTCTCTAAAAACTTTGATAAACGGACGCTGCATTTTGGCCGTAATGTTCCAGTCGATATGGCGGGTATCGTCGCCGCTGACGTATTCGCGCAATTCGATAAAATCGTACCCTTCCCCCCGAAACATGGAGGGGTTATTGCCGATACGATCACCGATAATCTGGCGTCGAGCTTTGAGAAGAATATGGCGGCTGTTTTTCATAGTTACGGAATCGGTACCGCTTTGATGATCTGCTCGATCAAATCATCGACCTTAACCTCTTCGGCTTCCGCCTCATAACTCAATACGATACGGTGCCGCATCAGCTCTTTGATGATGGAGGCAATATCACTCGGGCTGACAAACTCTTTTCCGCGCAAAAAGGCAACGGCTCGCACCGCTTTGAACATATCGATACTTACGCGGGGGCTGGCACCGAACTGCAAATACCGCTTGATCGATTCAAGTCCGAATTTTTCAGGTTCACGGGTTGCCGTTACAAGGGCGATCATGTACCGCTCGACCTCTTCATCGATATGGATCGTCTTCACCCTCTCTTTGAGGGCATGAAGCGTATCCGCGTCGATCACGGCATATATCGCCTCGGCCGTTGAGGATGCGATACGACGTGCGATAGCGAGTTCCTCTTCGGCAGTGTTGTAACCGACGGTAATTTTGAGCATAAAGCGATCCAGCTGCGCTTCGGGAAGGGGGTATACCCCCTCGTTTTCAATCGGGTTTTGGGTCGCCATGACCAAAAATGGCGATTCGAGTTTGAAACTCTCATCCCCCAGCGTCACCTGCCGTTCCTGCATCACTTCGAGCAGTGCCGACTGGACTTTGGCCGGGGCGCGGTTGATCTCATCGGCAAGGAGAAGATTGGTAAAGATAGGCCCTTTTTTAATTTTGAACGCATTGTTTTTCGGATCGTATACCTCAGCTCCCAAAATATCGCTCGGCAGCAAATCGGGGGTAAACTGCACCCGTTTGAATTCCAGACCCAAACTCTGCGAGAGGGCTTTGACCGTCGTCGTTTTTGCCAGTCCCGGAATCCCCTCGATCAGAATATGACCGTCGCACAGCAAGCCGATCAACAGCCCGTCGATCATCTTCTCCTGACCGACAACGACTTTGGAAACCTCGGAACGGATCGTATTAATTGTTTCTATCATGCTATTTCCTCTTTATCTGTTGTGAGTGTACTTAATTTCTTTTTAGCTTCACCTAATCCGACCGCACCCGATTCAAGCAAGCCGATAATCTCGTCATACCGCTTATCACCGCTTAGAGCAAGGAACATCGCCAGCTCTTTCGGGTTTTTAGCCTCATCCCAGAACTGCTTTGATTTTCGACGGGGGCGCAATCTCCATAACCGTCGTGCGATTTCTCCCAACACTGCACCCGCAATCACCAATGCCGCATAGAGGCTGTATCGTGCCAAATTGCTCCAGTCACGCAAGCCCGGAGGATCGAGAAGATCGGAGCGCTCAAACCCCTGAGCGACCTCTATCGCGATACTATCGCTTTGAAGCCGTTTGATTTTTTGCGTTGTCGAATCAAAGACATCGAGGGTAATACTCGGGATGACATAGCTTTTATCGCTCACAATGGCGAACTCCTGACGTATCTCCCCCGCAAACCCGGCCGGATCCGGAGAAATATCACGTATCGGTTCCTCACCAAAAATGTTGACTCCGCTGATGTTGAGTTCATACGGAGTATACTGATCGAGATTTCCGCGTCCCCGAATATAGAGGCTTAGATGAACCGGCTCGTGGGCAAGCGCATTACGCTTATCGACTTTTACCTCCAGTGAAAGTTCTCCGCTGAGCGCCGCACTGTTGGGTTTGGCCTCAATCACTACTTTCGGCAAATGCGCTTTTTCATCGTCGAAATCGTATTTTTTGACGTTATCCCGTCCGATCGACGCGTTCTCGATTGAGGCGAAAGTCGTATGGCGTATCAATGCTTCCAACGATACATCGATATTTCCCTCTTTTTTCGGGGTAATCAGTACGTCAAACGTCTGCACCCGCTTTCCCCCGATGATCTGATCGCGCTGCGTCAATATTGAAACTTTGTAGCTTTCATTGCTTATAGGGTTAAAAGTGATCGTATAATCCGCCGCACTGGTTGAAAAGGTACACTCATAGCGTATGACCCCGCTTTGATTGACATAGAGGCTTTGAGGGGATTTGAGAACGCTCCACTGATACATTGCCCCCCACCCCAGAAGCGGACATAATACCATCAGTATCACCGCCCTACCAAGGCTTCGTCTCATGCACACTCCTTTGATTGATCAGCTCATATTGGCGTGAGCTGAGCGCAGCTTTACCCTGCGACATCGAAAACCTCGGATCGCTTTGCGCCCTCTTCCCCTCATCGCCTCCGCCTCCGGATGCGGTATCGGTTTTCATATTGGAGCCGCCCCCCTCTTTTGAGGTTTTTTTCGCTCCCGTCGGTTTATTCTCCTCGGAAGCGAAGCTGTCATTTTTCTCTTTGCGGACATTCAGTGTCTGATGTTCTTTTACTTCCGTAATTGCACGAAGATTTTGATCGGCGGCTCTGGTATAGCGAAGCGTCAGAGATTTCAAAAACGACTCGCGCGCTTCGCCGAACTCCTGCAGACGTATATGACAATTGCCCATATTGTAAAAAATGTTGGCTTTAAAAGAGGCATTGTTGCTGCGGATTGAGCGGTAAAGTCCCAACGCATCGGCATATTTTCCCGCTTTATAGAGGGCATTCGCACGGTTATAGCGGGCTCTCTCCCCCTCAACATGGCGATACAGCTCGGCGGACCGCTCAAAATTTCCGTGCGTGTAATTTATTTCGGCTAAATAGATATACCCAAAATCGAGCATCCCCCCCTGTGCCGATACGCCGATCAATGCCAGTGCCGGTATAAACAGACGGGAGATTTTTTTGCCGACGGTCGTAAACGCCGCAACAAAAGCGATCAATGACAACATGAGAGGGACGTAAAAAAGTTCTTGATAGCGCATCACCGATGTTTTACCCGTAAAATCGTTTTCGCGGGCGGAATCGATGAGCGAAAGTATTTCTCCCGCTCGTGTATTTCGGATAACCTTTCCCTTATTAACGATCTCTTCAATCGCGTCATTGCGTGCACTGACGACGATATGTCCGTTTTCGTCTTTTAAAGACGATCCCTCGGATGTCGGAAGGGTACTTCCATTGTTTGTTGCCAACATCACGACACTGAGTGCCAGATTGTTATCCCTTACAAAAGAGCTCTCTTTTTCATACGATGCTTCATCTCCCCCATCGGTGAGCAAGATCACTATCGGACGTGCCGAATGGGACATTTTACGGGAGAGTTCCAATGCACTCATCACGTTCGTCCCTTTGGTGATGATCTGCGACTCATCAAGAGAAGAAAAAAGATGCTCAAGCATCTCAGTATCCTTGGTCAGCGGCGAGAGGACGATGGCACTTGTAGTAAATCCGATGACACCGAACCGGTCTTTTTGATCACTCCGAACGACGTCGTACAGCAGTTTTTTTGCCACTTCCAGACGGCTGGGGGCAAGATCGGTTCCCCGCATCGAATACGACAGATCCACCGCAAAGATCACATCCGATCCCGCCTCTTCGGCCGTAACCGGTTTTTGCGGCAATACCGGACGTGCAAGAGAGAGGATTAAAAGGGCTATGGATGCCAAGAGCCACCCCTGTTTGGACCATCCGCTGCGCTTAACCTGCCAAACATACAGCGGAACAATCACAAGGGCGCCAAGCCATAACGGTGTTAAAAACATCATGACCCGATTCTCCTGCGCCACATCAAGATCAGAAGAACGCCCAATGCCGCGGCACCGAACCACTGGTAATAGTGCTCTTCGAAGGTATGCTGCTTGCTTTTGATCTTTGAGCGCTCCAGCATATCGATCTCATCGTAGACGCTCTGAAGCTCTTTTTCGTTCGCAGCGGCAAAAAACTTTCCGTGGCCGTCATGGGCGAGCTGTTTGAGCAGAGCATTGTCAAACTCACCTTTCTGGCCTATTCCGATCGTATAGAGTCGGATATGCTCTTTGCCTACCATCGCCACCGCCTCTTTAGGGGAGATGGAGCCGCTGTTGTGCTCACCGTCGGTAAGGAGGATAATGACCTTGCTTTTGGCTTTTGAGTCCCGCAATGCCCTCACCCCCATCGCGATCCCCTCGCCGATGGCGGTATTCTGCCCCGCCATTCCGTGGCTAAGATACCCGATCATTTCCGAAACGATCTCTTTTTCATAGGTCACCGGCGTTGCGATAAATGCGAAATCGCCGAACAGTACCACACCCACATTGTCTTCGATGCGCTTCATCACAAAATCGGAGGCGATTTTTTGCACCACTTCAAAGCGCGACAATCTCGGTTCCTCTTTCGAAAAGCCGGATGCATTCATCGACCCGCTCCCGTCAAGCGAGAGGACGATATCGATGCCGTTTCGGTTGCGGGGATCGGAATAATCGACCACGACGGGTGTTGCCAGGGCTCCCACCATCAGCGTCACGGCAAGTGCTTTGAAGAGCCACTCTAAATTCCGCCATTTTCCCGGGTTGCCGAAAAATTGCAAATGGGGAAAGTACCGTTTTTGGGGGATGACTTTACAACGGTAGAGGCAATAGAGTATCGGAGGGAGTGCTAAAAATGCCCATGCAAAATCAAATGACCAGATATTCATAGCTGAAATATTACCGATTAGCATATAAATCCTTGGCCTTTATCATAAAAATATCAAATAATAAAATATAAATTTTTCATTTGGTAACAATATGAACCTAGTGCCCGGAAACACTATTTTCATAGCCATAATGTTTGACGAGATAATTAATAATCGTTTGCTGCTCTTCTTTACTGATAGGAGCCTTGAACTCATTCACCATTTTTTGGACCGTTCCACTCCAATAGGGACGACTTTTTTTTCCCTGATTGAGGATATATCCCCATGAATGACAAATGAGACAGTATTGCTGTGCCACTTCATCATGGTCTCCTTTTACCATAGGGTAATCGACATAAGGAATCTCTATCGGCTGTGCAACTTGGGCAAAAGAGATAGAAATCAAAAGTGCACTGAGTAAAATAATTTTTTTCATTTGATCCCCTTATACAATCTGAACGCTAACAGAATCAACGGCGTTGTATTGGTACCCTCCGGCATTCCAGCCGATTTCGTGAGGCATCGGTTGTATATTACCGATTCGGTTGATGGCACGCACCATAATTGTATATTCCCCTTTGGTTTTGGGTTCCCACTCATAACTCCACGGGCGAAATGCAAATTTGCCGTGATCTTCACCCAGTTTAGCCGCACTCCAGTTTTTTCCACTATCAAGAGAAATCATTACCTCTTTGATCCCTTTGCCCTGATCGAAGGCAACTCCTGCAATTTTAACGCGAGACCCTTTTTTGATCGCCGTACCTGGTAAAGGATAACCAATGACCGATTTTACTTTCATCGCGGCAATAGGTTTGCGCTTATACTCGAAATCGTTTCCTGAAATAACACATTCACAATCATTATCAGGAACTGTGTAGGCGACATCCATAAAGAAACTTTCTCGATAGGTATCCATGACCATGACCTCTGAGAGCATTTTGACCCAACTATCTGAAAAATGACCCGGTATGACAAGACGAATCGGAAAACCGTTGAGATAAGGCAGGTCTTCACCATTCATCGCATAGGCAACAATAATCTGATCTTCGAGAGCCTCCTCAATCTCCATTTCACGGAAAAAATCGGGAGTTTCATCCATTGCCGGCTTTTCCAACCCGTTCAAGCCAATCCATTTAGCGGAACTCTTAACTCCTGCACGATTGAGGATATCTTTGAGACGTACTCCCCTCCAGATAGCGCATCCCATTGCGTCGTGATCCCATTGGACACCATGAGTAGCTTGTCCGGTAACCGCGTAATATTTACGGCTGTTACCTCCGCATTGGAGGACGGCGGTTACTTCTGCGGGTTCAAATTTGCTTTTCAAATCATCGATGCTCAAAGAAAGAGGTGTAGAAACAGAACCTTTCACTTCGAGACGAAATTCGTTCAGATTGATATAAGTCGGAATATCAGGGAGATGCCAGCGGACGAAAAATTGATTGTTCGGTGTGATAGCTTGGGTGAACAATTCTCGCCCTCTTGCGGAACCTAATAGAGGAGGACGATCTGAGATAGTTTTCATGGGCATTTTTTCCGGAAACGCAATAACAGGAGGGATGAATTCCTCACCTTGAGGAAGTAAATTTTTGGAGGTTTCTTGACCTAAGAGAGTGGATGCACCGAGAATAAGACCTGCACCTAAAAAATCTCTACGATTAATCTTTTTCATATGCTTTTATTGCTCCATCTTATCAATTTAATGGAACTCTAACCAAAAAGCATTAACGAAGTATTAGCGTAAAAAATGTATCGTTACATGCGTACCTATCCCTTTTTGGCTCTCTATCTCTATCGCAATACCGACTCTATCGGCGAGGGTTTTGACGATATGCAGACCCATCCCAAGCCCTCGTTCAGTCTCTTTATAAAAACGGTGAAAAACTTTGTCGAGATGTTTGATTCCGATCCCTGTATCAATGATCTCTATGGAGGTTTGATCGTATCGCACAGTGACCTGACCGTTCGAACGATTGTATTTGCAGGCATTAGAGAGGAGATTATCAACGATTCTCATCAGAATATCTCTGTTAATGGAAATACTCATTTCACGCTCACCTTCAAGCGTTAGTGAAAGGGAGGGATAAAGGGTTTGAAAATAGCGGATTCGTTCGTGTAAAAAAGTATCCAATCGTACCTCATCTTGCTCGATAGGAAGCTGCCGATACAACACTTCGAGATTTTTATATAGCCCTGTAATCGTTTGTCCACTGATGTATATACGGTCAATCTCCTCATCGGTGTATTTGCGTTTTAAAAGCTGGCTATTAAGGAGTATAGACGATACCGGAGTGTTGAGGTCGTGAATAATGTCTTTGAGAAAATTTTCCATCAGAAGCAAAGATCGGCGCATCGGTGTGAGGGTGTAACGGGCGAAAAAAGCTGATAACAGTACGGTTATGAATCCGAGGGAAAGGAACAGCATCCAAATCTTACGCGATTCGGCATCCATGTATTTCAAATATTCTTGATGGGGATAAGTGACCTTGACCATCTCATTATCCGGATTTCTCACCCATGGGAAAAGGGCATACACCTCAGTATCCTTGACAATCAGTTCATGAATCGGCTGATCCTTATCTAGGTTCATGATTGCGTAGGCAAACTCCTCACCTTGCAGCACATAGCTAAACGCATCCATCTCCGTCAATAATTGGAGTTGATAAAACCGCTGCTGTTCCTCATGATAAAGCCATAGTGCTATAGCCCCCATACTAAATAGGGCAACAAAAAAGAGAGAAAACGACTTGATAAACGACTCTTTTTCACGATAGTTCAAGACGGTATCCTACACTGCGAATATTAGCGATCTGAAGATCGAGTTTTTGTTTGAGATGGGCAATATGAACCCGCAAAGCTGCATCCGATGGTTTTTCCATAATCTCATAAAACGACTCTTTGGGTACAGTCCGATCCATATTCTGTACCAACAATGAAAAAACCATCCGTTCAACGGGTGAGAGATCACATTCTAATCCATTGATAAAAACGTGTTGGGTATTGGGTTCAAACGCAATATCCCTATACAAAATGGTTCGATACTTGCGCTTTAGGGCTGCACGTATACGAATCACAAATTCGTCCAGATCAAACGGCTTTTTAATATAGTCATTAGCTCCCGCTTCAAACCCTTGCGATACGGATTGAATATCGCTCAGGGCAGTAATAAAAAAAGTGGGTGTTTCATCTCCCGATTTTCTCAATTCGCGTAATACTTCAAACCCATTAGACTCCGGGACATTCACATCAAATAAATAGAGATCGAACGGATGTTCAAAGGTCAAATCATATGCTTCACGCCCATTAACCGCTTTATAGACTTCGTACCCTTCACTACGTAAAATCGTCATGATCGTTTGAGACAATATCTCATCATCTTCCAAAAGTAAAATACGTCCCATTGATCTCTCTTATACCAAACTATTTCGCCCATTGTACCATTTTACACAAAGCTGCATACTAATACTTCCTTAACGCTTTTGCGATAGAGTTCTTGCAAATATCTTAAAAGGAATCGTTTATGAAACGCATAGGAATATCAGTCCTCATACTCATAGCCCAACTTCACGCAAATGAACCCCAATCGTATACTCCCGGATTAGGAGATATGATGGGAGCGGTACAAATACGGCATGCAAAACTCTGGTTTGCAGGGCAAAATCAAAACTGGAAACTTGCGACTTATGAGCTGGATGAGATCAAGGAGGGGCTAGAAGATGCCGCTGTCTATCATCCGATTTTTAAAGGCAAACCTATTGCTAAAATGATGAAAATCTCAATAGCTCCGGCTCTTGATCAAGTGGAAGAATCCATCAAGCAAAAGAATTCCTCTCAATTTATCAAAGCCTTTGAGACACTTTCAAATGCGTGTACCTCATGTCATAAAAATAGCGGATACGGCTTTATCGTCATTGAACGTCCAAGTACTCCGCCGTTTAGCAATCAACGATTTAAACCCTAATGATTGAAGAGATAGATAGATGAAAATATGGGAGCTATTTTGGCGATTTTTACTCTTGGGACTGGTCAGTTTCGGAGGGCCTGCAGCTCATATCGGCTATTTTCGTACCACTTTTGTCGATAAACTTCGTTGGCTAGATAATGCTTCTTATGCTCGCCTTGTCGCACTCAGCCAGTTTCTCCCAGGCCCCGGATCGAGTCAAGTAGGCTTTGCAATCGGGATAGAACGAGCAGGACTGCTCGGCGGAATCGCGGCATTTATCGGCTTTACCATCCCCTCGTTTATCTTTATGGCTACTCTTGCCATCGTCCCCTTTGAACCGACTCCGATTTTTACGGGGATGATTCATGGTCTCAAGCTTTTTGCCGTGATCGTCGTCGCCGATGCGGTTCTTTCGATGTACCGCTCGTTTTGCACCTCTACCGCAGCTTCCGCTATCGCAATAGCAAGTGCGGCCTCATTGTGGCTGTTTCCCTCGCTTTCGACACAAATGATCCTATTGATCATTTCCGCAGTAATCGGGTTGATGTTCCTCCATATCCCGATAGCAACTTCTGCAGTCCCCATCCGTATTTCGTATATACCGCTGATCCTCTTCCTCGCCCTTTTCATCCTTGTGCCGTTTTTCGTCGATGTGTCGAAATGGATTGCCCTGTTCAACACCTTTTTTCAAAGCGGTGCACTTGTCTTCGGTGGTGGGCACGTTGTCCTTCCTCTTTTGCAGCACGCTTTGGGTGATTCGATCACGACAGAGCGATTTTTGTTTGGCTACGCAGCGGCGCAGGCAGTTCCGGGACCGATGTTCAGCCTAGCAGCATTTTTGGGGACCGATCTCTCCCCCTCTTCGCCTCTATTAGGCGCATTGGTCGCGACACTATCCATCTTTCTCCCCGGCTTTCTGCTCCTGCTTGGGCTCTATCGGGGATGGGAAATCCTCGCTCAACGTCCGCGCATTGCCGCAGTCGCAGCCGGTCTCAATGCCGCCGTAGTCGGCATCCTCCTTGCAGCTTTATATAATCCAGTCTTTACGAGCGGTGTCACCTCCACCATTGATATGGCATTGGTCGTAACGGGATTTTTTTTACTGAGAATGCTAAAAATCCCTGTCGTGGGACTACTCCCGATCTTTGCGCTATCAGGAGTCATAATTTCAGTTAAATTTGTTTAACGGCACGTCACGTTTGCATCCAAAATCGCCTCTTCTTTTTTAGCATGAGCACATTGAGCTTTGGTTAAAACGGTATCACTAAAACGGGTCTGCCATAACAAGGCACGTTTCATTTTGACCGTACGCAGATCGTTTCGGATAAATTTCGCATCCCCCAGCTCCGCATCGGTAAAATCCGTTTTTGAGAAAGATGCATCGGTAAAATCGGCTTTCCAACTTTTAGTCCCCCGAAGATCAGCCGAATTCAAACGGCTTCGATTCAGATGTACCCCTTTAAAATTAGCCCCTCGTGCATGTATACGGGTAAGATCGGCTCTCTCCATCGTCCCTTTCCAAAAAAGGGCATTTTCGGCATTTGCTCCGCTGAGATTGCAATCACTCAAGTCCCCCATTTCAAAAATACTCTCATGCAAATCGGCCTCGCTGAGATCGCTGCCGTGAAAATCGCCGCCGCTAAAATCGTTTTGGCTGAGATCGGCACCCCGCAAATCACATCCGATACACTCTTTATCTTCCAACGCTTTTTTCAAATGAGCCGCATCGTACGCGCTCAACGAAACACCGATCCAAAAAGCCAACCATGCCAATTTCATTTCATTCCCCGGATACGGTGCAGTTCTGCCAAAAACGGCTGAGCCCTTTTGCTTCCGACCACCGTCTCTTTTCTATTTCCCGCTTTGTCGATAAAAAACATCGTCGGTATTCCGAAAAAATCATACCCGTCCGGGAGTTTGTTCTTATGGACATTTTTTTCTATCACTACAAAATGGCGGTTCATATAGTCTTCAACCCCTTTATCGTGAAATACTTTTTGTTTCATATACGCACATTCGGGACAATCATCCGTTGTATAAATCATTAATACTAATTTATTATCCGCACCCATCGACGCGACGGCAGCTTTAAACTGATCGTCATTGTGAATAGAATGGGCTGAAAGGTTCAAAACCATCATACAAATAAGAATTAAAAGTTTTTTCATTCTCCTACCTCATCGGCTCTGTTTATCACAAATAATATCATTTTTACGATTCTTTTTAGACGCCAAAGTGTACCGATATCTTATTCTTCGGACAAAATGTATATTTTTCTCCCAAAACTATTGACAAAAAAGGTACTAACCGCTATAATTCCCGTCCATAAATTGTGCTGGAACAGTTTATTGTTTTTCACGTCTCGTTAGCTCAGCCGGTAGAGCATCTCACTTTTAATGAGGGGGTCGATGGTTCGAATCCATCACGGGACACCACTTTTTTAGCCGCATTATTGTGGCCCCATCATCTAATGGTTAGGATTCCAGATTTTCATTCTGGCCATAGGGGTTCGAATCCCCTTGGGGTCACCACTTCATTTTTAAAAAATCATGTTACAATTTCATACAACTATCTTACTTATCTGTAAGGAAACCATTATGTCATACGTTATACGTGACGGCAAGGTAGAAACTGCCAAACCGATCAAAAATTTAAACGAAGAACAAAAAAAGGTGCTAAAAGTCACCACCGCCAAGCAAGCCGATAAGATCAAAGCGCTCAAAGCGAAGCTCGCCAGTTAATCCGATTGTGATTATCCCTCTTTCATCCGAAACATTATCCGATTTTTTTACATTTTTTGATTTCACTTGCGAATCCGACGCACTGCAAGCATTTATCGGTTTACTCCGCGAAACGGCTTCACACCATCAAAATATCATCCATGCGGGCTATGCCGATCAAACACCCTTCGGATTCGTCTCTCTTAAAATTACCAACGACGTCGATAATATCCCTGGATTATTGATCGAGTTTTTGTATATTAAGCCCGAGTATCGGCAAAAAATGCTCGGAGGCACTCCACGATACAGTTTCTCAATGCTCGATGATGTTATTATGTTAGCGTTTGAATTACAAAAAATCGTGGCGATCAACCATATTTTTCTCATCCCCGTCGATGAAAACAAACGCGCCATGTATCTCGAATACGGATTTGAAAACATCCCAGGATCGGGAAAGAACCCTTTCGAAGATTTTATGGTGTTTAATCTGCTTTCGGAAGAAATAATATAAATATGTTAAAAGAGCCAAATGAAATTCAAAAATAATTTATACATCGTCGTCACCATATCAGTCATGATGATCGTCCTCTCGATCAGTATCTCTCTCATCAATTTTATGGTTTCGCTCCGCTCCACCGAAACCGATCTAAAAACCCGTTCCCTTCCGCTGACGGTGGACAATATCTACACAGAAATTCAAAAACACGTTATCGAACCGAACCTCGTCGCATCGATGATGGCACACGACACGTTTCTCAAAGACTGGCTTATCAAGGATGAACAAAACAGCGATAAAATCACCCGTTACCTCGATACGATCAAAAACAAATACGGGATGTTCGTCGCCTTTTTGGTTTCTGAGAAAACCCAAAGCTATTACACCCAAAACGGTTTTCTCGAACATCTCAGCCCTACCAAATCCGATAATGAGTGGTATTATAAATTCAAGACACTCCAAGAAGATCATGAGATCAATCTCGATTTCAATAATAACCTCGATAATTCGCTGATTATGTTTATCAACCATAAAATCTACGACAGCGATTATCATTTTGTCGGGGCCACCGGGATCGGTTTGAAAATATCATACATCAACGATATGCTCAAACGGTTCCGGCAAGAGTACAATTTTACGGTTCTGTTCGTGAACGAAGAGGGGAAAATTATTTTATCCGAACGGACAGACGCTAAAATCAAAAGCCTTTACGATGCCCCTGAGCTTCGCAATCTTGCGGATCAGATCATTATCAAAGATTCCAAAATCCTCGAATATCAAAAAGACGGCGTAAATTATCTCCTCAAAACCAAATATATCCCCGAACTCGACCTCTACCTCCTGGTCGAGGCAAAGTTGGATGATTTTACCCAAAACGTACGCCGAACGTTTTATCTGAACCTCGCCGCTTCGCTGCTGGTAACCGTAATCATTACATTCATCATCATTATGATGATCCGAGGATACAATGAAAAGCTCGAGTTTATGGCTCGCAACGATGCTCTAACAGGGCTGATGAATAGACATGCTTTCGATGATTCTTTCAATGATTTTCTCCTTCTCTCGCAACGAAACAATGATCCTCTCAGCCTTATCTTTTTCGATATCGACAACTTTAAAACTATCAACGATACGCTCGGCCATCAGGCGGGAGACAACGTGCTTATCCGAATCTCTGAGCTCCTCAAAACCCGTCTGCGCCGTACCGACATCATCGGACGTTGGGGAGGTGAAGAATTTATCATCGGGTTGATTAATACCGATTATAAAAATGCCGAAGTCATTGCCGAAACCCTGCGCAAAGCAATCGAAGAAGACTCCCGTCTCATTCACCTCGCACCGTTTCCTGTAACCGCAAGCTTTGGGGTTGCCACTGTACGCACCGGCGATACGATAGAGACTATCCTGACGCGAGCCGATTCGGCTATGTACCGTGCGAAAGAGCTCGGGAAAAACCGGATTGAAACAGAGTTGGGAACGTAAAACGTCACCTCTCATCTTCCCGATCAAATGCCTCGTATTTGATTACATCTCTACCGATCGGTTGATTACCGAAAGTGTATTCATCCCTTTCAAAAATTCATTAAAAATTCACACTCTTCTTGTAATCTTCTATATCGTGTAAAAACAAGGAGTCGAAAATGTCACTTGAAATAACTGAATGGCAACGGATCCAACATACGTTAAATAATATAGTTAATTTGACATCGATAGAAGCCCTTATCATGGCTCATAAAGCAAAAATAACCGTTAACGAAATGTTAAAATGCCAAACGATCAGTGAACTCAAAAAAATACCTATCGAACATGTCTTTAAAAAGATGGCTCATTTTAAAGAATCCAGTGCATATCTTATCTATAAACAAGAGTTCACATACTAATTAAATCGCATCGTTTGTAGTGTCGCATTTATGCAGTTACGCTACAATAATTCCAAATTTCACAAAAGAGTTCCTATGAAATACATACTGCTTATAGCTACTGTTTTAACGGTATTTTCCGGTTGCTCCGCCACATGGAGCGGAGTTAAAGAGGATACGTCCAAAGCGGCTGATTGGACGAAAGAAAAAGTGAATCAGGGGGCTGCTTACGTCAAGGAGAAGACGGAGTAACCAATTCGGTCGGTTCTCCGAAATAATACCCCTGGGAATAGTCCACTCCCAATTCGTTTATTTTTTCAAAAACGTTTTTGGAATGGACAAATTCCGCCACCGTTTTAATATTCATATTTTTGGCGAAACTGACAATCGATGTCGTAATCATCTGGGAGTTTTTATCGCTGTCGATGTTTTTAATCATCGAACCGTCAATTTTGATGTAATCGACCTTCAGCTTCATAAGATACTCGAAATTTGAATACCCCGTTCCGAAATCGTCGATCGAGATTTTAGCCCCGTATTGTTTGACTTCATTGATAAACTCTAAAACCTGATCGAAATTTTCAATCCCCTCTGATTCAATGATTTCAAATACGATTTGATGCCCGATTCCGGACTCTTCCAACGTTTTTACGATAAAGTGGTTTATCTCTTTGTTTAAAATATCTTCCACCGATATATTGATCGAGACGAAATAGGTCAGGCTCTGGAATTTTTCAAACGTTTTTTGAATCATGATTTTTGTCAACTGATGATAGAGCTTATTTTTCTTGGCAAGCTCTAAAAAATGGACGGGAGCGATGTAGAATCCTTGATCATCCACCATCCGCATCAATGCTTCGTATTTAACGATTACCTGCGTTTTAGTATCGACGATCGGCTGAAACAGCGGAACGATTTTATCCTCTTCGATCGCTTTTTTGAGCCGCTTCGTCCAGTCAAAATTTTTCTCATACTCTTTTGTCATCGCCATCGTATTATCATAAATCAAAAAGTTCTTTTTGGTTTTCTTTGCCAGTTTCAGTGCGATATCCGCATTCACCAGCAGCAGCTCCGAACCGTACGATACCCCGATAGTCGCACTGAGACTCACTTCGCTCCGCTCATCGATGTTAAAACTCTTTTGCGATATTTTCTCACTGATAAGTGCGGCAAAATTCCTAAACTCATTCAAATCCATCCCACTGGTGCAGATATGGGCAAACTCATCCGAATGGAGCCGGTACAACCCCTCTTCTTTGGGCATTATCTCTTTTAAATACTGGGCAAACTCTTTAAGTATCAAATCCCCCGCCGGCTCTCCGTAAAGATCATTAATCTCTTGAAAAGAGTCAATGTTGATAATCATCAAAAAGACACTGTGCCGCTCTTCCAACTTTTCGGTGAGCCTTCTTCGATTCTCCAATCCGGTCAGTGTATCGAAATAAAACTGATGCTCAATCGAATCGAGCATACTATTAAAGACATCCTTAATCGAATCGATCTCTTCGATATTCTCATTCAGCTCTATGCGCTTTCTCATATCCTGAGACGCCGTTATATTCTTGATCAAATTAGAAAAATTCTTAATCGGCTTGATCAAATACTGGTTGAGTTCTATAAATATGGACAAGTAAACAATTATGGAAAAAACAATAATGAAAATAATAAAAAAGTTGATCATATCGGTGAGCGGTACTTTTAAATTCTCAACGGGATACGAGATATCGATGACCCCGAGAACATCTCCGGAACTGGCATTTACGTGGCATTTTAAACAATTCTCTTTGGCGATAACGGGATAGTAGTATTCGATGAGTTCTTTATCCGAAATATTCAGTACTTCTTCACCGCGAATCGCTTTTTTGATCTCTGTATTTGATTCACGGGCAACTTTGTCTTTTTCAATTTCACCGAAAAGATCGGCGACGACTTCACTCCGGTATACATTGACTTTCATATGAGAATCGACTCGGTTAAGCCTGCTGATAATCTCTTCGAGATCGTTTTTATTCCACCCTCTTTGCATAGCGGAATAGAGTGCTTCGAAAACCAGCATACTCGTTTTCTTGGCATCGACATGCGCCAGATTCGTAATTGCGTCTCTTTTCATGTACTCGCCATAGATATAGGTAGCGACAAGCGTGACTAACATCGTTATAAAAATGATTTTAGCCGCAATCTTCGTATAAGTCGTTTTATGGGACACTTTATTATTCCTGCATGCTTTCGCGGTTACGTATTTGACTCAATATAAATGTATCGATGATAACGAACGGGGGGTGAAAGATATCTTAAAGGCTGATTTTTGCTAAATTTGCCTTTGAAAGATACGCTACAATTTCATCCTCAACGCAAAGGTACCATGAATGATTAAAAAACTCGTTATCCTTCTGCTTACAACCGTACTTTCCCTCACGGCAGACGAACCGGTGCAATGGGGTGAAAACGTGACCGGTGTTGTTACGACATTTAAAACCTCTCAAAAAGAAGTCGCCCTTACCTTCGACGCATGCGGAGGCAGTGCCAAAAGTTCGCAATTTGATGCCGGACTGATCGACTTTCTGATTGAAAACCGTATTCCGGCGACATTATTCATCAATTCCCGCTGGATACAAAGCAATCCGGAAACGTTCATGTATTTAGCGGCTAATCCCCTCTTCGAGATTGCCAATCACGGAACCGCTCACCGTCCCCTTTCCGTCAGCGGCAAAAGTATTTATAATATCCCCGGCACCGCTTCCCCCGAAGAGGTTAAGCACGAAATCAACGGCAACGGAGATTTGATCGAAAAACTGACCGGCAGACGGCCAAAATTTTTCCGCTCAGGCACCGCCTATTATGATGAGCTCTCTGTCGCTATCGCCCGCCAAAACGGTGTAGAGATTGCGGGATTCAGCATTTTAGGCGATGCGGGGGCAACCTTTAGCGCTCCCAAAGTGGTCCAGCAAATAGAAAGTGCCCGCAGCGGCGATATCCTCATTTTTCACATGAACCATCCGGAAGGGGGGACGCGAGAAGGGATTATGGAAGGGGTTGTCAAACTCAAAGCACAAGGATATAGTTTCGTCCGTCTCAGTGATGTTAAAGAGCGTCTTAATCACTTCCCCTGAAGCAATCGGTGTTATACTCAGCTATCGGAATCTATTTAGGAGGTGACGAATGTGTCTTATAATAACGTTTGCTTTTATCGTAGCGACCTTCTCTTTTTTTTCTCAGGGGCTTATACCGCATGCAATTATCAGCGGTCTTCTCGCCTCCGTTTCCCTTTTCTTTTTTATCCGTAAACTCATTTTTAACGGACGTTGCATATTCGGTAAAGATACCGATTGCAATACCCCGAAATAATCTATGAACTTATTTTAAATACGAGCGAATCACGCTCACCAGCTTTTCCAAGTCTTCATTGCGCTGCTGTTCCGGAACATCCGGGCTGAGATGCTCGCGTATATATCCTTCCATAACCTCACTCATCAAACCGTTGATTGCCCCTCGAATCGCGGCAATCTGCTGAAGCACCGCCGAGCACTCTTTTTCATCGTCCAATGCCCTCTCCAATGCTTCTGCCTGCCCTTTTATCCGCCGGACCCGTGTCAATAACTGTTTCTTAGAATGGATCGTATGCGCCATGGTGTTCTCTTTGTTTTAATCTCAATTAAGTATACTGGGGTATAGTATCATAATTTAATTTAAGGATACGTTTCCTATGAGCACTTCTGCCGAAAAATGGTATCACTCTCACATCTTTGACGAAGGCAATCCCCTTGCTGAGCGAAACACCCGTATAGCCGTCGCGCTAACCGCTTTTATGATGGTAGCCGAGATCATCGGCGGATGGGCTTATAACTCTATGGCCCTTCTGGCTGACGGCTGGCACATGGGAACCCATGCATTGGCACTCGGATTATCGGTGATGGCCTACGGTGCCGCACGTCGATATGAAAATGACAAGCGTTTTGCATTCGGTACATGGAAAATAGAAGTTCTGGGAGGTTATACCAGTGCCATTTTCCTTGTCGGCGTGGCTGCACTTATGTTCTATGAATCAGCGCAGAGGCTTATTTCACCGACGCCGATCCATTACGGCGAAGCGATCCAAATCGCCGTCATCGGTTTGGTAGTCAATCTGATATGCGCATGGCTTCTTAAAGACGGGCACCATCATGATCATGATCACCACCACGGCCACGATCATAGTCATGATCATCATCACGATTTGAATCTCCGCTCAGCCTATATGCACGTTATTGCAGACGCCGCTACTTCGGTTCTTGCCATTATCGCACTCTTCTGCGGGATGTTATGGGGTGCTGCCTGGCTCGATCCGATCATGGGGATCGTGGGAGCCGGTTTGGTTGCGGTTTGGGCATACGGGCTGCTGCGCGACTCGGGACGCATTTTGCTCGATGCCGAAATGGATGCGCCCGTGGTGGATGAAATCTATGACGTCATTGAAGCAAGCCCTATCAAAGCAACCATTACCGATTTGCATGTATGGCGTGTCGGAAAAGGGAAATACTCCTGTATCCTCTCATTGCATACGACCGAAGAGGTTTCCCCCGATTTTTTCAAACAACAGCTGAGCATTCATGAGGAGCTGGTTCACATTACGGTGGAAGTGAACCAAGCATAAGTTTATCCGCTTCAATTATTCTATCAGAAAGACTTAAGGGGAAGTAACTACAATTTCGATAATAGTTATTGTTTTTAATATTAGGCGGAATCCGTGAATTTGATTTGGGAAGCATTTTGGGACTTAAGTGTTGCTATGGGCATTTATATCCTTTTTGGTTTATTGGCCGCAGGGGTACTGCATCAGCTGATCCGTGAAGAGTGGATCCAAAAACATTTGGGTTCCGACACGCACGGATCGGTCTATAAAGCAGCTCTGTTCGGAACACCTCTCCCCTTGTGCTCCTGCAGTGTCATCCCTTTTGCGGCATCACTGCGACGTAACGGCGCTTCCAAAGGCGCTACGCTGTCTTTTTTGATCTCGACTCCAATCACGGGAATCGATTCGATACTTGCAACCTTCGGGATGTTCGGATGGGTATTTACTTTTTACCGTGTTTTCACCTCGGTTATCCTAGCGATTACTGCCGGAATGCTGATGAATATCTTTGACCCCAAAGAAGTTGCCAAAAAAGGGGTTGCTTTTTCGGCAACCCCTCCGAATGCTCCTTCTCCCATTATCCAATCGGCTAAAGAAGAAAAGAAACCGCCGTTTTCGGTCTCGGGCGTTTTTCAGTACGGTCTGGTAACACTTCTGGGAAGCTTTAGCAAGCCCCTCTTATTTGGGCTATTGCTCGGTGCCTTTATCACAGCGGCAATCCCCTCCAATCTTCAGGAACTCTTTAATGACAACCGTATTTTAGGCTACCTGCTGGCCGTTGCGATCGCCGCACCCATGTATGTATGCGCTACCGAATCACTTCCGATAGCCGCTTCACTCATCATAGCCGGAGTTTCTCCGGGAGCCGCATTTATCTTCCTCAGTGCAGGACCGGCAACCAACACCGTAACGATGGGGGCAGTTAAATCGATGCTCGGAACGCGTGCATTGGTGATTTATCTCTCCGTCATTGCCATCGGAAGTATTACATTCGGTGCATTAGTCGATATTGTATTTGACACCCTCTCAATTAACATGGGTATAAACCTGCATGAACACCGCGGAATAGTCGAAGAAGCTGCTGCAGTGCTCATGCTTGGGCTTATCGGATGGCACCTCATCCGTGGATTATTTCAACAAAAAGAAAAGGGGTGTAACGGCGGTTCATGCTGCTCCTAAAGCGCATAATCACCAAACCCCTCTCTAGCACTACTTTGTCCGCTATAATTGCGCAATTATTTTTCAGGACTCACTATGAACGAAACTCTTCTTATCCTCGCCGTAGCATTGGCGATGGATTCCGTAGCCGTATCGATTGCCATCGGTTCAAAGTACAAAAGACTGCTCCTCTCTAAAGTGCTTTTCGTTGCCGCCGTTTTTGGATTTTTTCAGGGAATTATGCCTTTGGCAGGATATTTTATCGGAATCAGTTTTGCGCAATACGTCCAAGACTATGATCACTGGATCGCTTTTGCACTCCTCACGGCACTCGGGGGGAAAATGCTCTACGAAGCCTACAAAAACGAATTTGACGAAGAGGTCACCGATCTTTCAACCAAGACACTTATCACTCTAGGGATTGCTACAAGTATCGATGCCATGGCGATCGGTGTGACGTTTGCCTTTTTGCAAACCGATATTTATACCGCAGCGGGCGTCATCGCTTTGGTCACATTCCTATTGTGTATAGCGGCGGTGTATATCGGGAAAAAACTGGGATCGCTTCTGGAAAGCAAAGCGGAGATGCTCGGCGGGTTAATTTTAATCGGATTAGGCTTTAAAATCTTATTAGAGCATTTAGGAGTAATTTAATCACCATCCGTCCGTTGTGTGATTATCATGTTTTGATTTTTTGTATCGGCGGGCATTGATCCGTTTTTCAAGCTGATTTTGGGCGTAAAACAGCTCCTCTTTGATCGTCTCGATATCATTCTCGCTTGCCCTGAAATCAAGGATTTTTTGCCCCAAAGCTTCGAGTTCGGTGTATTCGTCTTTATAGAGTTTCACCGCTTCGTTTTTTTCCAAAAAACGGAAATTCATATCCACTTTTTGATCATACTGCTCTTTTGTCGGGCTCTGCGCTTTTGAAAGCCACGAGATAATCCCGCTGATAAAGCGGCCGAGCAAACGGATATAGCGAAGCCGTTTTGAATTTTCCTCTTTAGATGCGTTCATAAGCCCTCATATTAATCATTCATCGATACAATACCGCAATTATACCCTTAAGAGGATTTAGTATGCGAATTTTGCTTATTGCCCTATTGTTATCCGCTACCGCTTTGATGGCCGATTATAGTCATCAGCCGATCGATCAAAAGCTGATCGATTCCAAAATCAAAATCATCGATATCCGCACTCCAAATGAATGGAAAACAACCGGAGTAGTAAAAGGCTCGCTTCCGATCATGTTTTTTGATGAAAACGGGAATTACGACATGAACGGTTTTTTAGCGGAACTGAACACAAAAGTCAAAAAAAATGAACGCTTCGCACTCATCTGTAACAGCGGCAACCGCAGCAAAGTACTCGGTACCTATCTGGGCAAACAGCTTGGCTATAACGTTATCGATTTAGACGGGGGAATCCAGTACGCCATCGCTAAAAAAATGCCTCTTGAGCCTTATCAACCGAAAAAGTAAATGGGACGTTTCCTTTTTTTTCTTTTTACGCGAGTCGCATTAATATTTGGGGCAATCGCGTTGATTGCCTATGCCCTTGCGCGCGGTTTATATTGGCTATTAACGTAAGAACTCCAGCAAATCGATATACTCTTTTTCGATAACACCGAGATTTTCCAACATCCGGATCTCATCAACGCCCGGATTTTCACTCAAAAACTCCCGTCTCCATTGAATGTTATCCTGAAGTTCGGAGAGTCCTGTCGAGAGATATTCGATCATCGCCTCGATATCGGCGCCCCGAACCGCACCTTCGGTATCGGCTTTGTAAAACAACAGCGCATAGTCTCCCGTTTCATGTGAAAAACGAAAATCTTCGGCAATATTATGTATAATCGTCTTGATCCTCTCATCTTTTATGAGTCGTTTTGCCATCATTTCCCTCCCGTTTAAAGTCCCTTATTGTAATCGCTTTTGGTATAGGAGTTGCTTAGTTCTATTATCCAATGAATAAAGATTAATCAAAACAGTGAAAGCACTCAAACTCAAAACAAAGCTACTTTATTTGTTATTGCTTGTAGGATTCGGCCTTGTAGTCATCGGGCTAATCGGTTATATCAATATTCAAAACATCAAACGAAATATGGATACTCTCTATTTCGGCTCTCTCATCCCGTTAAATGAACTTAATACCATTACGGCAACCTATCATAATGATCTCGGCTCATCCGTCTACCGATGGAGTCATCAGCTCCTGAGCGACGAACAGGCGGCAACCAACATTTTACAAGGGCTGGACCGAATCAATCATTTATGGACGTCTTATCTTTCCCATGACAAACATCCCGAAGAGATGGCTTATATCAATTATACAGAAGCACAGATTCGAAGCATCGAAAACTATTTCATGCAAGTGCATTCTACCGTTAGCGATCCAAGCCGTTCACACCCAATCTCTCTAATGACTATGGATGAAAATATCCAATCGATACAAAAAACTATAGCTCAACTTATTACCTATGAATATGAAAACGCTAAGTACGAGCATGCAATGCTATTAGCGCAATATGAAAATGCACTGATGCAGCTCATTCTCTTTTTAGGGGTAATTCTCGCGCTGGTTATGGGATTGGCATGGGTTATTTTTTCCCGTATTGAAATACAGCAGCAGCAACTGATTGCTTCCAGTGAAACCCTCAAACACCTTAATCTGAAACTTGAACAGGCATCCTATACCGATTCACTGACCTCATTGTTTAATCGCCGCTATTTTAATATTGTGTATGATAGGGAATTTAAACGGGCATTACGCTCCAATAAGCCTTTTGTTTTCATGATGCTCGATATCGATTTTTTCAAACAATATAACGATACCTACGGTCATATACAAGGGGATGTCGCCCTTCAGACGGTTGCTAAAATACTCAAAAGCACCTTACAGCGTCCGGGTGATTATCCGTTTCGTTTGGGAGGGGAAGAGTTCGGTATTATCTTGTGCGATATCGATTGCAAAAATGCCCATATCATGGGGGAAAAAGTGCGTGCAGCCATTGATAGCCTGAAAATCGAGCACAAGGGGTCCAAAATTTTACCTACCCTGAGCGTATCGATCGGCGGAATCTGCATTACCCCAACCCTCGATATGAGTGACGATGCCCTGATTCACGCAGCGGATACCAACCTCTATGCGGCAAAAGAGCGGGGACGAAATCAAGTGGTTTTTGGAAATAAGTTGTAATTATTTTTTGAATTTAAAGGTGAGTTTTTCGAGCGCTTCACGCACTTTTGAGGAAATATCCCCTTGAAATTCCATCCACCCCTCTTTGTATGCTCCGCCGCAGGCCAGCGACTTTTTTAGGGATGAGAGCGTTTTTTGCGCTTCTGCTTCGTCCAGACTGAAAGGGCCTACCAGTGTGACAATTTTCCCGCGACGTTTCTCTTTTTGAAAAACGAGGCGGTGTGCGGAAGGATCAAGAAGGGCAAGTACTTTTGAGGTTTTTTCCTCTTCCATACTCCACCCTTCGCCCCACGAAGCTCCCAAATCGAGAGAGAGTTTCGTTCCGCGGCTCATTTTACCTCTCCGCTGTAGGTAAAACGCTTTGTACCGTTGGGAAGTATTTCGTCAAACATCTCAAGAGGGCGTACCCAAAGCCCCTGCTCTCCGTAAAGGGGGCGATAGACAACGAGAAGTTCCTCGGTTTCGGAGTGTTTCGCCACCCCTATTACTTCATAATACTTCCCTTTATAATGACGGTAAAGGCCGCTTTTAACCACGTACTACCTTCTGGATAAGGGCGCTTATCCCCTCGCCTTCCAAAGCACCCCGATTGGCCATCGAGAGGATCGGATTCATGCAATACTTGTCATTATCGTAAACTACGACAATGACCTCATCTCCGTCTTGGAGAAAATTGGTCTCGCCGAAATGGGTATAGCGGGTCGCACCGATACTGATGATCGCCTGCGCAGGAGATCCCGCCTCCATCAGATAGTTTTTGATAGGTTCCAAGGGGCCAAAATCTTCTTGTGTGTTGAGTTGATTTTTAAGCCACTCGATAAGTTTTCCGTGAAAATAGCTATAGCCTGTAAGCTCCACGTCTTCGCCGTAGCGCATCATCATCCCTTCACGGCGAACAAACGAGGCGATTCGATACCTATCCATAATCCCGCCTTGTTCAAACGAATCAATCGGAATCAATGTACGAGAGAGCCCTTTGGTTCCTTCACCCCAATTCTTCTTATGGCTTATTTTCGCCGCTCCCTCTTTGCGGAGGGAACAATCGTTATAGGCACCGAAAAATTTCGGAGTGATGGCACTCACGTTGCCTTCCGCATCGTACGTAAGCTCACAGATAAGAGCCACTTCGGGTTCGGGCTGAACATTGCATGCCTCTTTCGGAAGTATGATCGTATCGCAACTGAGCGGATAGACACCGAGCTGCCCCTCACGTCCGGGAATATAAAAAGGGAACACCCCTTTGGGACCGTTCGGGTCTTCGCTCACGACATCTTTGAAATCGGCACTCTCGCCCGCTTGTTCGAGATGGAGAGCAAAATTGCCCGCAACACCGAGTCCGACAAAGTTCTTATAGCTGTCCATCAAAACCTCCCCACTCCGTAATTATTATAAACTTCCGCTCGCTTTTGCTTCGGCAAACTCTTCATACGTCCCTTTGAAGTCGATATAGCTTCCATCCGCATGAAGCTCGATGATACGTCCCGCAAACGCATCGAGAAGCTCACGGTCATGGCTCACACAGATAACGTTACCCTCAAATTCGTACAACGCTTCACCCAGAGCGATAATCGCTTCAAGATCGAGGTGGTTGGTAGGTTCGTCCAGTACGAGGAAATTCCCCCCCTCTAGCATCATTTTAGAGAGCATCATGCGGTGTTTTTCTCCCCCGCTGATCTTCTCGATACTTTTTTCCTGCTGTTCGCCGTTGAAAAGCATTCGTCCCAAACAGTTGCGAATTTCGCTGATTTCCCGTTTCGGATCAAACGCACGAAGCCAGTCATACAGTGTTTCGGTCCCTTTGATACGGTCAGCGGTATCTTGAGGGAAATAAGTTGGCTCGATCGTAGCCCCCCATTTTACGCTTCCGCTGGTCGGTTTGATCTCTTCCATAATAATTTTTAGGAGAGTTGATTTACCGACACCGTTGCCTCCGATTACGGCAATTTTTTCGCCCGGAACGATTTTTAGGTTGATATCGTGCAATACGTTCAAATCACCGTAGCTATGAGACACATCGATCACATCGAGCGCTTCATCACCCATTTGGCGTTTCGCTTTGAAAACGATACTCGGATCACGGCGAGAAGATGGCTTAATATCGTCAATGGTGAGTTTGTCGAGCTGTTTCTGACGGGAAGTCGCCTGTTTAGCTTTCGAGGCGTTCGCCGAGAAGCGGCGGACGAATGCTTCAAGCTGCTCTTTCTCTTTGAGTTTTTTGTCCCGCTCCAACTGTGCCTGATTTGCCATAACGGTTGATGCCAGGTACCAGTCATCGTAGTTTCCGGTGAATTCGCGGATTTTCTGGAAATCGACGTCGAGGATATTGGTTACGACGGCATTGATAAAGTGACGGTCATGCGAGATAACGACCATCGTCCCCTCGTGGCGCTGAAGCTCATGTTCCAACCATCCGATCGTATCGATATCGAGGTTATTGGTAGGCTCATCGAGGAACAGAACGTCCGGTTTCGGATAGAGTACCTGAGCAAGAAGTACTTTAAATTTTTCCGATGACGGAAGTGTCGACATCAAATCGTGATGATGTTCGGCAGGGATGCCGACATTTTCAAGGATTTTAGCAATCTGAACGTCATATTCATAGGTCGGGTCCTCTTCGACGCAGATCATCTCCAAATCAGCAAGACGGTTGTTCACCGCTTCATCTTCAAAATCGCCCGTTGCGTACAGATGTTCTTTCTCTTTGATCGCGTCGTAGAGACGTTTATTCCCCCACAATACCGCGTCGGCAATCGTGAAATCTTCAAACGCGAACTGATTTTGTCCGAGCACTCCCACTTTGAGTCCCGGTTCGATGGAGATATCCCCCTCGTACTCTTTGATCTCGCCGCTGAGAATTTTCAAAAAAGTTGTTTTTCCGGCGCCGTTTGCACCGATAAGCCCGTAGCGTTTATTACGGTCGAGTTTAAGGTTAATTCCCTCAAATAAAACCCGGCTTCCGAAGCGCATTGTTAATTTTGTAACTTGTACCATTTTAAAACTCTTTACATACTAAAATTTCGCGATTATATCCAAATTCCTATTATCCTCTCCTAATGTACTTAAAGAAGAATCTTTTAATCTATAACAAATTACAATACTACCATCACAAAATAATCACTTTCTTAGGATTTCATGCAGACAGAAGCCCCGCTCTATGATGTTTTAAACTATCTCCCCGACGGGATCATTATGCTTGATGAACGAGGTGTTATTCTTTTTGCCAACGACGCTTTTTCTGAAATGGTAGGCTATAAAAGCGACCTGTTATTAGGGCTTAATATGCTGAGCCTTTTAGCGGATATTACAGTCTTTACCGAGTGTATAGCCAAAGTAATGAAGGAGGGGCAGTCCCTCGATGCCGAAACCGATTTTCTCCATCGCGACGGACATATCGTCCAAGCGGTAAAAAGCGTTCGGATGATCCGTCATAATGACCATACCCGTTTTTTTGTCAATGTCAGAAACCTTACCGATCTTATTCAGTTCAACAAAGAACTCCGGGCTTCCAAAGAGCTTATCGAGTTACAGGCTGCGGAACTCTCGTTTCTGCTGAATTCCAAACATCAGGAAATTGAAGATATCCTCAGCAGTATCGATGAAGTGATCTGGTATATCCATAACCAAACACTTTCGCTGCAATATGTAAATAAAGCCGTTGAAACAATTTTCGGTTTTACAAAAGAGACTTTTTTATCCGACACGACCCTCTGGCAACAGCAGATTCATCCTGAAGATCGCTCCCTGGTTCAAATGTTTTTTGAAACACTCGCCCCCGGACAATCGCAGGAGATACGGTTCCGTATTCTTCATTGCGACGGTGAAGTACGATGGCTCAACAGCCGGATCCATAATCATCCGAAACTAAACCTTTTTATCGGAATCACAAGCGATATTACCTGTTCTAAAGCCCAAAGCGAAGAGATCGCTTTTTTAGCCTATCATGACCCGCTTACCCATCTGCCGAACAGAGCAAAACTCAAACTGCAGTTGGAAAACCGTTTCGAACACGCTCCGAATTCCCCCTTTGCGTTGATGTTTTTAGACTTGGATAATTTTAAAAACATCAACGATACGATGGGACATAAAATCGGCGATAAAATTCTGATCGAAGTGAGCCGCCGTATTCGTGAAACGGTAGGGAAATACGATTTTTATGCCCGTTTCGGAGGAGATGAATTTGTTATTTTGCTCCAAGATGCCGATAGCGCGTCGATTGACCTTACCGCTCAAAAGCTGATTCAGGTTTTTAAAGAGCCCTGTACGCTAAACGAGACCGAATTCTTCCTCTCCGCCTCCATCGGTATCGTCCTTTATCCGGATGATGCCCTCAACGGCGATGACTTGATCAAACACGCTGATACCGCAATGTATGAAGCGAAAAAGAAAGGGAAAAACCAATTCGCGTATTACCACACTTCGATGGAGCGGGCGATTCACCATTTCATGTACATTGAATCGTTGATACGCGAGGGGCTGACCCAAAACCTTTTTGAGCTCTATTTTCAACCGCTGATCGATTCCAAGACACTCCGGATGGAAGGGTATGAAGCCCTTTTACGACTCAAGCATCCGCACAAAGGGTTTATCCCTCCGGACACTATTATACCTGTGGCCGAAGCAAACGGGGACATCCATCTTATCGGGGATAAAGTACTTTCCCAGGCCTGCGATTTTATCGATGCTCTGCGGGCTTTGCAGGACGAACCGTTTTTCGTTGCTATTAACGTTTCGGCAAAGCAGCTTCAACGCAATAAATTTGTTCAGGAATTATTCGATTATCTGGCCCTTCGTTCAATTCCCTCTTCCTATCTAAAAGTGGAAGTCACGGAAAGCACTGTTATGGAAAACATTGCCGTTGTCAGTCAGCAGCTTTCACAACTGAAAGCCGGCGGGATACGGATTTCACTGGACGATTTCGGCACCGGATACTCTTCGTTTGCCTATTTGGCACAACTTCCCATTGATACCCTTAAAATCGACAAGTCCTTCATTTTAGCCCTCTTCAAAGACAACTCCAACCGCCATATTGTCGAAGCGATATCAAATCTCGCCCATGCCTTAGGGATGAATGTCACAGCTGAGGGGGTCGAAGAGGCTCAGCATTATGACTTTTTACTTGAAAACAATATCGATACGCTTCAAGGCTACCATCTCTGCCGTCCTCTTCCGAAAGATGAAATCCTCAACAATATGCAAAAAATACTCCCTGTTTTGCGAGAATACACGAGGCAGTAGCCTTCTTTGTAAAGATTTGGAAAAGGTATCATACTAATCACGAAAATACAATTATTTTTAACATTCCCATAAGATTTGAATGGATAAAATGGTTATAAGGATTATGCTGGTTATAGTTCGATTTTTTCACGGAGTACAATGTGACACAAATTTATGTCGGGAATATTCCCTACGGCAAAGACGAAAATGATCTTAAAGATCTTTTCGGACAATACGGTGAAGTTAGTTCAGTTAAATTCGTAAATGATAAAGAGACAGGCCGTTTCCGCGGTTTCGGTTTCGTTGAAATGGCGAACAAAGACGAAGCTGACAAAGCGATCACTGCCCTTGAAGGTAACGATTTCGGCGGGCGTACACTTCGTGTTAACGAAGCGCGTCCACGTGCTCCTCGCCCTCCACGCGATCGCTGGTAATCACATCATGAAGCCCGAAAGGGCTTTCATGCCGCTTATATAATTTCTCCTTTTCTACCTATCAAACCAATTTTTATTGTAAAGACATAATTATGACGTATACACTCACGGAACCTTTTATCGAGCTTCATAAACTCATCAAACTTTTAGATCTAGTCGATACCGGCGGACAAGCCAAAATGCTTATCGAAAACGGCCATGTACTCCGTAACGGGGAAGTAGAGACCCGGAAACGGGCAAAAATCACCAAAGGGGAGACCATTCAGATCGGAGATGTCGTTATCGAAGTCGTCTGAATCCATTGTTATTTAATGGAGTTTTCACTATAATTCCTGATCTTACTTTAACGGCTCTACACAAGGTTCAAAAAACGTATGAAAAACACAAAAATGATGGTAGTCGGTTTTGTCAGTGCCGTAGCGGTTAGTCTCATCCTGTCGACATCACTGTTTGCAAAAAACACCGTTGCCGCACCTACTGAAGCCTCTGTAGAAGCCTCACGTCTCCAATCGCTCGCTAAATTTACGAAAGTCTTGAGCATTGTCGAGCAATACAACGTAGACGGTCTTACCGTCGATCAACTCATTGACAAATCGCTGCAGGGGATGCTCTCCAATCTCGATGCCCATTCTACCTATATGGACAAAAAAAGCTACGACAATCTAAAAACACAAACCGACGGTGAATTCGGCGGACTTGGGATTACCGTCGGAATGCGCGACAACGCTCTCACCGTTATCGCCCCTATCGAAGGGACGCCTGCCGATAAAGCGGGAATCAAAGCAGGCGATATTATCCTTAAAATCAATGATAAATCAACACTGAGCATGACGATAGACGATGCCGTGAGTATCATGCGCGGTGCTCCGAAAACCCCGATCGATCTTACCATCGTCCGCAAAGGGTTGGCCGATCCTCTTAAAATCCATATTATCCGAGATATCATCACCGTCCAATCCGTATACACCCGAAATATCAGCGGAAATATCCTCTATATCCGTGTTACCAGTTTCGATAAAAAAGTTGCGGCGGATGTCAAAAAAGCGATTAAAAAATACAGCGGAAAAAGCAAAGGGATTATCCTCGATTTGCGAAACAATCCGGGAGGATTGCTCGATCAGGCGGTTGACCTGACCGATCTGTTTGTAGACGAGGGGATCATTGTCTCCCAAAAAGGGCGTAACAAAGCCGATGATATGACGTATAAGGCAACGAAGAGCAATACGATAACCGATCTCCCGCTTGTCGTTTTGGTGAATGAAGGCTCAGCCAGCGCATCCGAAATCGTCAGCGGTGCACTTCAAGACTTGAAACGGGCAGTCATCGTCGGAGAAAAAACCTTCGGAAAAGGCTCCGTCCAAGTGGTCATGCCGATTACGGAAACCGAAGGGATCAAACTCACCGTTGCACGCTACTATCTCCCAAGCGGCCGTACTATTCAAGCCGTCGGCGTGACGCCTGACATCGAAGTCGCTGCAGGTGAAATAAAAAAACATGAGAAGTCTTTTAATATCAAAGAAGCCGATCTTAAAGAGCATCTGGTTTCCGAACTTGAAAAAAGCGACGGAATGATTGACGTTACCGAAGCCAATGCTACCAATAAAACCGTAATTACCCCTGAGCAGATGAATAGAGATATTCAGCTCAAAGAGGGTGTCGATATTATCAAAGCTTTAATCATAGTCAAAGGAAAGTAACCATGGAAAAACGCGATCTCATCTACGAGGGAAAGGCTAAACGCCTCTTTAGTACCGACGACGCCAATTTAGTCATTGCTGAATTTAAAGATGATCTGACCGCATTTAACGGCGCAAAAAAAGATAACGAATCGGGCAAAGGGGCTTTAAACAACAAGATCTCTACCGAATTATTCAAAATGTTGGCCAAAAACGGAGTTGAATCCCATTTCGTCGAAATGCTCGATGATACCCATATGCTGTGTAAAAAAGTGGATATCATCCTCATCGAAGTGATCGTCCGTAACATCGCAACCGGCAGCCTGAGCAAAAACCTCGGTATTCCTGACGGGAAAGTTCTTCCGTTTACCTTGGTCGAATTTGACTACAAAAACGATGCCCTCGGCGATCCAAAACTCAACGACCAGCACTGTTTGATTTTGGAACTCGTCAAAAACGAAGCGGAACTCGATCAGCTCCGTGCAATGGCACGCGAAGTTAACAGTATCTTACGCCCTTATTTCCATGATAAAGGTCTTAACCTCGTCGATTTCAAACTCGAATTCGGTCGTGACAAAGACGGAAAAATCATCCTTGCCGATGAAATCAGTCCGGATAACTGCCGTTTCTGGGATTTGGAAACCGGTGAAAAAATGGATAAAGACCGTTTCCGCCAAGGGCTCGGCGGACTTAAAGTCGCCTATGAAGAAGTATTAAACAGAATATTGGGGTAATTGAATGAAAGCAATCGTAAACGTATTTTTGAAAAACGGAGTCTTGGACTCTCAAGGTAAAGCGGTACAGCATGCACTCTCCGGTCACGGATTCGAAACTGTCAAAGACGTACGTGTAGGCAAACAAATCATTATCGAGATGAATGAAAACGATGCAGATGCGGCAAAAGAGAAAGTAGCACATATGTGTGAAGAGCTTTTGGCCAATACTGTCATCGAAGATTACGAGATCGAGATCCAAGCATGAAAGTCGGCATCATCCAATTTCCGGGAACCAACTGTGAATACGATACCCAGCATGCGTTTGCCGCATTAGGGTGCGAAACACAAATTCTTTGGCACAAAGAGGATACTATCCCTTCCGATATGGACTTGGTAGTAGCCGCAGGCGGATTCAGCTACGGAGATTACCTTCGCAGCGGTGCCATTGCCAAAATGTCTCCGATCATGAAAGCCCTTAAAGTCTATGCAGAGAACGGCGGAAAAGTCTTAGGAATCTGTAACGGATTTCAGGTATTGACCGAAACCGGTCTTCTTCCGGGTGCATTGAAACGTAATGAAGGGCTTCACTTCATTTCACGCCATCACCATCTCAAAGTCATTAACAACGATAATATTTTTCTTCGCCATTGCAACGTTGATCAGGTTCTAAACATCCCTATCGCGCATCACGACGGGAATTTTTACATTGATGAGCACGGTTTGCAAGAGCTGTATGCGAATGGCCAGGTATTGCTTAAATATACTGACGAAAAAGGGAACATCGATAATCCGAACGGTTCTGTCGACAGTATTGCCGGTATCTGTAACAAAAGCAAAAACGTTTTCGGTTTAATGCCTCATCCGGAACGCGCTATGGAAACTCTTTTAGGCTCGGATGACGGCAAAGCGATGTTAGAGGGGTTTATAAACGCTTGAAAGCTCTAGCTTTTCTTTTTTTCTTTCTAGGACAAATCCTTTTAGCGGAACCGTCCGTTCTTACAGATCCGGCTCCGGCACCTGTAACCGCGACGGAGGAAACTACTGCCGCTCCGACTGTTGAGACAGATGTAAATGCACTTTTTTCCGGTGTTTCCACTACCGCAGGATTGACGCTTCAGTTCAGCGATCTCCCCTCACATCCCTATGTCGGGGAAATTATCCCTGTTACCGTCAAACTTACTCCGGTTGATATAGCTTCCGGAAACATCGAATATACTCTTCAAAACGAAGAGGGGATTCGAATTTTCAGCGATACACCGCGCAGAAGCGTAAAAGAAGACGGTGTATACGACACATTCTATTTTCTGGTTCAATCCTCATCCATCCGCTTTCCCGATATTACGGCAACGCTCACATCGACCGGAAGCGTCACCGAGCCCCTTATCGGAACGGCTTTAAATGCGATACCTCTCAGTCCGCCCTCAGGGTTTGCAAACGTTTTAGCCGATAAGTTCGAGGTTATTAATTACAAAACAACTCCGTATAATAATGAAAGCAACGTCGTTATTTTCACAGTTAAGGCATCGCGATGTAACATCGGAGACTTCTCCATTCCTAATGCGATCAAGCAAGGTTTCGAATCGAAATTCTCCAATGTCGGCGAATCGCAGATGACCTATTATGCCATTATCCCCAATACGGAACAAAACCTCAATTTTTCATTTTTCAATCTTAAAAAGCAACGATATGAGTCGATTGTCATTCCGATTGTCGTGGATGACGATACCGTCTCTACCCAAAGCGATCTCTCACCGACCGATGCACGCCATACCGAACTTAAAATCAGCGCCGCGGCAGTGGTAGTAGCGGTTCTTTTCGGATTATTTTATTGGAGACGGGATAAATGGTACCTTTATGCTTCGTCATTACCGATGTTTTATATCGTATATGCCCTCCTTCCGAATCCGACCATATGTGTCAAAAAAGATGCGCCGATCTATTTGCTTCCAATCAAAAACGGCACAATTTTTGAAATGACGCTCCAAGAAGAACATTTGGAAGCCGAAAAAGAGGTCGGAGAATTCATTAAGGTACATCTCGATGATAAAGTAGGATGGGTTAATAAACGTGATCTTTGCTCGAATTAAGTGGCTTTATGCCGTAATCGTCATCTTTACCGGGATGACGCTGATGATCACAACGTTTTATCTTCTCCCGAAACCCTATGCCGTGAAGTTTTCGGCCTGGTTTATCCGTTTTCTCGTTTTTATCCCTGTAGAGGTTAGAGGGAACCCCGATCCAGACGCACAGATGTTTCTTATCAACCACCAAAGTGATATCGATATCGGTGTCATGGAGACGATTACCGACAAAGATTTAGCATGGGTCGCTAAAAAAGAGTTGTTCAATGTCCCATTCTTCGGACTGGTCGTACGCTTGCCGAAAGATATCGCTTTAGAGCGGGAAAGCAAAACTTCCCTTGTCAAGCTGATCAAAGAGTGTAAAGATCGACTCGATCACGGACGCGTCATTACCATCTTTCCGGAGGGAACCCGCACCGAGAGTGGTAAAATGAAGCCGTTCAAAGCGGGAGCCAAAATGGTGGCAGACAAGTTTAATCTCAAAGTGCAGCCTGTCGTTTTGGTTGCGACCGCATGGCATTTCAGCAATAAACGCAAAGATTTTAAGCCCGGCACCATCACCGCGATATATCTTGATTCTTTTGTCGCCGATAAGAGTAATCCCGAGTGGTTGAACGAAACTCACGATGCAATGCAGCACGCCTATGACGAGGCACTCTCAAATCTTCCTAAATATCACAAGCGGCGTATCAGCTAAGCGTCACAATCTCATCGGCGCACCAAGCTGCCAGATCTCCGTCATGGGTGATCAGCAGTACCCCCATCCCCTCAAGATTATCCACAATCAGTTTCATAATATCGAGTTGGTTTAGATTATCCAGTGCCGAAGTCGGCTCGTCTAAAAGAAGCAGTTTCGGCTTCATCAGCAACGCCCGTAATATAGAGCACCGCTGCAGCTGACCGCCCGAGAGTTTATGGGGAAGGGAATCCAAAAAAGCCTCTTCCAGCCCCATCTTTTCCAGCAACAATTCATACCCTTCCATCGACGTTACTTCTTTGATCTGTTCACGCACGGTGTAGGTGGGGTGAAACGAGCTGTAGGGGTCTTGAAAGACCTGAGAGAAGGATGATGATCGGATAAAGCCCGATAAGGGTTTACGATGTCCTAAAATGAGTTCAAACAGCGTCGATTTTCCGACACCGCTCGGTCCCACTATCGCTTTTATCTCCCCCGCCTTAAGAGAGAGTGAAAAGTTATCGAATAATAATATATCTTTAGTATATCCAAAAGATATATTTTCAATATCTAAAACGGTGTTCAACGAATTTGACCTTTGCCGTACACTTTGTACTTATAGGTGGTTAAACCCTCGACACCCATCGGTCCGCGTGCGTGGAGTTTGTTGGTGCTGATCCCGACCTCTGCACCGAATCCGAATTCTCCGCCGTCTGTAAAACGGGTCGATGCGTTGACGTAAACGGCGGCGGCATCAATACTCTCCATAAACCGTTCCGCCGTTGTAATGTTTTCGGTAATGATCGATTCGGAGTGCCCTGAACCGAAGCGGACGATATGGCTGATCGCTCCGTCAACTCCGTCTACGACACGTATATTGAGAATATTCGCCAAATACTCGGTATCAAAATCTTCATCACTCGCTTCAGAGACCTCGATGATTTCACGGGTTAATGCACATCCTTTAAGCTGGGTATTTTCCCGATCAAATACTGCTTTGAACATCGGAAGAACAGCACTCGCGATACTCTCATCCACCAACAGCGTCTCAATTGAATTACAAGCAGAAGGACGCTGTACTTTTGCGTTCACCGCAATTTTCAAAGCATCCTCGATATTCGCATCTCTATCGATATAGAGATGGCATTGCCCTTTGTCGTGTTTGACCACCGGAACACTCGCATTTTGGCTGACAAACCGTATCAATGCCTCTCCGCCACGCGGAACGATCAGATCGACGTAGCGATCCATCTTGATCAACTTAGCCACCCCTTCGCGGCTTGAATCAGGGAGCAAGGCAATCAGTTCTTTCGGGAGGTCATTTCGGATCAGTACCTGCTGCAATACGTCGGCAATAATCTTATTGGACTCTTCCGCCTCTTTTCCCCCCTTGAGGACACATCCGTTGGAACTCTTAAAACAGAGCGCCGCCGTATCGGAGGTGACATTCGGACGCGATTCATAAATGATGCCGATCATTCCGATCGGGATACTCACTTTCTCGATTTTGAGTCCGGTCTCGGTAATCCACCCTTCGATTACTTTTCCGATCGGATCTTTCAGTGCGGCGATCTCTTCGATCGCCACTGCCATTGCATTGATACGTTTTTCATCCAGCATCAAACGGTCTTTAAGCGATGAGGAGAGGTTGTCAACGTCTGCTTTTTTCATATCGATCGCATTGGCTTCGATGATATTCATCGTGTTAGCACGAAGCGCTTCGGCCATTTCACGCAAGATTCGGTTACGTTCGCTTCCGCTGAGAGTTGCCAATACACGGCTGGCAGATTTGGCTTTTTCTAAAAAATGTTCCATAGTTTTTTCCTTTATGATGCCAAAGGCTGAATTGCTTCAATCTCTTTGGCTTCCGACTGCATGGATCGATATAAATCCCATCGGATTTGGAGATTCAGCCAAAAATCCGCCGACATCCCGAAATATTTTGCAAGGCGAAGTGCCGTAGCCGGAGTAATCCCCCGCTTTTGATTGATGATCTCATTGACACGCTGATAGGGGACATGAATCGCATCGGCTAACGTCCGTTGCGTTATCCCCATCGGTTCTAAAAACTCGGTGAGGAGCATTTCACCCGGATGGGTAGGTGCTCTGTGGGTTGGGATATTCATAGTATACTCCTTATGAGTGATAATCGGTTATTTCTACATTTACCGCACCCGTGTCACTCCATGTAAAACAGATACGGTACTGATCGTTGATACGGATACTCATTTGATTTTCTCTGCTCCCGCGCAGTTTTTCGAGACGATTTCCGGGGGGAACCTTTAATTCATCCAACATGATGACCGAATCGATCTGATCAAGTTTTCGAGATGCACTTTTCCATAGTTCCATCGGAAGAGCTTTACGAGCTTGTTTGCTCTCTATGCCGTTAAATATATCCGATGTAGCTTGATCCGCAAACGAAATTATCATGTAAAAATTATAGCATGGTATCCGTGATTTTATGCTTTTAATAAAAAGTGATTTACTGGAGAAGAAATAGTTCCCGCCGAAGCGGGAGGAAAAAGTATCGGAGATTACTCGATTTCAGCGTCGATGACGTCGTCATCTTTTTTCGCAGAAGAAGAGGCTGCTTCGCCGCCTTCGTTTTGTTTGTACATTTGCTCAGCCATTTTGTGGCTCGCATCGGCCAATTTTTTCGTAGCCGCTTCGATCTCTTCTTTAGACGCATCGGTATTTTTGAGAACCGCTTTAAGCTCTTCCAGAGCCGATTCGATCGCCGCTTTCTCTGATGCGTCAATTTTATCTTCCATCTCTTTGAGAGATTTTTCAGTTTGGCTCGCCAAAGCGTCCGCTTGGTTGCGAAGATCTACGATCTCTTTGCGTTTCGCATCTTCGGCTTTGTGGTTTTCAGCGTCTTGAACCATTTTGTTGATCTCTTCTTCTGAAAGTCCTGAACTTCCTGAAATCGTAATCGATTGAGATTTACCGGTTCCTTTGTCGGTCGAGCTAACGGTCAAGATACCGTTCGCATCGATGTCAAAGGTTACCTCGATTTGAGGTACACCGCGCGGTGCCGCAGGGATACCGTTAAGTTCAAACAAACCGAGAGATTTGTTATCGCGGGCAAACTCACGCTCACCTTGAACAACCGAGATAGAAACCGCAGGTTGGTTATCTTCCGCAGTCGAGAACACTTGCGATTTTTTAACCGGAATAGTGGTCCCTTTTTCGATAATTTTTGTAGCGATACCGCCGAGCGTTTCGATTCCGAGTGACAACGGTGTAACGTCAAGCAAAAGGACGTCTTTAACATCTCCGCGTAATACCCCACCTTGGATCGCCGCACCCGCTGCTACGACCTCATCCGGGTTTACCCCTTTGTTGAGGGTTTTGCCGCCGAACTCATCTGAAACCATTTTTTGTGCGATCGGAAGACGTGTTGAACCCCCGACCATAATGATTTCGTTGATCTCGTTTTTGCTAAGGCCGGCATCTTTCATCGCTGTTTTGATGTGGCTGATCGTCTCTTTTACGAGCGTATCGATCATCCCTTCAAATTTTGCACGGGTCAATTTAACAACCAAGTGTTTAGGACCGGTCGCGTCTGCCGTGATAAACGGAAGGTTGATCTCTGTCTCTTCCGCAGAAGAGAGCTCTTTTTTCGCATTTTCTGCCGCGTCTTTAAGACGTTGAAGCGCCATTTTGTCCGCTTTCAAATCGATACCGTGATCGGATTTGAACTCAGATGCTAGGAAATCAACGATTTTATTATCGAAGTCATCCCCACCGAGGAACGCATTCCCATCGGTTGAAAGAACTTCAAACGTACCTTCAGAGATTTCCAAAACGGTAACGTCGAATGTTCCGCCCCCGAGATCGTAAACGAGAACTTTTTCATCCCCTTTTGAATCCAAACCGTATGCCAATGCAGACGCTGTCGGCTCATTGATGATACGAAGGACGTTCAACCCAGCAATGGTTCCCGCCTCTTTCGTCGCTTTACGTTGAGCATCATTGAAGTACGCCGGAACGGTGATAACTGCGTCGGTTACTGATTGACCCAAGTATGACTCTGCATCTGCTTTGAGTTTAGAGAGGATTTTCGCAGAGATTTCTTGAGGGGTATACACTTTACCCGCTACGTCAACCGCAGCCATACCGTTTTTATCAACAATTTTATAGGTAACTTTATCGTGCGCCTCTTTCGCTTTCTCTTCGTTCATCATGAGACCCATGATACGTTTGACCGAGTAGATCGTTTTATCCGGGTTTGTGATCGCCTGACGTTTTGCAGGATCACCGACAAGAATTTCACCTTTGTCCGTAAACGCTACAACGGAAGGAGTTGTATTTTTTCCCTCTTTATTCGGGATAATTTTCGCTTCGCCGCCCTCATAGACAGCAACACATGAGTTTGTTGTTCCTAAATCGATACCAATAACTTTTGACATTGTATTTCCTTTATTTTAAATTCGTTTTTATTTTCGACGCCGATGCCGGAAGCATCGGTGTGCTTTAGTGCCTTAGCGGCAAGCGTAGACCATCGGAACTTTGTTCCGATGGTCGTTCAAATCAATTGGCGATTACAACCATCGCATCTCTAAGAGTGCGTTCTTTGTATCGAAACCCTTTTTGAAAAGTATTCACGATTGCGCCGCTCTCATGATCCGGACTGTCCACACGCTGTACCGCATTATGGATATTCGGATCGAACGGCTCGGATTCATCTACCGGAGTTACACCGTGTTTTTCGAGAACACCGAGAAGCTGTTTCATCGTAAGTTCAACACCCTCTTTGAGCTTCTCTAAAAGGACCGCAGGTTCTGCTTCGATCTCTGCCGCTCCGATCGCCATTCCTAGCGAATCGACTACCGGAATGAGATCTTTGGCAAATTTTTCGTTTGCATACTCCAGCGCTTGGTATTTCTCCCGCTCGAGACGTTTTTTAATATTATCAAAATCGGCATGTACGCGAGCGTACTTATCTTTAAAAGACGCCAATTCCGCCTGAATAGTTTCTAATTCGTTCATGCTCTCAGCAATGACCTCTTCACCCGTATTTTGGGATGTTTGCTCGTCGCTGATCACGTCTTCATTTACTTCGTTAGACATAAGTTTTTACGACTCCTTTTTTGAAATCCAGCGTTATTATAGTACATTGAGTCGACTATTGTCAAGTGGTATATGATAATTTTTATGAAGATAAGTTGAGTCTATTTATATCAAGTATATATACCGACCTAAAATGCTATAATAAGCTTAAAAAAAGGGAGGGATAATGTCACTCAGAGTCAAACACCTCTATCCTGTCGTATTGCTCGGAATGTTTGCCTTAACCCTGTGGCTTACTCCCCCGCCCCTCGCCATCAGCCCCAAAGCGTGGCAACTTTTTACGATTTTCCTGACAACTATTATAGCTATTTTAGGTAACGTGCTGCCCATCATCGCCGCATCGGTCATTGCCCTCGCGATCAGTGTCTTGTTCGGGGTCATTGAACCCGTAAAAGCGTATGCGGGATTTTCGGAAAGTTTTATATTGATGATCATTGCGGCTTTTTTAGTCTCACATGCCGTCCATAAATCGGGATTAGGCAAACGACTTTCGCTTCACATTATCCGCCGTTTCGGCCACTCCACCCTCGGTCTGGGATACAGTCTCATCGCTACCGATATCCTGATCGCCCCCGCTTTTCCGAGCAATACTGCCCGAAGCGGTGTCCTTTACCCTATCGTCTACGGTCTGGCGCACGACTGCGGCTCAAAGGTGGGAGATAATACCCAGCGGCGTGCGGGAAGCTACCTGATGATGACCTCTATGGCAGGGCTTACGATCTCATCGGGCCTTTGGCTCACCGCCATGGCGGTTAATCCCGTCGGTGTCGGAATCGCCGAAACGATGGGGATCCATATCACATTCGGAAGCTGGCTTTTGTATGCTATTGTCCCGACGCTGATCGCTTTTGCCCTGATCCCCTGGATGCTGTACCGCATCTATCCCCCCGAACTTCGTTCAACTCCCGATGCGCCTCAAAAAGCCAAAGAGGCGTTAGAACATATGGGGAGAATCAGCCGCAACGAGTGGATTACGGCCGGAGTTTTTATCTCGATGCTGACTTTCTGGGCCCTCTCAGGAGTTTTGGGAATCGATAAAGCCGCCGTCGCCTTCGGAGGGCTTGGAATTTTGATGGCGACACGCGTTTTCGGAGTCGAAGATTTTAGAAGCCAAGGCGAAGCGCTCAGTACCCTAATCTGGTTTGCCATCCTCTTTGCCCTCAGTACCCAGCTCGCCGAAATGGGATTTATGGGAGCCGTCGCCAGCCACTTTACCCTCTATCTCGTCGGGCTATCGTGGATGTGGGTTTACATACTTCTAATAGCCGTTTACGTATTAATCCATTATCTCTTCGTTTCGCAAAGCGCCCATCTTTTAGCTCTCTTCGGTATCTTTTTAGCCGTCGGTGTCGGCGCTGGGGTACCCGGAGAACTGATGGCGATGATGCTGCTGTTCGCTACCAATTTTAATGCCACCATCACACCGCAGGGCTCTTCGTGCAATGCGATCTATCTTAGCTCCGGCTATATCAGTGCCCGTGAAATCTATATCTACGGCGGTGCGGTAACCCTCCTCACCTTTCTGGTATTCATGATTATCGGAACACCCTGGATATTGGCGCTGCTATGAAACGTATCCGCTATTTTCACCATACCCTGATCGGAAAAATCTTTTTCTCCTTTTTGGGAGTTATTCTGGCAGCCGCAGCCGTTATTTTTTCACCGTGGGGGAACCGCCTTACGGCCCCTTTAATCGAAAAATCACTTACTTCCGCCTTCTCAACGCCGATCACACTCCAAGAATACGGGTTAACCCCTAATCAGTTTCAGCTCCTTTTCCAGGATCAATACGGTAACACGTTTTCAACTCAGGGGGGATTTTCTCTTCTGACGCTTCGGATGTATGCCCATTACCGACTCTCCTGTTTTCAGCACGGCGGCATCAACCCTCTTTTTTCCCCTTTTAAAACAGAAGGCTCTCTCAGCGGAGGCATCGCCTCTTTGCTCATTCAAGGAAACGGAGATATGTTCGGCGGAGATCTCATTTATAAAATCGAACTCCATCGGTTTCATCTCGCATCTCTCAATCTAAAAGCGGACAAAATAGCCTATACGCCTCTTATGCAGCTGCTCAAGTATCCATCCGACACCGATACCCTCCTCACCGGGGGGATCGATCTACGCGGATTTGATCAGCGCTACGTTGAGGGATCGATCCTTCTAAATTCCAAAACCCGCCGTTTTAATCCTACCCCTATCGCAAAAGACAATAACGAATCGGTAACGCTTAAATCGCTATTGGCCGACAAATACGGCGATGTCAAACCTTTTAACGTTAAGGTCACCATTAATACTTCTCTGGATCATGCGGGAATTTTGGAACAGTTTGTCGGTATGCCGCTTGGAGGAGCCCTTGAATTAAACGCGACACTTACGGGTGATCAGAAACTGCTTCGGCTGAAAGGCAATTCCGATGTCGCCCGAAGCGATACTTCGATTTCACTCACTATCGCGGATTTGGAACCCTCAAAATTATCTTTTGACTGTAAACACGCCGATTTGGAACAGACTTTTAAACTCTTTGCCCTTACCCCTCCGATATCAGGAAGCGGTGATTTGTACGGAGAGCTAAACACCACAGGAGGAAGTGTAAACGTCATCATTACCGAAGCTTCTACCGTTCCGAAGGTGTTATTCCAAGAATACCAAATTACCCAGCCCCTGATCCGTTTCGATGCGGAAGTGCATGCCGACCTCAGCAAAAAAGGGGTTCATTACAGAGGATCGTTCCAATCCGATTTAAGCCGCATGGAAACCGATAATACGACGACGCATGAGCAAATGCTTCGGGATCTATTAAAAAGCTTACACTAATTCAAAATCAAAGGGGAGATTTAACGGTTTTAACCGACAATCCCTCTATGAAAAATGTATCCTCCGTACTCGAATATCACGACCGAACCAAACACCGACCCTCACGTTATGCCGCCAGCCTCGGCTATATGGATTGGGAAACTCAGCCAAATCCTTTTCGGCGTTATGAGAATGCCCCTCTAATACCTTTGCCCTTTAGCGAAGCGACCCCGCCGTATCATCTGTTGTTCCAACCTGATTCGCTCCCCTATGCCCCTTTGTGCATCGAATCGCTTGCGCAATTGCTGCGCTACGCTCTCGGACTCGCCGCCATCAAAAGCCACGGCGGATCGGAATGGGCGCTTCGGTGCAATGCCAGCAGCGGAAACCTTCATCCCAGCGAATGCTATATTATTGCTCCCCCGTTGAAAGGTCTGAGCGATTCTCCTACCCTTAGCCACTATGCGCCGCGTAAACATGCACTGGAGCTGCTGCATACTTACCGTGAACCTATCGGCGAGGAGACACTTCTCATTGCTTTAAGTTCGGTCATCTGGAGAGAAGCGTGGAAATACGGGGAACGGTGCTGGCGCTATTGCCAGCTTGATGCGGGGCATGCCGCCGAATCGATCCGTATTTCGGCGGCGATGCTGGGGTGGGAGTGCAGTGTTCTTAGCATCGACACGGCCGATATCGCCTCACTGTGCGGTCTGGATCAGCTTCACCGTTATGATCCGAATGAGAGAGAAAGCCCCGATATGTTGCTTCAAATCCGTAAAGGTTCATTCACCCTTCCCAAAACCCCCGAACTGCTTTATAACGCAAACCGTCTCAGTCACTCCCATCATCTATGGCCGATACTGGAGATCATCGATACGGCGACGCAAGGAGAGTATCCTCGTCCCGTGATAATGAAAGAGTCCCGTCATACTCCATCACCGACAAAAAGTTCCGGAGAGATCGTCCTAAAACGCCGAAGCGCACAGATGATGGACGGCTTGGGTATCACTTTAGAGCAGTTTCGGCAGCTTCTGGATGCTTCCCTCTTCTGCCGCGACGCCTCGGACGTTAATCTTGTTATTTTTGTCCATCGGGTCGAAGGGTTAGAAAAAGGGCTCTATGCCTATATTCGCGATCTAAAAGAGTTGCTTTCACTTCAAAACAGTATGGACTCGACCTTTGAATGGGCCGAGTTTACTGAGGGGCTTTATCGACTACGAAGCGGTGATTATCGGGGAGCGGCCCAAATGGTCTCCTGCAATCAGGAGATCGCCAAAGACGGCGCCTTTAGTTTCGGAATGCTCTGCAATTTTTCAAGCTCGCTTGAACGTCACGGAGCGATCGGATATAAAAACCTTTTTCACCAATGCGGAATGATCGGCCAAATGCTCTATCTTGAAGCGACCTCGCTGGGTCTGAGCGCAACGGGGATCGGATGTTTTTTAGACGATGAGTTTCATGCGTTATTGGGGTTGAGAGATCAGAAATACCAATCCTTGTACCACTTTACGATCGGACGCGCTATCGTCGATACCCGAATCACGTCACGCCAGCCCTATTGACTATTTATTCTCCGCATCGCTAAGGGTGAGACAGAGGATCACTTTTTTTCCCTGCGTATGGAGAACTTCGGCCGCTTCAGAGAGCGTTGTTCCCGTCGTGACGATATCGTCCACCAAAATCACCTCATTTTCCGAAAAGGGGGTATAAATAAACCGCCTTGGATTCATCAGCCTATCTTCGACACTTTTTCCCGCATATTTATAGTGCTGCGAAGCGCGAAGTTTGCCGTACTGCGGGACAATATTATTCGATTTCAATGCACGGTTCAATACGGCGGTATGCGAGTAGCCGCTCTCTGAACGATCATCTATCCCGACAGAGGCGACGGTGTTTTCATACTGCCATTCACGGGCAAAAGCACCGAGCGAACGCTTTGCCAATATCGTGTAGATGTAGTATCCCAAATCGGTATGTTTGGTAAGCAGCAGAGGTTCGATTTCATTATAGGGATAAAAAGAGTAGACGGGAATCGAACCCAGGATTTTTCGTTTATGAAGGATCGGAGTAAGGAGAGAGCTTTGACAAGAAGAGCAGATATGCGAGAGGCTGAAGCGCTCACATATCATGCAGCGCATGTTAATCCATTTTGAGGACGGACATGAACGCTTCTTGGGGAAGCTGAACCTTCCCGATCGCCTTCATCCGTTTTTTCCCCTCTTTTTGCTTGTCGAGGAGTTTGCGTTTACGGGAGATATCCCCGCCGTAACATTTGGCGGTAACGTTTTTCCCCATCGATTTGACCGTTTCACGGGCAATAACGCGATTTCCGATAGAGGCTTGAATCGCCACTTCGAAAAGCTGGCGTGGAACAATCTCTTTCATGTTCGTCACGAGTGCCCGCCCGCGTGACTCCGCACTGCTTCGAGGAACGATAACGCTGAGCGCATCGACGACATCTCCGGCTACGCGGACATCGAGTTTGACCAAATCGCCTTGACGAAATTCGATCGGATCGTAATCGAAACTCGCATACCCTTTAGAGGTTGATTTGAGTTTGTCGTAAAAATCGACGACGATTTCGTTCATCGGCATGACGTAGATCAGCATGACCCGCGTCTCGTTGAGATATTCCATCTTCTCCTGCATCCCGCGCTTGGCGGTCAAGAGGGTAATGACATTGCCCAAATAATCGGTCGGGACGATGACCGTTGCACGAACATAAGGCTCTTCGATCCGCTCGATGTTCTGAGGTTCGGGCAATTCGCTCGGATTTTGAACTTCCACCATAGTGCCGTCGGTTTTATAGACTTTATAAACAACCGAAGGGGCGGTCGCGATCAAATCGAGATTAAATTCACGCTCTAACCGCTCTTTAACGACCTCCATATGGAGCATCCCCAAAAATCCGACACGGAACCCGAATCCGAGGGCAATCGATGTTTCCGGCTCGTAACTGAGGCTGCTGTCGTTGAGCTTGAGCTTATCGAGCGCATCGCGGACCGATTCAAACTCATCGGTATCGATCGGATAGATCCCCGCAAATACGAACGGTTTGGCCGGGGCGTATTCGCCAACCGGCTCTTTGGCCGGGTTACGTGCATCGGTGATCGTATCGCCGACACGGATACTTCCTACCTCTTTGACACCCAGAATCACAATCCCGATCTCGCCGCTTTTGATACTTTGCGTTTTTTGACGGCGCAAAGGATGAGGATAGAGCAGCTCCAGCACTTGATGGTTTTCATTGTTGTGCATCAGCTTGACCATCTGCCCTGTCTTGATCTCACCGTCAAACACGCGCACCAACGCCATTGCCCCTTGGTACGAATCAAACCAAGAATCGTAAATAATTGCCTTGGTCGTCGCACTCGGGTCACCTACAGGGGCCGGTATACGATCGACGATCGCATCGATCAACTCACGGATTCCCACACCGGTTTTTGCTGAAATCATTACCGCATCGGTCGCATCGATACCGATCGTCGTTTCGATCTCTTCGGCGACCCGTTCGGGTTCGGCGGCAGGAAGATCGATTTTATTGATAACGGGTATGAGGGTCAGATTGTTTTCCATCGCCATATAGACGTTGGCAATCGTTTGCGCTTCAACCCCTTGTGCCGCATCGACGATCAGTAATGCGCCGTCACTCGAAGCGAGCGACTTGGAGACTTCGTAACTGAAGTCAACGTGGCCCGGAGTGTCAATAAGATTGAGGATATAGTGCTTGCCGTCTTTGACGTAATCGAGACGGACACTTTGGGCTTTGATCGTGATTCCGCGCTCTTGCTCGATGTCCATCGTGTCCATCATCTGTTTGGTGAGTTCACGGTCACTGACCGCTCCGCACTCTTGAATAATCCGATCGGCTAACGTACTTTTGCCGTGGTCGATATGGGCGATAATTGAAAAGTTACGAATATTATCCATTAGGTTCTATTGCTCATTTATTTTAATTAGTGGAATTATAGCAGAACACTGCTTAGGAGGATTGGGGCAAAACCCCAAGAAGAATTAGCTGAACAGGCTGTTGACACTTTCATTGTGATAAACACGGCGAATGACTTCAGCAAATAAAGGGGCAACACTTAAAACCTTGATTTTATCGCTTTGACCGCTAAGGACGAGAGTATTGGAAATAACCAACTCGTCCAATTCACCGTTATTAAGATTTTCATACGCTTTACCGCTGAGAACTCCGTGAGTCGCACACGCCATAACCGACGTCGCTCCCCGTTTTTTGAGTGCTGCAGCCGCTTTCACCATGGTTCCTGCCGTATCGACCATATCATCGATCATGATGATATCTTTTCCGGCAACGTCACCGATGATATTCATCACTTCGCTTTCATTGGCTTTTTCACGACGTTTATCGACGATAACCATCTCTAACCCCAGTTTTTCGGCAAAATAACGGGCACGCGCTACACCGCCGATGTCCGGTGAAGCGATGACCGGATTGGCAAGATTTTTAGAGCGGATATACTCTTCAAAAATAATCGCACCGTAGAGGTTATCGACCGGAATATCAAAGAAGCCTTGGATTTGGCCCGCATGCAAATCGATCGTTACGACACGGTCAATCCCCGCCGTCTCGAACATATCGGCAACGAGTTTAGCGGTAATCGGAACACGCGGAGCCGCTTTGCGGTCTTGACGTGCGTATCCGAAATACGGAACGACCGCCGTAATCGAGTTAGCCGATGAGCGGCGAAGCGCATCGGTCATGATCAACAATTCCATCAAATTGTCATTTGAGGGTGCACCGGTTGATTGGATGATGAATACGTCACGTCCGCGAACGCTCTCGCTGATTTGAACGTTGATCTCTCCGTCGCTGAAACGTTTTACTGAAGCTTTGGAGAGGGGAACATCAAGGGTTCGGCACACTTCCGCTGCAAACTCGGTACACGCTGAACCGCTGAAAATTTTATATCCGCGCATGGGTCTTCCTGTAGGGCTTAAATTATCGCGATTATAGCAACCCATCACTTAGTACATGCTAATAAAAAAGAAGAAAAAGCATACAAGTGTGCGTGGGCTTTCTGCCGAAGACATTGTGCCCCGAAGCGGGTAAAACGTAGAGTTATCGTAGCCGAGCGGGGCTCTGCTCCGTCGGCGTTAGAAATTTATGTTCTGTAATCCGCATTGATTTTGACGTATTCATGCCCCAAGTCACATCCGTAGGCTGTAAATTCGCCGTCTTGAAGCCCGATATCACAGTGAATCGTAAAAGAAGATTTTTGCATAACGGCCGCGGCAAGAGGTTCGAGTTTTTCATCGAAGAGCAGCTCCCCTTTTTTATAGACGCAGATATCATCAAACCAGATACTCAAAAACGCTTCATCGCACATGATACCGCTCGCACCGACCGTTGACGCGATACGCCCCCAATTCGGGTCTTGTCCGAAAAGTGCCGTTTTTACCAGAAGCGAATTGCTGAGCGCTTTTGCCGCGATCTCCGCCTCTTTATGGTTGATCGCCCCCGTCACTTTATAGGTAACGAGCTTCGTCGCCCCCTCGCCGTCGCGTACCATCTCTTTGGCTAAAAAGAGCATGATCGATTCCAATGCTTCTTTGAATGCTCCCGCATGAAACGCTCCAGAGAGACCGTTTGCCATAACCACTACCGTATCGTTCGTCGAGGTATCTCCGTCCACGCTTGCGGCGTTGAACGTCGTATGGACACACTCATCGAGGATATCCTGCATCGTCGTTTTATCGACCGCGGCATCGGTAGTGATAAAACAGAGCATCGTTGCCATCGCCGGATTGATCATCCCCGCACCTTTTGCCATCGCTCCGATGCGAAACGATTGTCCATTTTCCAAAGTCACTTCATAGGCGAGGCGTTTGGAAAAAGTATCGGTCGTCATAATTGCTTCGGACGCATTGATCCCTTCACGACGGGTCAAATCAAACTTCATCGCCCCTTCAATGATCTTTGCCTTCGGCAAACGTACCCCGATCACACCCGTCGAGCTCATGACCGGATTTTGTATTTGCGGAAATTTTGATTTGAGTTCACCCAGTACTTCGGTGATATCATCGATTCCGGCACGTCCCGTCATCGCATTCGCATTTTTGGAATTGATAAGGACAAAATTCCCTTCAAATTCTCCTAAAGAGCGAAAATGGCGTATCGGCGCCGCCGTCATTTTATTGGTTGTAAATACCGATGCTATCGCACAAGGTTTCTCGGAATAAATAAACGCGAGATCCTTTGCCCCCTCTTTTTTCAGTCCGATATGTATACCATCGGCAAAGAACCCTTTTGCCGCACAAACACCGCCTTCAATCGTGTTAAGTATCGCCATAAAAAAATCTCCAAAAATAAACTGCATTATTATAAACGCTGTAGCCTAGAAGTAGGTTAAAAATTTTAAATCGAAAAGGGAAGAATTACAAGCTAAAGAAGAGAGAAGAAAACCGGGGAAAACCCGATCTCGTGAGAGCACTACGTGCAGAGATTACGAATCTTTTTTAAGAGTACGAAGCTCAGAAGCAGCGATTTTAAGTTTTTTGGTAGTACCGTCTTCAAGCGTTACGCGAACAGTACGAAGGTTTGGTAAAAAACGACGCTTAGTTCTATTTTTCGCGTGAGAAACGTTGTTCCCGCTCATTGGGCCTTTACCACTAATAGCACATTTTCTTGCCATTTTGAGGCTCCTTGCGTAAATTTAGGTTGCGAATTCTATCGCAGTAAACCCAAAGTTTACCTTAAGCAACGGTTTAATCCTTTATCAAAGGCTCGTTTAATCAAATCACGATTACAATTAGCGGAATTTGAAAAAATAATTAAGATCGGATGCTGTGAGACGTGGTTACTCAAGAACAAATTACAAGTTACATACAAAATATACCGCCAGCTCCGTTTGTTGTTAAACAAACACTCGATTACGTGCGTGTAGGCGATTTGACCAAAGCGGCCAAATGTGCCGAAGAAGACCCTGCTCTCAAATTTTACCTCAAGACCCTAGTTAACCGCCCTATCTACGGATTTCGTAACGAAGTAAGCGATCTGGCTCAGATCTTTACTATTTTGGGAATCTCGACCGCTCAGCAGATTTTATATAATTACCTCCTCTCCCTCTTGGCCCCGAAAGAGTGGGGACTTTTTAAACTCACTTCGCAAGAGTTTTATGATTTACAGGCTAGCCTTAGCCGAAAATGGGTCAAAATTCTCACCCACTTGAACCTGCACAATCATGACACCGAAAGCGCTATCACCCTTTTGCCGGCTAGTATCATCGTATGTGATGCACTGTTCGGAGAATACAAAAGCGAAGTGGCACAGCTGCGAAGCGTCAAAGCGTTGGATTACAACACGATCCTTTATCGGCTGACCAAAATGAGCTTGTTTAATATCTGTACGGAAATTGGCGAAAAATGGGAACTTTCGCCGATGATCAGTCGAATTGTCCATGCATCTTCCGGTTTGGATCAAAACCTTGAAGAAAATGAAAAAACATTGGCAAAATGGATGCATTTGCTCCTTTTTTATGAATTGAGCCAAAATGCTTATGTCGAAGCGGGACTGAACGAATTTATCGAGTTTCAAATCGAATTCGTTCAGGACATATACGAATCTTTTATGCAGGTGGTGGAGTACGATGAGAGCGACCGTTAAAGGGAGGATTGCCATCTTTCATCCACAGGGATTTTTGGACGGCAACAACGCCCCTTCTTTCCTTACTATCGATGATATTCATGCAACCGAAGCGCTCAATATCGATATGCTTCTGGTGTCGCTGAAAAAAGTGATCTTTTTTAACAAAAACGGCTTGGATGTTTTCATCCGTCTTTTGGACAGTATCCGTTCCCATAAGCACATAGCCGTCGGTTTGTGCGACTACGACTCCGCAAAATTTGTGACCATCAATAAATTTTACGGCAGCAATCTCACGTTTTCATTGTTCCGAACTGAAAAAATAGCCGAGCTTTTTGTCCCTACCAATAAAAATGAATCTAAAACCGTATTATTGTACAACGAAGACGCTTCACAGCGCTCAGCCATGGCGATTGAGCTTTTCGATTACGGACATAACCCCGTCATTGCCCAGACCAAAAAAGAGTTTGAAGAGAAAAAACGAAATCCCGATCTCTATTATGCGATAATCGAAGAGACCTATTTAGGGCTGTTCGGCCAAAAAATAGCAACACGTGTCACCGGTAATGCGATCATTTACACCATTGCCAATTTTTTAGATGCCGGAATCACCGATACGTTCAACATCGCGTACCATAACAACTCCCTCAACGTCGGGTTCCGCCTCTTTATTTTCGATGCGTACAAAGTCGTTTCGATGAACGTTCATGCGTTGAACTTTTTTACTAAACTTGCCTCATCGGCGGCAGAATACAATGCATCCATCTGTTTTGTCGGGATGACATTCGAAAAAACCCCTCAATCGTTTAAAAACGATCTTGAAGATGCCGGTATCATGTTTTTTGATCAGATGGAAGATATCCTTAAAAACAAAGAGTTGTTGCAAGAGCTAGGAGGAAGCAGCGGTACTTCTTCCAAAAGTACACGAACGCTGACCAAAGCGTTAATCCATGAACTTCCCGGTTTCATCGACGCAACCGTATCTACGATCGCGATGATGACGAATGCACAGGCCATAAAAGAGTCCATGAACATTCAGACCTTGGAAATCAAAAATTCTAAAGAGCAATATGCCAGTTCCATCGGTTTTTACGGAGATTTGGACGGGATGATTATCCTTATTTTTCCCAAAAAAGTTGCGACGAAAGCATGTGAACTCCTTATCGGCGAAGAGAACAATGATGAAGAGGCTATTTTGGATTCCTTAGCAGAATTTGTCAACATTATCGGAGGACGTGCCAAAGCCCTTTTGGGAGAGAAAAAACACCGCGTCGATATCACCCTTCCCCGTACCTATGCCGATGTCGATTCGCTTTTGGAAATGGCCCAAAACCGAAAAGGGGTTCAGGTCGACTTGCGATTCGAAGGAAGCAGCTTTATCTTTTTCCTCACACGATAGATTTTTCAAAGCTAGCTGCAAATCTTTTTCGCTAAAATAACAAAAATATTTGTTAAGGTGTACACCATGCTCGTTGCTCCCAGTGTCCTCTCTGCCGACTTCGGCAATTTAGCCCGTGATGTCCGAGCCATTTGTGACGCAGGGTGCGATTTGGTGCATGTTGACGTAATGGACGGCCATTTTGTCCCGAATCTCACTATCGGACCGGTTGTTGTCAGCGCAATAGCGAAGGCAGCTACCAAGCCCCTTGATATCCATCTAATGGTACAAAACAATACCTTTTTCGTCGATCTTTTCGCACCCTTGAAACCGGAGTATATCTCTTTTCATATCGAAGAGGAGAAAAATCCTCACCGCCTTATTCAGCATATCCGCTCGCTCGGGATCAAGCCGGCAATCGTTCTTAATCCGCACACCCCTGCCGAAGCCATCGAATATCTTTTAGGTGATCTGGATATGGTTTTGGTGATGTCGGTTAACCCTGGCTTCGGGGGACAAAAATTCATCCCGACCGTTGTAGAGAAAATCAAACGGCTCAAAGCCTTACGCGACCGTATCAATCCTGAATGCATGATTGAAATTGACGGCGGTGTCGGCAGTTCAAACATTGCAGTACTCAAAGAAGCCGGTGTCGATATCTGTGTCGCCGGTAGCTACGTGTTCGGGGCAGATGATTATAAAACCGCTATCGATAGCCTTCGCGTATGAGAGTTAAAATCTGCGGTATTACCAATATAGAGGATGCACTCCTCGCGATCAATGCCGGAGCGGATGCACTCGGATTTGTCTTTTATCCCGAATCTCCGCGCTATATTGCCCCGGAAAATGCAAAAGCCGTTATTGCCGCCCTTCCCCCTTTTGTTGAAAAAGTAGCACTCTTTGTCAATGAAACCCCTGATGTGATCCGCTCAGTCTGCCTAAGCACAGGATGTACACTGGCCCAGATTCATTTCGATGTTCAAGATGATTTTTTCTCCGATGTCCATTTTCCGACCCTTCGCGTCATCCGTGCTCAAAAAAAAGAAGACATACTAACGTACACTGATGAATACCGCCTTATTGATGCGTACTGTGAAGCGTATGGAGGAAGCGGAAAACGCCTTAACATCGAATGGTTTGAGGGGATCGATTGTTCAAAAATCATCCTAGCAGGCGGGCTTGATCCCGAGAATGTCGCTTCACTTAAACCGTACGGATTCTACGGTGTCGATGTCAGCAGCGGTGTCGAAGCCTCATATGGGAAAAAAGACCATAAACTGGTAGAGACGTTTATCCAAAAGGCAAAAGTGTGAAGCTGTTCGACCCGAAAATTTTGTCACGTTTGTCTAAAAACGGTATCCCGAAAGAGGAATTTGAACTCCTCTTGGGCAGTGATGCCGATCTGAGGCTCGAGCTTCTCAAATCGCAGGGGATGAACATCATTCTTCATGAGGAGATGTATTGCTTTCAAAGCGCCATAACTTCCGTAAAAGATACTCTCTTTTGTATCGTCGATGTTGAATCAAACGGTTCAAAACCCGCCCACCACCAGATTATCGAAATCGGTGCGGTTAAGCTGCAAAACGGAAAAATAATCGATACCTATGAGAGTCTTGTCTATTGTACCGATATCTCCGATCAGATTCAGGAGATTACCGGTATCAAAACGGAGCAAACCCTTAAAGCTCCGGCCATGAGCAAAGTAATGCGCGAATTTCGTCTTTTTCTCGGCGATGCAATTTTCGTAGGACATGATGCCAAATTTGACTACAACTTTGTATCGGCGATGATGGAGCGTGTCGGTTTATCAAAACTTCTCAACCGCTCTTTATGTACGATTGATTTGGCGGAGAGAACCATCGAGTCTGAACGATACGGTTTAGCCTATCTAAACACAGCACTGGAGCTCTACAAAGAAGCCACTCACCATCGCGCCCTCTCCGATGCCATGACAACGACAAAACTACTCAAGCGTGTCCTCAATCTTCTCCCATCCTCCATAACCAATAGCGAAGAGCTCATCGCATTTTCAAAAGAGGCGAAACGTCTGAAACGTCCGAAACCGAAAAAAGAAGAGAAAAAAGAGACGGAAGAAAAAGAAGCGGTGAAATAAAGCACGCATACGTGCTTTCTAATGCGGAAACAGCATTTGATTATTCGCTGAAGCGTCCCATACCGACAAGACGGTTGTAACGCTTATCAAGGCGCTCGGAATCACTCAGCTTGCGAAGTGTATTGACCTGAGTCATAAAATATGATTTAAGGGCGTTTGCGGAGCCCTCTTTATCACGATGTGCACCGATCAGCGGCTCATCGATAATATCATCGATCAAATCAAGCTCTTTCAGGTCGGCAGAGGTGATTTTAAGCGCTTTCGTTGCCGCTTCTACTTTGGTCGGGTCATTCCACAAAATTGCCGAACACCCCTCAGGTGAGATAACACTGAAGACGGAGTAGCGCATCATAGCGAGGCGATCCGCTACACCGATCGCCAAAGCACCTCCGCTTCCCCCCTCGCCGATGACCACCGATACGGTAATCGTATTGAGGTTTGAGAGTTCGAGAAGATTTCGGGCAATCGCTTCGCTTTGGTTACGCTCTTCCGCACCCAGACCCGGATAGGCGCCCGGAGTGTCGATCAGCATCAGAAGAGGAATATTGAATTTTTCCGCCATTTTGGCCGCACGAAGTGCTTTGCGGTACCCTTCAGGATGAGGCATACCGAAGTTTCGTTTGAGCTTATTTTTGGTTCCGCGCCCTTTTTGTTCACCGATCACCATAACCCGTTCATCACCGATGGTGCCGATATAGCAGATAATAGAGAGATCATCTCGAAAGTGACGATCTCCGTGAATTTCATACTTTTTATCGAGGATAAGGTTGATATAATCAAGGGCATACGGACGGTCTTGATGACGCGCGAGCTGAAGCTCTTGATACGGGGAAAGATTCGCGTAGGTTTTTTGAACCTCTTTATCTAAATCCTGCTTGAGGATCTCTACGGCATGGTGATCGTAGCGAACTTCTGCAGCTATGATCTCCTCTTGAATTTGACGGATATTTTGTTCAAAATCTAAATAGGTAGCCAAAGGCTTGCCCTCTTATATTTTTTTGAAAATGACAACACCGTTGGTGCCGCCAAATCCAAAAGAGTTAGACATAACGATATTAAGTTCCGCTTTACGTGCCGTATTCGGAACGATATCCAAATCGCAGTTTTCATCCGGATTGACGTAGTTGATAGTCGGAGGGATAATACCGTCACGCATCGCCATAATACTGATAACCGCTTCAATACCGCCCGCTGCACCGAGACAGTGCCCCGTTTGCCCTTTTGTCGAACTCACCGGAGGACAGTTCTCTTTGCTTCCGAATGCGATTTTGAGTGCTGCCGTTTCGTTTTTATCGTTGGTCGGAGTACTGGTTCCGTGCGCATTGACATAGTCAACTTTAGGATTCCCCGCCATTTTAAGTGCCGCTTTCATTGCACGAAGCGGCCCCTCAAGACTTGGTGTTGTAATGTGATTCGCATCACCGCTCTCACCGAATCCGATGACTTCCGCATAAATACGGGCACCGCGCGCCACTGCCGCATCGTACTCTTCGAGTACCAATGCGGCAGCCCCCTCGCCCATAACGAACCCGTCACGATCCGCATCGAACGGACGTGATGCATGTTTCGGATCATCGTTGCGGGTAGAAAGCGCTTTCATTGATGCAAATCCGCCGATACCGACACCGGTAATCGCCGATTCAGCCGCGACGACCAGCATTTGATCAGCACCGCCGACCATAATTGTTTTTGCCGCTTCGCTGATCGCATGGGTTCCTGCCGCACATGCCGTTACCGCTGATAGGTTAGGACCTTGAAGGCCGTGATCGATAGATATAAACCCGCCGAGCATGTTTACCAATGCTCCCGGGATAAAGAATGGAGAGATACGGCGTGCACCTTTGGTTTCAAGGATAATCGAATTTTTTTCAATCGACGGAAGTCCTCCGATACCGGCTGCCGCGTCGATACCGAAACGCTCTTTATCGAATCCTTCCGGAAAATTGGCATCCGCCATCGCTTCTTGAGCCGCTTTGATCCCAAGATGAATAAAACGGTCCGCTTTTTTAACCTCTCGGGCATCCATAACGGTCTCAGGATCGAAATTTTTTACCTCACCGGCAATTTGAGCACTTTGTGTCGATGCATCAAAAATCGTGATCATATCAATCCCGCATTCACCGTCACAAATAGCTTTAAATGAGCTCTCTTTATCGTGACCAAGCGCATTGATCATTCCCATACCGGTTACTACTACTCTTCTCACAATTCTCTCCTGATACTGGATGGTCTGAAACTTTGGCTCCGTTAAGCCAATCTCTTAAACCATAAAAATAATTTGTTTGGATTTATCGAGGTGGGTCCCCGATAAAGTTTTTTAGTTTTTGCTCTCGATGTAGTTGATTACATCTTGGACAGTTTGGATTTTTTCCGCTTCGTCATCAGGGATTTCGATATCGAATTTCTCTTCAAGAGCCATTACCAATTCAACAACATCTAGGCTGTCAGCACCAAGATCTTCTACGAATTTAGAATTCTCTTTAACTTCGTCCGGGTTTACGCTTAGTTGCTCAACCACTACTTCTTTAATATCTTCCAAAAGTGCCATAATAGCTCCTGTTCTATGAATAAAAATCGTAAAATTATACCATATTTAGCTTAAGTGGCAAAACAGCCGCCCCAAGCGCTCTTACATGAACATTCCGCCGTTGACTTTGAGAGTTTCTCCGGTGATGTAGCTGGAATGATCGCTGAGCAAAAATGCGGTCGCTTCAGCCACTTCCGCGGCGTTCCCGAAACGGCCCATCGGAATTTTTGATGTGAACGAGGCTTTGATCTCTTCGCTGAGGACATCGGTCATATCCGTTGCGATAAAGCCCGGAGTAACCGTGTTGTAGCGGATACCGCTTGATGCCGCCTCCTGAGCAAAACTTTTGGTCATTGCGATCACGCCCCCTTTGGAAGCCGCGTAGTTCGTCTGTCCGGCATTTCCCGTTTCACCGACGATAGACGCGATATTGACGATGGCACCGAATTTTTGTTTGCGCATTGCTTTAAACGCTTCGCGGCATCCGACGAATGCGGAGAGGAGATTGGCGTTGATAACCGCCATGAAATCATCGCTCTTCATACGAAGGGCCAAGGCGTCTTTCGTAATCCCCGCATTATTAACCAAATAGGAGAGTTCGCCGTCCGCATCGATAATCGTTTTGATCGCATCGACAAATGCCGCTTCGTCGGCTACGTCGAATCCGATAACCGCCGCTTGCCCGCCGGCCGCTTCGATTTGTGCTTTAACCGCATCCGCCGCTGCCGCACCGCTACGATAATTGATCCATACTTTAAGACCGTAGAGAGCCAACACTTTTGCTACTTCCGCACCGATTCCCCGGCTTGAACCTGTTACCAATACATTTTTTCCCGAAAATTTCATTCTTATCCTTTTTATTAATAATTTTATAACGCTATCGGAGTAAAGCCCGCGTATGCCTGCATACTTTAATTTATATTAGCGGTGTATCCATCTCGGACGGAATATCCAGCTCCATTAATTTTAGAACCGTCGGTGCGACATTATTAAGGGCACCCGGATGTACTTCGCTCACCCCCTCAGCCATAACGAAACACCATACTTTTCCGACCGTGTGGTTGGTTAAAATATTGCCCGCATCATCACGCATCTCTTCGCAGTTGCCGTGATCGGAGGTCAATACCATCGAATAGCCGTTCTTTTGTGCCGCTTCGACGATTCTCCCCAATTCGTGATCAACCGCCTCGACGGCGCTGATTGCCGCTTCAAAATTGCCGGTATGTCCCACCATATCACCGTTGGCGAAATTGACGACCACAAAATCGATTCCCTCATCCATTGCTTTAACCACGGCACTCCCGACTTCGGGTGCAGACATCTGCGGCTGCATGTCATACGTTTTAACCTGCGGACTCGGGATCAGCACCCGAGTCTCGTTTTCATACGGCTCTTCGATACCGCCGTTAAAGAAAAAGGTGACATGGGCATACTTTTCGGTTTCCGCCGTATGCAGCTGGCGAAGCCCCGCTTTCGAGATCACTTCCGCCAAGGTATTTACGGGAGCATCTTTTGGGAAAAGAACCGGATAAGGGAAAGATTTGTCATACTGCGTTACCGTTGCCAAATGGGTCGGAACAAACACCCTCTTAAATCCGTTAAATTCAGGATCGCCGATCGCCGTCGTGAGTTCACGCATCCGGTCACTTCGGAAATTGAGCATCAATACCGCATCCCCCTCTTTTACCCCTTCATACCCGTAGAATGATGTAGGGGTAATGAATTCATCGGTCTCTCCCGAAGCATACGCATTTTCAATATAGTCGGCAACACTTTGTTCGCTTTGAGGGAGTGCACTCATAATCGCCTCGTATCCTTTTTGGACACGATCCCATCGGTTATCCCGATCCATGGCGAAAAAGCGCCCTCCGAGAGATCCGATTTTGATATTGGCCGACCCGTGCGCTTCTATCGTATTTAAAAAGAGTTTTGCCGATGTAGGAGCCACATCGCGCCCGTCAGTGATAAGATGGAGCCACACCTCTTTACCCATATCCGCCGCAATTTCGGAAACTCCGATCAGATGATCGATATGCGAATGAACTCCGCCGTCGCTCATAAGGGCAATCAGATGAAGCCGTTTGCTGGTTTTAAGCAGTGATGTAAAAACTTCATTGTGCTCAAATGTCCCCTCTTCCAATGCAAGAGAGATTTTGACCAAATCCTGATACAATACCCGACCGCTTCCGATCGACATATGCCCCACTTCGGAATTGCCCATTTGCCCCTCAGGAAGACCGACGCTCAAACCGAACGTATCGATCAGTGAGTGGGGAACTTCGCTAAACAATCGATCATACGTCGGTTTTTTGGCTGCGTGAAAAGCATTAAAGTCATGCTTCGGCGAGTAACCGATGCCGTCTGTAATGACCAAAACGGTTTTTTTGCTCAAATTGGCTCCTTCGATTAATCAAACTTTGTGGGGATTATATTAAAATGTCACTTTTGCATTGCTTTTAAAATTTAATCACAAAAAGAGTTCATAGAATGTTATATTGGTTTCATAAGGCCCTCGGTATCAATCTGTTCCAGTACATTACCCTTCGTGCAGGGGTCGCTTTTTTCATCGGTTTGTTGCTAACCCTCTTTTTTATGCCGCGCTTTATCGCCTGGGCACAGCGTTCCGCACGCGTTCAGCCGATCAACGAATACGTCAGTGCCCATCAGGGCAAAGCCAAAACTCCTACGATGGGAGGGATCGTTTTTGTGGCTTCTACTATTATCGCATCCCTACTCACCGTCAACATTATGAATCCGTTCGTAATCGGCGCGTTGCTCACTCTTGTGTTTTATGCCTATATCGGGTTTACCGACGACTGGGGAAAAATCCGCGGAGGGCACAACCTTGCCGGCCTCAGCGCCCGTGCCAAAATGGCGCTCCAGCTCATCTTCGGTCTCGCCATCGGCGTCTTCTTGATCCATTATGCGAAACTTGAAACAGGCTTTTATGTTCCGTTTATCAAATCGAGCCTCTTTGACATGGGGTGGGGAAGTATCATTTTTTGGGTGCTCGTGATGATCGCCACCTCTAATGCCGTCAACCTTACCGACGGGCTTGACGGTTTAGCTACCGTCCCCTCGATCTTTGCCCTCCTCTCACTCAGTATCATCGTCTACATCGTCGGTAACGCCGCGTTGGCACACTATCTATTGATGCCGAAAATCCCTGCCGGAGAAGTGGTCATCATCGCCATGGCGCTGATCGGTTCATTGCTCGGGTTTTTATGGTTCAACTGCCATCCGGCACAAGTATTTATGGGGGACAGCGGATCACTCACGATCGGTGCGTTTATCGCCTATATGGCAATCATCGGCAAAAGCGAAATCCTCCTCATCCTCATCGGGCTGATTTTTGTTATTGAAACGGTATCGGTTATCTTGCAGGTAGGAAGCTATAAGCTCCGTAAAAAACGGGTCTTTTTGATGGCGCCGATCCATCACCATTTTGAGATGAAACAGTGGGCGGAGAACAAAATCATCGTCCGTTTCTGGATCATCTCGCTCCTCTCCAATATTTTCGCACTCATCACTCTAAAGATCCGCTAATGAAAAATCAAAATATCGCCTGTTTCGGCTACGGGAAAACGACCCGTGCCATCGCCAAACTCCTCGGTCCCTGTACTTTTTTCGACGATAAAATTACCGTCCCCTCCGTCGATGAGGACGGCAATGCTCTCAAACCGGTGAGCGAATTCGATACCCGTCTTTTTACCCATGAGATACCCTCACCCGGTTTTCCGCCGTCGCATCCGCTGATTCAGAAGGCTCAGCACCTCATCAGCGAATACGATTTCTTCGCTCCCAATATCCCCTTTTCGATCTGGATCAGCGGTACCAACGGCAAAACGACGACCACGCAGATGGTAGAGCACCTTTTGGCTGACAAAGGCTCTATCAGCGGCGGTAATATCGGAACTCCCCTTGCCGAGATGTCTCCCGATGCCCCCATCTGGATTTTAGAGACGAGTTCTTTCAGTATGCACTATACCGATATCGCCCGCCCGAATATTTATGCCCTTCTCCCCGTCACCCCCGATCATGTGAGTTGGCACGGAAGCATGCAGGCCTATTACGACGCCAAACTAAAGCCCCTTAGTATGATGAAAGAGGGAGAAGCGGTCATTTTGCCGAAGATGTTCGCAGATACCCCTACAAAAGCTTTTAAAATCATCTACGAAGATGAAAAGGATCTCGCTAAATACTTCGGATTCGATGCAAACAAAATCAAATTCAAAGGGGCGTTCTTGATGGATGCCATGATCGCGATGGGGATTGATAAAATCCTTTACGACCGATGCGATTACGACCGTATCAATGCATTCGTCCTTGATCCTCACCGCCAAGAGGAGTTTCGTGACTCCCGTGACCGTCTTTGGATCAACGATTCCAAAGCGACCAATATCGATGCAACGTTAGCGGCACTCCGCACCTATGGCTCTTATCCGATCCATCTGGTGCTCGGAGGCGATGACAAGGGGGTAGAGCTCGAAGAGCTTTTTACCCCTCTTAAACGCTACGACGTCAGCGTTTATGCTATCGGAAGCAATGCGTTGCGTCTCGAAGCGCTCTGCAAGCAATACGATATCCCCTGTACCCTCTGCCATACACTCGATGTGGCGGTAGAAGAGATCAGCAAAAAACACAACCGCCACAGCATTGCGATGCTCTCTCCGGCTGCGGCTAGTTTGGATCAATTTACGTCGTATGCACAGCGCGGGAATCTATTCCGCGATCTTGCAAAAGCAACAAAATAACGATTAAGCTTACTTTTAAGCTTGTGAGGCTATAATTTCGGCCTCACAAATATGTGGCCAATTAGCTCAGTCGGTAGAGCAAATGACTGAAAATCATTGTGTCCTTGGTTCGATTCCGAGATTGGCCACCACCTTCAAATAAAACTCCACTAAAAATACTAGAGACAAAGCAAGGGTATCCCTTTCAATTCATTTATTAAACTTATTTGATTTTATTTTCCTACCGCATATATTAATTTCAATCATAAACTCCGAGTGCTATATTTCATCAAGTGCACTGAAAAACTATCTCTAAAATACCTTTCAAAAGGAGTTGTTATGAACACACGCGGTACATCTATACGACAGGTCGCATTAATGAGTTTCGGCTCAGATGAAGTTGAAGCGATGGAGAGTTTAAATACTCTATGGGTTCAAACCATGGATTTAAAACACGAGAATGCTCTTGTTTATCCGTTGGATATCATGGTAGAACACATCGGAGAGCTTTACCCTCTCAAATATATCGATAAAGACAACTTTAGCACCTATGAAGCGGAAAACGGTTCTGAGTGGCTTATTTCAAAATCACTTCACATCAATGATATCGACGCATTTTTTAAAGTATATCTGCATCTAAGCGATGAAGAAGCGGCAGCCTGATATTTCAGGCTGTTGAATTCACCGATCTTCTTAGTCATCAAATGATAGTTTTATAACCGATAAAGTTGGATTCAATGGGATATAAAACAAAAAAATTCCATAAAAACTGTTTTAATATTTCTTTGTTTTTAATAAGTTTCTATTATACTCTTCAGCCTATAAACCTGCAAAATTCTTGGACTTTTCGTTCTCAAAAACTCCTTTTATGATATGATTATGCATCAGTCAAATGAATATTACACTCATATTGATACTTTTTCAGTACGGAGCCAAATTGAAGCATTTATCAGTCTTTTGCATCTCGCTGTTATTCTCACATTCACTGCTCTTAGCCGAAAGCAGCGATGACCTTGATAAAGTACTGGAAGAAGCAACCACCATTGCGACAAAGACCAAGTTAAATGCCGATTACGTCCCCGGTACCGTAACGGTCATCAGCAGTGAAAAATTAAAATCGCTGGGGATAACCAATCTTGCCGAGCAGAATGCGTTTGACATGATTGTAGGATTTGACTCCTCCACCCTCTCGCTCAGAGGCTCAGGCTCAATATACGGGGCAGAAGGGAACAAAATAAAATGGATGATCAATGACAAACCGATAAGTGCGGAGATATGGGGAATTCCGAAGCTGGGTGTCGGGCAGATAGTTTTTCCGATACCGACCGATGCGATCGACCGGATCGAAATCATCAGAGGGCCCGGTTCAGCCATATATGGCGGAAACGCTATTTACGGCGTAGTCAATATCATTACTAAAAAAGAGACGGGTACTTTATTTACGACCCTGTCTCAGATGCAAAGCAATAAATTCGGTAAAGCGTTGGGAGGCTATACCTCTTTTAGACAAAACGACCTGGAAGCATCCGCGATTATCTCAGCCGAAAAAAGCGATGGCTGGGATTTGCCGATAACGACCCAAGCTCCGGCCGGAAGCGGCAATCTTCCGAATGCATACGGAAACAGCCTGATTATGGCGGATGTCTCCTATAAAAATTTTGATTTCTGGGCATACAAATTAAAAGCCAAAAACGACTATGCCCGTCTGCAATGGGACCCGTCCAACTTTTTGCCGCAAGACAACACCGAACCTGTCCAATCCAATACGTACACCATGCTGGGTGTGCAAGGAAAGTTTGAAATTACTTCCAATCTGTTATTAACGGCAAAAGCCGGGATCAATCAATACGAAAACAATGCTGACGTCATGTTTTTTCCCTCATACCTGCTGGGAAGCAATCCGAGCAATCTGGACGGTGTGCGTAAAATCGATTACAGAGAAAGTACAAAATATCTCGAAGGAATGGTAGAAACAACGATAGGTTCCAATCGATTGCTTGGCGGAGCCTATGCCGGATTTCTGTCGGTTGATCAAGACGATGTTACCCAAATGTGGAGCCGTGTCAGCGGGCGCACTGTCTATAATCCATCAGGTACATCGACCCATTTGCTAACAACAAACAATCCCAAAAGAATCAACAGAGCCCTCTATCTGCAAGATGAAATACAGCTCGATGAACAAAGCACGGTCACCGTCGGAGCACGCTATGACACCTACAGTGACGGACGGGAAGCTTTATCTCCAAGAATCGCACTGGTATATCAATACGATGAATCTAATATTCTAAAAGCTCAATATTCAAGAGCGTTTAGACCGCCTAGCTTTTCAGAGCAGTATTCTCCCAATAATCAGGCTTCACATACAGACTATGAGTCAGAAACAACCGATACAATCGAGTTGTCATACATTTTTAAAACCAAAGGTTCTTCCCTCAAAACAACCGTATTCAACACCAGAACAGCTAACATGATTACGTATCATGATTTCACCTATGAAACGATCAATCTCGAAAGTCCTACGACGGTAAACGGTCTGGAAATCGAGTTGAGCCAAAATTATGAATCGCTCGCTTTAGGTGCGAACCTGTCATTTTACAAATCGCGCAGGGGAGATGTCGAATTAACTAGAGCCGGATCTACTCTCAATTATGATTCCAGCGAATTTGCACTCTCGGCTAAATTTATAGGGAACCTGTTTGCTACCCTTAACAGCGATACGCCGTATCCGACCACTGTATGGTATCACTATACGGGAAACAAACACCGTGTAAACAACGAGACGCTGGATGAAAACGGCAATGTAAAAGGGATATATACCACGAACGGCTCCACACCCGTACAAGATTATGTCAATATTACCCAAAAAATCAACGGAATCGCAAAAGACCTCGATTTGGAATTCGGGGTAAAAAATCTCTTCGGCAAAACACTAAAAACTCTCTATTTCCCGTTAAATCCGCCGAATACGAGTGACATTCCGTATATGAAGCAGACATTTTGGGTCAATTTACTGTATAGATTTTAAGAGATGTCTCATACTAACACATACCATATGTTGTAATGTTTTATCGGTCCATATAACTGAAACGATCAAATTCACCTAAATTAATCATAAATTAACTAATTTTTGCATAATATTAATTTATGCTATTAAACATTGGATTCGGATGACACAAACGCTTATCGGGAAATTCGCATGGGTATTCTGGCTGCTTTATATCGCAGTTATAGCCCCAATATATATCTTTGTTCAAGTTAATGTCTCTTCAGTCCTCAACGAAAGCGAAAAAGCAAAAATTGAGCTGATTATCCAAACGCTCAAACCGATCATCTCTACCTATCTGACATTCGATCAAACAGATATGCTCAACGATACGATGCGTACATTTTTTCAAAATCCTAATATTAAAGATGTATCGTTGGTCGATGTCAACCAAAATATTATTTTTGAACGCCATTATCCGCATTCCAATATCCATAAAACCATAACCCTCACGACACCTGTAATCGATTCTATCACCCATCAGACACAGGCGACTCTGATAATCAGTTATTCAAATAATTTCGTTCACGATCTACAGTACAAACTTTTTACGCAATTGATTGTCCTCTCGCTGTTTGCGCTTCTGATATTTACAATTACCTATATCTATTTCAGAAAGCAGTTTTTTGTCCTTCGTCTCTTGGCAAACTGGATGGGAGACTATTCGATTCACAAAGCTTCCGAGCCGTTTAAAAGCGATAACAACAATACTGAAATTCTGACCATTACCTCTTCAGCCAACAAAATGGTCGAGACCATTGAAGACTACCGCGTCCAAATGGAAGAGATCAACAACGAACTCGAAATGCGCGTCGAAAATGAAATTATTCAGCGTCGTGAAAAAGAGCAGCTTCTTATCCACCAGTCACGCCTCGCCGCAATGGGTGAAATGATTGAAAGTATCGCCCATCAGTGGCGTCAGCCTTTGAATATCATCGGTCTTGCGGTTGCCGATATGAACATGAAACGCGCACTCGGTTCTCTTGGTGAACAGGAGCTTGAAAAAAATACCGCTATCATCGATAATAATCTCCAGTTCATGTCCAATACGATCGATGATTTTCGAAACTTTTTCAATATGGACAAAGAGTCTCTCAATTTCTCACCGGTCCAGCCTATCCATGAAATTTTCTCCCTTTTGGATGAGCAGCTCCGCTACGCAAATATCACCTATCTCATACATGAAAACTGTAATCAAGAAATTTTCGGCGTTGTCAACGAATTCAAACAGGTTATTTTGAATATTATCAATAATGCTCAAGACGCTATTAAAAGCCGGAAAAATCAAATCGGAGGAAAGATCGAAATAACATTGCGCTGCGACATAAACTATCTTTATATCGATATCAGCGATACGGGAGGCGGTGTTCCGATTAAAATCGTTGAACGTATTTTCGAACCTTATTTTACAACCAAACTTCATAATAAGGGGACAGGAATCGGGCTTTACATGTCCAAAGTCATTATTGAACAACACTTCGAAGGGAGCCTCAGCGTGAGTAACACCGATGATGGAGCCCTTTTCACCATTACTATGCCTTTGAAACACACATGAACAAAATAGTTCTTATTCTTCTCATCCCTTTACTCCTTTACGGCACAACGTACGATGCGACGCTATTGCAGATTGGGGCAAAAATATTTCCTAAAGTCGCCTTAATGGAAAAAGGGACAAAAGAACGTATTCAATCGACCGTAAACTTTGTTATTGTCGCGTCCCCGTCCAACAAAGCGGCTGCGCAGCGATTATCGGAGATAATAGAGCATCAGTACAATGGTATCCTAGCCGATCATCCACTGGCCCTCTTTGTTGTCTCACCCAAAGAAGCATTGGAGATCAAAAATGCACACAGCTTTGTTTTGCTCATGGACCCGGATGACAGTATTCTGCCTATGGTGTTAGAACATGCCGCAAAAACAAAAACTCTGACGTTTAGTTTCGATCCTTTACTGCTGCAAAAAGGGGCTGCCGTTTCGCTTTACATCGGTAGAAGCGTCAAGCCTTATATCAACCTTGCCACGCTTAAACAGGTCCCCTTTACGTTTGAATACGGTTTCTTAAAACTTTCTCAGCCCTATTAATATCAAACCTTACACCCTTCCACCCTGTTTCTGCCGTTTTTCTTTGCTTCATACAATGCTCCGTCCGCTTTTTCGAACAGTGTTTTTTTGTTGTCATCGTCGGAAAGCTGCGCAACCCCGAAACTGAGCGTCATCTGATTTTCGACATAGCTAAACGGGTGCAGCTGGACAAGTTTTCTTAGATTTTCAGCCAAATTACAAGCGCCGTTAATGTCTGTAGAGGGAGTTAATATGACGAATTCTTCTCCTCCCCATCGTGCAAAAATATCTCCGTTCTTAATGTTATCTTCAATCAGCTTCACCAAATCGATCAAAATAGTGTCACCCGCCTGATGCCCATAGGTATCGTTTACCAGTTTAAAGTTGTCAACATCGAAGATTACTAATGAAAGCGGGATATTGTTTTGCTTCGCTGTAGCGATCTCCAATGCGAATATGTCTTCAAAGTTTTCACGATTATTTATCCCGGTCAACTTATCTTTGTACGCTTTTTGTTCTAACGTATTGGTCATCGAATAAAGTTCATCGACTTTGTTTTTCATCGCTTTGTTGATGTTTCTCAACTGTTGTTTGGTTTGTTCAAGCTCGGTAATATCATGACGGATCGCGATGTATTCAACAACATCCCCGTCCACATCCAATATCGGTATGACTGTTGTATCGACAATATACTGACCGCCGTCTTTTTTCATATTGGTGACAACGCCGCTCCAGCTTTTTTTCGCTTTGATAGTGTCCCACAGCTCTTTAAATGCTTCTCTTGGCATATCCGGATGTCTAATGATATTATGCGGTTTGCCGATAAGCTCATCTCTTGAGTAGCCCGATATTTCGCAAAACTTGTCATTCACATACGTAATAATCCCTTTGGGGTTTGTTTTCGAAACAATATTACTCAGATCAACCGCTTTTTTATACTCGGTTAAAAGATTGGAATTTTCACTTTTGTAATTTTGGTTGCTGTTTATAATGGTTTCAAAATTCAATTCTAAATCAATCGCCATCTGAAGGGTCAGCGAATCAATCTCACTCTGCAACGCATACGAGAGGTTTCCGTTTTCGAAAATAACCTGCTCAATCGCATTTTTCAGTTTGAATACCAATGTGAACAGATCGGCCACCGTTACGTTGTAGTTGTTCAATAGCTGTAAAAAATCTATTTTGATCTGACATTCCGAAATAGTTGACCGCCATTCGATCACGCTGATGAAACAATCGCAAAACTGATAAAAAAGATAGGTGTTTTTGTCTATAATCGGTAAAGAATGCCTATGAAGTACATTCTGTACTTCACTTTTTTCCATCCAAATCTTTATTATTTTATTTCTGTGGACACGTAAAAAATAAGAAAACTCTTCACTATTTATTATTTTTATCATCTACGCTTACCTTTTACTCTTACAATATTTTTTTACTATTCATTGTATTATATCGACAATGAAACTCACATAGCTAATCCGAATGGCGGTTTTATAATCAATGTTTGGAGATCCGCCTTTTTTGATCTCTTCGAACTACGTTAATATTCTTCCAGGACAGTTCATGAAGACCGTTGGAGCTCTCTTTCTTTTACTTTCGATAGCTGTAAATCTTTCCGCCCAAACCTATGAAAAAAAATGGATTCCCATCAAGCCGATAAACGAGAATGAAGTTTCAAGACTGGATAGCAATAAATCCAAGCTTCAGCCCGCTGTCCGGATGATTCAGAATCTAACAATGATTAAAAACCTGCTGGACCACGTTAGTAAAGACGGATTAAATTCGGAAGAAAAAAAAGTTGGTACTCTTTTGAACCGGCGGATAATGAGTGAACAATCAAATTTCATATCAATCCGTCACGCTGCATCCGTTCCTGAAGCGCTATTAGAATATACGCACTCACCGTCCCGCCGTGATATTCCCGGATTTTTTCTTCCCACTGCGTCGGGATGGTTATCAATTTCTTTTTCTTCTCTTTGTCACTCTTTGCACTCTCCTCTCTTTCGCTCATAGCTGCCGAACTTTTTACTTTTTCAATATTTTGCAGAAAACTCTTTTTTGCCACTTGATATCCTTTATATATTAATTATATATATTTTAAATATCTATTTTATATTCAAAATAGATTTAACTTCCACAATCAGATCATCCATTTCCTGATCGGCTTTACTGAAAATCCGGTATTCTTTGATACTTTTTCCTTCACCTACGGAATGGGCGATATCAACGCGCTGGCGGAGGATGGAAACCATCAGTTCGAAATGTTCGGATGTACAGATAAAATCAACCAACTCGCCGAACCGTTTCATTGCGGGATTGATATTGTTAAAAAGGACATGGGTTTTAATCGTTTCGCCTTGGATTACTGAGAGACTTTTGAGTATCTCTTCGTACTTTTGCAGCCCCATCAGATCAAACGGCTTATCACTCACCGGGGTAATAAGCAGATCCGAAGCGATAATTGCGATACGGTTAAAAGCACTGTCAAATCCCCCCGAATCGATAATGGTCAGAACGTCATCCGAATCTGCCGCCGCATACTCCGCCAACTCTTCGGCAGTATTAAAATGGATCATTTTTATCGAGGGTAGATTATGTTCTTTACGAAGTGCGTTCGTCACGGTAAGAGAACGTTGGGTATCAAGATCTACGATACGGGTATCCATGATGCCGGAGAAATAAACGGCAAGATTCCATGCTACCGTAGATTTGCCGACACCCCCTTTTTGGTGGGAAAGAGTCAGGATCATTTATATGCCTTAAATATCGAATTAATATATAAAGTATATATATTGCCACCTTAATCCTTGCTATAGCAAATGAAAATTAAATTACCTCATATTGTAAAAAGCACGGTATAATAGTCCTTTCAGGCTGGAGGTTTAACAATGAGCGAAATAGGGTTACTCACTGTTTTTGTCGGAATTATCGCACTGTGTATGGTGATTATTACGTCCGTAGTTATTTTCATCGGAATACAGTCGTCTAAAACAATGCAAAAGTCACAGGAACTTATGGCACATCTGCAAAATGAGCTTAGTTTCCTCGCAACTAAAGCGGCGTTGACTCTCCATGAAGTGAATGAGCTTATCGGCCATCTCAAAGAGGAGACCAAAGCTCTGAGCGACAAATCAAAACTTTCCTTGCATGAATTACACGATTTGATCTCCTATCTTCATGATGAGACTAAAACGCTCGCACTGAAAGCATCCAACGGTATTGCAAAAGTGACAATAGGTTCACTTGCCATCGGAGCGATTTCGCAATTTTTCAAGAAAAAAAACAATTCATAGGAGTAACACATGAACCAAGACAATACACTCAGTTTTATCGTAGGTGCCGCACTCGGCGGAATTGCGGGATATTTTCTTTTTAAACATCAAGACCAGATTGTGGATAAGATCCATGAACTTGAGGGGAATCTCAATATCGACCATAACGCTTTGATCGATAAAGCAAAACACAAACTCGATGCCCTAACCCAAAACGTACAATCAACGATTGAACGCTATACGCACGGCAGTGAAGACAAATCAACCGATGAAATCACATCGATCATGGCGGAACTAGCCAAGCTTCGCGAAGAAGTCAGAGAGCTCAAAGCAATCTAACCGCTTCCTTTTCTCCTCCTCAGGGGAGAAGAACACGGTTTGTTTTACGCAATGTCCTAAGCGTTGTCATCGCAAAAGCAACGATCGCCGGTCCCAAAATAAATCCCCAGAATCCGAATGTCGCCAATCCACCTACAATCGCAAAAAAGATCACAAACTCGTTTATTCTCCGTTTTCCGATACTCAAAGAGCGGTTTACAAAATTCAAAATTACCAATTTGACAATATTATCGATGAAAAAAGCCATCATGGCCCAGGAATAGAGAGAAATTATAAATGCGTTTACGATGTTTCCCGACATATATTCATGTACCGCAACCGGAATCCAAACCAACGCGGTTCCGACGACGGGAATAATCGCCGAAATCCCGGTTAAAAAACCCAGAAGCAAAGGGTTATACCCCTCAAAAAATGCGATAAATATTCCGAATGCAAGCCCTTGTGCGATCATAACACCGACCAAAGTATAAAACACAACGGCACTCATGATCGTCATCTCATCCAAAAAATCCCTCTTAATCGAACGCGGCAACGGAATAATGGGGAGCAGAAACAATAAAAGGCGCCGGCCGTACCATGTCAGAAAGAAGAAAAAAATGACGATCATCGCCATCTCACCCAACATGGAGGCAAATGTTTTGATTCCGCTTCCGAACCATCCCGCGAGAAAAGCGATGATTTCATCCTTGTGGTTTCGGATCTGTGTCAAGAGGTTATAAAGGGGATCGCTAAGCCATTGCAAAAATGTGGGAAGATTCAAATAAGGGGAATCAATCTTATTCCCGATCATACGGATCATATCAAGAGTTTTGGCAGGATTATCAAGTATCTGATACAAAAAAATGGCTATCGGTAAAAAGATTATCAATGAAAGACCGATACTGACAATCGACGCGGAAACAAGTGAAGCGACGGAAACGAGTGCAGGATAGCGATCTATACGGGATTTAATCGATCTGTACAGCGGTGAAACCGCCATAGCCAATAAGAGTGCTACAAAAAAGCTCTTCAAGAATGGGGAAAAAAGCCATAGAATGAGAACAAATATACCAAAACTCATCCAACGTAAAAAATTATTTTGCTGCATTGCGCTTCCTTATCCGTGCTGAGAATTTATAAATCGCTTGTAACTGCCGTCGATGGCTTCCAAAACATCACGAGTCCCCTCTTCGAGAATAATACCGTTTTCCAACACATAGATGTAATCGGCGCGTGTCACCGTACTCAGCCGATGGGCAATGATTATCACCGTTTTATCTTTCAAAAATGCTTCCAATGCTTCAAAAAGTTTGCTCTCCGTATGCACGTCGAGGGCTGAAGTGGATTCGTCAAAAATGACCGCTTTGGGCTTGGCCAATACCATCCGTGCAATAGAGAGACGCTGGCGTTGTCCGCCGGACAATCGGATGCCGAATTTTCCGACCTGAGTGTTTAACCCATCCGGCAACGTCGACACAAACTCCGAAAGCTGTGCTATCTCCAATGCTTTTTGAATCTCATCATCTCTGATCTCATCCCCCATCGTCAAGTTGAATCGAAGGGTATCGTTAAACATCAGCGGCTGCTGCAGCACGACAAAAACGGCGTCGCGTACATTCGGAAAACCGATATCACGTACACTGACACCATTATAAAAGATATCGCCTGAGGTAGGTGGATAAAATCCAACTAACAGTTGCGACAAGGTACTTTTTCCGCTTCCGCTTGCTCCAATAATCGCAACGGTACTTCCGGCATGTATATCGAGATTCACCCCCCGCAATACCGGCTCTTTCTCATCGTATCCAAATACCAGATTTTCTGTATGGATCGAAAGGGGCCCAGACGCCGATATGGATTGTGCAGAGACATTAGCCGTCGGTTCGGTCGGAAGAGACAACAACTCATTCAATCGCTGAAGGGCATTTTTGGCATTGGCAAAGCTGTATTGCAGCGAAAGTAAATCCTGCACAGGGGTCATCATAAACCACAAATAGCCGAAAATCCCGAACATCAGACCGATAGAGAGATGCGAATATAGAACCATCACAAGACCAAGCGCACGGAAGATTTCGAATCCGCTGAGAAACAGGGTATATGAATACCGCTCACCCATCAGCGCTTTTATACCGTATTCACTGGCACTTTGTCTCAGCCGTTTGGAGTGATCGATTGCGTTGTCGATAAAACGCTCTTCCTTGTTGCTTGCCCGGATCTGCCCAAAAAGATCACACATCTGGGTCAGCGTATCGGAAAGCTCCCCTATAGTACGGTTCTGCTCTTTTTTTAGCATCCCCACTCTGCCCGATATTTTACGGGTCACCAGCATAATGAGCGGCTGAAAAATGAGAATGAGGATTCCGAAAAGGGGATTTATCCAGATCAAAACGACCGCAACACCGATCAAGGTTGCGACAGAGACGATGAGTTTTGAAAGGGCACTCCCCAAAAACTGCTCAATCGTATCGATATCGGTGATGAGATGGGTAATGACTTTACCGCTTCCCAGACGCTCGTATGAACTCATCGAAACATGTTTTAGATGTTCCAGTGCACGGACGCGGATGGTAAAACTGAGTTCTTGGGAAAGAGTGATAAAAAACTTTTGAGAGACAACACTCAAAATAAAAAATAAAAATCGAAGAGTGATCGTCACCGCCAGAACGATCCCGATATAGATCAGAGGATCATGTGCCGAGCTTAACTGATCGATTACACCGGTAACCGTTCCCCCTTTTTCTAAAAGAACCTCATCTACCATTAGCGGGATCAGTAACGGAATCGGTATGGAGACCAATGTTGCTATGATCGCAATAACATTTCCCCAAAATAAAGAGCGTTTATAGCGTAGCATCATGCCAAATAGGGTTTTAAATGTAATCATTTCACGATTATATCGAAAGGATGTATATGAGGCTGTAATACCTATTCTAAATAATAAAAATTTTCCTTTAGAAAATCTGGTTACTTTCTTCCGATTTATTTGAATTAATGTTCATGTGTTACAATTTCCCTATATTACACACAAACCACACAAGGAAATAAAATGCTCGTAACCAAAAAAGCCCCGGATTTTACCGCTACAACCGTTCTTGGAAACAACCAGATCGTTGATAATTTCAATCTTTATGAAAACCTCGGTGAAAAAGGTGCCGTCTTGTTTTTCTATCCGTTGGATTTTACATTCGTTTGTCCGTCTGAGATTATCGCATTCGATCACCGTTTGGAAGAATTTACTGCGCGCGGTATCAATGTTATCGGTGTATCGGTTGACTCACAATTCAGCCACTTCGCATGGAAAAACACTCCGGTAAAAGAGGGTGGTATCGGTCAAGTTCGCTACCCGCTCGTAGCAGATTTGAACAAACAAATCTCACGCGATTATGATGTATTGCTCGGTGATTCTGTAGCACTTCGCGGTTCGTTCTTGCTTGATAAAGACGGAACAATCCGTCACGCGGTAATCAACGACCTTCCGCTTGGACGCAACATCGATGAAATGCTTCGTATGATCGATGCGATGTTGTTCACGAATGAGCATGGTGAAGTTTGTCCTGCAGGTTGGGCAAAAGGTGACGCCGGTATGAAAGCAAGCACAGAAGGTGTTGCTGAATATCTTTCTGCACACGCAGAGACACTTTAATTTGAACGCTACAGGAGCAATACCCTTTAGGGCACGTGACCCCCTGTAGCTACGCTCGCCGCTATGGCACATGTAGCGAAGCGAAAAGCCTAGCGTAGTGCAGGCAAAAGCTTGCCTCTTCGAGGCAGATTTTAGCTTACTCTTTTTATTAATCAAAAATACTCTATCCTTTCTCTATGCAATACTCTTTTTTAGCCTCCTACCTTCTCATCGTCTTTGCCCTTTGGTACTCACGTCGCGAACAGTTCGGTCTGGAAAAAATGATCCTTACCAATTCGATCCTCGCCATGGTGCAATTAGGACTTCTCGGCTATGCCCTCGTCTATCTTTTTCAGATGCAACACCCCGCTCTGCTCTTTTTTGTCCTTTTGGGGATGGTGACGTTCGGAGCCTATACCGCCAAAAAGCGTGCACCTCTGGGCGAACACAGTTTCAAAATTGCTCTCTTTAGCCTCGGGGCCTCTTCAGGGATCGTCTTTTTATCAATGATGGCGTTCGGCGTTATTCATATAGTGCCTCATGAGATGATCCCGATCGGGGGGATGATTATCGGCAATGCATTGAATGTCTATTCTCAGAGTATCGAGCGGTTTCGTGCCGAGGTAAAAAATACGATTGAGACGATCGAGGGGATGGTCGCACTGGGTGCACCTCTAAAAGAGGCTCTATCATTTGCTTCAAAAGCCTCCGTTAAAGCCTCGATGATCCCGACACTCAATATGCTCCAAACGGTCGGGATCATCCATATTCCCGGGATTACGACGGGGATGCTCCTCGCCGGCGCCGATCCGCTCAAAGCGATCTCCTATCAGCTCGCCGTCATGTACATGATGGTCGCTGTGGCGCTACTATCAGCGGTATTTAGCGTGATGTTCTCCTATCGCCTGATTGTAGGTGCAGCGTTTGATAAAAGCAAAAGTTAATTTCTTTCCCATTATACTCTCCGCTCTTTATTAAGGGTTGTCATTGAAGCTTCATTGGTTAAATTATTGGATGATGATACACGCCGGACTTTTTTGGGTCATCATCTATTTTTGTATTTTCAAAATATTAGGCCACTATGAAGTGGAATGGGCAACACTGTTCCAATGGTGGTGGTGGAATTTATTTGCATATCTTTATGTCGCTTTTATGCACTTCATCACGATTAATAAAAAAAAGTTTTCCAAAAAATGATTTTTATACCGAATCGCTAAATCGTTTCGCTTTCGGATGAACAAAACAGAGCTTTTCCCATCCGCGATTCGGACGGATCAGTGTAACACGGTGTGCCGATACGGAGCGTGATAGTGCCACATAAAACTGCGAGGGGGCAAAGATCTCATTGGTCTCGATCACATAATCGGCTAAGCTCATCCCCTGCGATTTGTGGATCGTGATAGCAAAGGCTAACGTGATCGGAAACTGGCTGAGGCTGATGAGTTTCTCTTCGCTAGCCGTATTCCCTTTTTCAACCCACCGTGTTTTAATCGTGTCGACCCGCTCCACTTTGACACTCACTCCGTCAGATTTTTTCACCCAGATGACATCCTCCTCGATGGAGGTGATCATTCCCCGCTCACCGTTATAGTAATTCCATGCGTTGCGGGTAAAGAGGATCGGGGCACCCACTTTTAATGCCAATGCGGGTTCAATGCGGCTCTCAACCATAAACCGCTCGATATCGCGCTCCTGCATCTTCTTATCATGAATCGTCACATAGGTGGAGAGTTCGACGATATCACCGTGCAAATGTTCCAACTGGGAACGGTTGTGGTTCTGGGCACTGATATTTTTGCCGAACAACAACGTAACCGAACTCATATCTTCACTCAGCGGTTTCACCAATTCATCCAGTGCATTGATCGCCGCTTCATCGATGCGTGCATGACGCACCTGTTCCAAAAGGCTCAAAAACTCCGCCTCATGGGTACGGTATGACCCTTCCAAATGGATCGTCTCAAAACCGAAACGCTCCCAGCTCGGAGATTCAAACGCAAAGTAGATCGGCTCGATTCCCCTCGTCACAGGGGGGAGCTGTAAAAAGTCCCCCACGACGATAAGCCGTCCGCTAAATTCCGCCTGCAGCAATCGCAGACGGATCATATCCAGGAGTTGCGCACCTACCATCGAAATCTCATCGATGACGATGATCTGCATGGATCGGATCAGTTTGATGATTTTTTTAGCAGGCTCTAGTTTTCCGTTACGCTCAAGTTCCTGCTGAGAGTTCGCAATCCCCAAATCAAAAAAGCTGTGAAGTGTCTGCCCCCCGATGAGTGTCGCCGCCATCCCCGTCGAAGCAAGACGGGCTACCGATTTTCCCTTTTGGACCGCATCGTCGATCAGTGCGCGGGTCAACGTCGTTTTACCCGACCCCGCACCGCCGGTAATGAAGAGGTTGGACGTTTCTAAAATCTTTAACGCGTTTTCAACCATTTTCATCCTTTAGTACGACCACTCGTCCAAACGGCACATCTGCCAGTTGGGGTGCTATCCAAAGAACCTCGTACGGCGGTTCATAGAGGGGAAATTTACCATCCAGATCGGTAAAATACAAAAGAACTTTCGGACGCTGCATCCACGACTCTATGAGTTCGAATACCGCCCTAAAATCGGTCCCCCCTCCTCCGTTCAAAACATACTCGATATGTTCACCGTTTTCAAACCGTGTATGGCTTCGGATCCGATCATCACACACCAGAAGATCGATAGTGTACGAGCCGAACGTCTCCATAATCGACTCTACCTCGGCGATAAAGCATGAGAGCAGTACCTCATCCACCGATCCCGAGCTGTCGATCGCAATGGCGAGTTCCAAATGACGGGACGACGATCCCGGCAGATATATCCCCTCATAAAGAAGCTTTTTTGATGGCGGAACAAGGGTGTAATCGCTGATGTAATGCCCGCCGATACAATCGCGTAATTCGCTTCTCCAGTCGATCCGACTTTTTGAATGTATCCCGAATTGACGCGTAAATGCTTCACAGAGGGGATCGTCTTTTTCCATCGCTTCGCGTGTACGACGTTCACGCTGGGCACGCGAGAGTTTTTCATCGGCACTCTCGCCGTCGCGCCGATCATCCGAGTCCCGGTCATTTTGTTCCTGATCCAAAAACTCCATTGCAAGCTCAGCATAAATCTCTTCGGCACTGAGATTTCCAAACCGCTTGTCGTAGGTTATTTTAGCTGGAGGGGTAAAACCGTTGTCGATGAGGAGCGCATTGATTGCATAATCGCACGCCATTGACCACAGCCACGGACTCCGGTTTCCGCGCCGCAGCGTATGGGATAGCGCTTCATGCAATGCGCCGTTACACAAAATAAACAAACGCTCGTTACTGCTCAGAGGCTCAATATAGCCTTCACGGTACTCGATCGTGTTATCCCGCACGGCAAAGCTTTCAATGTTGTCATTGAGTACCATCTCCATCCCCGAAGCAATCGTCCCGAAAAACGGGTATTCGAGGAGAAGTTTGGCTTTAAGAGGAGAAAAATCGATCATAATAAATAAGCGTATGCCTCAACCCATTCGCCGAACGCATCGAGATGCTCCATCGCGACCCCTTGACGCTGAAGGTCTTGAATAATCATCACCGCAAACTCGTTTTTGAGTTTCAAACTATAGCGCAACAGATTGGAGAGCGCCTCATCCGAGGAGGATACCAAAACCCGCGATACCAGTGCTGATGAGAGAGCGTAGAGGGTGGAGAGATCCTCGCTCACCTCCGCATCTTCGCCTTTTAAAATCGCATCCACATCCGGAAGCTTATCCATAACCTGACAAAAACCTAAAAAATCTACAGCGGCATCTTCACCTACCGCACCGCCAATTGCTTCCAGCCACAACGTTTTGGATAATGAGCTGTTTACAATCGTATGCACCGCTTCCCAGCTGCGCGGCGTTGCAAAACTCCGCTCATTTTTCAGCGGATCAAATCCGAACAATGCGCTGTTTTTAAATCCGATGTAGGCGACGACTCTCTCATCGATCCCTCGGCTTAGTGCCCAATCACGCCAATCGGCGGCATTCACTTCCATCTCGATATGAACAAAACGGTTTGCCAGCGGAGAGGGAAGACGGTAGACGACCCCGCGATCCCCTTCACGGTTGCCCGCAGCGACAATCGCCCACCCCTCAGGCAGAGTATACTCCCCCACTTTACGATCTAAAATCAGCTGATAAGCCGATGCCTGTACCGCAGGGGCGGCTGAGTTGAGCTCGTCGAGAAAAAGGATCCCTCTCCCATCCCGAGGAAGAAACGACGGTGGGGCCCATAACGCACTGTGAGTGTCTCTCTCGTAAAACGGTATCCCTTTTAGATCGGTCGGATCCATCAACGACAGACGCAGATCGATACATTCGATGCCGTTTTCATGAGCGATTTGTTTGATGATGGACGATTTCCCGATTCCGGGTGCTCCCCATAAAAAGGTCGGTATCTTCGAATCAATCAACGATCGCATCGTCTCTATCGTATCTTTGGTTCGCATCAGCTCCATCCTATGTTGTGGGTTTGTATATATTTGCCGAAAGCCGGATTGGTTTTAACCCTCCGCTCAAATCGCTGGTCCAAAGAGAGTTGATAGAGTATCTCAATCGGAGTGGAGACATTAGCGGCGAGCGCCGATAAAACTTCGCTCTCTCCTCTTAAAAAGAGTATTTTGATGTTTTCCTGCGAAAGTGCGCTGTTCTTTGCCAACTGCATACTGAATCTTCCTGATTCAAAAAGCCGATCCAAAATCTCACGCTGAATTATTGGATTGGAAGCAAGTACGTCCAAGACATTCCCATCTTTTGATTCAAAAAGACGCTGCTGCATTGCCGGAGATAAAGAGGGGTTGGAAGCAAGATAAGAAGCATATTTACCGATTAATCGATCAAATCGGGTGTCGCATAGTACCGTATTGGACGCGATAAGATGAGGGTGGGAAGCTTCAAGAACATCCGCACCCTCTTTTGAGAGCGTCCTATTTTGCGAAAGAATTGTATTTACCTCTTCATCCCCCAACATCAGCAATTCATTTTCAAGTCCTAACGGTTCCCGATGTGCTAAAAGTTTGGCCCGCCCGCTCATCAACAAACGCAAAATCGGCTCAGAGGTGTCACTGTGAAGTGCCATTGCATCCAAAATTCCGGTTAATGACCGATCGGATGGATTTTTTAATTCACGTGATATAGGAGAGATGTCTGCAATTGCGTCGATCAAATCCGCATTTCCGTAGCGTTCGATCAGATGTGCCAGCCCGCTCATCGCATACTGAACATTATGATTTCGGTCCAAATCTTCATAAAAACGTCCGATAATCGATGCAGTCACATCACGGTTCATGTCATTATCAAATAATCCTTCATTCTGCCAATCGTAGAGTTTAAGCAGTTTGAAAAACAATGTATCCGAAATATAGGGGTTTTGCAAAAAATCAACAAGCCGTTCCTGATTTCGGGAAAGTTTAAGACTCATCAGCAACCGATTAGGCTCAATACTTCGGCAGAGCCATTCTTCAATAGTGGACAGTTCGACGATAGGGATCTGTTGCGTTTCATACAGATGTGCCAATTCTTCCTGTTCATAAGGGTTCATCATACGCCCTTCGATAATAAGGGCAACATCATGATTGCAGTGTTCCGCACGTTCGATTTTATGCAATTTCAATAGGGTATCAAATTCCTCCGCGTTTAATGCGCGGGTTTTCCCCAACAGTAAAATCGATTTTCCGGACAGCTCATTATAGTTCATAGCGCGCATTATAATCCATCAGCCTAAAAAAATTCAGCAACGCTATAATGTCGTTAATAGTTTAAAAGGATTTTAACGATGGATGACCTTTTTGCGGGGATTGCCGCCTACGACGCGGGAGATTATACAAAAGCACATGAAATTCTCTACCCGTTAGCCGCCTACAAACGTGATCCTGAAGCGCAGTTTCACATGGGAATGATCTATTTTTACGGCGAAGGGGTCGAAAAAGATATCGATAAAGCGATGGAATGGTGGAAAAAAGCAATGCGCAACGGGCATGTCGATGCTGCATATCGCCTCAGCGAAATAGCGACATCGACTAAAACGACTTTTTGAGCGTTAACGTTTAAAAATATGTTACAATGTATTCTGTCTTGCGCCCAAATAGGTATTTTCAAAAGGTATAAATCATGATAGATGCTCTGCAAGAACATCGGCTACATTATCAAGAAACTTTATTTAATGCGGTCAATCCTTATCACTACCGATTTACTCGATATCATGCCAATTATTCGGTTGTTTTAGCCTATATTTCAGAAGAAAGCGGGGATTTAACTGCCTGCGGCGACTATCTGAGAGGAAGCGATTCAATTATCTATTTCCGATCTAATTTTTGCGCCATTATCTTTGACAGTACCAATGAAGAACAAGGTATTAAAGCAGCGAACAATGTTTTCTCACGGGTTCAGGCCCGTTTCTTTTCCAAACATTTTTATATGACGGTTATCACTGCCACCGATGAGAAAAGCGAATTTCAAATGATTCATGACCTGTTTGACCTGATGTCCTATGCCCTTGAACATAATATGGATAATCTTGTACTCGATTCATCCCAAGTCATCTGACCCCTAAGAATCTTTAAGAAGTTAAAACCCGCTCAATTGAATAGCGCATATCCTCATCCAGACTGTCCATATTCCCTAGCATCCAATTTAGATATCCTTTATCCATATCCGCAATCTCGGTAAGTGTTTTGCCTTTATATTTTCCGAATTTTAATGCCCGGGTATAAAAAACGGGGGTTTTGGTCAATTCGACCATCTTGTCGATAGGATTTGCCCCCTCATAGCGTTCTTGAAGCCTTTTTCTTAGCTCGGTAAGAAACAGTTTTAACACCAATACGTCACCGATCGCATCATGCGCCTTAACTTCAATCCCCAAAGACTCGGCTTCATCCTGCTCGATTTTATATAAGCCTAAACGGTAACGAAAATATTGCAGACGATGTGACTCTTCTTCGTCAAACAGATGGCGTGCACACCGAAGTGTGTCGATCAGCCGCATTTGAGACGAAAAGTTTTCTTTCGTAAGCATTCCCAAATCAAACGGTGCATTATGAATGATCAGTACGTTATCAGACGTATTGAGTTCACATAATTTTTGAAAAGCGGATGTCTCACGGCATGAAGGTTTTCCTTCAATCATTTCCGGAGTAATACCGTGAACTTCCATCGCTCCGTAGCTTATGGCAACTTCCGTTGAACACATTTCGTTATAGACTTCAACGTTTTTGCCGTCCAGAACCATATACCCTAACTGAATGATTCGATCATCATCCCCGGCACCCGTCGTTTCCGTATCCAGTAAAATATATTTCGCCATTAATACTGGTTGTCTTCGTCTTCAAGGTCGAATTCATCGTAGTCGTCTTCGTCTTCATCCTCTTCGTCGAAGTAGTCGTCATCTTCATCCCCTTCGCCCTCACGCATGGACGTCAATTCGGTGTAAAGCTGCTCGGCCTCTTCTTCATCGATATCGCCGCTGTTAAGCTCTTTGAGTAAATCTTTGTATTCATCGCGAAGGGCCTGCATATCTTCAAGCTGCGCACGCTCTTCGACAGTTGCATCTTTTTGGGATGCAATGGATTCGAATATATCATCAATGTGTTCTTCAACATCAGGAATCAACTCGTTTTGTATCAAATGTTTTAATTGTGTAATATAGGCCATATTTAATCCTTCTTGCTTGTGATTTGCATATCTCATTATACTTCAAAAATGTGACAAAATTGCAATTAAAAAGAGAACGATTAAGAAGAAAAATTTGGATTTATAAGGGGTTGAAGAAAAAAAAGATGGTGCGGACGGGGGGATTTGAACCCCCACACACGTAATGCGCTACCACCTCAAGGTAGTGTGTCTACCGTTCCACCACGTCCGCGTAATTAAAAGGTGTCAGCCGAAGCTGACTATAGAAAAAGTCGAAACTTACGCTGCCAAATATGGGTTAGCGTAAAGAGCGATAAGAGCGATAACAAGTGTATAGATAACTTGTGCTTCGATCATTGCAAGAGCGATGAACATAGTAGTCATCAATTTACCGCCAAGACCCGGGTTACGAGCTGTACCAGCGATAGTTGCAGCAGCAGTGCTACCCATACCGATTGCTCCACCTAGTGCAGCCAAACCAAGACCAACACCGGCAGCGATCATAGAATACGCTTTCAATGTTTGGTTAGCAACATCCGCAGATGCAGCAGCTACAGCAGGTGCAGCTTCAACAGCAGTTTCAACAGCCGCTACCGCTTCATCAGCACCGAATACTGAAGCAACAAGAGCAAGCATAAGAAAAAATACTTTTTTCATGAGTAATCTCCAAAATTAAATCAAAGTCCGTTCGGATAGTGTCCCTACTTATCACTTTGTGGACGGAATTATAGTTTTAGAGAGCTAAAAAATTACTTAGCTCTCCCCAACCCGATCTTATTTCCTTTGAATTCAACGATTTCGACCATCAATTCGTCCCCTTCATTCACAACATCGCTTACACGGGAAACATGTCCGTCTGAGAGTTTAGAGATATGAATCAATCCGTCTACGCCGCCGGGAAGTTCAATAAAGGCACCGAAATCGACGATTTTTTTCACTTTACCTTTGACAACATCACCCACTTTGTATTCCACTTTTTCAACCGGAGTCGCGCCGCTGACGATCCCCTCGATATGGTCGCGCGCTCCGCGTAAACCGTCACGATTTTTTCCGGTCAGTTTGACGGAACCTTTTTTCTTATCGATATCAATCGTCACATCAAAACGCTCGATAATTTCACGGATCGTTTTTCCCGCCTGACCGATAATATCGCCGATAAAACTCGGATCGATATGGAAAAGATCGGTACTCGGCAATGTCCCCTCATTCAATTCGATCTTATCTTCGCTGCTGATCATAATATCGATAATGTGAGAGCGTGCCTCTTTGGCTTGATAAAGAGCCTCTTTGAGAACATCCAAATGGATGCCGCCCAGTTTGATATCCATTTGCATTGCGGTAATCCCGCCTTTAGAACCCGCTACTTTGAAATCGAGATCGCCGTCATGATCTTCAAGCCCCATAATATCGGTCAAAATCGCATGGCGTGAGCCCTCTTGCACCATTCCCATCGCAACACCTGCGATAGGATCGGCTACCTCGATGTCACCGGCTCGTAATGCCATATATCCGCCGCACACCGTCGCCATCGACGATGATCCGTTCGATTCTAAAACCTCGGAAACCAAACGGATCGTTTGGCCGTTACGGACACATGCTCCTTCCAAAGCACGTTTTGCCAGGTTACCATGCCCAAGTTCGCGGCGTCGCGGAGCACCGATCGGAGATGGTTCTCCGACACTGAATCCCGGAAAATTGTAATGAACCATAAATCCTTCATTTTGTGTCCCGCTGTCGGTCAAATTTTCAAACATCTGTGCATCTTTGGCTCCGCCGAGCGTCAATACGACTAAAGCCTGTGTCTGTCCGCGGGTAAACAATGCCGAAGCATGGGCACTCGGCAACACATTGGTTTCGATGCTAATCGGACGTACTTCATTCAATGCGCGGCCGTCGGCACGGACTTTCTCATCCAAAATCTGTGCACGCACCATAGATCGTTTTACCGATTCAATCGCTTTTTTAAGTTCATGTTCGTTCCACTCCGGCTTCTCTTTGAGAATCGTTTTACGAATAGTGCGCAACGCCGTAGAGCGCTCCGTTTTTGCCATTTGGTTGATTCCCCGTTTCAGATCGTCCGTATGCACACTTCGGACATATTCAATCATCTCGCCGCTTATTTCACTGACGATCGTTTGTAATTCAAAAGGGGGTTTCGCGTACGATTTAAATGCACTTTCATAAGCGCTGTTTGCTTCACTCAAAGCAATTTGTGCCGACGCAAGAATACGAATCAACTCGTCTTCGCTCATAGCATTTGATCTACGAACGGCTACAGACGGTGTGCTCATTGCCGGATCAACCAACGGATCAATGATTCCGATATCGAGTATTTCAACCTCATCGCTTCCGAGTGTCTGCATCTCGATCATCAGCATATCTTCTTTGCTTCCCGCCAGATACAAATCGAGGGTACTTTTTTGAAGCTGACTAAGTGTCGGATTGAAGACAATCTCGCCGTCAATTTTACCGACACGTACCGCACTCACCGAGTTAAAAATATCGATATCGGAAACGTATAATGCCGCTGATGCCGCATTGAGCGCCAATACCTGCAAATCGGCTTCACGATCGGCACTCAGTACCATTACTGTGATTTGCACCGGATTGGCAAATCCTTTCGGGAATAAAGGGCGTAATGATCTATCGACGATCCGTGACGTAAGTGTCTCGAAATCGCTCGGCTTGGTTTCACGCTTGATGAATCCTCCGGGAAACTTGCCTGCAGCGTAGCTTTTTTCAATATATTGAACCGTAAGGGGTAGAAAATCCTCATCGACGAAATCGGTCTCATCGATTACGACTGTCGCGAGTATAACCGTATCTCCGCATTTCAGCCATGCGGCACCGTTGGCTTGTGCAGCTACCTGATTAAAAGCGTACGCTTCGGTTTTGTTTTGTAAAGTTAATTCAACGTTATATTTCATTCATTCTCCATTTTTTTATCGCTTCATCGAAGAAGCACCGCCGACAACGTATTTCAAATCGTTGTCAATAAATCGCAAGCCTAGTCCTAAGAAAATATTTTGTGACTTCGGATTCAAGAAATCATCCCATCCGCCGTAAAGTTCAAGATGTTTCAACATTTGATACCGAACTTGCGCTTTAAGGTGTGCCCGTTCTGATCTATAATCATTGACAGAATTGAAATCAAACGCTTCGGCACTGAGTTTCAACTTATCGTGATTCATGAAATAATCAACCCCTATCCCGCCTGTTGATTCAATCGCCCCGAAGCGGAGTAATGTGTTATCAAACCGCTTACCGTATTGAAGTGAATAGAGGGTATCGCTTTTTTGATGTTTTTTCGGAGGATTATTGGCATCCGAATAGTCATCGGTACTGATTAAATCAAACATATAATAGGTTTCGGGATTCGGGAGATAATTGACACCTAAGTACACTTTTCCGTACTGATCACGCATCATGTAATCGGTATGCATTGCCACTTGCAATTCACTTGTCGTGAAGCTGCTCAACATTGAATCCACTTTACCGAAAGCCTCTTCTCCGCTTTTGAAGAATGATCCGGCTGACTCCAGTGTTGTTTTAAGTGTTGAGCGGTTTTCTGCCAAAATTGTACTGACATTATCTTCGATATTCGTAAATTTATCTACTGCCGTAGGGAGCTTGCTATCCAGCTGTGCCGTCAGTGAATTGATCCGTGCCATAATTTCCGGAAGATCTTTGTTAACCGTATCGGCCGTTTGAGTGAATCCGGCACCCATTGCTCTAAAATTTGCAATTGCCGCATGCAAATCATCTCTGTTTTCGACGATCACGCCATCGAGATTAACACCGACATTACGGAATGCGATAATAGCTTCCTGAATGGCTTGACGATGCTCATCATCCAAAATCGCATGGAAATCACGTAACAGAGATTCGAGCTCTTTTGCCGCCGCATTGACCGAATCACTGGTTTGATCAAATGAGGCAAACTGCTTGGATTGAGAAAGTGTCCCTCCGTCTGCTATTGAGGATGCTGAATCTCCCACAGTGATATTAAGGACTTTTGAGCCCAATAACGATTCTTGCGCGACAATAACCGATGAGTCAACCGGGATTTTAACCCCTTTGTCAATCATGAGCTGTAATTTGACCCGTTTGCCTTCTATCGTAATCTCTTCGACATCACCGATGGTGACTCCGTTCATTAGAACATGGGTATGTTTTTCAATTCCGGATGCATCATTAATATATGCTTGAATGACATATCCCTCGCTTCCCCATTTTCCGAGTGAAGTGACCTGAGTTGAAAGAAACAGCAAAGCACCGAGTGCCATAACGACAAAAAGACCGATTTTAGCTTCCAGTTTCATGAACGATCCCCTTATTAATTATCGGTGAGTTTATAGTTAAACTCTGATCCGCCGATCGGCTTTAAAACAACTGTTATAAAGATATACGAATCGTTGATGGAATCGCTTCCATTGGTATTCGTTAATATCGGCCGCCGGTTCTGAACATATCGGACACCAAAATCAAAGCACCGTTGAGAATAGAGCAAACCGACCTCGCTCCGTTTTAACAGAGCTTCTCGGTAATCGTATGCAACTTGTCCAAAGAATCGGTAATTGCGACTATACTGATACGCTGCATCTGCCGTCCAATAGGAAGCATAGACAGGTGTATCGTTACGAAGCTGATCTGTATAATAATGGCTTATGCCGGCCAAAAAAACTCCGTCATTATAGCGAATGGTGTTTTGTTCTTTCGTAATGCGATCGCGATCGTAATTATACGCCGTTTGATTGTAGTAAGAAATTGCTCCGGCAATCTCCAATTCTAACTCATTTTGCAGTTCACCATAATAGCTTCGCTGATCGTCATACCGAAAATTCTGCGAGAGTCTATCCACAAGAAGCTGCTTTCCGTTTTCAAAAAGATAATTGTTGATCCCTAGTGAAAGCGTATCGCTCGGTGCAGAAAGGTTATAAAATTCGCAAGGGTATCCGGCATATGACTCGCTCATATTACAGGAGTTACGATAGGTTTCATAGTATCCGCTGTAATATCGGCTCCCCGCTGCCGTATAGCTCACTAACGGGTTAAATACGTGAGTAATATTGTTGTCATACGATTTGACCAATGTCGATCCGATGCTTAATGTATGATCGAGCTGAGCATATTTGCCTTGTTCATACGTACTTCCCGATTCGCCGTTACGTTCATTGGCATAAAATCCGATCACTTTTGCAGAGGCGTTTGCCGTATAGCTGATATCGATGTAATCATCTAATATGGATGTCTGAAGTGTCGCAGGGATATTAAAATTTCCCTCAACGGCCCTTTTCCCGTTCGGCCGATAATAGTGTGTCGCTGCCGCATCTGCGCTGATTAGAAGATAATTGTCTAAAAAACTCTCCAGATAGCGGTGATACTGAAGGGTCGGAAGTGTTTGAATCGTCGTACCGTTGCTGGCCGAATTTAAATATTGATAATGTTTAAAATAGGCTCCGAAATAGTTATCTTCACTGCTGTAATAACCGTTAATGCGAGACATTACCTGATTCGCGGTGATATTTCTTGTTTCATCGCTTTGCTGTAAATTTAAGTAATCGACGTCATTCATCCATGAACCGTCGATATAAATCCCAGATTCTCCTTCGAGCGTTGAATCAAACCATTCCCTCAAAGGGGCGGAATGACGATACTTTACATCATACCCGTAATGCTTTGCGTGAGCTAAATCATTTTCAATTGCGTACCGGGACTGTTCTTTAAAATACCCCATTCGAATGGACCCTTGGGATGAGGGGGTATCCACAAAACGAAAATCGGTATAAAGTCCTGACCCCCGAGCGGTACGAATCTGCGGACGAAGTTCTAAATCCCACCAATTCTGAGGTGCAAAATATATCGGCTGCTGATAATAAAATCCTTCGGAACTTGACCATCCGAAGGTGGGAATCAATAATCCGCTTCTACGGGTAGAATCGGTAGGATATCCGAAATATGGGAGATAAAATACGGAGATATCTCCTATTTCCAAACGGGGGTTATAAAGATTTACCCACATTTTATCGGTATCATAATCGGCGCTGCTAAAACGAATTTTCCACAACGGATCGCTGGAATCGCATCCCGATATCGCACCGCTGGAAAGATCTATTAAATTTTTACACGCTTGCGCTTCAGACGTACTTACCCACAAACCGGTCGACTGGTCTATAGCAAAATAAGGGACCGAATAACGCGTTTCATCAAGAAAGTTTATTCTTGAGTATTCACTCATCACATGCTGTCCGTCTTTGAACACATTGACTGAGCCTTTCGCCTCCATGATGCTCGTATTGCGATCATATGTCACTTTATCGGCACTCATGATCTGATCTTGATATAAAGCTATCGGATTGCCTTGCGCCGTCGCTACCGATCCGTTGGAATCCATATTCGTTCCAAACAGTTCGACACGCTCATTTCCCAGCAATGCTGTTGAAGCGATCAGGCTTATCCAGTAAAACTTATGCATTGATTACCAATGTCCTTCCGGTGCGGTCGTGCCAGCTTCGATGATACGGGTCCAGCATTGCCCAGATAAATCCGAGATAAAAAAGAATTTCACTCACTATGCGAAAAACGCTCCGATTAAACGCACTCAAAAAATTCGGATTTGAAAGAGTCGAAATTTCAATTACACGAATTTTCATAATGATTTTTCCGATACTCGCACCGTACTGCATCGTAAAAAAAGTCTGATAAATGATTTTGATCGACATGTATTCCAATAAAAAACTGTTTGTTACCGCAATCATATTTTCCAATGTGTGGGCGGCAGCTATCGAGTCCCATAAAATAACGATCATAATTATCGACAAAAGAGTTTCATCGATTCCAAATGCAGCGGCACGCTGGCGTATCGAAGCGAGTTGCAGATGTTCCCGCTGTATTAGAGAATCGAGGCTTTCATCCATTATCTAAGGGCCTGATACGCAATATCGCTGCGAAGTTTTTTCCCCGCGAAATGGACCTGACCGCAGAGCATATAGGCACGATCACGCGCTTCTTTAATACTTTCGCCCACTCCGACGCACACCAGGACCCGACCGCCGGTAGCGTAGAGTTTCCCATCTTCGGCCGCTACACCCGCATAAGCGATATGAGTGTTTTGTGCAATCTCTGCGTGATGAATCTCATCGACGATAATTTCGGCGGGTTCGGAATTGTCATACGGATAATTACGGCTGGCCATCACAACGCCGACGGCATATTTGTCATAAAATTCGACGTTAAGGGTATCCAGCTGTTTCGTTGCCGCTTTATAAAAGAGTTCGCTTGCCGGCGTTTTCAAAAGCGGCATCAAAATCTCACACTCCGGATCACCGAAACGGACGTTGAACTCCAACGTGATCGGCTCACCGTTAACGATCATAAGCCCGATAAAAAGGACCCCCTCAAACGGTGCTCCCTCTTCCTGCATCCCTTTAAGGGTAGGACGGACAATCCGGTCTTTTACTTTTTCATAGATGACATCGTCTACAAGCGGTGTCGGGGCATAGGCACCCATTCCCCCCGTATTCGGCCCTTCATCATTATCCAAAAGACGTTTATGATCTTGCGCCGCAGGGAGGAGAATAAAGTCTTTCCCGTCACACAAAGCAAACATTGAAAGCTCGTACCCGTCCAAAAATTCTTCGACAACAACCCGTTTACCGGCATCACCGAATGATTTACCGCTGAGCATTTCAGAGACGGCGACTTTGGCTTCTTCATAACTCATCGCTATGATAACCCCTTTGCCCGCACATAACCCATCCGCTTTAACAACGATCGGAGGGGTCAACGATTCGATAAATTTGAATGCATCCCCGATATGATCGGTTTCGATGTAACGTGCTGTAGGAATGTTGTATTTCGCCAAAAAGTTTTTCATATAAACTTTTGAGCCCTCTAATTGTGCCGCCGCTTTTGAAGGACCGAAAATGACTAGCCCTTTTGCTTTAAACACATCTACCACACCGTCGCTAAGTGGTCCCTCAGGCCCTACGATAGTCAAATCTATTTTGTTATCCAATGCAAATTGCGCCAATTCGCCGTAATCTTTGATAGCGACATTTTGTCCCAACATTGTCGTCGCACCGTTGCCCGGGGCGAAAAAAAGTTCTGTTACCGCACTGTCTTGTTTCAGTACCCGCCCGATTGCAAACTCACGTCCGCCGCTACCGATTACCATTACGCGCATATATCACCTTGAAAAAAAATTTAATTATCTTATCTCAAACCCCAAACGGACTTTTAAATAAAACAAGTTTTGAGTCTAGATGGAGGGATTATTCCTCTATCATTCAATTAATAAAAAGCCCGGGCGGGCGTTTCGCAGTAGCTTTGGTTCTCAAAGCCGAAAAAAGCCACTCGAGCGTCTTTTCCGGCGGCAATCTCTCACGTAAAAATACGTTCAAACGAGACCACCGACACTCAAAGACGACTACGGCTGTGACTCCAAGAATATGTAGAACCCTCAAAATGCGATTACTCGCTTCGCCCAGAATTAATAATTATAACCCTAAAATCTTAAAAGGGTGATGAATTTTATCCCTCTACAGCGATTTGACGTGCCAAATCGACGGTAGCTTCAATACTCGGAACCTCACTAAGATACGATAACGTACCTGCAGGAAGGGCATTTTTAGTCGTTTCCCCGATGACAATGACATCATGGGTCGGAAGTATCTTATGATTTTGTAGAAAACATCGAATGGCTGAGGGGGAAGTAAAAATTAATACCCCCTCTTGTGATACCGGAAAATTACTCATTTCTTCGTTACAAACAGATTCATAAACAATCGCTTCATCTATCGTGATTCCTCTATGACGTGCACTCTCGACCCAATCAGACGCAACTACTTTAGGTCGGAGGTAGAGCCATTTCCCCCTCCGTTTTTTCGCACCTAAAATATCGGGGATAGAGTCTCCGTATCCATTCGCGACTTCCACATCAATCGCCCCGGCTTCACGGGCATTTTTCGCGGTCGATTCCGAGACACAAATGCATTTGAGTCTATTCCAGTCGGGTAGATAGTTTTGGAGCGACAAGACTCCCTGCTTTGAGGTAAAAACAACCCCTTCATAGTCGGAAAAATTGATGTCGGGAGATAAAAAACGGATAGTGAGGATAGGGATATGAATCACTCCCTCGTAGGGAGTTTTAGAGATCAGGTAGATGGGACGCAAATGCGTACCCCTTATTCCCACTCGATCGTTGCAGGCGGTTTTGAACTGATATCATAGACGACACGGTTGATTCCGTCGACTTCATTGATGATGCGGCGGCTGATACGTTCAAGCAATGTATGCGGAAGATGGGCAAATGTAGCCGTCATACCGTCAACCGCTTCGACGACACGGACACAAACCGTGTTGTCATAGGTACGGTTATCACCCATAACACCGACCGATTTTACGTTAAGAAGTACCGCAAATGCTTGCCATGTTTTGGTGTAGTAGCCGCTTGCTTTAAGTTCGTCGAGCAAAATAGCATCCGCTTCACGAAGCAAATTAAGATCCGGTTTATTGACCTCACCCATAATACGGATCCCGAGGCCCGGCCCCGGGAACGGATGACGGTTAACAAGTGAATCCGGAAGTCCCAGTTCAAGACCGAGTTTGCGTACTTCGTCTTTGAATAAATCACGAAGCGGTTCGATCAATTCGAAATCCATCCAATCGGGCAATCCACCGACATTATGATGCGATTTGATCGTAACGGATGGACCGTTTACCGAAACCGATTCGATAACGTCAGGGTACAATGTCCCCTGAGCGAGGAATTTGATTCCGTCGTGTTTTTTCGCTTCCGCTTCAAATACTTCGATAAACGTATGTCCGATAATTTTGCGTTTCGTCTCAGGATCGGTCACACCCGCAAGTTTACCGAGGAAAATTTCCGATGCATCGGCAACAACGAGAGGCACTTTGAGGTGAACTTTGAAAATATTTTCGACCGATTCACGTTCTCCTTTACGAAGTAGGCCGTTGTCAACGAAAACAGGGATAAGCTGGTCGCCGATCGCTTCGTATAACAATGCCGCAACAACCGAAGAGTCTACCCCGCCGCTAAGGGCACATAGTACTTTCCCCTCACCCACTTGGGCGCGGATTTTGACGATTTGCTCTTTAAGGAAATGGCCCATATCCCATTTTTCGGTGATGCCACAGATTTTGCGGGCAAAGTTGCGAAGCATCAAATACCCCTCTTCAGAGTGGTTGACTTCCGGATGGTACTGCATCGCATAGACCATTTTTTCTTCATTTGCGATTGCCGCATACGGAGAATTCGGAGAATAGGCAATCGGAACGAAACCTTCCGGCAATACGTCGACTTTATCCGAATGGCTCATCCATACCGTACGTTCATCTTCACACCCTTCAAAAAGAACAGAATGCTGCGTCATATCAATAGTCAGTTCCGCCTTCCCGTATTCGTGATGATCGCTTCGGATAACCGAACCGCCGAAATCGACCGCGATGCGCTGCATCCCGTAACAAATCCCAAGTACCGGAATACCGAGGGCATAAACCCCTTGATCTACTTCGTACGCATCTTTATTGTAAACCGAAGAGGGACCGCCGCTGAGAATGATCCCTTTCGGATTTTTAGCTTTGATGGCATCGATTTTTGTATGATACGGAAGAACTTCACAATAGACTTTGTCTTCGCGCAGACGACGGGCAATCAGCTGTGTGTATTGGGAACCGAAATCCAGAACGATAATATTGACATCTTTCACGGGTGAGCCTTTAGGTGCAAGATTGAATGATTTTAAGTGCAAAAGGATACTGTAAACTTGTTTAAGATTTAATACAAGAGCCGCCTCTAATAAAAAATATCCTGAATATATGCCCAAAAACGAGGAAGAGTCCTCCAAATTGTTTACTTATTTTCTTTACAATGGGAAGGTCTCTTAACACATAAGCCGAATGCTTTCAGACACTTTTTTCAATAAAGGAATTGCACTTATGCCAACCCCTATCCCATTAGACGGTATTGATCTCTCAACCCACCCTTTCGGATGGCTGTTGCTTTTTATTTTTATCGTCGGTTATTACTTCATCGCAACGGAGGAAAAATACCATATAGACAAGGCAAAACCCGCATTGTTTATCGGGACGTTAATGTATATTATGATCGGCGGGTTCTATGCCTTCTACGGACTGGATTTCATCCCATTCAAAAATGAAATCACCCATTTGGTCTTTGAAATCGCCCAAATTTTCTTTTTCCTCTATGTCGCTATGACGTTCGTCGAAGCACTGATCGAGAGGGGAGTATTCAATGCCCTGAAAGGAAAGCTGATTGCCAAGGGGTACAATTACCGCGAGCTCTTTTGGATTACAGGATTTCTTGCCTTTTTTCTCTCGCCGATAGCGGATAATCTGACAACGGCACTGATTCTATCGACCGTATTGGTGACGATTGAGAAAAAAAACAGAGCTTTTTTGATTCCCGGTGCCATTAATGTCGTAGTCGCTTCTAATGCCGGAGGAGCGTGGAGCCCGTTCGGAGACATTACAACTCTTATGGCGTGGACGGCGCAAAAAGGGGAATTCAGTGATTTCCTCTATCTTTTTCCGGCATCATTTTTAGGGTGGATTGTAACCGCCTATCTACTCAGCCGCTATGTCCCCGATTTTGGTCCGAACAAAGAGGGCAATCCGGGAACTGCGGATAAAATCGAAATTCTCAAAGGGGGCAAAATCGTTATCGCCATAGGTATAGCCACAATCGCAATTTCGGTTATCGCCAAACAAATGATGCAATTGCCTCCGATGTGGGGGATGCTGTTTGGACTTTCCGTCTTGCAGCTTTACATGTACTCGCTAAAACGCTACCATAAACAAGATGTCAATATATTCAGATCGATCAGTAAAATCGAGAACAATACCCTGCTCTTCTTCTTCGGTATTTTGGCAGCTGTGGGTGCCCTCTATTTCGCCGGATTTTTAGGATACGTTACTAAGCTTTATGATACCGTCAATCCGACCTATATCAATATCGGAGTCGGATTCGTCTCTGCAGTGATCGATAATGTTCCCGTCATGTCGGCGATATTGAAATCAAATCCCGCCATCGATTTTTCACAATGGATGCTTCTCACTCTGACCGTAGGGGTAGGAGGATCGCTCATCAGCTTCGGAAGTGCGGCAGGGGTGGGCGTAATGGGGAGAATGCACGGCATTTATACTTTTGCATCCCATATGAAACTGGCATGGACGGTACTCATAGGGTACATTGTTTCCATAGCGGTGTGGTATCTTCAGTTTATAGTTTTAGGTATTGATTAATAAATATGAATTCATTTATTGATGATTTACTTATTTGATAATATAATAGCGTATTGTGTTTTTTACAAGAGCAAAACACAATGGAAATTTTTTTCATTCTCCTTAATTCATAATTTCTGTACCTCTTTCTCCGATAAAAAAGTAGATACAGACATTATGCCTGTTGCACCGATACTTAATCAACCCTCGACAATATAGTGAACTCCGATCGACTCAGTTCTCTTTTGTGCTGAAGCCACTATGCTTTGAGCTGTTAACAAACGCAATTTCAACAGTCTTCCTACTTCACCCTCAAGCATCTCATTGATCGCTTCATACGCCGCGTTCAAACCATCGGGAGTCCGTTTGATCGAGACATTTTCCCACATAATCCGTCGTAAACGATCTTTTTTCTCTTTGTCCCCTTCTATTTCTAACGGCTCATCACCGATACAGAAATCTCCGCTGCAACTGTGAAGCGGATGTTCAAGAATCGACTCTGCCGCTTTTTTTGAAAAAACCAAACCTTCCAATAGCGAGTTGCTTGCCAGACGATTTGCCCCGTGTACTCCGGTCGAAGCCGCTTCTCCTGCGGCATAAAGCCCACTTATGCCCGGAACGCTTCCATCAAGATTCGTTTTGATTCCTCCGACGGCATAGTGAAAAGCGGGAGAAATCGGAACCCTCTCTTTAGGAAGATGAAATCCGAGATCATTGAGTGATTTATAAATATTCGGGAAACGCTCTTTAAAATATTCGCTCTCAAAATCCTCACATGAAAGATAAACCTGTTTGCCGCTACGCTGGCGGTAATCAAAAATAGCACGGCTGACGATATCACGGGGTGCCAACTCTCCGCGAGGATCGTATTCGAATAAAAAGCGATAGCCGTTTTCATCAACGACATGCGCTCCCTCACCTCTGAGCGCTTCGGATAGGAGCTGTTTACGCGCCCAGTCATTGGCGACAAATACGGTGGGATGAAACTGCATCATCTCCATCGATTCGAGTTCAATCCCTTTTTCGATACAGATGCCGTGAAGGTCCCCACTGATCGTAGAGGCATTCGTGTGAAATTCATACAGCGATCCCACTCCGCCGCTGGCAATAATGACATTATCTGAGAGAATCGTTTTGCGTTTCCCCTCGCTAAACACTTCCACACCGCAACATTGGTTGTTCTCAATCAGCAAATCAACAACCGTCGCATCACTGAGCATCGGGTGGGAATTTTGGTTGAGCAAAAAGAAATGAAGGTGTCTACCCGTCGCATCCCCTCCGGCATGAAGGATCCGGCTGCGCGAATGGGCTGCCTCTTTCGTATAGAGCAAATGTCCCTCATCGTCTTTATCAAACTCAAACCCGCGCTCAATCAGATCACGGATTACTCCCTGCGAGCTTTCGCTCATGAACTGTACAGCGGTTGCGTTGCACATTCCTGCCCCCGCATCCAGGGTATCTTGTACGTGAGAGGGGATATCCTGATCATTGTAGGCCGTCGTTACGCCGCCTTGTGCATAATAGGTATTGCACTCCCACGGGTTCGATTTATTGATGATTAATACTTTTAAATTTTTCGGCAATGCGATCGCCGCATACAAGCCGGCAACCCCCGAACCGATAATCACGACATCATAACGCAACGGTCGATTCCTTTGCCGCGGTTTGTTTCTCATAATAAGGAGGAGCTTTATAACCGCATCCGTTCAAAAATAGTATTACGGCAACAATGACGCTAAACAGATACATTTTTGACATTCTTCCCCCTTTTTCTTTAATGACGGATGTTATAATAGCTACCATAAATTATTCATTAAGAGTTTACCGATGATAGAGCAAATTCGGGGTCTCCCGCATCAAGCGGGGATCTATCAATATTTGGATGAGAAAGGGAGGATTCTCTATATCGGAAAAGCCAAAAACCTCTCCAAGCGGGTCAAAAGTTATTTCAATCTTACCCCTTCACTCAGCCCGAAAGCGACCCTCTCTTTACGCATTCAAAAAATGCTCTCCGAGACAGTAGGGCTGCACTATATTATTGTCGAAAACGAGCACGATGCCCTCATATTAGAAAATTCTCTTATTAAACAGCTCAAACCCAAATACAATATTTTGCTGCGCGATGATAAAACCTACCCTTATCTCTACGTCGATATGGATGAGACATATCCCCGTTTCGAACTCACCCGCAAAATAATCAAAGGGAAATCGATCCGCTATTTCGGCCCTTTTTCGGTGGGGGCGCGTGATATTCTCGACTCGCTTTACGAACTGCTCAAACTGGTTCAGAAAAAAAGTTGCCTAAAAGGGAAAAAAGGGTGCCTTTTTTACCAAATGGAACAATGTCTTGCCCCATGCGAGTTTCCAATCCCTCATGAAACCTATCTGCCAATGGTGACTCAGGGGATCGAATGGATCCAAAATAAACGTAAACTGATTAAGCAGCTCGAAGCAAAAATGGAATTTTATGCCGAATCGCTCCGCTTTGAAGAAGCACTCGTCTTACGGGACCGGATTGATCGAATTACCAAAAGCGAACTAACGTCTCAAATCGATCTGGCATCCACAGAAAATTACGATGTATTCGCCATTGCGCTGAACGAAGTACGTGCCTGCATACTCCGCCTTTTTATCCGTGAGGGCAAAGTAGCGTCTTCAACCCACGACTTTATCCCGATCACCCCTTATTTCTCGATTGATGAAGCATATGAGCGAACCTTGATCGGATTTTACGGAAATGAAAAACCTCCGATCATTGCCCCCATATTGACAGCACACCCGTTTGAATCGAACGATTGGGTGCAGGAACATCTCACAGAACTTTTCGGCAAGAAAGCCAAAATTGAAACGCCTCAGCGCGGAGCCAAAAAAGAGCTGATCGATTTAGCCCTCACCAATGCCAAAGAACTGCTGCGTACACCGCAGCCTACGAATGAACATCTCCTTCACTCTATCCAAGAGCTGCTAGCCCTTGACTCTCTCCCGAGACGGATTGAGGTGTTTGACAATTCCCACCACGGCGGTTCAGCCACCGTAGGCGCTATGATCGTCTATGAGAACGGCCGTTTTGACAAAAAAGCTTACCGTACCTATCATCTTCATGAGCGAGATGAATACGGGCAAATGAGAGAGATGCTCACACGCCGCATCGAAGCCTTTGAGAAAAATCCGCCGCCCGATTTGTGGGTGCTGGACGGAGGAGCGACATTGAGATCCCTCGCGACCGATCTGCTCGGTTCGCACGGTATCCATCTCGACGTTATCGCCATCAGTAAAGAAAAAATCGATGCCAAAGCTCATCGGGCCAAAGGTTCCGCCCGCGATATACTCCATTTTGCAGAAGAGCCTTTGCGTCTCGAAAGCTCGGACAAACGTCTTCAATTTATCCAAATGCTCCGTGACGAAGCCCACCGAAGTGCCATTACCTTTCACAAAAAAACAAAGCTCAAAATCGATCAAACCTCAAAACTTTTAGCGATTCACGGTATCAGCACACCGAAAATTCATCGGCTTCTTGATTATTTCGGAACATTTGACGCCATTGCAAAAAGTGATTTTAAAACCCTTTCCGAGCTTATCGGCGCAAAAGATGCCGAAAATATCCAAAAATATTACAGAGGTAACATATCTAAGTAATCTTTTATGGAGTTTATGCCATATTCCACAGATTATGTTTTCAACAGTTTTTTAGCAAAAGGGTCACATGATGCAAAAACCTACTCCAGTGGATGAAGAGTACTTATTCGATGGACGCGCAATTGTCAGTGAAACGGATCTTAAAGGGGTCATAACATTTGCCAATCGAAAATTCTGTGAAATTTCAGGCTATACCGTCAATGAACTGATAGGTGAACCTCACAATATCATACGCCACCCCGACATGCCCAAAGCAGCATTCGCTCAAATGTGGCAAACGATTCAATCGGGAGCTCTATGGCACGGTTTGGTCAAAAATCTCCGCAAAGACGGGCGATACTATTGGGTAGATACTGAAGTGACTCCCATTTACGATGAAAACGGAAAAGTTAAAGGATATATGGCGGCACGCAAACCGGCGTCACGCAAAAATATTGAAGAGACCGCGGCACTCTACCAAAAAATGATTGAGCAAGAGCAATAAGGGGGATGAGTGCTATTTTATAACCATAAACAGGAATTTATCGGAATCGATGCAGAGGGACTCAAACTCTTAAATTATGCAACATTGGAAGATTTGCTAAAGGTATGCGATGACGTAGCAGACCTATTTTCCAAAGAACCCGGATATATTCACAATTTTAAAAGTTTCGGATGGATAGATTTTTTGCTTCATGCCGACTCCGATGCACGCTCAGCCATTGTTCATGGTAACGGTCGCACCTTTTCGTGTACTTTGCAGGTAAATGACCTTTTTTTATGTGACGATCCCTCTGCTTCCGGCTATATCATCGATATGCTCCATATTCAATCGCTCAGCGGAGATGAAATCAAGCCTCACAGCATTCCTCCAAAAGCAAAATCGGATAGTAGACCTCCGGTTTTTGAAACTCCTATTCCTGCTGAGACGGCACCTTCCGTCTTACCGAATTACGATCATATCACCCCGACCCCGCTCAGTGAGCCGGGAGTTCTCGATGTTCCTTCATACAGCGAACAGGAAGTCGAAGAAGAACCGATTGAAGATTTATTTACAAAACTATCGCTTCAGCATGACGATGAAGATTTGGAAACAAAATATGTGATTCCGGAATCGACCTTCTCTGACAAGTCTGATATTAAAGCCGAACAGGAAGTTCCGCATCAAATATCTGAAGCCGTCAGTTTTAGCAAGGCGGAAAAAGAGTTTATTGATGCCTTAAAGGTTGACAAATCATACCGCTTTGATCCGAATGTTGCCGCTCAAGAGCTCGGTTTGCCTGTCGATTTGATCCAAGAGTTTATCGGCGACTTTATCCAACAAGCCCATGAGTTTAAAGAAGAACTTTTCGAAGTGGTTCTGAAAGGGGACATGAACAATCTAAAAATACTGTCCCATAAACTCAAAGGGGTAGCGGCAAATCTCCGTATCGAAGACGCTTTTGAAACACTCAGCAATATCAATACATCGAACGATCCGGTCGAAATTGAGGCCAACCTCAAATATTTTTACAGCATTATTTCAAAATTGGAAGGGAAAGAGAGTCCCGCAGCGGCAACCGATGAAACGGCTAACGATGAGGAGTTCCTTCTCCCTCCTGAGAAAGCGTTTGACTTTTCAGAAGACGAGCCGTCCAGCCCGCCTGATGATGATATTTATGCATTTGATTTCAAAAATGATGCGTTTGCGGTACCGGAAGAAGAACGCACTCCGGCCTCTTCGGCGGATGAAGATTTTGACGATATTTCGTTTCCTTCAGAAGCCGTTCTTGATCAAGAAATATCCGCGGAATCTGCCCGAGACGATGACATTTACACTTTCGATTTAAAAGACGATCATGAACCGTTCGTAATGGAAGAAGCGGTTCAAACGTCTTCCGAAAATAAAGAGGTCCCGACATATCTTTTAGAAGAAAAGTCAATTGAGGAAGAGCCTCTGCCGATTGAAGAGAGCAATCTAGAGGAAAGCAGCCCGGCAGTAGAACCTCCGCAAACTCTTCACTTTGACAAAATATCTATTGCCGGTCAGTTGGGCATTCAACTTGACTTTTTCGACGAATTGATCGAAGAATATAAACGTGATTCCCTCCGTGCCGGAAGCGAGATCAGTGCCGCTATCAGTGCATTCGACACCCATGCCTGGAAAAAAACGGCCGGTCAGCTTAAAGGGATCAGCGACAATCTGAGATTGAATGAAATTTCCGATGAATTGGCAATCTTGTCCCAAACAAACGATGCGCAGGAAGCAAACAAAGCTTCAAAACGGCTCAATAGCTTTCTTGAACAATTATAAGTCATAAGAATATACAGGAGACCCAATGCAACTAGGACTAAGAAATCGACTTCGCCTCATCAGTCTCTTACCGATCCTGATACTTTTTACCCTTGCGAGTTACTACGTTTATAATGCGTATATCAGCTACAAAGGGGCAGAAGAACTACAAATACGGTTAGAGGGGAATAAACAACTTAATGACTTGATTAACAACCTTTCCCGAGAACGCGGAATGACCGTTATGTATATGGGCAACGCTTCACCCGCAACTCTCAAATCCCTTCATGCCCAACGGGCCATTGTTGACCAAAAAATCGGGATTTATCAAGAGCATCTTGCACGTCTTGAACATACGAACGGGCCTGAAGCGGCAAAAGCTGCCGCTTTATCAAAACTCATAGTTGATCTGGAACGCGGTATCACTCAATCAAGGCCTTTAGTCGATGGCGGTACCGCTAATTTCGATAAAATTTTTACCGATTTGTACAGCAAATCCGAAGAGCAGCTTATCAATGAGCTAACCGACCTTGCGACCATCCACTTTGATGAAGAGGTCAACTCCCTCTCATCCAGCTATCTCTCATTGGTACGTGCAAACGAATACAGCAGTATCGAGCGTGACTACATCACCTATGTCCTCTCACGTGCGACTCCGCTGGCCGAAGAAGAACTGAACAAATGGGTTTCACTGATTGCCAAAGCCGATACCTTCAATCTTGAGGGAATGAATAACAAACCGATCCAATCAAAACTTCAAGCATCTCTCTACAGTGAAGACAACACCGACCTTTTTCTTGACATAACGACCGAACGTACCGCGATTCTGCAAGCCAGTACAACCGGAAAATACGAAACGCAATCGGGTATTTGGTTTGCAATGATTTCTGAAAAAATCGATGCGATTAATGATGCCGAAAAAATTCTGATCGATGCGATGGATGAGCGCGCTTCCATTGTCAAAAGCCAAGCGGTTCAAGTCCTTGCCATCGCCATCTCTATTTGGATACTCGGAGTTATCATCGCCATTTTGGGTTACTTCTTTTCGGCTGAGATCACAACCAATATTAAAAACCTCGAATCGGTTTTAAAACGGGTTGCCGAAGACACCCATGACAATGAAGCCGAAGCCTTAAGACACACCATCAATCTTGACACGGCGGCAGGAACGGCGCAGGCATATGCGCTACTGGAACGGATTATCGAACAGACGTTGAACGATAAACAATACGCGATGGAAGCGTCTGAAGCCAAATCAATGTTTTTGGCCAATATGTCCCATGAAATCCGTACTCCGCTGAACGGAATCGTCGGATTTACCGAACTTCTTAAAGATACCGAACTGCATGATGAGCAGCGCGAATTCATCGATATCATTGAAAAAAGTTCCGAGAATCTTCTCGAAATCATCAATAATATCCTTGACCTCTCAAAAATCGAAAGCAATAAGCTCGAAATCGAAGAGATTGTCTTTAATCCGATTGACGAATTTGAAAGTGCCGTTGAAGTGTACGGTGTACGTGCTTCCGAAAAACATATCGATCTTGCCTGTTACGTCGATCCGAGTTTGGAACGGCCGCTCAAAGGGGATCCGACCAAAATCAAAGAGGTTATCATCAACCTCCTTAGCAATGCGGTCAAATTTACCAACAGCGGCGGAGCTATCAGTGTCGATATCCGACGTATAGAGTGCGAGATTCTTAACCGGACACGTATCCGTTTCCAAGTCAAAGACAACGGTATAGGTGTGACCAGTGAGCAGCGTTCGCGCATTTTCGAAGCTTTCTCCCAAGCCGATACCTCTATTACCCGCAAATACGGCGGTACGGGGCTGGGTCTGACAATTTCAAGCCGTTTTGTCGAATTGATGGGAAGTAAACTCGATCTTGAAAGCGAGCCAGGCAACGGCACCAGCTTCTTTTTTACCCTAGAGTTTGAAGAGATTGAAACACTCAACGAATCGCTTAAAGGATCTTTTTCCAATATTAATGCAGTCATTTTGGAAAATCATTCGAAGAAAAAACTCCAAAATACCTATCTTAAAGAGTACCTTGACTACTTTGGAGTCAGCTACACAACGTTTCATGAGCAGAGTGAACTCAAAATGCTCGAACGTCAAGTTAATTATGATCTGCTGTTTGTAGATAATGACTATACCAACGATGAGGAGATGGCTGCTTACGCATCGTCCCAAGAGCAGCTGGTACTCATTACCAAATCGTTTTATATGAAAAAAATCGATTCGATGGGGATCGATATTTTCAAAGTGCTGTACGAACCGTTGAACAGCTCCAAAATTCGGACTACCCTCGATGCCTATGATGCGGAAGCATTCAGTAACCGCAAAATCAAAGTTTCACGCCGCAAAAAATTCGATGAGAAAAATTCCCGCTTTGCGGCAACCGCACTTGTGGCTGAAGATAATATCATCAACCAAAAACTGATCCGTCGAACACTCGAAGATCTCGGACTGGAAATTACAATTGCCAACAACGGTCTTGAAGCGTTTGAAAAACGTAAAAACGGCAGTTTTGACATCATATTTATGGATATTCAGATGCCGGTTCTTGACGGTATCGAAGCGACTCAGGAGATTTTAGATTTCGAAGAGGATTACGGACAAAACCATATTCCGATCATCGCTCTGACCGCCAATGCTCTCAAAGGGGATCGTGAACGGTTTATGAGTGCAGGGATGGACGAATACACAACCAAACCTCTGGTACGTTCGGAAATCATCTCGTTGCTCAACAACTTCCTCTCTCATAAAATTGTTGAAATCAATCCCGTTCCAAAATCAATCCATGAGATTGCAGCTCCGTCTGAAGAATCGCTGCCTCTGTCGAGCGAACCTGACATTCAGCCCGAGGTACACGAAGAACCCGTTCATGATTCCGAATTTCCGATTTTATCAGAAGAAGTAGAATCATCGGAACCTGCGGAGGAAGAAGGTCTCGTAGAATACGATGCCGATATTCTGATTGCTAAACAAAATGCCCTTGAATCAAAACTCTTTTGCCATATCCTTAACGATCTGGGGTATACCTATAAAAGTGTAGCCTCTGCAGATCAGCTCAAAGACGAGCTTCACAATCGTCACTATAAACTCGTTATGTTTGATAAAACGCTAAGCGGCTTACATCTCAAGGATCTGTATGATATAATCCATACTAAGAAAAGTGATACTTCTATCGTTATGCTGATTGATCCAAATGTTTCAGAAGAAGCTGATGACGCAATGTATGTTCACGAAATTATCAAAAACATTATCAACAAAGATCTTTTGCGTCTTGTTTTTGAAAAATTTATCTAAACAAATGGGGAAATTTTAAATGGATGAGAAGAAACTAAAAGTTCTTGCCGTTGATGATGATCTTATTAACCTCAAGCTGCTAAAAACGATGTTGATGAAAACCCCGAATGTTTCTGCTGTCGTAGAAGCAAAAAACGGTGCCGATGCGATCGGTATCCTAAAAACGCAGAATGACATCGATATTATCCTTCTCGATATTATCATGCCGGTGATGGGTGGAATTGAAATGCTTAAAGTGATACGCGCCGACGAATCGCTCCGACAGCTCCCCGTCATCGTCCTCACCACCGATGAAACCAAAAAAGGGGAAGCCTTGGAGTGCGGTGCAAACGGATTTTTGATGAAACCGGTCCGCGAAAAAGATGTCCTCACCAAAATTGCCCAACTCGCATTTTAAGCTTCACACGCGCGGTATCATCCGCACATAAAAATTTCTTTTTTACAGCTTCTGCCACGTCCTTTTATGAACCCGTATCGGTTCGGTGCTGAGATTATGATCCGTTACTGTCACGTCCAATAATATCATCGTATCTTTCCCCGTATTATCAGCTAATCTAGTGCAGGCATCATTAAATCCAACTACAACGGGATTACGAAATGAATAAGCTAACGATACATTCACATCGTAAGCGGATATTCCAGAAGCATCTTGCACCGTAATATTAAGATTGTTGAGACAATTCCCTCCCGTATGGTCAAATCCCTGTGCCCGCATCACGGCAAACTCGGTCGCACTGTCGGCTAACAGTTCCGCCTGCACCTTGAGATAGTTATCTCCGACCGATTTACTTCCAGTTGCAGAACTTCGAAGCAGCAATACCCCTCCAAGTGCTACCAGTACAACAATAACTATCGCCAGAATCATCGCAAATCCGGATCGTTTAGTAGCGTACATGCACTCTCCTTTCACGACAAATCTGTGATTCACGCGCATCCGTATCGTTTAATGAACTGTCCAAACCGCGTATACAAACCTTTAGCCTCCATACCAAACCTCTGTCTGAAACATTGGAATCGTTTTGAAAATCGGTTGCGTTGTAATCGGCATAAAAATGGGCGACATTTTGACCCAATATATTTTGATTTTGTGCCGCAGTATAACGTTCGCCCAACCACGGACGGAAGTTACTGTACATCGTAAAGTTGCCGTTATTTACCCGAAATGCGTACCCCGTCCGAAGCAGATATTTGCGATGTCCGTCCGTCGCATTGTTATCATCATTGAGTTGTATCACGGTTGATGAAATCGGATTGGCAACATTATCCATCCTGTGATAGCCACCTGTTCCACCCAACAAATTCCAGTTAAAGCGTGTACAAGTGTCGAGATCGACACTACCGGCATCATAAATAGCGGAATGACTTAAATCCGAACCGTTATTAAGACTAAGTGCCTGAATAATCGTATCGGCAGCGGTATAATTGGCATCCAAAGCCGTTAGCGTATTATTGGCACCCAATACGGTCTCTTCGCTCCATCCGGGACGCCCTCCTATTCCGCGTATACTGTCTTCATCAACTCCGATAAAGGCGACAGTATAATCGTTATTGTCGCCACTGACGGGAGGACCATAACAAGCCGCTGCGGCACCACCCCGATCAAGATTGACAATAGAGCTGCTGATACCATTTTCAAAGTATTTTGAAATCTGCTCCAATATCTGATCGGCCTCTGCAGCCCTTTGGGTGTACTGCTGCGTACGGTATATCCCATCATAATATTGGCGAACCGCTTCGAGTGCGAATCCACCCACGATGCCCAAAATCACAATGACAAAAAGTAATTCAATCATCGTAAATGCGGATCGTTTAGACTTCATCTAATTGCCTTTGTTCGATTTGAAAAACGAGAGGGTTATATTTACATCCGGGTTGTTAAACCGTGTAACAACACGTTTCAAATGGCTTATCGTATTTCCTGTATTCCCGGATGGGCTAGAGGGATTCATATTAGTAGATGATCCCAGTATCCACGTAGCCGTTTGGGTATTGCTTCCCGTTAACGGCGTTACAATAGAATCGACGTATGCTACGCTGTACGTTGCCGTAACATTGTATACTGTTCCGTTCGCCGCAGTGATTGAAATCGTCTCGCTTCCATTATTAAGCTGTTCAATCCCCCGGGAAATATTACCGTCTGCTTGTCCAGGATTATTTCCTGCTACCGCCGGAATGACAGATGGAGTTGCCGCCATGTTACACTTCATTGATGACGTGTTTTCATCCGACCCGATCCGATATCCACCGGTTCGAGAGCAGTTCAAGTCTTTCATACCGCTAATATTGAGAGGAGCCGATCCAGAAGCCAGATAGTTTCTGTCCCACCGTCCCTGAAACTTGTCCAATACCCATCCGCCCAAACGTTCCATCACGTCTTCGTCGATCATAACCCCTTTTGAAGCATTGTTGGCCACTGACATCATCGAGGGGATCGTTACGATACTGATCGCTATGATGACGATAGCAAACACCAGCTCGATCATCGTCATTCCAAAACGCATAGAGCCCCTCATCGGATCGCCGGAGCGTAATCTCGGGTACTTTTCCACACTCCTGCTCCATCGCTCGTAGACTTATTGGTTTTTGAACCGACATTTTGATCTTTTGAACTTCCGGTGGCCCCGACTGAGGGAACCACTGCGATGTTAAAACACGGATGGGTCGAGCAATCCGTGCCGGGATCGGCGTATGCAGATGCACTCGGTCCATACCATAGCCACGGTTTGGTCTTTATATGCGCTTTTGAACTGTACGGCGGTGTTTCCGCATTGAATTGATAAGACTCCATACCCGTACCGTTGGATATGCTTGAAACAGGCAGCGCCGTATGTGTAGCCGCAAGCACCGATGTTATATTGGCATCTCCGAACGTTACATCGTTATGCAAATGATTGATATACCACATACTCTCGTTTTTGCTGGGAGTCAATATGATTCCGTTAATTTTCGGTGCATTGAAAACTTCATACCATCCATTGGCGGAAAAGGGGACATTTCCAAATACTCGAATATCACGGGGAATAAATCGGCCGTAGACAAAAGTGGCATTCCCGATCAGTGTTCGGTTCTTATCGCCATAGACATTGTCCGCATCAACAATACTGACATTTACATCATTCCCGACACCGTTGGAACTGTTCACATCAAACGGAGAGACAACCACTCTCGGATCTCTGGAAAAATTAAACTTTGCCGCCAAAGGGTCATTAAAGACGATCGATGTACTTCCGCTTACAAAATTAGCATCCGCATTCGTTGCCCCAACCGTTTTCGGAACTAATCCCCGCGCTGTTGCAACAACCGAGGCAACATGCGGGGTAATGGTAATGGTTCTCTCATACAAATTATTGGCATAATTTTGCGTTAGCGCACCCTGCTTGTTTTGTGCCCGTATCGTCATAGGAATTCGAGCAGACATGTTCAAATCACTGGAGAGATAGGTAAAGGAGGGAGTGGCACCGTCATTATTGACAATCCTCCCTACCGAGATATTAAAATCATACGGGATAAACGTCACATTCCTATCTCCTTGAATGGTATATTCATTCTCTGTTATTCCCGTATCAGTTAGATCGACTGCCGCCCAATTACTATCTTTCAATTCCAATGTAAACTTTCCGACATCGCTATAGCGTATAGGAACTGCACCTGCACCATTACTAAAAGTTCCAGCCCCCGAAATCGTAATAGTCCCTTGGGTATTGACCGGATTTAACACGACGTTTGCATCCCTCTGCCACCATGTAGCAGGAGCACCGGCTAGATTAGCAACACTTTGATCATACTCTTGCGCGCTATTGCCATTATTGTCATATGCAATAACATTCAGACTATAATCCTCACCCGCTTTCATCTTAGCCACCGGGGCCGTAAAAGAAAAATGGTCAGGACGGATTGCGAAATTATCGGTCGAACAGCTCACTTTTCCGGCCATTCCGGCGATACATTGATAGCACCCATACGCGTTGTCAAAAGGGGCAGATGGGAGATTTCCGGCAGTATAGCTGTTCGACTGGCACGGAGGATTCGCCAAAGCGGGATTCATCCCGTGTGCCGCACCGCCCGCACACACATCTTGTGTCAATTGACCAAAAACATCTCCGATTTTATGATCTGCGTTCAAACACTGAGGAACCCCCAACAACACGGCTTGCGTGTTACTGTTGCTGCAACTGAAACTCGCGGCCTGAAAACTTGTCCCCCAGTCGACATAGTTCAATGCGATCCGTTTATCTCTCCCCGCCACCGCGCTGAGCAGCGCATTGGAGAGATCGATTGCGGGCGAAGGTTTCGTCGTGTCCCCATTGGCAAAATCGACATACGTATTGCGCGGCAACGATTCGATCTGCGTTAATTTTTCGCTATCCGAGAGCAAGCAGAGACTCGAATCTACCGGGAATAGATAGACCCTGTTTCCCGTCGGTACGGTATAAGGAGCGATCGCCCCCGCCGTATCGAGAGAGACAATGTTGAGCTGAAACGTTTTGTTGACGATCTTCGTCTTAATGGATCGATCGTTATCCGCTTCGGCAATCGACGTCTCTCGAGCGTCAAAACCGCTGGCCGGTATATTCTGTGCATACAAATACTGCCCCGCATCGGCAAGATTGGAAGAGGTTTGATCGACTGCCGCTCCGGTGAGCGCATTGTAGTACGTTGCATACATCTTGTTTTCAACTTTTACACTTTGCCCGTGTGTATCAGGATTGGATGCAATCTTCGTTTGAAACTGCATAAAGGCTGTCTCTCCCACCGCCATCGATGGAATAGAACATGCGATTTTAAACGGGCTTAAACCTACGGTACATAAACTTTTACAATCCGTATGCGAAGGGCCGTAATTACATACGACCGAATCTAAAATAGTTGTCGTATTATGATCCAATAAATCACCTAACGTCACCAATGGATTGGTGATATTGCCATCAATTTTTGTCAAATTGTTATCATCAAAATTATCATAAATAACAATGTTACTTGCCCCTTCATTTCCTGTATTTTTAATATTAGCCGTATAAGTAATCGTCTGATTTGATGTCACAGTCCCACTACTGTCTGTTGATTTTGCGATAGAGATAAACGGTTGATAGATGTCGGTGGCAAAAGCTATCAAATCAATTGTATAAAGATCCCCAACTGTACTTACTTGTATCCTTGTATTGTTCTGTGAATGATTCATGTAACTGCTGACATCAAAACGATCGATATCAATACCCAAATTATCTGTGAAATTTGGCGTCCTCGTAACATTATCAACTCCCAAATTTGTAATAGTAGAGTTAAAAACATTATTAAGCGGATTCGTCCCGTTTACAATATCTGTCAGAACACTAGAAGTATTCCATATTTTTAAATGTTCCCCAGTACTGTTTGAACCTAATTTATCCCCGTCAGCAACAAAAATAGCGAGAGAAGCGTTAATCGTTCCCCCCGATGGTGTCAAAAAGCCATTTACATTTATGTCTTGTACATCACCTGAATTTAAAACCCGATAACCGTGGAATACTGATACATTTTTAAGCTGTAATGTCCCTGTTATATCTTCATATATAACCAGCATTGCCCATCCACCAAGGCCACCCCATGTGGCAATTGTTCCTTCTGACGTACGGATATTTCCTACTGTATAACTACCGCTGCCTACTGCTTTAACATAATTTGTAACATTATAAAAACCACTATATAAATATCGTCTATCCTTTCCCCCGCTAATATCTGTAGGATAATCATAAAATACTTGTGCTGTCAAATTATAACTTGTACCATCCGGACGTCTAAAATAAACTGTATTGGCTTTACTCTTAGCATCATCATAAACAGCTGTATTATTAACACCTGTCCCGATTTTACTATTATCTGCACCACCTTCTAAATTTTTATTTACAATATGTCCTTGCCAATAAAGACCAGCCCACTTAACTGTACACCCAGCAGGTAAATCTAGAGATGAGCTAGACGAATTGAATGTCGTCACTCCATCTGATAGAACATCGATAAATTTCATGTTATAAGCGTTATTGCGATCAGTTGGTATAGATGTACTCACGTCCACGCCGTAAGCATTAGCTGCGACAGTATCTTTCCAAACAATAGTGTTACCCAATGTTGTCATATCACCATTCACATTCGTGCTATAATATGGTGTATTAAATGCTACTTCTGCACTATGTCCAAATGTAGTGCACACCATTACCATTCCAAATGTTGTCATCCACCGCAAAAAAAGTTTATTTATTTTCATTTCATCCTCCTCGGATTTTACGGCACTCAAAAACAGGGCTCGGTAGCACTGCTTATAGACCCGATACGCCCAATCGATTACTATCGACCATCATCCCTCTTTTCTTAAATATTATCGAGAGAGGACGCTATTTTTCGATTGTAGTGCTATGTTGATTAAAGCGCCATTAAAATGTGTTAATAATTATTTTAATATTCTCTTATTTTGTTTTTTTTCTAAAGCTCTTGACGTTTCGTTTTTGTGTGTTATAATCAAAATTCCTCTATTTTTATACCAAGGTGGTACCTAATCATGAATATCTCTCTCGTCGGACGCCACATCGAGCTCAGCGATGCCATCAAAGATCATCTGATGCACTCTATCGATACACTAACCAAATACCATCTCGACCTTATAAGCGTCAATGCCGTCGCCAGTGCAAATGAACGTAAAAAAGGGGTAACGATCGAATTTACGATCAATGTTGCCGGAAAAAATACTATTGTCATCACCCAACGCGACGACGATCTCTACGCCGCGATCGACATCGCGATCGACCGTGCCCAAAAAGCGCTTCGCCGTTTGCACGACCGACTCTCGGATCATAAAAACGAAGGGTTGAATGAAGCCAAATTAGCGGCATCCAATTCCATCGATCTCCATGCCGCAACCGAAGCGATGGAAGATGAAATCGTCCCTGCCGAACCGATCCTTTTTAAACCGCAAGAGGTAGCCGAAATATTAGAGAAGCTCAAAGAGAGCGGCAAAGTATTTGAAGTCTTTTATGATATCGACGGGAAAATGCGTGTTCTTTATAAACGTTCAGACGGGCGGTTCGGGCTTTATTAATGAGTTATCTTTCTTTTCTTTTTCATAAGAAAAGAAAATCGTCTCCGCAACAAATCGCTATCGGTACGCCTTCGCACTTCTGCGGGCGACCTCACTCTTTGTGTGTTGCGAAGACCTATTAATTTTTATCTAGCCAACTTTTCACTTCTCGAACTATTTTCTCATCTTCAGCAATATCCGCCCACCGGAACGCTTTACCGCTTTGGATGCTTCCATCCAGCAAATCGCCGCTTGAGCGGAATTTCAAATCGAGTGCCGCAATCTCAAAACCGCTGTTACATCTGCTAAATGATTCTAGTCTCTCATTCTTTCCGCTTTTATTGGTATAGAGATAACAATACCCCTGCAATCCGGTACGGCTCACCCGTCCGCGCAGCTGATGAAGCGTCGATAGCCCTAAACGCTCCGCCCCGACGATTACGACCGTAGAAAGGCGCGGAAGCGAGATCCCCACTTCGACGACCGTTGTAGCCAAAAGAATAGCCCCCTTCTCGCGAAATGCCATCAAAACCGCCTCTTTTTCCTTGTCTTTGCCGTGGGTAACGTAGACATTCTCGAAATTCTTTTCCCAATATCCCCGTGCTTCGTCAATACTTTGATAATCGATCATTTCGCTCTGTTCTACCAGCGGATAGACGATGAGAACTTGGTGATTTTGCTTTATCTCGGATCGGATATGATCCAACAAAGCGGAAAAATCGCTTTTATGAATGATGCGGGTCATGATATTTTTTGTAAACGGTGTCTGGACGATCAAACTCACGTCGATATGCGCCGAGTCGATCATCGCCTGCGTACGGGGAATCGGGGTGGCGGAAAATTGCAGATAGTGCGGCGAGGTGTCGTTATCGGTGAGGCGGGTAAGGGCATGGCGCTGAGCGGTGCCGAAACGGTGCTGTTCATCCACCATTACGAGACCCGCTTCAGGGAGCGGGCGATGAAGTAGTGCGTGAGTACCGATGATAAAATCAAACTCCTCCAACGGAGCTTTTTTCGTGGCATTGGTGACGAGAGCAATCCGCAGATTCGGCAGGTATTTTTGCGCCTCCTCATACAGCTGTGCGGCAAGAATCGTCGTCGGTGCCATCAAAATAGAGCGATAGGGGTGCATCAAAATGACCGAAGCCAGAATAACCATTGTTTTCCCCGATCCGACATCCCCGACGATCATCCGGCGTGCCGCATTTTCGCCCCGTAAATCAGATCCTATATCCGCTATCGCATTTTGCTGATCCGTTGTGAGTGCAAACGGGAGTGTTTTTATCCACTTTTTCACATCGCCGAGAGCGCGATACGACGTTTTGTGATAACGGCGTTTGAGACGGAGACGGCGCATATATTCAAACAGTTCGGCAAATTTAAGGGCATACGTCTGCACTTCACTCAAAGCTTTTGGGATGTCGGGAAAATGGATACCGTAAAGCTCACTGGCTATTTTCTCCGGAAGCCCGTCAGCGATGAGATTTTCAACGCTAACGTATTTCAGAATCAAACGACGCATCACATCGGCGCGAAGAGGCGTTTTATAGATCGGGACGAGGGAACCTACGGCGCTGATCTTCACCGGATGGACGATCGTCCATTTTCCCAGTTCCCACTGAGCTTTGCCGATGTAAAAAGCACGTTCGTGCTTAGGGAATTGATGGAGCATATAGGGCTTGGGGTGAAAAATTACCCCTTCGATCACACACTCCAGATTATGGGCAAAAAAAGTGATTTTAAGGGTTTTGGGGGTGCGGACAACATGCTCTACCCTCGCATCGATGACGCATGAAGCGTTATGAAAGAGTTCATGACTGAGACGGCGATCTTCAAAAGAAGCGGGGGCGATCAGAGAGAGTGCCGTAACACTTCCTACCCCTAAGCGGTGAAACTTTTCAGCGTCCTCACTTGGTAACAATAGCATAACTAAGATCGCGGATTTCGCCGTGACGCTTGATAAAATCGTTCACTTCATCAAGGGTAAGTGTGCGGATAAGCTCGAGTTCCTGAAGCGAATACCCGAGCGGTTTCCCCTGATAATATTCACTGAATGTCCGACCCAAACGCTGAGAAAGAGTCTCTACACGAAGCGGTTCGGAACCGAGCAAGAACTTGCGGGCTTGATCCAGCTCGCTTTGTGTCACTCCGTCACGGACAAATGTATCGATCACCTCGACTACCGTTTTTTTCGCTTCATCCTGCGATTCTAATTTCGTTTGAAGATATCCGCTGAAATAGGTATTGGTTTTCGCCACAGAGAGGCGTGAATAGGCAGAATAGGCAAGTCCGCGCTTAACCCGTATCTCTTCCATCAAACGGCTTCCGAATCCGCTGCTTCCTAAGATAAACATCGCGACACGCGCCTTATAAAACTCCGGATCACCCTCTTTCATCGCAAACGGCGCTCCGAAATAGAGATAAGCCTGCTCGGTTTGAGGGCGTTTGAGTAATGATTCTTTCGGCTCTTTACGCGGCTCATAATGACGTTCTTTACCGATTTTTCCCTTCTCCAATATACCAAGAAGAGATTGTGCTTTGTGCTTGGCATCGTTTAGTGAGATATCACCCCCCATGACGATGAGGGCATTGGAGAGAACCAAATGTTCTTTTTTAAATGCTTCGACATCACTTAGCTTAATCGCTTTAATACTCTCTTTGGTTCCGATATTTGGAACGGCCATCGGCGTCCCCTCGAAGAGTACCGCTTTTAGCTCATCGGATGCAACCGTATCAAAATCGGCCTCTTTGCGAGCGATGTCGCTGAGTGCCATCGTTTTGACTTTTTCGAGCGATTTTGCGGTGAAGTTCGGCTCGCGCAACTGCTCGCTTAAAAGAGAGAGCCCCGTATCAAACTCCTCTTTAAGGGATCCGAGTTCAATCACAAACGTCTCATTCCCTGCATTGCTGCTCAGTTGAATCGCACGGGCATCCAAAGCATCGGCAAAACCGACCGAACCCCGCTTTAGAGAACCCTCATTCAACATTTTGGCACTAAGACGTGCCAAACCGAAATGTTTCCCCTCATCGATACTGCCGCTGTGGGTGAATACAATCTGCATCGAGACGATCGGAAGCCGTTTGTCCTCTTCGTAGATAAAAGGGACTTTTGTCCCGTGAACGTCAATAAAATCCAATGTGCTTGCCATAAGTGCCTGCCCTGTTAATAACAAAATAAGAAAAAGTTTTTTAAAAGCGCGGCTTGCAGTGCGCGGGCTTTCCGCCGAGGAAAACTCAGCGTTAGCGTAGCCCATAGGGGCTTTGCTCCTTTGGCGTTTCAAGTTGATGTATTTCACTCAAATTTTTCCAAAATCTCATACGCCGTGTTACGAATTGCGGGAGTCTCTCCGATATCACGGATAAGTCGAATCATCTCCTCTTTCGCCATCCGAAACCCTGCCCCCGCACTGCGGACGACATTCTCTTCCATCATCGTCGAACCCAGATCGTTTGCACCGAACAAAAGTGCCATTTGCCCGATATAAGGCCCCTGCGTCACCCAAGAACTTTGGATGTTCGGGAAGTTATCCAAATAAAGGCGTGCAACCGCTAACAGTCTGAGATAGCGGTTGCTGGATTGTTTCTCAATTTCCGGATGTTCCTCCATCAATTGGGTATTTTGTCCCTGAAACGACCACATGATAAAAGCGCGGAATCCTCCGGTCTCATCCTGAAGATTACGAATCAAATTCCAATGCTCGATAATCTCTTCATCGGTCTCGACCGTTCCATACATCATCGTCGCCGTCGATTTAATACCCAGCTTATGCGCCTGGCGGTGGACATCCACCCAATCTAGCGAATCCATTTTTTTCGGAGCGATAATATCGCGTACTCGGTCGCTGAGAATCTCGGCTCCCGCACCCGGAATGGAGGCTAATCCTTTGGCATGAAGGCGTGAAAGACACTCCTGAATGGTGATATGGGAAACTTTGGCGATAAAATCAAGCTCGATCGAAGAAAATCCGTGGATAGTGATTTGAGGGTATTTGGTATGGATATGCTCTACCAGATCCTCATACCATTCGATTTTTAGCTTCGGGTGAACGCCCCCTTGAAACAAAATCTGGGTTCCGCCGATTTCGAGAAGTTCTTCGATCTTTTGATCGATCTCTTCAAACGTAAGAACATAAGCGTCTTCATCTTTTCCGTGGCGATAAAAGGCGCAAAATTTGCAGTCGACCCAGCAGACATTCGTATAGTTGATGTTACGATCGACGACGAACGTCGTAATACCGTCCGGGTGAAGCTCTTTTTTGCGAGCCGTCGCCATACGGCCGAGTTCTTTTAAATCCCCGTGACGGATAAGTTCTAAGGCTTGTTCTTTACTAAGGCGCATGATAGGTTATTTGTCTTTCGAAATAGCGTCTAAAACGCCGTTAATAAACTTAGGTGATTGTTCGCTTCCGAACGCTTTAGCCACTTCGATCGCTTCATTGATAATTACCGCCGAATCGAGTTCACCGAACATAATTTCATAACCGCCCAAGCGAAGAGTCGCCCTCTCAATCGAACCCAAACGATCAAAATCCCAGTCTTTGAGGTGTTTTACAATCGCTTCATCGATCTCTGAAAGGTGTTCCGTTACCCCTTTGAATAAATCGAGGGCAAAATCACGTTGTTTGTTACGGATCTTTTTTTCTTCGAGAATCTCATCACTGAAGTCGGCAATCGTTTGATTCCCCAAATCGTATGCGTACAAAAGACTGACAACCGCCATGCGGGCTTGATGACGCGTCGCCATTATGCGCCGATCTCAGCGTACAGATCAAGCATCTCGATAACAACGGTCATCGCCTCGAAACCTTTGTTCCCCGCCTTGGTTCCGGCACGCTCAATCGCCTGCTCGATCGTATCGGTCGTCAACAATCCGAAAGAGACCGGTTTTTTGTGTTTCAAACTCACCGTTGCAATCCCTTTTGTCGCTTCAGCCGACACATAATCAAAGTGAGGAGTCGAACCGCGGATAACCGCACCCAACGCACACACGGCGTCAAATTTACCGCTGCTTAAAAGCTGCTCGATCACCATCGGAAGCTCAAACGCGCCCGGTGCCAACACATGAGTCAAATCATCAGCGTTTCCGCCGTGGCGCGAATAGGCGTCTTTTGCCCCTTCGACAAGGCGGTCAACGATAAAATGGTTCCAGCGCGTACTGACGATAGCGACTTTTTTATCCGTGCGAACACGAAGTTGTCCTTCGATTAGTTTCATAAAATTAATTTCCTTTGACTGAATTGATTTGTAACAGCGTTTCACTTAACGCTTCGAGTTGTTCTAATTTTAGCATATTCGGCCCGTCACTCAAAGCGCAGATAGGATCGAAATGGGTTTCGAAGAAAAATCCGTCTACTCCGACGGCAGCCGCCGCCCGTGCCAAGTGAGGGACCATAGAGCTGTCCCCCCCCGTTTTGCCCGTCCCCGTCCCCGGCATCTGCACCGAATGGGTCGCATCGAAAATAACGGGGGCGAATTGACGCATGATGACGAGTGAGCGCATATCGACGACCAGATTTCCATATCCGAAGCTCGAGCCTCTCTCACACAGCAATACTCCGTATTTTTGAGACGCTTCAAAACTCAATTCGTCGCATCCGCGCGTTTTGAGTACTTTCATCACGGAATATTGCATATCGCCGGGCGTCATAAACTGCCCTTTTTTGATATTGACGATTTTATCGGTTTTCCCCGCCGCTACCAGCAAATCGGTTTGGCGGCATAAAAAAGCGGGAATTTGGAGCATATCGACCACTTCGGCAGCGATAGGAACCTGATAACTCTCATGGACATCGGTCACAATCTTGTAACCGAAATCATCTTTAACCTTTTGAAGAATCCGAAGCCCCTCTTCGATTCCCGGTCCGCGATAGCTGTCCAATGACGTACGGTTGGCTTTATCAAAACTCGATTTGAAATAAAAATCAAAACGCGGGTCATTTTGGTAGCGTTCGAGCGATTTGGCGATTTTAAAAATCGACTCTTCACTCTCGATGACACACGGTCCGGCTAAAAGTATCATAGGGCTTCCCTCGATGTTAATTGGTGTAATTGTACTGAGAAAAAATTAAAATCCCGTGTGGCATTGTGCTTTAGTTTTAGAGAGTCCATCCATCCCTTTGGTACATTGACGATGGAGAAGATAACGGTACCCTCTCATAATTACCGTTTTGATAAGGTACCCCGCAAATCCACTGAAACGAATCCGTCCAAAAAGAGAAATTGCGGCATATTTTCCCCCCAAAGCGACCATCATCCCCTCAATTTTCATCGATACACGGTCCATTTCCCGCCCCTCGATCAGTGCTAGGATATTTTTTCCCGCTTCGGTTCCGCTTTGTTCGGCGATCTGTGCCGTAGGGGGAAGAATCTTTCCGTCCGTACTTCGTATTTCGGCAATATCGCCGGCGGCAAATACCCCCTCGTACAACGGAACGCGAAGATACTCATCGATAATGAGCTGCGACTTTTTGTTTTTTTCGCTCTCTATCGTCGTCGTCAATGTCGATGCGATAATCCCTCCCGTAAAAATCATAAAATCGAAACAAATGCTCTCCTCGTTGTTTAAAATCAACGTATGCTCTTCCACCGAAGTAATACGGGAATGTCTAATGATTTTTACCCCGAGCCGGGTCAAACGCTCTGTCGCTTTTTGGATGAGATAAGGTTCCATCCCCTCCAAAACATTTTCATGAGGGATAATCAAAAAGATATGAATATTATCGCAGGTAAGGGTATTGTCCAGATGAAAAACACGAATATAATTTGCCATCTCCGCCGCAATCTCGACGCCGCTCAGTCCCCCTCCCCCGATCACCACATTAAAGGGTTCGCTGCACCATCCCCCCTCGCTTTCCATTCGATCATACAGACGCTGCTCAAACTGATGCTTAAAGGCAAGGGCACTCGGCAATGTTTTTACACCGTGGGAATGTTCACGCAGCCCCGGTACCGAAGTGTGAAAAGCGGTACGGCTTCCACTGCAGAGGAGGAGATAATCATACGGGTGGCAAGAACTTTGTCCGCCGGCACATTTGTGTTCAAAATCGATTTCGCGTATCGTATCTTTGATAAACGTTACGTGCTCGCCGTAGCTCAGACACAACGCGACCAAGTCGATCGTAACACGGGTCATACTGCATTCATTGGCGATAAGTTCATATGCTTCGGTTTGAAGATAATGATAGGGGTGCTGATCGATCAGAACAATATCACACTGACCGGAAGGGGCCAATGTTTGGAGTGCTTTTACCCCCGCATATCCCCCGCCTACGATAACGACGCGCTGACGTTTCATATTCACCCCTTTGGGGTATTAAGTATTTGATACGATTATAGCATAACGGAAATGGAGCAGACTACCGCCGAACTGAACGCCCATTGAAAATTATAGCCTCCTAACTCTCCCGTCACGTCGACTGTTTCACCGATAAAATAGAGCCCTTTGATTTTGGTACTCTCCATTGTTAAAGGATCGATCTCCTCGCACGCTACCCCGCCTCGGCACGCTTCAGCTTTTGAAAATCCGAATGTCCCCGAGGGAGCCATCGCATACTGACGGATACGGATCAGTTTTTCCCAATCTTGTGAATCCAAACGGTTGCACGCTTTATCTTCCAATCCCACAGCTTCCAAAAAGGCTTTCATAAACCGTTTCGGAAGAGGGATTGCCGTAGAGACACTTTTTTTCTCATATTTCAGGGTGTTTAGTTCGAAATCGGGGAGAAAATCGATCACGATTTCCCCTCTATGCCAATACAGCGATGCCGAAAGGACAACCAGTCCGCTGATCCCTTTGTGCGCAAAGAGCAAATCTTCATCGAGTGTTTTTCCCGCTACATGGATGCGGGCTGGGAAACTGATCCCGCTGAGCTCTTTCATCCAAAACTCTTTCGGCTGCAGTGTCAGTCCCACTAATGCCGGAGAAAAAGGTATTGTTTTAATATCGTAATGCTGTGCGATTTTCAACCCGATATCGCTCGCTCCGAGCTCTTTATAGCTCGCTCCCCCCGTTGCAACAACCACACGGCAGGCTTGAAATTTTCCTTTATCGGTCGTAACGACAAAAGGATTTTTCCCCTCTACGGAAAGAATTTTATGCCCCAATAATAAATCGGTCCCGGCAGCTTTGCCCAGTAAAATGGAGATCACCTCATCGGAACTTTTCGGGCAAAAATAGTACCGCTCTTTTCGGATTACGGGACGTAATCCGCCTGCTTTGAAATAGTCCAAAAGTTTTTTTTGCGAAAAAGTCGACAAAGCACTCAAGACCAATCTCTCATCGCCGAGAAAATGGGTCTCATCCACTTCGACATTCGTCAGATTGCATTTGCCACCGCCGCTGGCTTTAAGCTTCAGGGCAGGACGGTTATTCCCCTCGATGATGGCGATAGACAGGGAGCTGTTTTGACGGAGTTGCGCTGCACACATCAACCCGCTCGCCCCGGCTCCTAAAATGATAACATCGTAGTGTTTCATCGTTTAATCAGCCGCAATACCAGTAAAAATATCAGAACTCCTGCTGTTGAGAGGTTATCCCAAGTGATCGTTTTGTGGCTCATCAGATAGTGGACTACAATCAATACGACTGCAATATAGACGAGTCTATGCCACCCTTTGAAATTTGAAAAAAGTTTTTTCGTCGACGTAAGCGCCATCAACAAAAGGATGAGAAATGCCCCCATTCCAAAAGCGATAAACGGCTTTGTCGTCACTTCATGAATCAGGCCATCGAAATCAAACTGCTGATCAATTCCGATAAAAAGCAGTGCATGAATCAACGCGTAAAAAAAGGCGAACAGCCCCAAAAGACGACGGTATGAAAAGAGATTGATTTTCAAATAGCTTCGCAGCGGAGTAATCGTTAATGATAGTGCCAGCAGCCATAATGCACTCTCTCCGCTGAGATTGATTAAAAATTTTAACGGATCGTTAGGGAATTTTGTCAAACTCAGATGCACATATCCTTCGATAAAAAGTAAAATGTCATTGAGCCACACCGGATGAAACGCTGCGCTAAAACGAAACAGTGCAAAAACAATCGGAAGCAGTGCTCCGATCCAAATGATAATTCTCATCAACCCTCTTTTTTAATAAAACTTTTTCAAATCCATATTTTTATACAAATATGCCACATCATTTGCATAGCCGTTAAAAGCTAATGTATCCTGCTTAAAAAATTTCCCCAGTACCCGCTCTCTCTTTTGCGACCATCTCGGATGATCGACTAAGGGATTGACGTTGGCATAAAACCCGTACTCACTCGGAGCGATTTGGTTCCAGGTCGAACGGGTTTGATGTTCGCTAAGGGTGATTTTTACAATGCTTTTGATACTTTTAAACCCGTATTTCCACGGGACGACCAAACGGATCGGAGCACCGTTTTGCGGCAAAAGCTCTTTGCCGTAAAGCCCGACCGCCAAGATCGTCAGAGGATGCATCGCTTCATCGATCCGAAGCCCCTCGCGGTATGGAAACGGTATAGTACCAAAACTTTGTTTTTGTCCGGGAAACTGGGCGGGGTCAAAGAGTGTCTCAAATTCAACGTATTTGCTTTTTGATGTCAATCCCGCAGCTTTCAGCAACGATGAGAGGCTGAAACCGACCCATGGCACGACCATTGACCACCCCTCAACACAGCGGAAACGATAAATCCGCTCCTCAAGCGGTATCTTTTTTATCAGCTCATCGATATCGTACGTACGCCCCTTTTGTACCTCTCCGCCGACACTGAGTGTCCACGGACGGGTTTTAAGATTTTTGGACAGCTTGGCGGGGGACTCTTTATCGGTTCCGTACTCATAAAAATTATTGTAGGTGATAACCTGATCATAAGGTGTCAATTCCAGCGTACTTTTGCTTTTGGATTTTTCAAACCCTAATGCCGCCATCAGCGGTGATGCTCCGAGCAATGCGGCTGATGCCCCTAATTTCATTAAGGCTCTTCGCTCATGATAGACCGCTTCGGAGGTAATCTCGGAGGAATGGATCAAATCGTAATTATCTCGTCTAAGCATCTTCAACCTCCAGTTGGCTATAATTGCATTATATTATCCAAGGGTTGGTAAATGTCCAAAAAACTTCACATCGTGTCACTCGGTTGCACCAAAAATCTCGTCGATACCGAGGTAATGCTTGGGCGTCTCAAAGATTTCGAAATGACCGATGCGAGCGGTGAGGCGGATGTCATCATCGTCAATACGTGCGGATTTATCGATGCGGCCAAACAAGAATCGCTCAATACAATTTTCAATCTCGATGCGGGACGTAAAAAAGATTCCGTACTTGTCATGGCGGGATGCCTCTCTGAACGTTACAAAGAGGAGCTTTCCAAAGAACTCAGCGAAGTGGACATCTTTACGGGTGTCGGCGATTATGACAAAATCGATGAATTACTCGCCGCGAAACAGAGCCGTTTTACCCCAGAGGTTTATTTGATAGATGGAGCAGAGCGGGTTGTGACAGGATCGACGTACCACGCCTATATCAAACTAAGCGAGGGGTGTAATCAGCAATGCAGCTTCTGCGCTATCCCCTCGTTCAAAGGAAAACTCAATTCCCGTAATTTGGAGAGCATCGCCCATGAAGTCGAAACCCTTGTCGCCAAAGGGTACTATGATTTCAGCTTCGTTTCTCAAGACTCCAGTTCGTATCTGCGCGATCAAAACATTCAAGACGGACTTATCCATCTGATTAAGAGAATCGAGCTGATCGACGGTGTCAAAAGCGCCCGTATTTTGTATCTGTACCCTTCGACAACATCATTGAAACTGATCAAAGCAATCGGGGATTCGAAAGTGTTCCATAACTACTTCGATATGCCGATCCAGCACATCAACGACGAGATGCTGAAAATCATGAAACGGGGATTCGGAAAAGCCAAAACACTTGAGCTTCTGGGTGCCATGAAAGCATTGCCAAATGCCTTTATCCGTACCAGTTTCATCGTCGGGCATCCGCAGGAAACAGAAGCCATGTTCGAAGAGATGGCGGAGTTTTCGGCAACGTTTGGATTTGACCGTCTTAATGTCTTCAGCTACTCCGATGAGGAGGGGACGAGCGCTTATACGATGGAAGAGAAAATCCCTTCCAAAACCATCAACGCACGTGCCAAAAAACTGGGGAAAATTGCTTCGGATGTTGAGCTGTCCAGTCTGCAAAAGTTGGTCGGAACAGAAATTACACTTGTTATCGATGGAGAGAGTGACGAACACGAATTCCTCCTCAGCGCCCGCGCCCTCAATTGGGCACCCGATGTCGACGGTGAGATCTATGTCAATGACCGCGAAATCGAAGGTGAACTGGCCTTTGGAAAAATGTATCGTGCCCGCATCACCGAACTCGCCGAAAAACGGCCTCTGGCTACCGTAACGGGAAATGTCTAAACTTCTCCACCTTGATCGATTACGCGAGGGGAGAGTCCTCCTCGCATTCTCCGGGGGGGTCGATTCCACCGCCCTTTTTCACCTTTTACTCGAAAATAATATCGCTTTTGATATTGCTCACGTCAACTATCACACACGAGAAACAAGCGATGCCGAAGAAAAAAATGCCGAACGACTCGCAGCACGACATTCTCTTCAATGCTATGCCCATTCCTGCCGGCTAGGGGGGATCAATTTCGAACATCGCGCCCGAGAAGAACGGTACCGTTTTTTCGGCTATCTGATGAAAAAGCATGGCTATACCTATCTTCTCACCGCCCATCAGCTCAATGATCGTTTGGAATGGCTGATGATGCAAATTTGCCGAGGTTCAGGCTTGCCTGAAATGCTCGGCATACGTTCCCATGACTCACGTGACGGGATAGAAATTTTACGCCCTCTTTTGGAATGGGACCGCGACTCCATTGAAGCCTATCTGCATGAACGCAAAATTCCTCATCATATTGATGAGAGCAATGCGGATGAACGCTATACCCGCAATTTTTTTCGTCACCGCTACAGCACTCCGATAATGCGCGACTACCGTGACGCCATCCGACGAAGCTTCCGATATTTGGAAGAGGACAGTGAATCGTTGATCGAATCGATGGATTTCAAAACGGTGAATGAATTTGCGTATGCCGAAAATCCCACAAATATCCGATCACTTCTCTATGGGATTGACCGCTATTTTAAATCCCGCAGTTATCTGCTCAGCAAGCACGATAAAGAGGCGTTAAAGGGGGGGGGAGATCACATCATCGGAAGACGATTTATCGTCTCTATCGAAATGAAGTATACGTTTGTCGCCCCCTATGAGGCCAATGTCGTCATGGATAAAGGGTTTAAAGAAGAGTGCAGGAAACTAAAAATCGCAACCAAACTGCGAGGGTACCTTTTCGGTGTCCCCGAAGCCATGCGTGTTATGCGTCAATTAAAAGGCGCTCAAGAACTTCTTCGATCCGACTGACGCCGACGATTTCCAAAGCCCCTTTAACCTCGTCGGGAATATCGGCTAGATCGCGATCATAATTTTTCTGAGGGATAAGGGCTAGCTTCATCCCGGCACGATGAGCGGCAATCAGCTTCTCTTTGAGCCCGCCGATCGGAAGAACATTTCCGGTCAATGAAACTTCCCCTGTCATCGCGATATCGGCACGTACTTTTTTATTGGTCAAAATTGATGCGATGACGGTGGACATTGCAATCCCCGCACTCGGGCCGTCTTTAGGGGTAGCCCCGTCGGGAACGTGGACATGCAAGTCAAAGCGTTTATAGACCTCGCTTGCATCAACCGGAACATCACTCTCTCGCTCCGCAGGACTAAGAGGGATAATCGAGTGATCGACACTGATTTTCCCCTCATCGATCAAGGTTTTAACGACAGAGAGGGCGATACGGGCAGACTCTTTCATCACATCTCCCAAACTTCCCGTCAGCTGCAATACCCCTTTGCCGTTGATACGGATCGCTTCGATTTTAAGTACATCACCCCCGACAGCCGTCCAGGCTAGACCGTTTACTACACCGATTCGATCGACATGATCGGTACGGTCGATCTCAAATATCGTTTTTTCTAAAAACTCTTTAAGATTTTTCAAACTCACCGTTACTTTTTGGGTCGTCGGCTCTTCGAGAATCTTTTTCGCCGCTTTACGGACGATATCGGCGACACGGCGGCGAAGGTTACGAACCCCCGCTTCACGGGTATGTTTCTCGATCACTTCGGCTAATGCCGTTTTTGAGATAGAGAGTTCAGAGGTTTTTAATCCGTGTTTTTTCAGTTCCTGAGGAATCAGATACTGTTTGGCAATCTGAAATTTCTCCTGCGGCGTATACGAACTCACCGAGATAAACTCCATGCGATCGCGTAGCGGCCCGGGAATCTGACCTACATCGTTTGCTGTCGCGATAAAAATCGCTTTGGAAAGATCGAGGTTAAAGTTCAGATAATAGTCTCTGAAATGGGTATTTTGTTCCGGATCGAGAATCTCCAGCAATACTGCCGTCGGATCGCCGCGATGCGATTTTGCCACTTTATCGATCTCATCGAGGACGATGACGGGGTTCATCTTTTTAGCTTCGATTACCCCTTGAACAATGCGCCCCGGCATCGCACCGATATAGGTACGGCGGTGCCCGCGTAATTCGTTCACATCTTCCAATCCGCCCAAAGCAATCCGCACAAGGGGACGTTTAAGTGCCGTTGCAATAGAGTTGGCAAGTGAGGTCTTACCGACACCCGGAGGGCCTGCAAAACAAAGAATCGCACCGCGCCCCTCTTTATCGGCAATACCGCGAAGCTCAAGGAGTTCTTTGACCGAGAAAAATTCCAAGATCCGCTCTTTCGGTTTTTTCAATGAAAAGTGGTCTTTGTTGAGCTGATTTTCGACATCGTGAATATTAAGTGCTTTTTTCGCCTCTTCGCCGTACGGAATCTCAAGTACCCATTCGAGGTACGTCTGAATCATCCCCGCATCGGCACTGTCCGGATGCATCCGCGCAAAACGCTCCAGCTGTTTGTTGATCTCTTTGTACGCATCAGCGTGCATTTTATCTTTTTTGGCTTCGAGTTTTTTTCTAAATTCTTCGATCTCTTCGTCGCGGTGAGTATCGGTCCCCAACTCTTTTTGAATCTGCTTGAGCTGCTCTTTGAGAAAATACTCTTTGTTCACTTTTTCGATACGCGAATGGACTTTTGAACGGATCTCTTTTTGGAGTTTGTTCGCTTCGGTCTCTTCGATCAGCTCATCGATCAGCATCAAAAAACGCTTTTCAGGATCGCGTTCGATAAAGAGCTGATAGGCATTCTCTTTTTTAATCTTGATCGAACTGCAGATCAAATCGACGATACGGTTGTACTCATGATTCTCTTCGATCGTTCGGAGCAGATCAGGGGGAAAATAGTTACTCACCTGAGACAGGGCACGCACTTTTTCGCGCAGTACTTCTAAAATGGCGTCCATTTTAAGTTCATTCACACTTGTGGATTGAATCAAATCAACATGAGCACGCAGAGGGTTTTCATGTATCATCTCTGTAATATGTCCTCGAGCCAATCCCTGAAACAGAACTTTGATTCGACCGTCGGGTAATACGACTTTACGCATAATTGAGCCGATGACCCCCGCATCATAGATCGAATCACCTTCGCGTTCCCCTTCATGTTCAGGCTTCACAGGGCAAACGATCACGAGTGAATTATTCTCGATCGCTTCGGCAGCCGCCGCAATATTCTTTTCATCGTTCAAGAAAAGAGGAGAAATCATAAACGGGTATAGAAAAAGTTCATCCTCCGCAATAACAGGTAAATTAGTAGGAAAAGAGCTGTAATTACTAAGTTGCATTAAAAAACCTTATTCATAAAATTCACTCAAACCGTATACGGTTTTAGAAATGTGGAATCAAAAAATCGTACCAGCTGCCGTTATCTTGTTTTTTCGGTGATGCCGTACTCTCATTATCATCCATAGAGACGACGCTGCGAGTTTTCGGAATCATAAAAGCATACCAGCTGCTGGTACCGTCCCCTTCAAACATCTCCCGATACCAAGGGACCTCGGCACGGACGATATTTTTAGAATCAATCCATGTTACCGGTGCAATTGTACGATAAGAGCCTGCCGCCTTTGGTTTTCCCAAACGCTCATAGAGCTCTGCAATTTGTTCATTAAGGACTCCTCGAGCCAGTTGTAATTGTGTCTCCATCGAATGAACCAACGGCAAATACATTGAGTTCGGATAACTTCTTTTAAACGTTTCAACGCTGTTCAAGGTTTCATCGATCAACCCTTGATCGCGTCCCGGATTCGGGAGGGCTAAGAATTTTGCTTTAATCTTCAAAAATTCAGCATATTCACGCCCTTCAGGGGTGGCATAACGGCGGATATATTCATCCAAAAAATGCTCGCTTAACAAATACTCTTCATGTGCCATATGCGCTTGTGCCATAATCATAGTTGCTTCGGATAAAAACGGTGAACTGATATGTTCACTTTGCAGTGAACTAAAATAGCTGTCAGCTCTTTCCAAATTACCGTTGGAAACGGCCGTTACCATCTTTTCATACCAATATTCCGCAGGTTTATTAAACTCTTCGAGGTCTTTACTACCGCATCCGGTAAGCAGAATAAGTGTCGTTATTGCGATTAACCATGTTCTAATCATTGATAAAACCTACGCTCTTATTGAAATTATCGGCTATTTTACCGTAAAGAGATTAAACACCCCTGCATTAAGTTGAAACTTTTTACTTTACTGTGTTAAAATCAGACCATTGAATGATAGAAGAAGGTAATTTATGCAGTTTGATTTAAAACTTCCCCTCCTCGGCTTTGAAACGGTTTCGAAAATGGAACTCCAAAAAATTGATGAGATTTTTTTCCGTCTGGAAAGCATAGGCGAAGGACCTTCTTTTACCCTTATCAGCCCATTTGCTTTACGCGAATATTCTTTTGACATCCCCTCTTCTCTTCAGGCCTTAATGGGAATCACCCCTGAAAGCAATCTACTGATCTATAATATTATGATCTTGCAAACCCCGATTGAAAAATCGACGATAAATTTTGTCGCCCCCTTGATTTTCAATACCGACAATCAGACTATGGCTCAGATCATTGTTGATAACCGTTCCGATTTCGGAATTGCCGAACCGATCAAAAACTATCTCAAAAGTTCTACCGATGAGTAGGTCTGTCACTTTTATCGGCAACGGGAAAATGGCGCTTGCCTTAGCAAAAGGGCTGTCTACAACCCATAGCATTGAAGTGATAGGACGAACTACGGAAGCTGTGGAGCGTTTTGAAGCTTCCCTTGGAGTAGCTATTACCAAAACCCTCTACCAAAATGCCGACATAAACAACAAAAATATTATCATTTGTGTCAAACCGGCTAATCTCAGTGAAATAGCCCCTTTGTTAAAAGGGAAAGCCGAAGCCCTTTATTCCGTCCTCGCGGGAACGACATTGGAATCTCTTAAATCGGTCGATGCCCACCATTATTGCCGTGCCATGCCTAATCTTGCGGCAGAAACAGGTGCTTCTATGACCTCTTTGGTCGGAGATACGGCAATAAAAACATTTGCGCTGGAACTTTTCGGCACCATCGGCAGCGTCCTTTGGCTGAGTAACGAAAAAGAACTCGACATTGCAACCGCACTTGCAGGAAGCGGGCCGGCGTATTTAGCGCTTATTGCGGAGGCTCTGTGTGACGGCGCGGTACGCGAAGGGCTGAAACGAGATGATGCGATGACCTTGATGCGCGGGCTGTTCGACGGGTTCGGACGCCTTATTCAAACAACCCACCCCGCACTTTTAAAAGATAATGTCATGAGTCCGGGCGGAACCACGGCTGCAGGATACGGAGCACTTGAAAAAGGAAAAGTTCGTGAAGGATGCATGGAAGCGATACGCTGTGCTCATGAGAGGGCTAAAAAGCTCTAAAACGTTTATTTTTCCTCTTTTTTATTATGCACTTTCATCGTAAAACTGGAGCGTATTTCATCCCCGTCCCTCTCAAAATGGATCGGGAAATTAACGCCGATTACCCATTCACTTTTATTGATATTGTCTAAAAAATTGTAAAAACTTTGCGGGGACGTAATTTTCGAAGTCGCGTTTACTTCATACACCCTAAACGTCCCGTTGCTATCCTTCGTCGTTACTTCCGTCAAATACAAATCGGTAAACTCTTTTTTATAAAGGCGTTCAAAGCGTCCAGGGTCAAACGTTTTCTCAAAAGCCCCGATGGTATGGCGATTTTGTGCCTGAAGGTCTTTCAGGCGGTTATTGGTATTGTCAAAGCGGTTTTGAGCCAATTCCAGCTGTTGAAACTCTTTTTTGCTCTCCAAGCGAAGAGAACGGTACTCTTTCCCTTTCGGAATCAACAATAAAAATGAAAATGCAATGACACCGATCAGCAAAAAGAGCGAAAGTATGACAACCAATAACGTCTGACGCTTCATTTGATCTCCTCTACCGTCTCATCATCCAGATAGTTGGACGAAACAAAACGGTACCATCCGTTTTCGATCGGATAAAAACTCGTATAGCTGCGGTTAAAAATCGATCGCAACGGCGCATGAAGCATATATTCATAGGTATCTTTATTCGGAGTCATACCGTAAAGAATCAGCGACTTTTCTTCCAATTCAGCGCGTGAGAGAGTAATATCTTCCGGTACAAGGTCAAAAAGGTTTCGGATACTCTCTTTCATGACGGCATTGCTTGTTGTCACCTGCTCGACGATTTTCGCCTCTTTCTCAATCGTTTTGATCTGCTCTTGCATTACTTCAACAGAACGTTTGATCGATTTCTCTTTAAGTGCAACATTTTTTCGCTCGTTTACAAAATCATACGTTTTGTATTCAAGAAAAACATAGGTTCCGACCAGCATCGCAATCGTTACCGCAAAAAAGAAAAGGACGAGACGCAACTCACCGCTGATCAGCCGTTTTTTACGGGGAGCAATAAAACTGTACTTCACAGTTCTTCCTCTTCAGCCATAGCTAACGCTATAACCTCATCAGCAACATCAATATGTCGTATCGATACATTCAAGAAAAGTTCTTCTTCGAGATATTGTTTCAGTTCAGCACCGCTTCCGTAGGCATCGGCAATGAAAATCGTCTCAACAAAACGGTCATTACAATGTTCTCCCCTGTAAAACCGTGCCAATGTCCGCTGAATCAACTCAAACCGGCGATAGTCATTATTAAACATATCCATCTCTTGTTTGATTTCACTGCCGCGCGGGAAAACAATACGCTTTTCTTCAAAGGTCGGTTCATCCTCGCTAAATTCTACAATCTCATCAAGATTGTCCAAATCCTCTATTTCACTCAAATCATCCAGCTCTTCGAGAATATCCAGATCATCCAGCGATTCTATGTCATCTAAGCTGATCCCCTTGTCTATCTCGTCCTCTTCTTTAATTCCGACGGCAAAGCCCATAGTGCTGCTTTCATCTTCAAGGGTCAGCGTGTTTTTTTCCTGCATCGGATAATGGTGTGCATATTCGAGCTTCCCGTCTTCGAAAAAAGCGACACTGAATGAATCTTTTTGGGCCAACGCATAGAGGGCAAATCCGCCATGTACTTTATCTTTGAAAAAATGTTCTAAAACGGAAAAAGGGGAAAAGATAAAATCAAGTCCGATACTTTTGTATTCCGTTTGAAGCGAATCCAGTTCTCTCATCGAACTGTACAAAAGCCAATCTTCATTTTGGCAGAGGGTTTTTGCGCCGCTTATCTCTTCCATCTCCTCGTCCAGATGGTTCCTGCATCCGGGCAGTGCTCCTTGTTTTACGGCAGGATTCAATACTGCGACGTAATGAAGCGGAGATTCGTCAAGGTATTTGCCAAGATACGAACGGATCTCGTCTAGTGCTGATTTGCCCTCAAATTTTCGGCTCTGTTTATTAAGAAGCTTCCTTTTCTTTTGAACAACCACACGAACGTCATGCGCTCCTCCGTCTTGAACAATAGCGACGAAAATTTTTCGGTAAAACCGTTCTATCACTTAGAGTCCTCATGAGTTTGGCATAACGGATGCGATTGCAGGTAATGCTCCATTTTCAAAGCATTCCCGAGTTTGGTATAAATCTGTGTGGTCGCCATGCTTGCATGCCCCAATAATTCACTAACATCGGCAATACGTGCTCCGTTGTTTAACAACTCGGTCGCATATGTATGCCGCAATTGATGAGGAGTCACTTTCAGTCCAACCTTTGCAAATGCCTTAATAATGGTATATCTTAGACTATTTTCGCTTAATTTTTCACCTTTAAGTTCAAAAACATACTCTCGTGAAGGGTTGATCTTCTGATATTCCTGTACCATTGTACGAATATTATCCATCATCGGAATATCGCGTTCTTTAGACCCTTTTCCATGGATACGTGACCATCCTTCCGAGATATCCGAAAGACGCAAGTGGGTAAGTTCGGAGATACGAAGTCCCATGGTATACAGAAGTGTAATCGCCAATGCAGCTTGCGGTTCGGCATATTGCAGTGCATGGAGAATTTGTTCATGTGTAATTGGTTTCGGCAGAGTTTTAGGTGTTTTAATACTCTCATCACCTCTCAGTTCAACCGTTTTCCCTTGTGAGCGAAGATATTTGACGAAGCTGCGTATAGCACTGAGTTTGGCGGCAATCGATTTGGCTTTAAGAGAAGATATTTTTAAACGCAGCGGCATCAGATTGATGGAAAGGAGATTGCTGCTTGCATCCATTTCTGCAAAGGTGAGCATTTCATCGATAGCATCATTGTAACTTCGAATCGTCAGGGGAGAATAACCTCGTATCGTATCCAGGTATTTTAAAAACGCTTCTTTTTGTCGATAAAGTTCATTCATCTGCATCACGACCTAAAGAACATGCTCCATCAGCTTTGCTTTGATAAGAGCCTTTGCCGCTTCCATCTCCAACCCACCCAGATCGATCGGCTCGGAGGCATAAAAATCCAACCTTCCGAACGGTTTTGGAACGGTAAATCGATCCCAGCTCGGAAGCTGCCAAAATGTGGAAGGGACACAGCTGTATACGATCACTTTGGCATTGCGTTTTTGCGCCATAACTACGACACCGTCGCTCATCTCATGGCGCGGTCCCTTAGGTCCGTCAGGGGTGATTCCGATATCATACCCTTCCGAGAGCGATTTAAGCCCTTGAATAAGAACCTTGGCTCCGCCGCGAGTTGTTGAGCCGTGAATGGTTCCCAGTTTGAAATAGCGCATTATACGGGCGATAATCTGGCCGTCGAAATGATCGGATATCAAAACATTGGCCTTCGGATTGCGACGGAACTGATAGTAGAGATACGGCTGCATCAAGAGATCGCCGTGCCAAAAAGCAAAAATGACCGGTTCATTCGGGATACTCATCGGGAGATGAAACCGTTTTCGATTGGTAAGGTAGATAAGACGGATTAACAGCGTCCCGATCGGAGGGATAAGCCATAAAGCCAAAGCACGTAAAAAACGTTTACGCAATGATCTCTCCGTATTGAACCGATCGTGAGACCTCGGTGATTTTTACACGTGCGATCTTGCCGAGCCACTCTTCACTCCCTTTGACCTTTATCATGATATTGTTATCACTCCGTCCGGCAACATACCCGTCTGAGCGCAATTCTTCAAAATAGACATCATATTCTTTTCCCAACAATCCTGCACTGATGGAATCGAGAATCGTGTCCTGATAGGCTTGAAGGGTGCTCAGTCTAAATGAACCAAGTTCCGAGTCTACGACGTTCGTAAAACTTTCCGCCTCCGTAAGAGGACGGGGAGAGTATTTAAAACTAAATACCTGCTCAAACCGTACCTCTTTCATCACATCGAGGGTATCTTCGAAATCGGCATCACTCTCACCGGGGAACGCAACGATGATATCGGTACTGATACTGACATCAGGAACGAGTTCGCGCAGTTTGCGGGCACGGTTCAAGAACCATTCTTTGGTATATCCCCGTTTCATCGCTTTGAGAATATCGGTCGATCCGCTTTGCAACGGCATGTGCATCGATTTGCAGATTTTCGGATTCCGGGCAAACTCTTCGAGAAATTCATCGTCCATGTGAAACGGATGAGGAGAGGTGAATCGGATACGCTCCAATCCCTCCACCGCACTTACACGTCGAAGCAATTCAGTGAAGTTCATTTTGTCGTTTACGTCTGAAAAACGGCGCCCGTAGTTGTTGACGTTTTGACCGAGGAGAAAAACCTCTTTGGCTCCGTTCTCTACCGCTTTTCGTACTTCGGCAACAATCAAATCGGGCGGAATCGATATCTCATCTCCACGGGTTTTAGGGACAATACAAAAAGTACACTGCTTGTCGCAGCCGATGGAGATGTTGATATAGGCTTTATAAGGGCTGCTGCGGAAATCTTTAAACGCAAATTGAGATTCATCGTAATCGATCTCGACTTCGACTGCACGATCACGATGAAGGACATCGGCAATTTTAGAAACATTGCGGGCACCGAGGACAAAATTGACATAAGGGGCACGCTTGATAATCTCTTTACCCAGATGGGATGCCGTACATCCGCATACACCGATTTTGGCATCTGCTTTTTTGAGTTTGTTAAAGACACCGAGTTCGGAAAAAAGTTTGTGAACCGGTTTTTCGCGTACCGAACAGGTATTGATGAGGATCAGATCGGCCGAAGCCGCGTCATCGGTGAGTTCGTACCCCTCATGGGCATTCAACTCAGCGATCATATGCTCGGAATCGCGCACATTCATAGCACATCCGAGTGTCTCGATAAAAAGTTTCTTACTCATTCAACTACTTTCATCTACTGTGACTTATAAAGCACGCAAGCGTGCGTGAGCTCTCTGCTGAAGAGAACACAGTGTTAACGTAGCAAAAGGAATAAAATCCCTTTTGCGTTCAAAACTATAATATATGAACCTCATACATGTATTCATTTGCAGAGAGTCCGTATTTCACTTCACGCATGTAAAAACTTTTCCCTTCTCCCTCGAAATGGTCTTGAAGTGCAAGAAGGTCTTTGTGTGAGTTTTCACGGTCGAAATAGAGGATAGAAGAGTTGCTTTTCTCTACCATTTCGGTAATTTTTTTGAGATCGATTTTTTTTGGTTTTGAGTCATGTTCGCTGCGGGCGAGTTTGAGTTCCATTCTGTTTCCCTTTTTAGTTTTTAGAGTTCTTGATATTAGGGGGATTATAGCGGTGATATGATAAATATCCTATTAAGAGAAATTTATGTATAATACATACTCCTTCATAAAAAAGCTTTCCCAACCCAACCCAATTTTTTATGAGTTACCAACAATCAAGAGGATAATACTGTGGAAAATATTTTAGATATTATTGAATCTATCGCAAACGAAAAAGGGCTTAATCCGGATCGTGTTCAAGAGGCGATTAAAACCTCGTTTATCCAAACCGCCAAACGAATAATTAATCCAACTTTTGCTTTTGAAGCTGATATTGACGATCGTACCAAACAGGTTAGGCTACGACAAATCATTACCGTCGTTGCCGACGATGCTCCGGAACTTGAGGGTGAAGAGGCGGGCGCGTATATGGGTATTACCGCAGCATTGGAAATCGATGACGAAGCGGAAATCGGCGATCAGCTCCAAATGGAACACGACATCGAAAGCTACGGACGAAGCGCGTTTGCCACCTTGCACCGAGAAATCGAATTTCATATCCAGCGCCTTGTTGAAAACGAGCTTTACGACAAATACAAAAGTAAAATCAATCAAATCGTATCCGGCCGCGTTACCCGTGTAGACAGCGACCAAAATACCACCATCGAAATTGATGAGATCCGTGCGGTATTGCCGATGAAAAGCCGTATCAAAGGTGAAAAATTCAAAGTCGGCGATGTTGTGAGTGCCATCGTTCGCCGTGTCCACGTTGACAAAAGCAACGGTATTTCGATGGAGCTCTCACGAACCGCTCCGAAATTTCTCGAAGAGCTTTTGGCATTGGAAGTTCCTGAGATCAAAGACGGCATCGTCGTTATCGAAAAATGCGCCCGTATTCCGGGTGAGCGTGCGAAAATCGCCCTCTACACCAACCGACCTCAAATCGATCCGATCGGTGCAACCGTCGGGGTACGCGGTGTCCGTATCAACGCGGTAAGCGAAGAGCTGTGCGGTGAAAACATCGACTGTGTCGAATACAGTTCGTCTCCCGAACTTTTCATCTCCCGTGCGATGTCTCCTGCCATTATCAGTGCCGTTGTCGTAACTGAAAATGAAGGCGAAGAGAAAAAAGCGGTTGTTACCCTCCCAAGCGACCAAAAATCCAAAGCAATCGGGAAAAGCGGTATCAACATCCGTTTAGCATCAATGCTAACAGGATATACAATCGAGCTGAATGAAGTGGGCGGAAGCGCTCAAATGGGTGAAAAAGCTCAGGAAGAGAAAAAAGAGGGGCTTAGCTCGCTCGAAGCGCTTTTTGGAAACTAGTCCTTTCCGGACTTTTTCCATTCCTAAATATCAAATACTCTCTTTCTTTTCTTTTTCACAAGAAAAGAAACAAAAGAAAATCGCCCCCTCAACAAAACGCTTTCAATCGCTTTGGCACTTCTGCCAGCGATTGGGCTATATGTGAGTTTCGGGGGCATTATTTAATAAAATTCCCGTGATCCAATACCTAGAGCCGTTTCGAAGGCAGCAGTGCCGGAAGAAACGAGCGTTCTTGGGTCACGGTATGCTCTTTTGGTACTTTTCTAGCACAAAGAGAAAAGTACATTATCGCTTCACAAACGGATTTAACTTCAATAGTACCGCATCGGCAATCTGATTGCCGATAAGCGCCAAAAATGCACTCATCATCAAAATCCCCATTATCACCGGATAGTCCCGACTCATTGCACTCAGATAAAACAGCTGCCCCATCCCCTCAATTCCGAAAATCGATTCAAGTATCACCGATCCGCCGATAAGGCCAGGCAACGATAAACCCAACATCGTTACAATGGGAGGAAGAAGATTGGGAAGTATGTAATAGCGGATTATTTTACCTTCTCCGATTCCCCGCGAACGGGCAAAATAGATATAGTCACTTTTGAGGATTTCAATCGTCAAAGAGCGGATATAAAGGGCTAAACTCCCCACCCCGACAAAAACCATAACTGCAATCGGCAGTGTCAAATGCCACGCCATATCACTATAATACCCTATTCCCTCCGGCGGTTCGAGCGAATGTATCCCAGCAATCGGAAACCATCCTAACGCTACGCTAAGAACCATCATCGCTACCAAAGCCAGATAATACGATGGCATAGCAAAACTGAGCAGTGAAAATTGGCTGATAATCGTATCCGTTTTCTTACCATACGAGAGTGCCGCTTTAATCCCCATCCCTAATGAGAGAACAAATGTCAAAGTCAAAGCAATCATATTCATCCACAAGGTCACAGGCAGTCTATCGGCTACTACATTAGAGACTTGCGCTCCGCTGACGAATGAAATACCGAAGTTGAGGGTAACCAAATTGTCTACCCAATCGGCGTATTGCTTCAGCAGAGGCTTATCCAATCCGTAAACCGCACGCAGCTGCGAGATAGCTTCAGGGGTCATATTGGGATTCAGTTCACCACCCATAAAACTGTTGGGTGCCATATGGATTGCCCCGAAGGAGAGAACAGAGATCAAGAACAGCATTAAAAACGTATAGAGCAATGAATGGAAAAAATATTTCATAAAATGATTATAGCGAAAGAGGGAAAGATACAAGAAGGGTTCACCCCCGAGAGGGTGAGAAGCAAAAAAAACTCTTAGAAGTTAAGAGTCAAGTAAGCTTGTACAGTGTCGTAACGATCACCGGTATTTTGATCGTCAGCATCTGTAGAGATATAAGCCAAAGTCGCATCCAACGGTCCGAACGATTTAGTTGCAGTAACTGCAATTTCTTTCATATCGACATTGTCTTTTCCACCAACCGCTTGGTTGACCACATTCGTATCATCGATTGATACATCTGTATAGTATGCGCCAAGTTTAGCAAGACCTGCATCGTACTCAGCCGTTACGTTCCAAGAACGAGCATCCGGAGCACCAACGTATCCGTAGTTCCACCATGCTTCAGTGTACAATTTAGATTGAGCAGCACCAAGGTTATTTGTTGCAACGTTAGCAATTTTCAATACACCGTCTGAATCTGCTTTTGAATATGCAGCAGAAACTTTTAGATTTTGAACACCTTCATATCCAAGTTTGAATGCATATGCAGATGAATTATCGTTTGATCCGATTCCATCCAATGTTGATTCAATGTTACCTTTTGGTGACATATTTGCATATTGTGCACCGATTTTTACACCTTTAACCAATTGGCAATCGATGTCTGCTTGCAACCAGTAAGTATCAGCAACGTCAACAACGTTGTAGTACCATGCTTGGAATGTAAGAGGTTTGAAAGAGTTGTTTACCAATGCTGCTGCATACGCGCCGTCACTAGCAAATGTATCGAAGTTTGCACCAGCACCTACGATACCATCGATTCCAACAGCAGGAGTGTTGCTAGGAACACCATTCAATGAGTATGCTCCAATAGCATTAACACCATTTCCTTTTCCTACCCATGCACCTACTAGAGTTGTATCAGGGATGTCTTGGTTGATAAGAACCGCTGCGTCAAATGTGTTTGTCGCGATAGACCATTTTTCAGAGAAAGCAAATGGAGTATCTAGCTCCATGCGTCCAAGTTTTGCCGTAGTTTTCCCAAGAGTTGCAGCAACCCACATTTCACTGATCCATGCTTGGTCATCAACTTGAGCACCAAAAGATGAACCGTTTGCTTTCGCATCATGTGCACCTGTCCATGTGTTGCTTACAAGGTTGTTTTCAAGACCAAGAGTACTAACAGCAATACCTTTAACGCCGAAAGAGACACCTTTTGTCAAATCACCTGTTACACCAAGAGTAAGAGCTGTATCCGCTGCACTTGCTGCTTTGTCAAACAGACCACTTTGTTTATTACCACTGCCATCTAGATAATCAGCATTGTTTGTGTTGTAATAAAGTTTAGCATCACCGCTAACTTTTACATTATCGATTGCGAATGCGCTCGCTCCGAGCAACACTGCTGCTGCAAGACTCATTTTAACTAACTTCATTGATTCTCCTTAAGTTAAGCTTGACCTATGTTTTTGTTTCGTCGAGGTTAATTGTAACCCCGCTATTCTTAAACAATGCTGTAAAAAAATAATTTTGTTTTCTGTCCGTTTACTAAATGCAAACCCCTTAATTAGGGAATGTGACAATTTTGTCACTTTTAATACTCACCTATTTTTAGACACTATCATGTAAATTCTATGTTATAGTACGAACTAATCTGAAAAATTCAACCTTAATAGAGGAAATACCATGCGCCATTCTCTTAGCTTATCCATTGCCCTGTTGATACTCAGCGGCTGTGCCGCCAATCATATGGGAGTAACGCCGTCACAAAACACAAATCTGCAAGCCGTCTCTCCCAGCACTACCGCCGCCAGTGAAGGGGGAATAATGCAGCGTTCTCTCGACATCTGGCTCAAAGAGGAGTGGAACCCTATGATGGCAAACGAACCTACGGTGAATACCAAGCAACAAAGCGACGGCACAGTGATAACGACCAAAACCGAACCGACTAAAATGTCTGTTACCACACAAACTTCCGACGGTAAAACGGTTCAAAAAATGACAAACGCCACACAGATTACGACTACCATGAAAGCTCCCGACGGCACCGTCACAACTAAAACCGAAGTTGTCCCTCTGGATGAAGACAATACGCCGTTTACCCTGCAAAAATACGCCGATAAATGGAAATCCTATTTGGAAAAGAAAGAGAAGATGAATGAGGGAAAACCGAAAGAGCCGTCTCATATCGAAAAAATAAATGGTATGCCGGTTATCGGCAAGTAACGTTTCGTAACACAATATACTTTTCTATTTAGCCAGAAAAGTACCAAAAGAACATACCGTGATCCAAGAACGCTCGTTCCTCTCGGCACTACTGCCTCCGGAACGGCTCTTGGTGTTGGATCACGGAATTCTTTATTCAATAAATATGCCCCCGAAACTCACATAGAGCCCAATCGCTGGCAGAAGTGCCAAAGCGATTGGAAGCGTTTTGTTGAGAGGGCGATTTTCTTTTGCATACTTTTCTTTTTCATAAGAAAAGTATATTCACCATTACTTGTTTGCATCCCAAACAAAAACACTTTTTCCTTCAGCATTTTTCTCTACCGCAGCCATACCCATGATGTTATAGCCCGCATCGACATAATGAACTTCACCGCTGACCCCGCTTGAGAGATCGCTAAGCAGGTACATTGCCGAGTTTCCGACCTCTTCGATCGTCACGTTTTTGCGTAACGGTGCATTGGATTCGTTCCAGTTAAGGATTTGTTTGAAATCGCCGATACCGCTGGCCGCCAGGGTTTTAATAGGACCCGCACTGATCGCGTTTACACGTTGCCCTTTGGATGCACCGAGTTCTACCGCCATATAGCGTACGGTTGATTCCAACGCCGCTTTTGCGACACCCATGACATTGTAGTTCGGGATATATTTCGGTCCGCCGAGGTAGCTGAGGGTAATAATAGACGCGCCCGGAGCCAATACGCTCTCTAAGCGGTTCGTTAAGTCGATCAAAGAATAGACGGAGACATCCATAGCGATTTGAAACGCACTTTTTGACGTTTTCATAAACCCTTCGGTCAATGCTTCTTTCGGTGCGAATGCAACCGAGTGAACCAAAAAGTCGATTTCTCCGAAATCAGCCGCTACTTTCGCTGCGATCGCCTCCATATCAGCCTCATCGGATACATCCAATTTATAGACCGGAGAGTTGTCAAAACTTGCCGCTATCGGTTCTACCCGTTTTTGCAGTGCTTCATTAAGATAGGTAAACGCCATTTGCGCCCCTTGTTTGTGAAGCGCTTGTGCGATACCGTATGCGATCGATTTATCGTTGGCAAGTCCTACGATTAACCCTTTTTTCCCTTGCATTAACATCTATTATTCTCCTTTTTCTGTGTTTAATTCCACTGCTTGTGCGATCATATCGCAAAAATCGTTGGCACTGAGTGCCGCTGAGCCTACAAGAACGCCGTCAACGTTTTCCAAGGCCATAATTTCACCCGCATTGTCCACTTTGACACTCCCCCCGTATAAAAGAGGCGCAGTCGTTTTCATTCTTAACGCTCCGTGTAAAAGCTCTATATCGCTATTTGAAGGGGTCAGCCCCGTACCGATAGCCCATACCGGTTCATAGGCAAGAACCAGATCCGAATAGGTCAGATCAATCCCTTCAAACTGCTTTTCTATATAGGCCATGAGAGCTTCATGTCCCTGTTCTCTAATCTCTAAAGGTTCACCGACACAGTAAACGATCAAAAATCCCTGTTCGGCAAAAAACCGGAATTTAGCCGCTATCTGCTCTTGCGTCTCACCGAGGATATGACGGCGTTCGGAGTGACCGATCAGAATCGTCTTGATTCCGAACTCTTCGAGCTGCTCCAATGCTATCTCTCCGGTAAAGGCGCCGTTTTTTACCGGATAGCCGTTTTGGACTCCGATCAATACGTTGCGGGGATCATGCTCCAATGCCGTAAACGGAGGAAATACGATAATCGTATCGGTGATATCGTTTGCACTTACAAATGACTCTACTACAGCCATATAGGCACGTGTCTCTTGACGTGTTTTGTTCGCTTTAAAGTTGGCACACAATATCATGACATTCTCCTTTTTATTTCAACAACGGTTTAACTCCGGGAAGAATTTTCCCTTCAAGCAACTCCAGTGATGCTCCGCCTCCGGTAGAGATAAAGGTAATCTCTTCATCCAACCCGACACGTTGAACCAAATCAGCCGTATCGCCTCCGCCGACGACGCTCGTCGCATAGGAATCGGCGACAAAATGGGCAATTTTATTGGATCCGCGTGCATATCGATCCATCTCATAAACTCCCATCGGCCCGTTCCATAGGATCGTCTGAACATCACCGAGTACCTGACGATACAGTCTTACAGTCGCAGGCCCGATATCGAGTCCCATCCATCCTGAAGGGATCTCTTGAACGCTGCAAAGACGGCTGGCGGAATCAGGGGCAAATTTTTCTGCCGCAACGACATCTACCGGCAAATAAAACTTGACTCCCAACCGTTTCGCTTCTTCCATGATTTTGAGAGCTTCAGGAATCAAATCGTCTTCAACAAGGGAATTTCCGACGTCATGCCCCAACGCTTTGAGAAATGTGAAGGCCATCCCCCCGCCGATCAGCATTTTATCCACTTTCGGCAGCAGGTTTATCAATGCTTCAAGCTTCCCTGAAACTTTGCTTCCGCCGACAATCGCGGCAAACGGTCTTACAGGATGCTCTAGTAAAGTTCCGAAAAATTGAATCTCTTTTTGAAGCAAGAAACCGGCTGCTTTATGTGCATTATCAAAATGTGCAGTTATCCCCTCAACCGAAGCATGAGCACGGTGGCTGACACCGAATGCGTCATTAATATACACTTCTGCCATCGAAGCCAATGCAGCACTTAAATCAGGGTCATTTTTCGTCTCCCCTTTTTCAAAACGGAGGTTCTCCAGAAGCAATACTTCTCCGTTTTTAAGCTCGTGAGCAAGTTTTAACGCACTCTCTCCGACAACGTCATCCGCCACCTGAACATCAATTTTAAGAAGCTGATGCAACCGACGGGCTATAGGTGCAAGTGAATATTTTTCATCCGGTTCCCCTTTAGGACGTCCGAAGTGTGATGCCAAAATAATTGCACATTTTTGATCAAGACAATAATTGATTGTTGCTAGTGCTGAGCGGATTCGTCTGTCATCGGTAATATTGCCGTAATCGTCCATCGGAACGTTAAAATCACATCGAATAAATACTTTCTTGCCGTGGATGTCACACTCTTTGATACCGAGTAACTGCATTTTTTTCCTTCTTACTGTAAGATTAAAATTAAATTCAGACTATTTTTACTGTTTTGTAATAAACAATGCCATTTCGATAAGACGGTTGGAATAACCCCATTCATTATCATACCACGCCATGATTTTGACCATATTTCCATCGACGACCTGTATCAAGTCATCTGCCACTGTGGCACTGAAAGGTGATCCGACAAAATCCTGCGAAACACGATAACGCTCATCTACTTCCAAAATTCCCTTCAAACTGCCCTCGGCATACGATTTAAAAAGGTTACTCAGTTCCTCTTTGGAAGTAGAACGGCTGATGAGAACATTCAAATCGACCATCGACACATCCGCTGTCGGAACCCGTACGCTTTGACCGTGCAGCTTGCCCTCTAACGACGGCAGTACCAGACTGATAGCCTTTGCCGCACCGGTAGTCGTCGGGATCATATTAAGCGCCGCAGCACGGGAACGTCTCATATCGCTTCCGTGCGCCGAGTCAATAATCGCCTGGCCGTTGGTATAGGCATGAACCGTCGTCATCAGCCCTTTTTCGATGCCGTATGTTTCATCAAGGATTTTTGCAATCGGTCCTAAGCAATTGGTCGTACACGATGCGTTCGAAATAATATTTTCCCCCGCATACAAATGCTCATTGACTCCCAATACAAAAGTAGGGATCGCACTGTCCTGAGTCGGGGCGGACAAAATAACTTTTTTCACCCCTTTTTCCAAATGGTGTTTTGTCAAGGCCCCCGTTAGAAACAAACCGCTGCACTCAAAAACGACATCCGCTCCCAGTGAGGCAAAATCCAGATTCTCAGGGTTCTTTTCAGAAAAAATCCGTACCTTTTGACCGGCGATTTGCAGGTAGTCATCTCCTATTATCGCCGCATCGATTCCGAATTGGCCGTGTACCGAATCATTTTGCAATAAGTAAAGCATCATCTCGACTGAAGCCATGTCGTTTATGGCGACAAGCTCAACATCGGTGCGCATGGCGATAAGACGGGTAACACAGCGACCTATGCGACCGAATCCGTTTAATGCAATCTTCAACGCCATTACCATAATCCTACAAACACAAAATAGGGGATGATTTTACCAAAAATCGGTTATAATTTCGATTAAAAGAAGTTAAGGCTTATGAAGCTTGCACTCTACGGCGGAAGTTTCGATCCGCCGCATGCCGGACACGTTGCTGTTGTAGAAGAAGCTTTACGTGTTTTGCCGATAGACAGACTCATCGTCGTTCCGGCATCACGAAATCCGTTCAAGCCTTCCGTCACGGTTGACGGTGCCGTTCGTTTCGAGTGGCTGAAAGAGATTTTTAAACCCTACGAGAGAGTAGTTATCAGCGATTTTGAAATTGCTCATGACCGCAGCGTTTATACGATTGAAACCGTTAAACATTTCGCTCCGTTTTGCGATGAACTCTACCTCATCATCGGAGCGGACAATCTCGAAAAACTGTCTCACTGGCACAATTTTGATGAACTCGATGCAATGGTGCATTGGGTTGTTGCTGATCGGGATGGGATATCCATCCCGGAAAATATGATTCGGCTTACTACCCATGTGCCGATCAGCTCAACCGATTTTCGTTCTTCCTATGTCACATTAGGATTGGACCCGAAGATCGAACAAAAAATTATTACCTATTATAAGGAACATCTGTGAATCCACGAATTGAAAAAATCAGCGCGATCTTAGACCAAAACAAAGCCGAAGCAATCGAAGTATTCGATCTTCAAGGTGGCGATTACTTCGCTGACTACGTTGTTATCGCCTCATCATTAGGGGAACGCCATACGCTGGCACTTCTCGATCATCTCAAAAAAGGGCTAAAGCCTGAAGAGCAGTTTTTGTATGTTGATGAGAGCGGAGACTGGGTCGCTATCGATCTAGGCGATATTCTCGTTCACATCCTCACCCCACAATACCGTGTCAAATACGATTTGGAAAGCTTCTTGGGTGAGATTGCCGCACGAAAAAATAAAGCATAACCGTCATTTTTGACGCTATGTTTGAACTAAAAAAGCTTATATCCTCTTTCATCTACCCTTTTCCGATCTTTTTGATCTCTAGTGCCCTTGCCTTATACCTTTTGCAAAGAGGAAATAGACGACGAGCCAAAATTCTATTTGTCTTCTCTTTCGCTTGGATTACTATTTTGTCCTATCCCCCATTTTCGGCACTGCTGCTCAAACCTCTTGAAAATGCTTATCCCAAAGTACAGCTGCATTCTCCGTTTCCGCGCTATATTCATGTTCTCGGAAACGGCCATACTTCGAGTCAAAACATTCCGCTCTCATCTGAGCTGAGCCTTACATCATTGGCACGCGTCAACGAAGGAATATTGCTCTATAAAAGTCATCCGGGTATGAAATTGATTTTTAGCGGATACGGGGGAGGAGACAGTGTCAGCAATGCCCGAAAAAATTCCCAACTGGCAATCGCACTCGGCGTCAATTCCAATGATATAGTTATTCTGGAAGAAGCAAAGGATACTGCGGAAGAAGCGATAGCGGTTAAAAAGATTGTCGGATCGCAGCCGCTTATTCTTGTGACATCAGCTTCCCATATGGTTCGGGCATCATCTATTTTTCGTAAAAACGGTATTTGTGTTATTGAAGCCCCAACTGATTTTCTCGTCAAAAAAGAAGATACCCTATGGCAGTTTCCCTCATCAGGCGGATTGCGTCGCTCAGAATGTGCATTTCATGAATATTTAGGTTTATTGTGGGAGAAGTTAAAAGGAAGTCTCTAAAAATGAAAGATGGTGCGCCCGAAGGAATTCGAATCCCTGACCGCCGGTACCGCAAACCGGTGCTCTATCCAGCTGAGCTACGGACGCATCTTTTTAAAGAGAACGAAATTATAGCTAACAAACCTTATAACTATCTGAGTTGATTAATTTTTAGAACAAATTCCACTTCCGCTTTTGACAAACGAAGCTCTTTGGCAATCGCATCGATTTCTATCCCCTGATTATAACGGCTAATGACTTTTTCATCGTCGAGCCCGCTGATCGATGTTGGAAGCGAAAGGTTTCGGATACGTTCTTCTAAATAACGGAGACGATTTTCGGTTTTCTCTTTGTACCCGCCAAAGCTCTCTTCAATATGGGTAAGGGACTCTAATATCGGAACCGAAAGTTCATTGACTTCTCGTCCGAGCTCCGCATGAAGCGACGTTTGCTCACGCGGTACGCTCTCTTGCAAAGAGGTAATAATCTCAAGCTCCTGTTTGAGCCGTTTGTCCATCATGAACAGTTCGCGGTGCAAATCTTCCACTACTTTCGCAATTGAGCGGATCTGTGTAGAGACTTCACTCTCTTTAGTGACTACATAATAGATCAGTCCCACGACCACAACGGCCAGAGCAACCAATGCTATCTCGATAGAGTGATTCATTCAAGCCCTTTCATTTGACGAATCATAACACGTTCGCACGCTGTCATATAATACCCCCATGCCTCTTTGTCCCGAACATGGATATTTTCTATTTTTGCCAACGACGGCTCAACTGCTTCGAAATAGAGGGCGATTTCCCGTTTCGGAAACGTTGCGATTTCCATTCTTCCGTAATAATGTTTTCCGACCTCTAAAGAATCCGAGCTGAGTTTAAAATGTTCCAGCCCGATACTATCAATGAGCCCTTTGGACGAAAGTTCAAGACGGTTTATTTTCCCGTTGCTCAGAAGCATCTCAATTTTTTCCATCTTACGATACAACTCAGCCATAATATTGAGCATCAAAGCGTTCGTTTCATCCAACTCTCCGCGAACCTTGACATGTTTTATCCCCTGCGTGATCGAATTTTCTTCCGCTACCCCGATTAAATTAAATTCATGTTCAAATTTCTCATTGTTGTCAAGCACCTCTTCGTATGCCAAATCGATTGTCGCCTGTACTAATCTTATATCGCTCATACTGCCACCTTATCTAAAATAATCAATCCGATAAACACAAATCCCAAATAGCCGTTTACGGTAAAGAATGCACGGTCTATCTGAGTAAAATCACGACGGACAAGAATATGCTCATACGTCAACATCAATGCTGAAAACAACACCGCACCGGATGCAAACATCCCTAGAGCGGCTTTATGTACAAAAATCGCCCAGAAGACAACCGTTAGAACGTGAAAAAAAGCCGAAATTTTCAATGTTGCCTGAGAGCCGTATTTAGAAGGGATCGAATGAAGATTGTTCGTTTTATCAAACTCCATATCCTGCAATGAATACAGCAGATCAAATCCCGCAACCCAAAATACGACGCCGATACTCAGCCAGAGCGACCATTGCGGAACGGTGCCGAGTACCGCTATAGCCCCCGCTATCGGAGCCAGCCCCAGCGATATACCCAATACGATATGTGCCATCGAACTGAACCGTTTGAAAAACGAATAGCTGAACAAAACGATCAACACCGGAAAGCTGAGATAAAATGCCAAATCGTTGATAAAATAGGCTACTGCCATAAAAACAAGCGCATTGACCGCCGTAAAAATGGCAATCGATGCACCGTCAAGCCGTCCGTCGACACTGGGCCGCCCCGATGTGCGCGGATTATGAATGTCAAAAGAGCGGTCGATATATCGGTTAAAACCCATCGCCGCATTTCGGGCACTTATGGCTGCAAAAGCACCTAACAAAAGGAGCTTGAACCCGAACCATCCCTCTGCAGCAACTATCATAGCTATGAAGATGAAAGGAAGCGAAAATATACTGTGCTGAAACATTACCAGCTCATTAAAATCTTGCAGTCTTTTCCTCAAACGATTCACAGCATCCCTTTAGCAATCAAATGGCTTTTATTTTATCGTAAATACTCTTTAAGGGTACCTTATCAAACAGCTTCTCTGCCCTGCTGGGGTCCTCATTAGAAGTTCATACACCCCTTTTGGGGTAGCTTGTGCCCTATTGGGTATAATTGTCTTCATGAAACAATTAGCGCTTATCGGCTCGACAGCATCAGGAAAGAGTGATCTTGCCCTCAAACTTGCAGAAAAATATAATGCGTTGATCCTCTCAATCGACTCTCTCAGTATCTATAAAGAGATCGATATTGCCTCCGCAAAGCCTACAAAAGGCGAATTAGCCAAAATTGAGCACTTCGGGGTTGATCGTCTGAATCCTGATGAAAATGCCAGCGTTATGACCTTTATCGATGAGTATAACCGTATTTGCGATCAGGCGATACTGAATGATAAAAACGTTATCATTGTCGGCGGAAGCAGTTTTTATCTCAAAAGTATGATTGAGGGGTTATCCGAAATTCCCGATTTTTCATCCGATACGCTCCTAAAAACTAAAGAGATGCTCTGCGATCTCTCGGAGTGCCATAAACTGCTAAGCAGCGTCGATCCTATCAGCATGGGAAAAATTGCTCCTAGCGATGCCTACCGTATCGAGAAGATGCTTTTGATCTATCTGGAGACGCAAACAGCTCCAAGCGAATGGTTTCGTACAAATCCCCCTTCGCCGATCATCACAGAGTGCCCCGTATTGCATTTGGATATCGATCGTACGTTGTTGAGGGATAGAATTGCTCTGCGGACCCGGAAAATGGTAGATGCGGGATTAATTGATGAAGTGGCCGAACTGGAACGAAAATACGGAAGAGTACCGAATAGCATGAAAGCTATCGGCATTATTGAAACACTAGAATACCTAGATGGAAAGATTTCAAAGCCTGAGCTAATAGAACTCGTTAGTATCCATACGGGACAGCTGGCAAAGCGTCAGCAGACATTTAATATTCACCAGTTTACTCTAAGAGCAAGCGCTTCGTCCCACGAACTGGAAAACATTGCGGATTCGATTTTAAAACAGCGCTAGTGCGTCTTTAGCCAGTTTGCCCCATGCGGAATTTTTGTCCGCTTTGATACTCGCGTTAAACGCATCACGTGCTTCACGTTTGCGCCCTAGTTTTTGCTCAATCGCACCGATAAGATACTGCTGTCGGGCACGTTTTTCCGTATTAAGTTTTTGTTTGTTTAACGTTTTTAATACATTTAGAGCATCCGTGTCTTTACCTAGATTTTGATACGACTGTGCCAATGTGAACTCGATATAAGGGCTTTGTGTATAGCTCTTTGTCCGTTCCTGCAACGTAATGACTTTGCGTGAATATGTCTGTGTCATCGCCTCGTCTTTGCGTTTCAGCCCTAAACTCACCATTTGGGTATAGCGTTCAATATCGGTAAAATCATTCGGAAAAACGCCTTCGATTGATTTGATATTGCGAATCATTGCATCGCTGTCCCCTACACGTTGAGCGGCATCAAACATGATACGATAAATCTCATTGAGAGGCGGATTCTTTTGTACCCCCAAAAGGGTGATCAGCTCTTCTCCTCCCTTGCTCGCCGCTTTATATTCTCCTAACCCGAACTGCGTTTTTACCATTCTAAAGAGCCAAATCTGCCGTTCGGCTACAGAATTAGATTTCAGATGACTCTGCGCTATTTTCTTAGCCGTCGGATATTGTGCTGTTTTCAATGCACAGTTAAATAGCGATTCATCCCACTCCGGAAGAAGTTTAATTTTATACATTTTCTGGAATTTCATCGCATCGGCGCATTTTCCCTCTTTTAAAAGGGACTTTTCAAATCCGATAGCGCTTTTTGAAATCAGCTGATTGGTTTCGGGATACTCGGTCGAATCCAATCGATAAAGATCACTCTCAATGTCCAATACCTCTTTGTATTTTTTCTCTTTAAGCAATAGCTGTGCTTTTTTATACAGCGCTTTTCGTCCGACACTGTCGTCTCCGTAGCGATCGATCAAGTCGTTGTATTTCTTGATCTCTTCCGTCGTATTGGTATCCCCTTCATTAAAAAAGAGGCCGTCTTTTGCCCGTCTTACCTCTTCGGCATAATCACCGTATTTGAAACTTTCTAAATATTCGTTAAAGCGCTTTAATGCTTCGCCCCGCTTTCCGGCTTTTGCTAATTGGAGCCCGAGATTTTTAAGCAATAGCTGATAATTATCCGACTTCTTATCACTTTTGTTCAATAGCGCTTCCGTGAGTCTGGCAGCCGTTTTAGGATCTTTTTTATCCATAAAGGAAGTGGCCATATTTATCGCGTCATCTGTTACTTCACTGAAATAATCAGGATTCACCGTTATGATTTTATCAACATACTGTGCCGCTTTTTGAACATCTCCGCTCATTAGTTCACTCTGGGCGAGTTTAAATGCCGCTTTGGACGCAATGGCTACGTCTGTTGTTGACGAGAGTGCTTTTTTATAATATTGCGCCGCTTTTTTCGGTTCTCCGTTCGTCTCCAGCTGCTCTGCCTTATAAATCATTCCTTGCGGAGCAAACGGACTGTCGCCTTGCTCATCAAACAGCCTGTCAAAGAAATAATCGGCATCGGTTATTTGTCCGATCTTACTGTAGGCGTTGGCCGTATAGGTCAAAACCTCCGCAAGTCCAGGATCGGACGAAAATTCCCGTAAAAAACGTTTGGATAATGCCAAAACTTTTTCAAATTCCCCCAGCTGATGGTATGAGCGGATTTGATAGAGCATCAGCTCATTTTTGAAAACTGTATTCGGATATTCTTTTAGAGTATTTTCGGCACGGTCAATGACTTTGATATAATTTTTTGCCGCATACGCTTTCTTCATCTCCATATAATCGGTGACATCTTGTACCCGCGTAATTTTGATCGGATTACCTTTTAGGTCTAGCCCGCCGACAAAGGGAGGGGGACTTTTTGCAATTTTGATCGGGAAATTAATTGCGGTTGCCGAGGATGAAGAAAGACTAATAAGGGGAAGATTACTTTGATATCCGACAATATTCCAATGAAATGCTTTTTTCGCATCATTTTGATATGTCTCTTTCGTTTTTGTCAGATTAAAGAGGACCGGAATAAGTTTGATTTTTGATTTTGGAAGTACGGTAATCGTATAACCATTCGATGTTGTTGAAGAGGATACTAACAGTTGTCCGTTATCGATAGGAGAAAAATTTTGTTTAGGCGGTGTCGGAAGATAACACTCAATCCGCTTTGTTTCACCGAATTCATCGTCCATTGCTTTACACGCAAAGGGGACAGTATGACGAAGATGAAGAATACTAAATTTTTCACCCTCTTCTTTGCCGCTTTGAATAGAGAGTTCAAGTCCGAAGAGGGGAAGACAAAGGGATAAAATAATCCAGAACTTCAATCCTTCCCCTTTTGTTTCCTTTTAATAGCCGCTATTATACACGAATAGCGTAATAACTTTCAACAAAGGGTTTACCGCAAATACGGCAAAAATCGTTCCGACCGCCGCAAGACCGATAATGGTTCTAAGGGAGAGGGAGGCATTCATAAAATAATATTTCTCATATCCCACTCTCGGCTCTTTCATAAACATGAAAACGATGAGTTTTAAATAATAGTACCCGGCGATTGCCGAGTTAAGCGCCATAATAAGTGCCAACACGGTGTATCCGGCACTTACCGCCGCTCCGATCATGTACATTTTACCCCAGAAGAGACCAAACGGAGGAATCCCTGCGAGTGAAAGCATAAAGAGCCCCATCATTACCGCACCCATCGGCATCGTTTTGATCATTCCCGAGAATTTTTCGTACGGATGATCCGAACTTTGTCCCGGTAAAAGATTTTTCTGACGGTTTACCCACAGCATGGTAAATGCACCGAGATTGGTAAAGCTGAACAATGCCCAATATAAAAAGAGGCCGGTATTGGCTTGGGTCGTACCGATCAAAATAGCCGACATTACAAAACCGGCATGACTGATCGAACTGTACGCCAGCATCCGTTTGACATCGGTTTGAACCAACGCCCAGATATTTGATGCGGTCATCGTTACGACAACCCCGATATACAAGATCACTTGAAGCCATACGATACCGCTGTGAACCAAGAATTCAAACAAGCGCATCGCCACGACAAATGCCGCAATCTTAGGAACAATCGACATGTATCCGGCAAGTGCCGCAGATGAACCCTCATAAACGTCCGGCGTCCATGTATGAAACGGAACCATTGAAAGCTTAAATCCGAATGCCGCAATCATAAACGCCATTGCAAGCAATACAAAACCTATGTTTCTGTAGTGATCTTCCGCCAATATCGTTGCGATTTGGTTAATCTCAACCGAACCGCTGATCGCATAAAGGATCATGGAACCGAACGCGTAAAAACCTGCTGCTAAAGCACCCATGGTAAAATATTTTACCGCCGCTTCAAACGATTTTGAGCGGTTGTGCAATGCGATCAATGTATACAGTGCCAATGATGCGGTCTCAAGTCCGACAAAAATCAAAATAAGATTGTCGGTTGCAACCATAAACTGAAATCCCGCAATCATAAACAAGAACAGAGCGAAATATTCCGGATAGTTGTACTCGTGGAATCGTTTTGACGTTAAAGCCAATGGGATAAATAACATCGATCCGACAACGATAATAATCTGAGACAGAATAGCGATCCCGTCCATCAGCATGACATCAAAGAATCCTAACACCGTCCCGTTTTTGATAAATACACCGGCGAAATCGACCAATGCACCCAAATCGAGAAGCAAAAAGAGAAGACTGACCATAACGTATAGCGTTTTGTTCAATCCACCTTTCACCATATCAATGACTAAAATACCCAATGCACCGACGATAGCAATGAGCATCGGAGCCAACGTCGCTAAATTAAGCGACGCCAGAGAAACATGAATCGGCTCTAACATTAGTTCGCCTCCTTCATAGAAATAATCCCGTTTTTACCTGATAGATCAGGGATGCGCTCTTTCGCTTCAGGACTTTGCGCTTTATCGTGCATAAGCTGAATCACCGATTCAACACTGTTATTAATCGGCTCTAAAACCGGTTTCGGATAAACCCCTAGCCAGATAGCGACGATAACCAAAGGAATCAATCCTAAAAGCTCTGTACGATTGACATCTTTTAGATGGCGGTTAGCTTCATTCGTTACAGGGCCGAAAAAGGCTTTTTTATACGCTGAAAGCATATAGATCGCACCGACGATAATCGCTACCCCAGCCGTCAACGTCAACATATGAGATTGTTTGTAAAAGCCTAAAAGACTTAAAAACTCCCCGACGAAGTTGATCGTAAGCGGCAATCCGACCGATGCCATCATCATAATTCCGAAAATAGTCGCATAACGCGGCATTACGGATGCAAGACCACCGAACTCTGACATCAGTTTTGTATGGCGACGATCGTAGATAACACCCACAAGCAAGAACAGAGCACCGGAAACGACCCCGTGAGCGAGCATCAAGAATACCGATCCGCTCACCCCCTCAACGTTCAATGCGAAAGTTCCGAGGATAATAACCCCCATGTGGGATACCGAACTGTACGCAACGACTTGTTTAATATCTTCTTGCGCATACGCTACCATCGCCGTATAAATAATCATGATGATCGCAATGATTGCGATAGGGAACATGAAAAATACCGATGCATCCGGGAACAACGGCAAAGAGAAACGGACAAACGCATAGGTTCCCATTTTAAGCAAAATTGCCGCAAGGATAACCGAACCGATGGTCGGTGCCTGACCGTGCGCATACGGAAGCCATGTATGAAACGGGAACATCGGAACTTTGATCGCAAAACCGAGGAAAAATGCCGCAAACAGCCACAATTGGAAGTTTTCCGGCAAAATCAAACGGTACCATTCAAGGATCGAGAAGCTCCATTGACCGGTCGCTTGGTAATAAAAATAGGCCATAAACAGCATACCGACCAACATCACCAACGACCCTGTAAAGGTGTAGAGGAAAAACTTGATCGACGCATAAATACGTAGCGGTCCGCCCCATGCACCGATGATGTAGAGCATCGGAACCAAAGAGAGTTCCCAGAATACGTAAAAGACAATCGCATCCAAAGCCGCAAAAACACCCACCATTGTCATCTCAAGGAACAACAACGTGATAATCAAATCTTTTATACGGCGTTTTTCGGTCAATGACGCGATGCCGATCAACGTGAAAAACGTTGAAAGAATGATGATAAAGAGCGAAATTCCATCAACACCGAGAAGGTAATTAATACCAAACGCCGGAATCAACGGCATAGACTCCATAAACTGCATTCCCGAAATCATCGGATCGTATGCATACCACAACCACAAAGAGAGGACAAACTCGATGAATGCTACGGCGATACCGTAGGCTCTCATACTATCTTTTGTGACGACAAATCCAAGCATTGCTGCCAATGCAGGGAAGAAAATTAAAAGTGTTAAAATATGATCTATCATCATTACTCCTTAAGCGCCAAACACGTTGTACCCAACGTTAAAGGCAACGGCTAGTGTCATTAGTACAACCAAACCGACAACCATCCAACGAAGCATAGATGAAAGATTTCCGTTTTGGATATCGCGTGTATTCTCACCCGTTTTGTAAATTGCATTGGCAATCGCATCGACGGTTGCATCGACGATTTTAAGATCGATCTGTTTCCATGCGATTTTAGAAAGTTCAAGATACGGCTTCGAAAAAACCTCGTCATAGATTTTTGGAATGTAATATTGATTCCACAACAATTTGTAGCCAAAGCTTTTTTCCATTTTAGACGTTCCATCCGGTACACTGTTCCAGTTGCTGTATTTTTTGTACGCAAAAAGAATGGCAAGGATAACAAACAGCTGCGTTCCGATCGTCATAATCCAAAACGTCGTTGCGCTGTGAACATGGTACTGCGTCGATGGAAGAAGATTGATCACCAATTGGTAGTAGGTCATTTTAAACGAACCTGCAATAATTGCCAGTACAAGCAACGGCGACATCGCCACCAACATAAATTTATACGCCTCATGAGGATGGATACCGAAAAGTTTATAGCGCTCTTCCCCGTGGAAGATCAACGCGACAAGACGGAATGAATAAAATGCGGTCAACCCTGCCGTCAACAACAATACCGTATAAATAACATAATGATGCTCAACAAACCCGACTTCTAAAATCAAATCTTTTGAGAAGAATCCGGCGAACGGATAGATACCCGCTAACGCAACCGAAGCGAGGGTCATCATAACGAATGTCCCTTTCATCACTTTGCGCAATCCCCCCATTTTGAACGGGTCAAGCTCATCGTGCATTGCGTGCATGACGTTACCGGCACCGAGGAACAAGAGCGCTTTGAAAAATGCGTGTGCCATAAGGTGGAACAATGCAACCCAATACGCTCCCAATCCGGCTGCTACGAACATATAGCCGAGTTGTGACAATGTAGAATACGCAATGATACGTTTCATATCACGGTTAACCAATGCCATCGATGCCGCAAAAAGGGCAACGAATGCACCGAGGCTCGCGATAAAGATACCGACGTTCGGAATCAGATCGTAAATCGGATTTGCACGGACAACAAGGTATACCCCTGCGGTAACCATGGTTGCGGCATGGATCAGCGCGGAAACCGGAGTCGGACCTTCCATCGCATCGGCAAGCCATGTGTGTAACGGAAACTGTGCCGATTTACCCATAGCACCGATGAATAGGAAAATACCGATCCACGTAATAATTACCGGCTGAAGATTACCGACTTCGGCAAATACGACATCGTACTGCAATGAACCGACGTTCCAGTAAATCAAGAAAATACCGATCAACATCCCAAGGTCGGCGATACGGTTCATAATGAACGCTTCGTTTGCCGCCCATGTTGCCGATTCTTTGTGATACCAGAATCCGATGAGCCCCCATGAACAAAGACCGACCCCTTCCCATCCGATGAAAAGACCTGCGAAATTGTCACTCATAACGAGTACCATCATCGAGAATACGAATGCCGAAAGCCATGCAAAGAAACGGTTAAACCCTTTGTCGTGGTCCATATATCCGATGGAATAAACGTGTACAACGGTTGAAACGATCGTAACAACCATCATCATGACCACGCTTACCTGATCAACAACAAATCCGAACGGGATATACAAATCACCCGTCGCCATCCACGTCATCATCTCAACGTGTACGGTATGGCCTCCCATGACATAATTGAGCAAAATAGCACTGCTTACAAACGACGTAAATAACAGACCTGAGGCTACGTACCCCGTAATGCTTGATTTTGGTGTCGCTGTGAACAATGCCGAAAACAATGATCCGACCAACGGAGCGAAGAGTGCAATATATAAATAAAGTTCCATAGCTTATCCTCGCATTGAATTCATTTGATCTAGGTCGATCTTACCGGTACGTTTGTACCATACGATGAGAAGACCCAATCCGATTGCCACTTCAGATGCCGCAATCGCGATAATAAAGAACGCAAACATTTGACCGCTCAAATCCCCGATATAATGAGAAATAGCAGCGAATGCGATATTGGTTGCATTTAGCAAAATCTCTGTTGCAAAAAAGAGCATCAAAAGATTTTTGCGGCGCATAACCCCGATCAAACCGATCGAGAACAATATGCTTGATAAAACAAGATAATGGCTCAGTGTAACTTCCATCAGTGGTGCCCCCCTGCTTGTACTTCTTCTTCGGTCATATCATCCATTGTGCTGATCTCTTCTTCCGCCATCAATGTCAACGATTTGTCCATTTTCTTCCCTGCCAAAATAATTCCGCCGATCATTGCGACAAGCAGCATGACCGCCGCGACTTCAAACGGAACGAGGTATTTGGTAAACAAAACCATACCGACGGCTTGAGAGTTTCCGATATTCTCTTGGATCGGATAAAGTGCTTGAATATTATTCGAAACGATCGGTGCGACGAAAATAGCAACGACCATGACCGCCGCTAAAACGCCTAGGACAAAAACGATTTGCGGGTTAGTCCGTTTTTCAACTACGTCGCGGGTCGTATCGAAAAACATCATCCCGAACGCATAGAGCGCCATAACGGCTCCGGTATAAACGATAATTTGGATTGCACCTAAAAAGTCGGCACCCAAAATAAAGAAAAATGCCGAAATAAAAATCATCCCAGCCGCCATTGCGGTGATAGCATACAGTGCTTGAGACGTCATCACGGTGATGGTAAACATCACAATGGTGAGGGCTGCAAACAGATAAAAAGCGATAGCTTCAAACATTCCTACTCCTTAATACGCCAGCGGGGTCTTTTTGACCGACGCGTCGCTTCCTGGGATAATGGCACCAAAGCCTGGGTATTCCGCCTGTTCGCCTGCTTTAAGCAAATCAAGCGGGGTGAGCATATCGTCTTTGATCACGAAATGGGCCCGTTGTTCCGACGCATTTTCATAACGTTGTCCGTGAACGATTGCAAGCTCAGGACACACTTCGGCACAATAACCGCAGAAAATACAACGCCCGAGGTTGATACTGTACTCGGTTACTTCTTTACGGCTGTTCTCATCGATGCGCGTATCCATACGGATACAATCGGAAATACAGATTTTTTCGCACAATCCGCATCCGATACAGCGCTCATACCCCGACTCCCACAAACGCAAAAGTTTGTGTACTGCACGATAACGTGGCCCGATCGGCAGTTTTTCTTTCGGATATTGAACGGTATGGATATCAAATTTGATCATCTCGCGCAATACGACCCACAGCCCTACAAAGAGCTCGCCGCGCAACGCACGTTTGAGCACTTGTTTAAACTTGTCCCATCCGCTTTCCGGATAGGCTTCAATATCGACGTAATAATAAGCGCTGTGTTCACTTACATTTCGATCTGTAAATACTTCTTCATGATGCATAGCACAACCCCCTTAGAACATCATCACGATACCGGTGACAACAATGTTGATCACCGCAATCGGCATTAAAACTTTCCAGCACAACCACATCAACTGGTCAGGTCGGATATCCGGCCATGCTGCACGTGTCCAGAGGAAAAAGAAAAAGAAAAACGCTACTTTGAGAAGCAACTGAATGGCTCCCGCAATCGTACCGTCGCCAAAACCGCCCAAAAAGATGATGGCGATTACAAACGAAATAAAGAACATATTCGCATATTCACCGATGAAGAACATCCCCCAGCGCATACCCGAATACTCCGTACCGAAACCGTCAATGATCTCGTGATCGTTCGCAACGAGGTGAAACGGAGTACGTCCGGTTTCGGCAAATGCAGCAATCCAAAAAAGGATAAATGCCACAGGCTGCGACCAGACGATCCAGTTTCCGATTCCGCCGGCTTGATAGTTGTTGATATCGATCAACGACAATGACCCGACCATCATAAGCGGCGCCAACAGTGAAAGCCCTGAAATAACTTCATACGAGATGAAGATGGCGGCACTACGTGCAGCCGAGATCAGTGACCATTTGTTCGCCGATGCCATCCCCCCGAGCAACGGCCCGTACAAACCGATTGCCATAACCCCTAGTACGTAGAGGATACCGACATTGATATCGGCAACGATCGGATGCACTGTGTATCCGAATACCGTAAATTGTGGCCAAAACGGGATTGCCGCAGAAGCCATAAACGCCGTTGCCGCCGTAATGACCGGAGCAATTTTAAAAATCGGCTTAACTACGTTTTGCGGGATGATGTCCTCTTTGGTAAAGAGTTTAATCCCGTCCGCCGCAACTTGAAGCAAACCGAACGGCCCGACGTGCATCGGTCCCAAACGGCGTTGCATAAACGCCAGCACTTTACGCTCGAAATAGGTTCCAAGACCCGCAAGCGCAGAGAAAATTAATAAGATGACAACGATTTTAACGATCGTTTCTATAATGAATGCTACATCCATGCTTTACACCTTTTGAATTGATACGCACGCAAAACGGTAACCGTCAAACAGTGCTTCAGAGTTGATAGCGGTATCGAATGTCGGGAGATATGTAATATCTCCTCCGATCTTACCGTCAGCTATTACATTGACACTCAGCTCGCCATGTGCTGTTTTAACACGCAATGCATCCCCTTCGCTCCAGCCGTTCGTCTGCATCGCCGTATGCGAAGCGTATAAACCACCTTTTGCGTTAAGTTGATGCGATGCTGCCGTAAACGCGGAAAACTGCAACACCGGATTTGCCAAATAGACCACATTCTCACGAATGGCCGCATTTGGATTCAACGGTTGAACACTCTCATCGCCCCCGCTGTTTACGGCAATGTTTTCCAATACATACCCGCGGACTTCTTCACCGGCATTGGTGTAATAGTTCGGCAATGTATCAAAAGAGAGTGCTTTAAATCCGTTTTTCACCGGAAGCTGTGCCGTATAATCAACGGTATACTTCGCAGTTATGCCCAATGCATTGGCGATATCATTGAGTACGTATCCGCCGTAGCCGAGTGCCGCATTGGTCGGATTAACCCGCTTGTCGATGCCGGTCAATGTCCCTTCCTGCTGGTTCAGAGCCGGCATATCCAAATCGCCGTTCCCTAATGCGCTAAGGGTGAAATCACCGCGTGTGTTATAGCCGATGGTATAGCTTCCGCGCGACGAATCCAGATCACAAATCAACGCCGCACCCAATGTATTTGCAAGATTCGGAATCATTGTAACACTGAACGGAGTGTATTTTTCGATCAATGCGACGAGACGGGCGCAGTTTGCCGCATTCGGATGGGTATAAAGATCCGGTCCGACCATAAGGGCGAATTTTTCTTTTTTCGCCAAATATTTTTCCAAGGTCTCAGCGAATTTTTCCGGCGCGTTCAAAAGCCCGAAAAGGGCATTGTCATCGACTTCAACCTCTTTGGAAACTTTTTTCTTGATTGTTTTGGTAACTTCTTCGCTTACCTCTTCCTCAACACCGGTCTCTTCGTTAAGCACTTTTTTCGTTACCGTTTCAGTCACTTTTTCATCAACGCTCTCTTCGATCGTTACGGTTTTGGTCGAATGGAACCCTGCCAAATACTCCGTAACGGCTGACGGCATTGCCGCTTTGTCACCGAAAAGATCCAGCATCAAATACAATGCCGCCTCTTCCATCATCGGAGCGTGATTGAACTGGGTAATGTTTTTAGACATATCTTGAATCACCGGATCGTTGATCGGATGGAAATAAAGCCCTGAGCCTTTATTCATGCTCAGTGCATTGTTCATCGCAAAACGTGCATTCGGGTTATCGGTTTTAAGAGCACTTCCGATGGATACGACGAAGTCGGCTTCATGAACCTGTTTCAAATCGCCGCCGTAAAGTGATGTCTTACTGATTGCACTGTAACTGCCCAAAAAGTTTTTCAACGCCAATGCTTCGCTGTTCACCAGGCGATATCCGTATTTCTCTTTGAGACGTTGAAGAATCATTGCTTCTTCGTTGGTAATGGTAGAGGTAAAGGCAATCGTATCGGCTTTTTTAAACGCTTCGATCGCTTTATCGAATGCCGCTTTGTCTTTGCTCACATCACGATTTTCGAAATCGTACCCGTAGCGTCCTGCACCGCACAGTGATACATAGTTCCACTCGTTTTTGACACGGTAGATTTTAGATTCCGGATTGCTGATACTGGTGTGTTTGATATCGTAGCTGAGCTGACATCCCGCAGAACAGTGGGCACACGTTGCAGGGATTTGTTTGTGCTCCCATGCATTGGAAGTGTATTGATAATCACTGCTCACCAACGCACCGACCGGACATACCGACGTACATTCACCGCAGTTGGTACAATCGAGTGTGTCCCCGCCGTTTGGAGCGATCAGCGATTTGTTAAGTTTGTTCCACATCGCATAGGCGTCTTTCGGCATCATCGCTTTGTATTCGCCGTGAATCGCATCACTGCCGCGCGCAACCGTGCTGAGAGCCGCATCACCGATCATATCTTTACATACGGTAATACAACGTTCACACATGATACACAGTGCCGGATCGTAGTGAATCAATCCCCAATCCTGCGCCGGTTTGTGGGTATCTTTAATCGCATAGTTTTGTGAGTCTACGCCGACTTCTAAGGTGTAATTTTGAAGTTCGCATTCACCTGACTGGTCACAGACACCGCACTCTAGAGGATGGTTTACGTCGTAAACTTCCATAATCGCTCTGCGTTCTTCGAGGATATTCGGAGTCGTTGTCGTAATCTCCATCCCCTCTTTTGCTTTTGCATTACACGCATAGACCTGTTTGCCGTCTGCTTCGACCAAACAAATACGACATGCCAGTGTCGGCGAACATCGTGTCAAATAACAGATCGCCGGGATAAATATCCCGTTTGCCCGTGCCGCATTAAGGATATATTCACCCTCTTGCGTCTGGACAGTGCGGCCGTCTATGGTAATCGTGATTTCGTTCATGATTCGCTCCCCATCCTCATAATTTTCACCTTTTCAAAACGGTATTGCTCATTTAAACCGCCGAATCCGACATCGTATGCCGGAACCAATGCAATGGTCCCTTTCATCGCAGAATCGAGTTTAAAAATCCGCTCTTGGGTGCTGTGAGGAAATTCAATGCGAATTTTATCACCATCACCGATTTTTGCGGCAGCGGCAAACTGTGCCGAACCGCGCAATATTGCCTCTTTTTCGAGCTGTTCGGTTCGAGCCGTGTAGGTATTAAACTGATTGACCGGGTTGCAGCGGTATACGACCGTACCGTTGAACTCAGGTAAATCATCAATCTCTTCTAGTTTCCCGTCAGCTTCTACATCGCGATTTTCTAGGACATACCCGCGGTTATCTTCGCCCAATGCACTGTAAAAATTCCCCAAATCATCAAACGATGATCCGTTAAACCCTTTTGATTCCGGAAGCTGTGCGGTATAGTCGATCGTATTGTGAGCCGATAGTCCAAGAGCATTTGCCAAATCGTTTAACGTATACCCATCGAATGCGACTGCAACATTGGTCGGAAGCACTTGGTGATTGATACTGACGAATGTCCCCTCCTGAGAGTTAAGAGACGGCAATTTCAACATCGCTTCATCAAATGAGCCCATGGTATACGAACCCGCCGCATTGTATCCGACAACATTTTCGCCGTTGTTGTCAGCATCCAGATCACAGATCAATGAAACACCGATCGTATTGACACTCGGTGCGATTACAACAACCGAAAACTCCGTATAGGTTTCGATCATTGCGCACAAACGGGAAATATTCGCTGCGCGTTTATGAGTGAGGACGTCGCTTCCGATCACCAATGTTTTGCGTTTGGCTCTCGCAAACGTTTTGGCCATACGGGCATACTCTTCATCACCGATATTACTCTCGGCGCATAGATACCCTTCGTCAAGACCTTCGAAAAAATGGCGTGTTTCATCGCTTACATCCGCATTTTCCAGAAGCGTTTTTGCAAGCATCGCAACAACACCCTCTTCGGTACCCACTTCGTATTTGACGTACTGCGTCACGACATTTTGAAGAAGATCGTCTTCGATCGGATGCATATAGACGACTTTCGCACCGTTATGGCGGGCAGCCGTCGTCATTGCATAACGAACCATAGGATTGTCGGTCGTTACACGCCCGCCGAAAACGATGATACCGTCGCTTTGTTTAATCGCATCCAAACTTCCGCCGAAACCGGTTTTTCCACTGATCGATGCATATGCGTTCATAAAGTTTTGATACGCACGCGCCTCTTCATTGTAAAGTTTTAGACCCAATTTCTCTTTGAGGCTTTGAAGGATCATCGCCTCTTCATTGGTGATCAATGAACTAAAACGGATAGCGTCCGCATTTTTGATCGCATCAACCGCTTTAGCGAATTGTGCTTCGTCTTTGGTTCCCTCTACGTTGAAATCGAATCCGAATCGTCCCGCTCCGCACAGTGTCGTATGCTCGAAATCATTTGTGACACGGTAGATTTTATCTTTGGCGCCTGTCAAGTTTGACGTGTGGCGCACTTCGTACATCAATGAACATCCTGCCGAACAATGAACACAGGTTGCAGGGATCTGGCTAAGTTCCCATGCATTGGCACTGTACTGAAAGTTTGAGCTTACCAACGCACCCACAGGACATACCGCGATACATTCGCCGCAGAACGTACAATCGAGTGCATCGCTGTTTTTCGGAATAACCGATGATTTGTACCCGCCGAATTGCAATTCGATCGCGTCATCACCGATGATTTCGTTACAGACATGGACACATTTTTCACACAAAATACAAAGAGACGGATCGTAGTTGATCAGTCCCCAGTGCTCGATTTTACGATGCTGATCTTTTGCACTGAAATGCTGAGAAGAGACACCGAACTCCAACGTTTTGTTTTGTAGGTCGCATGCACCCGATTTATCGCACACACCGCACTCTAACGGATGATTAACATCGTAAAGACGCATAATGTTCGTTCGCTCAGTCTTGAGACGATCCGAATCGATCACTACCGCCAACCCTTCGGTCGGCGGAGTTTGGCAGCTGAGAATCAAGCCGTCCGTTTTGTCGGTCTCTACCACACATAATCGGCATGATGCACACGGAGTCGTTTTTTCCAAATAACACATCGTCGGGATATAGAATCCCGCTTTCCGTGCCGCTTGGAGAATCGTCTCCCCTTTGTTTGCTATGACGGGCTGGCCGTTAATCGTAAAATTGATCATCCATCCCTCCTTAGTGTGCTACCATCGCAATGTAATAACAGCGCATACAGCGTTCTGCTTCCGCGAGTGCTTCTTCTTGGGTAAACCCGTATTTAACCTCACGGTTATTGTCTTTGCGTTCATCGACCGTAAGAACTTCGCTGTGTTGGCGCGCTAGTCCCGGAAGCCAACCTTGAATCTTCTCTTTTTTGTTATAGACTTTGAGTTTACGGAGGTGATCTTCCATAATCTCATCATTCGTCAAAGTAATTTCTCCGCTGGTGACATAGCGTGACATGACCGATGCGGCACGCTTTGCCTGACCGACCGCATTAACGATCGTCATCGGACCGTATTCACAGTCTCCCGCCGCAAAGATCCCTTTGCGTGAGGTCATGTAATCTTTCCCGTTCGTTTTGATCGTCGCCCAAGAGGTACGTTCAATTTCCCACTCTTCAGGGAGCAGTTTCAAATCAGCACTTTGGGATACGGCAGGGATCAGATAATCACACTCCATCTCAAAGCTCGCACCCTCGACTTTCTCGAGTGTCGGACGACCGCCGTTCGGATCCGGGACGAGTTCGAAACGATCAATAACAAGTGATTTGAGAACATCGTTCTCATCGTTCATCTTTGCGACCGCCGAGTGAAAAATAAACTCTACGCCCTCTTCGACCGCTTCGTGATACTCTTCATACGTCGTATTTTTGATAATCGTCGCTTCATCACGGCGATACAGCATGACGACTTTTGCGGCATTCGCACGGATGGCGCAGCGGACTACGTCCATTGAGGTAAATCCACCCCCGACGCATACAAGCGTTTTTCCGGTCAAATCGACAAAATCCGTAGGCAACATATGACGTTTCTGATCCGCTTCAGGAACCATAATGTCGTATTTCACTTGGAGATTGACTTTATCCAAAAAGTCGATCGCTCCCCAATAACCCTGAATTTCAGGACGTTCATTATCACAATAGACTTTTTTCGAAATACGGGTCCCCGTCGCCACCAACGTCGCATCATAGTCGTTTTCGAATTGACGCATCATATCGGCGGTCACTTTCGTATTGGTGATAAAATTCACCCCAAGACTTCGTACCGCTTCAATATCTTGATTGTACTTATCGATCGGCATACGGTATTCCGGAACCCCGACCGCTACTTCACCGCCGAGAACCGGAAGCTCTTCGTAGACATCGACATCGATTCCGTCCAATGCAAGATAATACGCACCCGTAAGCCCTGCAGGACCTGCACCGATAACCGCTACTTTTTTGCCGATTGAAGGCTTTTTCTCACTCGGATGAAAAAATCCGAAACCGTGATCGGTCTCATAATCGGCACCCAGACGTTTAAGTTCCATGATCGAAATCGGCTCGTCAAGGTTGGTACGTCGGCACTCCGTCTCACACGGATGAGGACAGACACGTCCACACGTATGCGCAAGCGGCATCGTTTGGCGGGTCGCCATCAATGAATCGTCAAATCGCAAATCGCGAACACCCTCGATATAGGCCGGAATGTCGACATGTGCCGGACATGCGTCCATACACGGCGCCGTGATTTTGGCAATATAGCTGGTATCTTCCAAATGATAATGTTTTGACGGTTTTTGGTTGTTGATGCAATCCATAAAATCCGACTCGAAATGGGTCATCAGATCAAGAAGCGGATTCGGAACCGTTTTACCGATCTCACATTTAGAAGTTTCCTGCATCGTTCTTGAAACCTCTTTGAGATGCTCCATATCCGATACTGATCCCTCACCGCGAGCGATTTTATCGAGAAGGTCGTATAAAATACGTCCGCCCCATCGTCCCGGTGCACAACGCCCGCACGCTTCGGAATAGACCTGATACTGCGCCGCGTATTCTGTTGCCAAACGAACCACGTCGACATCAGGATTAAAAAGCGCTACGCCGTCCCAGCCGATAAACGCTTTGGAATGGGCGTGTTCATTGTATTCCAACGGAAGGTTATAAGCAGAATTTTCCCAAGCATCGTCATTTTTGCCGATGTTGTTGATTTGCTCACCCCGCCACGTGGAGAAATAGACTTTACTCACAACGGTTCCTTATTTCTTGACCACAATGGTCCAGTCGGCTTCGTTGAATTTCAACGAATTCATGAGTTCGCACCCAAGCTCTTTAACCAAATCAGCCGATTGTTGTACGGGGCTAAAATCACCGATCTCAAACAAGAAAATCACAACTTCGCCGCTTACTGCTTCATTTTTGATGATCTCGGACATGCGGCCTGCAAAATTTTCTTTTAAATGACGTAAATCGTAACGTTTCACTGCATGCTCCTTTTAGCGGTCTACTTCACCGAAGACGATGTTAGTCGTCCCGATGATAGATACAACGTCCGGAATGTAGTGACCCGGCAGTAAGTCGGTCAAAATCCCTGTGTGCCAGAACGACGGCGCACGGAGTTTTAGACGGTACGGATAAGCTCCACCCTGGCTGTTAATGAAATAGCCAAGTTCCCCCTTCGGAGATTCGGTCGCAACATACACTTCGCCTACCGGAGGACGCATCCCTTGCGTTACCAAGACGAAATGCTGCATCAACGAGTAGTTTTGGGTCATGATATCGATTTTCGGAGCCGAGATATATTGCGGCGCATGCGCCATCAACTCCGGCCCAGTCCCCTCATACATATCGAGTACTTGGTACAAGATTTTCGCCGATTCACGCATCTCTGCCATATAAAGTTTATAACGTGCGTAGTTATCCCCTTTATCGGAAACCGGAACGTTGAAATCGACTTCGTCATAAAGCTCATACGGCTCTTCTTTGCGGATATCCCATTCAACACCCGATGCACGAAGCATAATTCCTGAACAGCCCCAGCTTTGAGCCATCTCTTTAGAGATTACACCGACGTTTTCCATACGCATTTTCCAGATACGGTTGGTATCCAAAAGGTCTTCGTAGTCTTTGATGTTTTCCGGCAATTTATCCAAGAATTTACGCAAATCAGGGATGAAATTATCCGGCAAATCAAGAGGAACACCGCCGATACGAACTGCCGCATGGGTCAAACGCGCACCGCAGTAGTCTTCGATCAAATCCATCAAATATTCGCGTTCGCGGAATGCGAACAAAAATACCGTCATCGCACCGATATCGAGTGCCGTAGTCGCCAACCAGAAAAGGTGAGACATAAGACGGTTAGTCTCTAGGAGCATCATGCGGATAACTTTTGCACGGCGAGGAACATCAAGCCCGATCAGTCTCTCAACCGCAAGTGCAAACCCATAGTTATTTGAACTCGACGCGATGTAGTCCATACGGTCCGTTGTCGGCATGAACTCATTGTAGATCATGTTTTCCGCCATCTTCTCCATACCGCGGTGAAGGTATCCGATATCCGGATGGGCTTTGGTGATCTGCTCTTGCTGCAAATGGAGCATCAAACGCAATTGTCCGTGAGCTGAAGGATGCTGAGGACCGAAATTGAGAATCAATTCATTGTCGGCACGGTCAAACGTAATATTTTCGAAAAAAGGTCTTAATCTATTGGATTGTTGCATACATGATCCTTAACGGTCGCGATCAGAGATCACGACACTCTTCTCTGCGTCAAATTTTTCGATGAGGAACACACCGTCGCTCTCTTGGTAACATAGCGGAGTATCCGGTTCACCTTGACTGATGTCGGAACCGCGTGGAACTTCGTGTCCCAAACGGGCAAAACGCTCGGTATCGTATCTATCAACCCGTGCACTGTCGCGGATTTCCGGCCCGATAATATCACGGGCCTCTTTACCGAAGAGTTTGTCCACCTCGTACCATTGGGCGAACTCATCCCCTTGAAGCGGATACGTTTTACGCAATGGAAAGCCTTCCCAATCGTCCGGCATCAAAATACGTTTCATGTACGGATGGTTGTTGATGACGACACCGAACATATCGTACATTTCACGCTCTGACCAATCAGCCGAACGGAATAAAGACGAGACACTTTGAATCGATTCTTTCTCGTCTATTTTGCATTTGATACGGACACGTTTGCGTTTGTTCATACTGAGCATTTGATAGAAAATTTCGAATTTTCCCTCTTGCGCCAGCCAATCGATTGCACTTAGTTCGGAGAGCTGGTTATACCCGAGCTCATTTTTCATCATTTCAATGACACCGTAGTTATCAGCGGCATTGATAATTACCACCATTTGTCCTACTTGGATATAAGCATCCAATACGTCAAATGAAGCTTTGATCGCTTCCAAATCATGAGCAAATACTTCGTCTTCACTTACATCGATCTTCGCTACCTGCGGGGCAACCCAATAGCGGTCGGTGTAGTAGGGTTTTTTCTGTACGTCGTCTTTAGGGGTGTAAGCTCTCATTACATCAGCCTTTTCGGTTTTTGCGCACGCGATGCGCTTTCACGTCGGATTTTTTGCTGCAACAGCAATACCGCATATTGCAAAGTTTCCGGGCGCGGAGCACATCCCGGAAGGTACAAGTCTACAGGGATGACGCGGTCTACCCCTTGAACGGTAGCGTAAGTATTAAACATACCGCCGGTGTTCGCACACGAACCCATAGAGATAACCCATTTAGGCTCCGTCATTTGATCGTAGAGACGACGAATAAATTCCGCATGTTTTTTCGTTAGCGTTCCCGCAACAACCATCAGCTCGGCTTGACGCGGAGAAGCCCGGAAAATCGTACCGAAACGGTCGAAGTCATACCGTGACGCACCCGATGCCATCATTTCGATACCGCAGCACGCCAAACCGTACGTCAATGCCCAAAGTGAATTCGAGCGTCCCCAGTTGACCACTTTGTCGATGGTCGTCAATGCGACGGGAAGTCCGCCGTCTTTTAAGTAATTTACTTGATGTTGTGCCATTCGAGAGCCCCCTTCTTCCACGCGTAAACGAAACCGATTGCCAACAATAAGATGAACATCATCATCTCGACAAATCCGAACCAACCCAAGAGTTTAAAATCGATTGCCCACGGAAACATGAAAACAATCTCAACATCAAACAACAAGAACAACAATGCGAACAGATAAAACTGTGTCGAAATACGGTTCGGCTGTTTTGTCACTTCCGGTCCGCATTCGTAGACGGTCATTTTAAGTTTTTCTGTGTCTTTAGCCGCTAATGCGCGGCTGGCTAAACGTGCAATGACGGTTGTGGCATAAAATGCACCAAACGTCAACACGAACAGTACAAATACCCCGAAATAAGGATTTGCTGTGTTGTAATGCTCCATAGTTCCGACCTTTATTATGGTTGATGGCATATCCCGTTACGAAGCAGTTTTCCGTCACGGTATACGGTTTTTATAAAAACAGTTGTTGCACTATAACAAAAAGAGAATTAAACAAACCCTTATCGATCCGATATTTAGACGACTCTGTCACGATTAGAAACATCGCTGTATTGGGTTTTGGAGATAAATGTTATATTTCGTAACATAATTAGAAAATTATTTTCGTTTAGTATCAAAACGGAACAATTCTATACGTATTTGTAGAAATTTGAGCATATAGAAAAGAACTCTATATGCTACTTATTGAAGCATTGTATTAATTTTTCTCTTGAAGCATTCTATCCAACGTCGCAAACACACCGTCGCTTGCATGTTCCATCTCTTCAAAAACTTTGACAAACCGTTCAGATCCGACACTCTCTGTTTTCATCAAATCGAAAATCTTATGGGTCGAGTTATGGACAACCGAATGAGGTGTTTCAAGTGCCGAATAGCTTGGCGTTTTCTTGAAGAAATCAGCACCTTCACCTTCATAGTACCATTTACCTAGTCGGCAATTATGGTGATCGACAAAATTAAACTGCTCTTTTCTGGTGATTGCGGAGAGATACGTATTGACTTTCCAGACAATATGATCGAGTTTCGCCAAACTCATAAAAATTCTCTCAGCCGTATGTTCGGTGCTGGCAAAGGTTTCACGCATCATCTGCGCATTATGATCCATATTGGCATTAAAGCTTCCGATCGATTCATTGGAGTCTGCAATGCTTTCTTGTACCTGATCAAATTTTTCACCGATCGTCGTTACGTCCTGTTTCATCGATTGTAATGAAATATTGATCTCGCTGATCGCTTTATCGGTTCGATCGGCAAGTTTGCGCACTTCATCGGCAACAACGGCGAACCCCCGCCCGTGCTCGCCGGCACGGGCCGCTTCAATCGCCGCATTAAGAGCCAAGAGATTCGTTTGATCGGAGATATCTTTAATCAATACCAATATACTTGCCACGTCCTGAGCCCGATCAGAGAGTGCTTTTACCGTATCCATAGACTCCAGTGCCAAATGGTTTAGCCCCTCTAACGTATGTGAAATTCCGGAGGCCTTTTGCCCGAGTTCAACGATATTTTCTAAAAGTGCGGTAGATTGCGCGATATTCTCTTTTGAAGAGGCAACGGAAGAGGCCATATTCCCCTGAACATCGACAAGATTTTTCTTAAGCTGCTCATTTTGATAGGTCATGATCATCGATGCGTTTTCACAACGATGCCGTTCATCCTCTTTCGCGATTTTTGCTTCACATTCTTGGAGCTTTCTTGCAAGTTCTTGATTCTCATCTCGTAGTGCAGTATTCTCTTTTTGCAATACTGAGAGTTCTTCTTTCAACTCTGTATCATCACTAAACCAACCCATTTTCATCCCTTTTCGAGGCATTAATTCGTCATTTTTGATGATTATACTCTGAGTTGATCTAATTATTATTGACAGAGATTAAATTGGTAAATTAATGTAATATTTTTGTGATGCTTTTAGCGATTGATGAATCCCATCGATTTTTCCCCTTCAAAACTGCCGGAACGCTCTTTTTGAATTTCGGCAATAAAATCTTCGAGTCTGAAAGTTCCCTCACTTCGAGCCGCAACCTGATATGCCGTATTTTTGACGATCAGATTAATCTGCCCACCGGTGAGAGGATACGAAGCAAGTTTTTCTACGTTAAAACCTTTTTCGTACGGTGCATTTTTCGGAAGCATCATGTTCCATAAAGTAACACGCTGTTTTTGATCCGGTTTTTTGAATTCGATTTTGTAATTAAAGCGGCGTGAAAATGCCTGATCGATATTCTCCAGCAAGTTGGTCGTTGCAATCAAAATCCCCTGAAACTTCTCGATCTGCTCCAGGAAAATATTTTGCATCTGATTATGCATCTGATCGGCGGATGATCCGATCCCGGCTGAACGTGCCGAGAGAAATTGGTCGGCTTCATTCAAAAGCAAAATCGGCTCAGTCTTCGTTTGACGTGTCAAATCGGCATATGTATCAAAAATTTTCCGTACATTTTTTTCGGATTCGCCGACATACATCGAGAGAATTTTAGAGCAGTCGAAACTGAGCACCTGCCGTTTCAGAGACCGGGATAAAGAGTGCGCCGTAAGGGTTTTCCCGGTCCCCGGAGGGCCGTAGAAAATGATCCGTGCGTCAATCCCCGCTTTTTTATCTTTGACCCCCCATTCATGAAGCCGCGCGATCACTTCGCGGTCCAACTGACGCATGAGATTGGAGAGGGTCTGTTCGGTTGATGGGTTTAGGACAACATTTTCTAATGATGTCGTCGGTTCGATCAGCTCAAAAATTTCCTGCTCTTTAATCAGCATGTCGAGTTTGAGTTTGCGTACTTTTTTCTTTTTCTGCGGGTGCATGATCGATTGCAGCACCTCATCGACGATGTAAAATGCTCTGCTGATTCCGCCGAACGGATTGAGCATCTCCTCATAATCGATCACCTCTTCGTTGATGAGACGGGAACCGTCTTCGAGAAGGGCACGATTTTTGATCCGCTCGTAATCGTCAAAACTGATCAAATCGATAAGGGTGTTCATCTCCCGCAGATTCCCCTCGGTCGCACTGTATTCTTCTTTGAGAAGAGCAAGAAAAATAACCTGCTCTTTCGGCTCTAATTTTTTTTGTTTGAAAAAGCGGTCGAGCACAACATCGAGCGACGTTTGGGCAATCCGCTCGTCGATCCGCTTTTCGAGAAGATCAAGTTTATTCTGAATACGGTTGATACCCAGTGAGTGTTCGTTACCGCTATGGCGTATGATCGACATTTTCTGATACAGTTCGATTCGAAAAAACTGATCCTGCAAATACTCCAGATGATCGGCATAGGGTTTGATGTCCGGCAGTGTCATCTCTAACGAGCCTTCTTCGAGAAGCTTCATAAATACTGATGTCACGGCGACGGGCGTGTTATAAAGTTCCAGATGGGATAGCTCGCTGATTTTAAGCGGCGTGAATGAGTGATGGGTGATCCATCCGAGTTCAAGCAGGGTCTTTACCTCACCGAAATGTCCGAGATACGAATAGTCATCGGAACCGTAGAGTTCTTGGAGCAGTTCGGCGACGATCACATCTTCCTGGGACTGTAAAAATTTGCGGGTAAGAAGCTGCAAAATTTTTGCCTCTTCTACCGTACATTTGAGCTGCGAAAAGATATGAGTCTCTTCAATGATTTTATTTTCTAGAAAATCGATAAGGTATTTCAATAGTTTCCTTGTTTTAATACTCGTTTGAGTACTTTGCCGGTAGCAGTCTTTGGAAGTGATTCTACCACGGTAATGGTTTTAGGGATTTTAAACAATGCCAAATGTTCTTTGAGCTGAGCTTTGATAAAGGCGGGAGTCGTCGTCTCATACCCCTCTTCCAACTCGACAAAAGCAATCGGAACTTCCCCGCTGTGAGGATCGCTCACACCGATGACGGCAGCGAGCTTGATATGCGGGAGCAGCATAAGGTGTTCTTCGATCTGTCGCGGATAGATATTGATCCCTTTAGAGATGATCAGATCTTTGATCCGATCGACGATATAAATATACCCCTCTTCGTCGATTTTAGCGATATCACCGGTGCGGAGCCATCCGTTTTGTATCGTCTCCGCCGTCGCGGTCGGATTGTTTAGATACCCCTGCATAACGCACTCGCCCCTCACGATCAGTTCTCCCGCTTCCCCGCATGGGAGCTCTTCCATCTCGTCATTGACGATTTTTACTTCGTATCCGTACAGCGGCAGCCCGACGGAAAGGGTTTTTTGTTTTTCGAGCAGATTGACGGCTACCGCCGGAGAACATTCGCTGAGACCGTAACCCTCCAACATCACGGCTCGTTTAAAAAGCGACCGAAACCGGGTCAGGGTATCTTCGCTCAGAGCCGAACCGCCTGAGATAAAACAGCGGACAGAATTAAACCATAGAAAATACCACGGCAATCTTGCACGGATCAGGGCGTTATATATGTCGGGAACTCCCATAAAAATAGTTACTCTCTTTAGAAGCGTCTGCCGAACAATATTGCTAAAGGGCAAAATGGAGGGGATAATGACAAAAGAGGCCCGCATAAAAAACGGAAGTATTACCATGATCGCAAACGTAAACGAGTGAAACATTGGAAGATAGACAATGAAACGGTCTTTCGGGCTTAGATCAAACCGTTCCTGCGCGGCGACGAGGTTGGAGAAAAGGTTGCGATTGCTGATCATGGCCCCTTTAGGGTGTCCCGTCGTCCCGGACGTATAAAAAATGACCGCCGTATCATCCAACTTTGCTGGTGAGGGCGAGTGGTGATGCACATGATCGGCAACCATCTCACCCAATAGCAGATGTTTTGCATCTTCAAACGGCGCCTTATCTATCCAAATCGTATGTTCAATCGATGCAACATCATCGCGCAGCCCACGTACCTCTTGAGCGAGCTTGAAAGCAGTAATCACCGCTTTGGCACCGCAATCACCCAGAATATAGCGGTATTCTTCATTTTTGAGCATCGTGTTAATCGGTACGCTGATCGCTCCGAGTTTGCTGATGGCAAAAATACTTTGGACGAATTCGACACTGTTGGGACAAATCAGGGCTATCTTATCCCCTCTCCCGACACCGATCACTTCAAGCGCACGGGCAGTTCTATCGACATTCTCTAAAAATCTCTGATACGAATAACGTTCATTATCAATGAAAATAACGTTTTTACGGGGATTCTCTTTTGCGACGCCGTAAAGCATCGCATAAAAATTTTCATACGGGTAGTGAATCAAAAGCGATACCCGATTCCGGCAGTAACGAGGTAGGCTCGGGCATTGGTAAATTCACCGTTAATCGAACTGTTATGCACTGAGCGGTCTTTTTTCATATCGATCAGTCCAGCCAAACCGATGTCCCAATGTTCATCCATTTTATACCGTCCGCCCAACGATACAATGAGTGCATCCGCATCAGGAAGCTCGTACCCCAACGTCGCTTCGGGAACCGGGGTTTGATCGTATGCCAAGCCCGCCATCGCCGTCCATTGGTCAATTTTTTGGGTAATCCCTAGACGATACGTATTGGTATCCTCCCAGTTTTTAGCAATCGGTGTCCCAAAAGCAACCGTTGCAGCATTCATGGTCCCATCATAATCAAAATCAAGTGTTTTATAAGCCGACCAGTATGTTCTCTCAAACACTGCTTCGATAGTCGTCCCCGTGTCAAAAGTATACGCAGCCGCAAGATTTAATGCTGCGGGAATCGGAACCGCAACACTGGCTGATCCGCTATAAGCAGCGTGTGCAGGATGAATAGATGGAAGATAATTTAAATCAGCCTCCCCCTCTACCGTCAAATTGACTTTTGAACGGTATGTCGCCGCCAAAGAGAGTTCTTTGAGAGGCTTATACACAAGAGCGATATTGTACCCGATATCAATTGAGTCCCCTTCGAGATTGCGGCTGATATAGCTCGGAGTTCCCGTATCGCTTTTAACGACTCCGTCCGATCTAACAATTCTCAATCCGGCACCAAAACTCACACTATCACTGATAGGCACAGCAAAAGAGGGATTAACCTCTATCGTTTTTAATGTAAATTCTTTTGCACTCGCTTTTGCGGCAGGATAATCCCACCGTTTCGACAATCCTGCGGGGGCTACGATGCTAAACCCGACACGTGCGCCGCTGTCTCCTAATTTTTTGGAACTGAAATGGAGAGTCGGAACCAAGAAATCTTCTTTTTTTGAACTGTAATTGCCCGTCGAACCTGAAAAATCGATTCCGCTTAATCCGATATAGGTTGCATCCACTTCAAGCAGATTGGCATCGTCGTTATAGACCATCGCCGCCGGATTATAATATGCCGCGTCGGCTCCGTGCACATTGGCAACATACGCGGCGCTGAGTGCCGTAGCATTGATCGAGTTCTCAGGGATTTTGTATCCCGCAGCCGATAACGCCGCTGAAAGTGCAACAGAGAGTACCAAACTTCTCTTCATGGTCTACCTTTGTAGTGAATATAGCAGCGCGATCTCCTGCGCCCAAATCGTCTCATCGATTGTCTCAAGCACCAAAGGGATATCATCCATTCTTGGATCGTTCATGATAAATCCGAACGGCTCGACCCCGATTTTTCCTTTGCCGATCGAGTCGTGCCGGTCGACATGACTTCCCAAATCGGGTTTGGAATCGTTGATGTGCATCCCTTTAAGGTACTTAAATCCTACAATTGTATCGAACTCTTTCCACGTTGCATCATACGCCGCGCGCGTTCGGATATCGTAACCTGCGGTAAACATATGGCACGTATCGATACACACACCGACGCGGGATTTGTCCTCTATACGCTCTATAATGGCACTTAGATGCTCAAATCTCCACCCCAAATTGGACCCCTGGCCCGCCGTATTTTCGATTACCAAAGTGACACCGTTTGTAACACTGAGTGTTTCATTCATACTCGACGCGATACGCTCAATGCACTCCTCTTCGCTGATTTGTTTCAAATGGCTTCCCGGATGGAAGTTCAAACGGTCAAGTCCCAGTTGCATACAGCGTCGCGTTTCATCGATAAACGCTTCGAGCGATTTTTGCCGTTTGTCCTCTTCGGGATGACCGAGATTGATCAAATACGAATCGTGCGGCAATACGTGCTTTGGAAGAATACCGCTTTTGGCGAGGTTGTCTTTAAAAAGTCCTATCGTCTCATCATCGAGGGGCTTTGCCGCCCACTGTTTTTGGTTTTTGGTAAAAAGGGCGAAAGCCTTTGCCCCGATCGCCATTGCATTGAGCGGAGCGTTAAAAACACCGCCGCTGGCAGAGACGTGGGCACCTACATATTTATTCGACATTATTTTTTTCCTTTTCTATGTGCTGCATCTGTTTTTCAATTTTTCGAATGATTTTTTCTTCTATACTTTCGTTCAAGTACTTTAACCAAGTAACTTTTATATTTATTGGTTTATCTTCTATTTCGCCCCTAATAATCTGACAAACACTTTTCCAGAAATCTAGTTCCTCCAATAGTGGAAAATATACACCCCATCCAACTTGATCATAACGTATCAAAAGAGTCTTCACTACAGAACGAAAGTGCTGATTTTTGACATGATACAAAGTTTCAACAAAATCCTCCGGATTCAGATTTTGAAATACTGGCAAACGGTAAAGAATATCATTTCTTGTTTCTGAAAGCATTTCCATGAACATGCTAATATTATTCTCTTCCAAATATTTTAAAAGCCTTTCACCTTGCGCTGACAAATCTTCGTACATTGTCTCTTTGGCTTTCTCTAAAAGATAATTTTTTACCTCTTTAAACTCATCCATTTCTTCATTCTGATATCCCAATCCAAATCCAGATTGCTCAATACGAAAATCATCCACAGTATAGATATCATCCCAATTTTTACGATTGCGATCAATATATTCCTTCATAGTTTGAACAATATCAGCCTCTGTATTTTGATACAATCTATTTGCACTTAAGCGCAATAATATTCCTGTGATGTGCATCACGATTTCAGCATCTGAGTACTCATTTCGTTCTAGCTTATCGAGTGTACTTTTTAATGCTATTTGAAATTCTTCTTCTTCAAGTTCTCGAAAGTACCATAAATTGAGCCATTCTTCGCGTTCTTCTCTAAAAAAATAGCGGCTTCTATTGAGATCATCCGTGATTCGTTCAGACGCTAATATACCTAACGTAAAAAAATCAATCCAACTTTCCATAGACAATAATAATTCATACGATAAAAAACTGTATTTATGAAAAACTTTTTCGATCGGTGTTAATTTATCATCAGATTTTTCTTCGTTCAACATTCTACCTACACGCAGCATTGTCATCTCTTGAAGTGTTTGGATGTCAAGCTTTCCACTTTTTATCTCAAATGTAAAAACAAAGAAATTTTGAATGATTTCTGTCATCAATTCAGCATGATTTTTAAATTTTGGCTCAAAATAATTTATCAATCGATCAAAATCCAATAACCCTTGTCTGAGACTTCTTAGATTGTTATATCCGGCAGTTTCATAAACTGATTTAATAACAGATTGATTGTTTTGAAGTATCTCTTTAGAATGTTTCAATCCATTTAAAAATGAAGAAAACACAGTGTCAAAATCTTGCTCTATTTGAAATGTTTTACCGATTGTTTTTTCTTTGAAAAGGATATATTTTTCATCATCTTTTAACTTGTCTTCATCAGCAAGCAGAATGACTTTTTGTTTATGTGTCTCAGTTAATTCATTAATGTAACCATGCAATTCTAATAATTCTATACCTGTACGTTCCAAATCATCAAAAATGAAAATTGCGTTCTGATTGCCTTCTTGTTTTAAAGCCCAACCCATTGGCATATCAGATAAATTAATGCCTGTGAATTTTTTTAAAACTTGACCCACTACTCTTGCTGTCACGCTTACATCATGCGTATCATCAATGTTAAATAGTTTTAATAGAACTTTTTTGTGAATATCCTCTTTAGATTTCAATCCAAATAAACTTACTTTGACGATATTTTTTGAATCTTGGTATTTCTCAGTTACCTGATTAATAAAAAAGGTCTTTCCACTTCCCCATTTTCCAGAAAGCAATACAGCATATTCAGGTTGATCCAATGCAATGTAGTACTCTAAAAAATCTTTTATATGATGATTTACTGCAGTGTTTTGTGTCAAAAGTTCACCCTAATTTATCTTGCCATTTAAAGATTTCCAAAATACGAATCGTTTGTTCGTCTTTAATTTCATAAACGATGGTGTATCCACAGTAGATAAGATCACGTACATTCTCATCCTCCGCATACAACGATACTCTTCCCATCATCGGCTGAGTCTTTAAAAGCTCAAACTTAGTATCTATTTCATGTTGAAAATCGAGGGCGGCGGAACGTTTATCGAGGGCGATAAAACGGAGAATATTTTGAAGTTGGATAGTAAACTTTCGGTTGCGGACAATCCGGATTACACACTCTTCCAAAAGGCTTCCATATCGCTTTTGTACTCCTCTTCAGAAAGAGTATCATCGGACTTTCGCGCACTCTCTACCCGTGCACGGGCGTCATCCATAGATGAGACGATAAACGAAGGATTCTTTTCTAAATGTGCAACTGCTTTTTCAAGAAACTGCACTATTGACTCTGATGAATGGTGAAAGAAATTTTCAACCGCAGGATTGTTAATCTGCACACTTAACATAGCTCCCTCCTTCTGTCATAATTCTCACTATTATATCATAATCGCTGTATTCTCTCCGCCGCCTCTACGAGTACCTCGAGCGGTTTAGAGTAACAAAAGCGGACCATATTTTTCCCCGCATCGTCGTGGTAAAATGCCCGTCCCGGAACCGATGCAATACCTGTTCTCTCCAAAATTTCCATCGCTTTTTCAAAATCATCATTTCCTGCCACAGCACTCACATCGGTCATGACGTAATACGCCCCTTTCGGTATGCTCGGAGTCAGCCCCGCATCGCGCAACGCATCGCAGAAGAGATCACGCTTATGCTCGTGGAGTCGGGCAAGCTCGGTGTAATACTCATCTTCAAGTTCTTCCAACCCAACCGCCGCACCGATCTGTAACGGTGCAGGGGCACAGACGTAGATCAGATCGTTGAGCTGCGCCATAGCCTCGATGACATGGATCGGAGCGATCGCGTACCCCAGCCGCCACCCGGTGATACTGAACACTTTTGAAAAGCCGGAGAGGACAACACACCGTTCTTTGAGGCTCGGCACACTGAGTGCGCTGATATGCACCGCATCCCCGTATAAAAAGTGCTCGTACATCTCATCGGCGAAAATAATCAAATCGTGTCTCTCCGCAAAAGCTCCAATCATCTCCAACTCTTCACGCGTATAGACTTTACCGCTCGGATTGGCGGGATTGCAGATCACCATCGCACGGGTTTTTGGAGTTACAACTGCTTCCAACGCATTTATGTCAAGGCTCCATTCGGGAGCTTCCAGACGGACAAACGTCGGTACAATGCCAAGAGATGTCAATGTGGAGCGGTGGTAACCGTAGTAGGGTTCGAACAGTATCACCTCATCACCGGGATTGAGCAGTGCCATACACGCCGTATAAAATGCCCCCGTCGCACCGTCTGAGACCAGTACCTGCTCAGGAGCAATTTCGACATCGTAAAAGCGTTTCATTTTCGAGGCTATTGCGTTTCTCAATCGCGGCAGCCCTTCGGTCGGGGTATAGATGTTAATCCCCTCCTTCATCGCCCCATACGCTCCCTCGATTACTTCACGGGGAACGTCTAGATCGCATACCCCCTGCGCCATATTGATTCCGCCCAGTGCGTTGCACGCTTTTGTCATAGAGCGGATATGGGATTGTTCTACATTGCCGCTGCGTTTGCTCAGTTTCATAAAAGGCTCTCCGTTAATAAAAACGAAATTATAACTTATCGCCCAAAACCCTTATAAGCACAGCCAGTAAAACACCCCCCGAAAGAACCGACAGAAAAGCTCCGATCTGCCATAGAGCATTAATCCCTGTTCCCATTGCCGCGGCGATCATTACCAACCCGGCTACGGCAAAACCCCACTGAATATCAGCCAATTTGGCAGGGAGAAGCTGATGGAGCATCGGCACTTCCCGCTCATCGACATAAGGGGCATAGCGCTCAAACCATACCAAAAACGGGACGATCTTATACAGATGTGCCGTGATCAAAAATCCCAGAAACCCTGCCGTCAAAAACCAAAATGAGATCATATGAGCTTTTTCGCTTCCCGATACGATCCCGTATACTCCCGATCCGACGGAGAGTGCCAAAGCGATAAACGCAACGGAAACCGAGCGTTCCCATATATCGCTGTAGACCCTTTTCCTGGAGGTAAATATCAAATATACCCGAAACATATAGTACATCACCGACCCGATCCCCAGCCAAAGAGCCACATATTCGAGTATCTCTATCTGCAATACCGAAGCAAACAGCATCATCCCTACCGCTATGACCATCGTATAAAAACTGACCGTATAATCGTTATCGCTCACCCGATTGCAGGCACCGAACATCGGAAGCAACACCGTACTCACTCCCATGATGTTGATCATAACGTATCCGCCGAACACGGCAAAAATATGCCCCATACGCCAGTGTGTCGGATCGACGGGGATGATCCCGCCGTATCCCAAAGCCATCATCATCCCGATCATCAAACCGATTCCTAAAAACAGGGTACTCCACTGCATCGAACGAGTAACTGCCGTACGGCGGCGACTGAATCGAAGGGTAATAAAGAGATTAAAAGCAAAAATCGCCAGCGCACAAAGAATCAATCCGCCGCCGATACCCAGCCAAAAAGGGTTGTAGATAAATCCGATCACCAGTACAACCGTCCCCGCGCCCAGCAAGGGTCCTATCCAGGCGAATACTTTCGGGTATCGGTGATGAACTTCCGCAACCACGACCGACAACTGAGCCATCGCGCCTATAATGCTCATCATCACAAAACCGATCATATAAGCATGCACCCATCCGATCACTCTGAAATCGCGCAAACCGATATCGCTCTGCAAAAAAAATAAAAAAATCATGGAAGCTATATTAAACAGGACCGCCGCCACAAAATAGGGGGCGATCAGACGCAGCGGCAAGGAAAAGCCGGGAGAAACGTTCATACAACCCCTTTTTTACAGCGATTGTAGCTTAGTTATTCACGGAAGAGATTGATTATCGTCAAGATCGCTGATTTTGATAATAAAACCGTTTACACGGTCTTTAAAGTAGGTTTCATCCGTTTTGAGCCGATAGACGATGTCCCTTTTGTCGTCTCGAATGTACTGTGTCCGTGCCCCTCCGCACTGCTCGGACGTATTGATCCCGCCGAAAATCGGCTCGGCCAATAAAATGCGTCGGAGCGTATCTTTCGGATAATCAGGTGAAAGATACTCGCGGACAAACGCCTCTTCGCTCATACACCCCGCGTTAACGCAGACCTTATCGTCTATCGATATCTTCTCTACCGCGACACCGGCGGTAAACAGTTCAGCTTCGACCCTCTCGCCGCTGGAGCGGATGTACCCCGTATCGGCAAATTTGAGTTTCGGCGTTTTCATGACGATCAGTTTAGGCTTGCTGATTTCGTAGTGTTTTTGCGCACACCCTCCGATAAAGAGGGCTGCTAGACTAACCCATAGGATAAAGAATTTTTGCATGTACCTCATCCAGTTTTTGTAATATTTCAGGGCTTAGAGTCACATTCATCGCCCCAAGGCTTGCATCCAACTGCTCAGGCGTTGTCGCTCCGATAATCGTAGAGGCGACAAAATCGAACTGCTTGCTCCACGCGATCGCCATCGTCACCGGATGCAGTCCCGCTTCATGCGCGATACGCAGATATTCCTGCGTCGACGCCAATGTTTTATCGTTCATAAACCGTGCCGCCATCAGACGCTGACGTTTGTTGCTTGATTTCACATAGTCGCTAAAGCGTCCGTGAGCATTAATGTCCTGATTGTATTTCCCGCTGAGCACCCCGCCCGCCAGAGGCGAATACGGCAATAAAGAAACCTTCTCTTCGCGGCACAATGCGCCGATCTCGGTTAAATCCCGACGGTTAAGAAGCGAAAAGTTGTTTTGGATCGACTCGAAACGGGCCAGTTTTTCGTATTTGGAAACCATCAGCGATTTCATCGTCCCGCGCGCGCTGTCGTTGGAAGTACCGATATAGCGTACCTTGCCGCTTTGCACCAAAGCATCGAACGCCCGCATCGATTCTTCGATGGGGACAACCGTATCGGGCCAGTGCATCTGATACAGATCGATGTAATCGGTGTCCAGACGTTTAAGAGAGCCCTCGATTGCCCGAACGATGTGAAAGCGATCAATCGCCGTATACCCGTGACGGATCGGAGGGACGAACCATCCCGATGCCGCCCCTGCCACTTTGGATGCGAGGATGATGCTCTCGCGCGGTTTCGTTTTCAGCCAACGACCGACCATCTCCTCGGTCAATCCGGCAAGCTTCTCTTCGGGGGGGACGGGATACAGTTCGGCCGTATCGAAAAAATTCACCCCGGCTTCATACGCCTTATCCATAATTTTAAATGCCGTTTTTTCATCGCATTGAGACCCGAATGTCATCGTTCCCATACAAATCGGCGATACGCGCAGCCCGCTGCGACCAATATAGCGATATTCCATAAATTCTCTTTTTAAAGTAATAAATTTGTAATGCTATTCTACCTTTTTTGAGCTACAATTAAGTCAATCAAATTTTAACGGGAGAAAACCGTGTTAAATACTATCCGTGAAGCACAAAAACAATTTCAACTACTTCATCAGCTGCTCAATTTGCCTATGAATCGTGATACAGAATATTTCACACAGCTCAGTATAGAGAGTGAAGAGGCTTATGTTCTTATGAATGCGGGAATGTGCATCAATACATCGGTATGCCGTGAATGTGCCGAACACCGTGATTTTATCCGCTCTATTCTGGAGATACTGAGCGAACTTGAGATCAACGCATCTGCAGCAAATACGTATGCGGCAAAACTCAACGAATATTCCGAGCGTGTCAGCAAAATACTCAAAAACATCGCCGTTGTTCTTGCTTCCTGATACCAATCCTAGAGGTCATAGCCAACCGTTCACTTATTCGTTATAATCCTTTTAATGGATAAAAAACTGATAAGCGATTTTTTTCATCTCAATCTCCCCCGCGACATGGAGCAATGTATTGAACTCTTTGCCATCTTCGGAGGATACGATACGCCGATCGATGCCGATGCACCGATCGAATCGCTTATCACACAGCATATACTTGAGCCGTTCGAGCTTCATCGGGAACGCTTTCTCTCATCTCTTCAAGACAACCCCCTGTATCTGAATCTTCTGCATGCCATAGCCGTCGGAGACCGACGCCAGGGGTCGGCTTACCGCCGTGCCCGTATCGGCAAAGAGCGGGGAAACGAAGCTTTTGAGTTTTTACGCTACAGCGGATATCTGACATTGGAGCGTTCGCGCGAAATGCCCCTGGAGCGCGCCCATCCGAAACAACGGTTTAAAAAAGAGATCGAACATCATAAAATTTCGCACAAATATCGGTTTAAATTCCCTTTTTTGCGCTTTTGGTTTGCGTTTGTGGAACCTTTTTCCAAATCGATTCAAGAGGGAAACTATCTCCCCTTTTTTGCCCATTTTCATGAGCGTTTCAACGCTTTTGTCGGTTTTACCTTCGAAGAATTATGTGATCTGTATATCCGAGAAATACTGGCGCCGCGGTTTAAAAACGATCTACTCGATTCTGGAAGCTACTGGAACCGTGAAGTGGAGATTGATCTGCTTACTGAGACAATGGAGGGGGAGACATGGGTCGGGGAGTGCAAATGGACGAACCACAAGGTGAACAAAAAAGAGCTTCGTCATCTCGAAGAGAAATGTGTCAAACTCTCTATTGCACCGGATAGGATCTTTCTCTTCACCAAGCGAGGGTTTTCAAACGAACTGAATGATTTGAAGGATAAACGGCTCTTCCGCTTTAGTGCGGAAGATTTAAGCGTTTTAACTGACCGCCCGTAATGCGCCGTACGCCTCTTGGAGAAGCTGGAATTTTTCGGTGTATTTATTGATGATTTTAGGATTTTTGCTCTGTACTCGATCCGGGTGATACCGTTTTGCCAGCATTCGGTACCGTTTTTTCAAATCTTCCGGTGTGGATCCCATCGGTATTTCGAAAATCGCATGGTAGCGGATCATTTTATCGATTGCATCGTTTCCGAATCCCCACCCTTTGTAGTTTCCGTAAAGCCGGCTCATAAATTCGTCATCGTATTGGTAGTTGATCGTAAAATGGAGAACTTCTCGGCGGTTAAGCGTTTTCTCAAGGCGTGCTTTAGCGGCAGCGGTACTGACATCGATAAAAATATCATCGTCTGTCGAGCTTGTCACTAAATTGGAAAGCTGCTGTTTGAGATAGCGCATCACCCAGCGGTTCGGACTCAAAAGGGTAAATTGTACACAACCCGAATTGTAGGCATATACTTCGATATCCACTTTTTCACTCTCACGGAAAGGAACTTCAATCCGGACGGCGGCCGTGCGGCACCGTTTGAGCGATCGGCTGTAAAACGAACTGGTCAGTTCATTGGCTTTTGTAAAACGCTCGCTCAATGTCTCCAAAAACTCCTCTTTTTGATCGGAAGAATTTTCGTTGTTGAGGACCAGAACACCGTTATCCAAAAACAGTGTGTTATGGATGTGATGGTCGAAAAACTCCTCCATCCACGACTCTTCGAGCGTATTAGAGCTCCCTTGAACAAAGATAGCGTTATTGCGTAAAACAACTTTCACGGCAACCCCCGTTAGTGATTCTTACCTTCACTAAAGCAAAAGGAGTTCCACTCTTTTTTTTTAAGACCACCAAAAAGACACTTTATTTTTTTACAGTTCTTCATTCTATCTTCAAGGAGTCTCTATGTCTTATGCGACTAAGCGATATTGGTTCTACGCCTTTGTCACCCTGTTTACCTTTGTTGTGCCGTTTATCACGCTCAATGAAAACCATCTGTTACTTCTCTCGTTTGAGAAACTCCAGTTCCATTTTATGGGATTGGCATACGATGTCAACGAATTTTACATTATGCCGTTTTTGCTAATGTTTTTGTTTATCGGCATTTTTGCCCTCACCTCCATCTTGGGTAGAGCGTGGTGCGGATGGGGATGCCCTCAGACTATTTTTCGAACCATTTATCGGGATCTGATTCAAGGAACACTCCTTGATTTGAGAAACAATGCGAACAAACAAAAGCGGATGGATACCTCACCTCTTGAGAATAAACTCAAAATTGTTGTCGGATTTTTGCTCTGGACGTTAATCGCCACAACCGCATCGACCAATTTCATCTGGTATTTTGTTCCGCCTGAAGATTTTTTCACCTACATGTACCATCCCGAAGAACACCTATTTATCATTATCTTTATTGCGACGACTGCAGCATTTTTGATCTACGATATTGTATGGATGCAGGAGAGTTTTTGTACCTACCTGTGCCCTTATTCACGTATTCAAACCGTCCTGTACGATGATAATACCAAACACGTCGTCTATAACCACAATCGCGGCGGTTTGATTTACCAAAACAATCAAAAGCAGATTACGGATAGTAAACAGTGGATAGGAACAGAAGAGTGTACCACCTGTGAAGCCTGTGTCAAAGTATGTCCGACCCACATTGATATACGTCAAGGACTACAGTTAGAGTGTATCAACTGCCTCGGATGCGCCGATGCCTGTACTGCTGTTATGGGCAAACTGGGTAAAAAATCACTGATCGAGTGGGGAAGCCAAAAATCTATTTTTCATGACATAAAGTGCTCTATTTTTTCAAAACGCAATATGATGTATTTCGTCGCTATGGCTGGATCTTTGATTTTTGCGGCAGCATTTGCATCGGAACAAGAGCGGGTGTTGGTCAATATCAATAAACCAAACGAACTCTACAAAGTGCAGGAGGGTATCGTGAGCAACAACTATATTGTTAACATTCACAACACCCAAAAACAAACCTATACCTATGATGTCAAAGTGGAAGATAAAAACTTCCGTATCGATAGCTTTGAAGCGCTAACCCTCAAACCGGACGGAATGCGAAAACGGATATTGGTGATCTCGACAAATCAAAACTTGTCCCAGTCGGATCGAAGAGACACCGCGTTGAAAGTCAAACTGATGATCTTTGCAAAAGAAGATCCGAAAATCTCTGTCGTAAAAGAGATTTCGTTTATCTATCCGCGAACTCAGTGATAGAGCGCCATCGAGAGGGTAAACACGCTCCCCTCCCGAACCTTGCTCTCTACCTCTATTTTTCCTCCGAAGCTTTTTTCGATTATCATTTTGCATAAATAGAGCCCGATTCCGCTCCCTTGCGATTTTGTCGTAACATAGGGCTCAAATATCTTTCCGAGCACATCGCTTGGGATCCCGCTCCCGTTATCTTCGAGTCTAATCATTGCTTCGCTTCCATTACGGTTGCTGCGAAGGATAATCTTTGGTTCACTAACCCCTCTCAATGCATCCGACGCATTGGAGATCAACGCCAAAAGTACCTGTGACAGCTCATTCTTTTTCCCAAAAACAATTACCTCTTCATCACAAGCAACAACCTCCAATACAATTCCCTTGCTCTTCAAATCGGGAGCAATGACGGCAACGCTGTTGCGGATCGCTTCGGTGAGGGAAAAAGGTTCTTTCACTTTGTCAGGGGTATAAAACTCTTTGAAATCATCAATCGTCTTGGATAAAAACTGCAGTTGTTCCTGAGCCGAAGCGATTTTCTTATCAAAATATGCATCGTCAAGCGTACGGTTTTCATATCGACTTTTCAAATTCATCAACAGGTAGGAGAGGTTGTTGAGGGGTTGACGAAACTGGTGGGTGATATTAGCGATCATCTCACCGCTTTTTGCCATTTTTGACTGTTGAAACAGCATATTTTGATGATCGAGTGCCTGATTTTTGAAAAGATTGTATTTGTACGAAATAGAGATCGTAAACAACACCGCTTCCACTGCAAACGCCGCCAATACAATATCGATATAACCGTGTTCTACGTACACCTGTTTGAGCTGAAACACAAACAACAAAATACACAGCAGTGACCATCCGATGACGTAAACGATCGTCGGTTTAAATCCTGATCGGAGGTTAAATACGATTGAGAGAAACAAAATCGCATAAACTACCGTATAGGGGAGATACTCAAAAAGGATATAGTGATAAAAGGCGGTTAAAATGACAACATTGAGCAAGAGGGTATTGATAACCAACTCTTTAAAATTAGTAATCTTTGGGATCAAATTGCCCTCATGAAACGTTATCGCAAAAATAACGGCACTAAGCGTTGCTAGCAGAAGAAATATCTCTTGACTAAACGCTGATAGCGAAAAAAGATGACTGTATACACTGATGTACCCCAATGAAAAGACCTGCATTGCACAATAGCTGATATACATAATCTCTTTGGAATAAACATAGCGTACCAACGTATAGACGATACTCATCAGTAAAATGCCGAACGTTGCACCGTAGGCTAAGTGGGTGAACGCTTCAGCACTCAATTTTATATCCCGTCCCCGAGAGGTTTGAAATAAGATTTGGAGGAAGTTTGGCTTTGAGATTTTTCATCAGGGTTTTAAGCGCGTCATTGCTCATCGCACTCTCTCGCCAAACATGGTTTTCGATCTCGCTATAGGTGACATAGCGGTTTTTGTATTTGAGGAGCAGACTCAGTATCTGAAGCTCTTTTGTCCGTAAAGCAACAATGTCACCATCGCGGACAAGAGTCTGATTGTACGTGTCAAAATAGGTATTTTCCGGAAGGTTGATGATATTAGAATCTTTATGGTGGATACTTTCGATACATTGTCGCAACGCTTCTTTAAAAGCGCTCTCCTGTACCGGTTTAATCAGGTATTTGACTAACTGCAACTCGATTGCCTGAAGAAGATAGGTTGTGTCACTGTACGCGCTAATGACAATAATCTGCGTCTCTTTATTCTCTTTACGGATTTGTTTGATAAACTCTAAGCCGTTTAGTTTAGGCATCTGAATATCGGTAATGATGATTTCGGGATGAACCTCCCGATAGAGCTTTAATCCTTCAAAAGCATCCGAAGCGGCATGAACATGATCGAAGTAGTTTTCAAGGTATTCAATCCCGTTTTCACGTGCCACATCATCATCTTCTACATATAAAACATGAAGATTTTTTGTGGCTGATTTTTCCATATCGTTATTGCTTAACAATCTCTCCGTAACACTCCGGACGGCGGTCGCGGATCAACCCCCAATAGTGGCGGTGTTCACGAATCGATGCTGGATCGATCTCGCTGTAGAGTATCTCTTCGCGATTCCGAGAAGCTTCGGCGACTTTCGCACCCGTATGGTCGGTGATAAACGAACTACCGTAAAACGTGAGGGTACAGCTCTCGCCGACCTCTTCTCCGATACGATTTGCCGCAATCACTGGGATGATGTTTGCCGCAGAGTGTCCCATCTGTACCCGCTGCCAATGCGACGCCGAATCAACGCCGATCTCCGGCTCAGATCCGATAGCCGTCGGATAGAAAATCATATCGGCACCCAACAGTGTGAGGGAGCGCGCCGTCTCAGGGAACCACTGATCCCAGCAAATCCCTACGCCGACATTACCGTAGCGGGTTTCCCATACTTTAAAACCCGTATCCCCCGGTTCAAAGTAAAATTTCTCTTCGTATCCCGGACCGTCGGGAATATGGGTCTTACGGTAATTTTCCATTACGGTGCCGTCCGCATCGATCATCACGAGAGAGTTGAAATAACGCTCACCGTCGCGCTCAAAATAGCTGATCGGCAATACGACACCCAGTTCTTTGGCCAACGCACTAAAATGTGCGATCAGCGGATTATTCTCAAGCGGTTGTGCCCATGCAAAATATTTATCGTCCATATCTTTGCAAAAGTAATATCCCTCAAACAATTCGGGGATCAAAATAATATTGGCACCGTTACGCGCCGCGTCACGCACCATCGATTCCGCTTTTGCAACATTGGAAGCTTTATCTTCGCTCATCTGCATCTGTATCGCCGCGACTTTAACCATTCCCCGCTCCTCACTTACTTTCTGTTGCGCAATTATAGCATTGCTGTAATACGGCAAAGAAAACTTTAGTCTCAAAATCTTATCAATTTTTAATTCATTCAGTGATATTCTAAATATACTAGAAATTATCAAGGAGGATGATATGAAAGTAAATTCACTATCAAATGCGCTTCCGCAGATGAATACGGAAACTTCAAATCGTGATAAAACGCTTGAGAAAATCGCTACAGCCGTTGAACTCAAATTAGAAGACAGTTCGTCACGGACTATTGCCGATATGATGCAGAATCAAATTTCTTCATTATCGCAGGGGTTAATGAACGCCAATGACGGAATTGCCATGTTGCAGATTGCTGACGGGGCACTGAGCAGCCTTTCGGATCAGACACAAACATTGAACGATTTAAGTGTCCGCAATAACAGCGCTATCCTCAACAGTGCCGATAAGCAAGCGTTAAACAGTCAGTTTCAGCGTACCCTCTCATCGATGCAAAACATTGTTAACACGACAAGCTACAACGGCAATCCTCTTTTTAACAACAATTTTTCTATCTCGATCGGTGAGGGCACCCTTTCGGCATCTATTGCGAATGTTTCTCCGAAAGGGCTGAGTATTGATAACCAAGAAGGGATCAACCAATATGCCCAAACGCTTGCATCAGCCCAAAGCGATGTCGGATCGGCAACCAACAATTTTATCAGCAGTACAAATGTACTGTTGCAGCAAATAACCGATACGGCGGCAGCGAAAAGCCAAATCGCGGATACGGATATGGCAAAACAAGTGAGTGAGTTTCAGCAAAGCAATAATCAGATCAGTGCAGGCTTGCTTGCGATGGCACACCAAACGGACACAATGCGTCAATCGATGGCACGCCTTTTAGGCTAAAGAAAGAGGTAGCGGATATAAAATCCGGTATCGCAAGAAGACTCGGATTTACATCCGGTCTTTTGCTTGGATTCCGAGCAATGAGAGCCCTGTTTTGATAGAGAGAGCAACGACAAGAAGAAGTTTAAGAAGTTTTGCTTCGTCTTCCGTTCCGATAATACGGGTATCGTAATAAAATTTATGCAATCTTCCCGCTAAAACTTTAAGATAGTCAGGAAGCTTTTGCGCTTGGCGCGATTCGAAAGCGTCATCGATGATTTCTGGTAACAACAGCGCTTCAAACAACAATCCGTCGGCATCGCTACTCAGTCCATACAAATGTGATCCCATAATCTCATCCATATTTTTTTCGCTTTTTGAAATCAATGTCTGAATACGGGCATGCGCATATTGGATATAGTAGATCGGGTTGGAACTGTCCTGACGTTTGAGTTCTTCGATATCGAACTCGAGCGCCGTGTCGCACTTTTTAGAGGCGAACATAAAGCGCAGCGCTTCCGCACCGATCTCTTCGACGACATCGCTCATCAAAATAACAGTTCCGGCACGTTTGGACATCTTAAACGGTTCACCGTCTTTAAGAAGACTCACCATCTGCGAAAGGAGTACTTCCAGCTTGGAAGAATCGTAGCCCAAAAAGGTAATTGCCGCTTTCACACGGGCGATATAACCGTGGTGATCCGCTCCCCAGATATTGATATAATCATCATATCCGCGCTCGAACTTTTGGTTATGGTAGATAATATCCCCAGCAAGGTAGGTAGGTCGGCCGTCTTCACGGACAACGACCCGATCGTGGTCATCGCCGAGGTCGGATGAGCGGATAAAGGTTTTGCCTTCATTCACATAAACACCCTCGCCCATTTTTGCCATGACACGGTCCCATTCGCTGTACAGCGATGCTTCTCCGACAAATGTATCAAAGTGGACATTGATCGCGGCCAGATCATCTACGATAAGGGCCAAAATTTTGTCTTTTGCCCACAATGCCAGTTCTTTTTGACGGCTCTCATCACGCAGAGCTTCTTCGCCGAAAAGCTCTACAACTTCTCGTGCCAAATCGCTCAGATACTCGCCCCGGTAATATTTCTCAGGCCATTCGACACTCTCGCCGAGGAGACTGCTTCGCCCTTCAAGCTGAAGGGAGACACCGAGTAAATCGATCTGATTTCCCGCATCGTTAACGTAGTATTCCGCCGTGATATCGTAGCCTAAATGACGCCCGAGACGCAGCATCGTATCGCCGTACACCGCACCGCGGGCATGACCGATGTGAAGCGGTCCCGTCGGGTTGGCACTTACGAATTCCAAAAGGATCGTCCCTTTTTTATCGCTGCTTCCAAATTCATCGCCGTGGCTCAATGCCCATGAAGCATACTCATCCAAAAATGCTTCGGAGAGACGAAAATTAATATAGCCCTGAACCGATTCTACGGCACTAAACATCGACTCATCCGCGAACGACCCTGCAATCTCTTCGGCAATGAGCATAGGAGATTTTCGTAATTCTTTGGCTAGTGAAAAAGCGATAGGGGTAGCGAAGTGACCGAAAGAACGATCTTTCGGTTTTTCGAGGATAACGTCAGCATTGAATTTATCGCGCAACAGCGCATTGACTCGCTGTTTCAAGAATTACGCTTGTGTCGTAGTTTTAGGAGCTTCTGCCGTCGTAGATGCTGATGCATCGACTTGCTTAGGAGCTTCAGTCGGAGTAGTTGTAGCTACCGGTTCTTCTTCTTTCATCTCTTTTTTGAAATTACGGATACCTTGTCCGATCCCTTTTGCAAGGTCGGGAATTTTTTTCGCACCAAATAACAAAATAACAATCCCGAAAATCAATAATAATTCGGTTCCGCTTGGCATACTCATGATTAGAGTTCCTTCTGTAGAAAATTAAGTGGGGAAGTATAACGTATTTCGATAAATACGCCAAAGTTTTTATTACGAGGCTTCCCAGGTTTGAACAAATTCATTAATTTGAAATGTCGGTATCTTCATCCGTGCCGCTTTTGCTATGGAAACCAAAATTTCCGCCGCTTCTTCAAGGTTGTCATTGACGATTAAAAAATCATATTCGCTAATCCGCTGAACTTCCCGTTTTGCCATTTCAATACGTCCGAGGATGACCTCTTCGCTGTCGGTAGAACGGTTATACAACCGTCGTTTTAACTCTTCCAGTGAAGGGGTGGTAATAAAGACCGATGTTGTAATGTCGCTTAGCCGATTTTGTACCGCGTCGTGCCCCTGCACGTCGATATCAAAAATAACGAGTTTTCCTTCTTTAAGCGCTTTTTTAACCGGTCCTAACGATGTTCCGTAATAATTGCCGTGAACGACTGCATATTCCAAAAACATCTCATCTTCTATATCGCGCTTAAACTCTTCTACACCCACGAAATAATAGTGAACACCGTCCACTTCACCTTCTCGGATAGGGCGTGTCGTCGTTGAAATCGAAAAATAGATTGGACCGATCTGATCTTTAATTTTCTGAATCAATGAACTTTTGCCGGCGCCGCTTGGCCCTGATAAAACGAGTATCGCTCCGCTTTGACGATTCATGCACCGTTCCCGAAATTGATGTTAATACTGATATTCATCCCTTTGAGGGATTTGGAGACGTTTTCATTCGATAACGCTTTAAGAAGTGCCTGTAGCGCTTCAACGCCCTCTGCATGTGAGGCAACTGGCTCGGCTTCCTCAATTTCATCAGTAAATTCTGCGTACGGTGATGATTCGTTCAATACTTCATCCAGCGCCTCAGCCGCAAGTGATGATCCCCCTTTTGCAACCAAAACAGGTTCATCCTCTTCTTCTACCTCTTCACCTACCGCTATTTTAAGTTCCCGCTCGTCAAGCATGTCCAACTCATCAAAACTCCCCGTATCCATCAGGTTCTCTTCTTCTGTCGACATCAATTCTTCCATCATCTCATCATTCAAACTAAGGTCAAAATCATCTGTTTCCAATTCTCGTTCCAATTCTTCGCTTTCTAATCCGCCAACGGCATCTTCAATCTTTGATTCTAAATCACCCAGTTCATCATCATCCATAAGCATAGACTCATCCATCTCTTCCAATCCCGAGAGATCAAAAGAAGTTGCGTCATTCATGTCCGACAGCCCATCATCTTCAGGCAATTCTAATTCACCAAGTGCATCGTCTTCACCCATTGACAAAAGTTCATCTTCGTCTGATAATCCGCTGCTTTCTTCTAATGGTTCAGGAAGCTCAAGATCGCCGAACTCATCGTCCTCTGAAAGATCATTTTTCGGCACTTCTTCATCACTAGGTATTTCATTCTCTTCTATATCATCAAAGCCTAAGAGTTCTTCTTCCTCTTTTTCCTCATCAATAATATTTGCATCATCTAAAGAGAAATCATCTTCCAACTCTATCGGTACTCCGATCTCCTCATCAGGGAGACTGATCGGAGCGCTTCCTTCTACCGAAAACTCGTCATCCATAGTCAGATCATCTTCTTCGGTATCCTCTAAAAGTTCTTGAACTTCCTGTACCTCTTCCTGATCCAAAATAGCGGTTTCAGGCAATTTGTCCTCATAATCGTCCAAGTCGCCAAAATCTAAATCGTCTTCCGCTCCGACTAACGCTTCAGTTTCATCGCCCTCTAGTTCTGAAAGGGAATCTTCCAAATTTATCGCATATGTCGAAGTACTTGAAGCATGCTCTTCAACTTCATTATCCGACTGATCACGCCCAACACTCACTTTTTTTTCAATTTGAACAAACATATCCACCAAATCGGTAGGCAAGAACGGCTTATTAATAACATTATCAAACCCGGAAGGGACGGCTTTGCCTCGTGTAGCCATAAATAACGTGTTTTTAGCAACAATTTTTTCATTGATGGAATCCAATATCTCATCACTGTACAATGCATCATCGACAATGAGCAAATCGTATTCATTCCCCTCAATTTCGTCTGTTGACCAGACTACACTCAAATCATCTTTTGTTTTTTGCGCGCTGAGAGCAACCAGCTTTCGAACTACCGGATTATCGTTAAAAAGCAAAATTTTCATTATTTGCTACCCCTCTTTTTATGTTTGTGCTTGTTCATTCATAGGCTAAATGGTATCATTGTAACTAAAAAAAAATTAAATGATAAAACTTCTTGTGCTTCTTTTCATATTTGTATCCGTTTATGCACAAGAAACTATTTTTAAACTGCCCGATAATCACAGCCGTTTTCTGCATCAATTGGATCGCTCGTTTAAAACTGCTTCACAAATTCTTATCATAACCCCCTCTTTGCACCATTCAGATTTAAGTAAAAAACTTCTCTCGGCAATCAAAAAAGGGACTACGGTGACATTAACCGTCCAAGAGACAAAGGGAGACCCTCTTTCTCTGATCCAGTATAAAAATATAGAACTGTATCTCTCTGAAGTGAAGCTGGATCAAACGCTCATCCTAGTAGATGATTCTTTGGTATGTACAAGCGATGGTACTATTAATGAAGAGTTATTTCGTTCGGCTCACTCCGTCATTCGATGCAGCGATAATCCAAACAAAATCCGTTCGATCCGAAATGCTTCCTATCCTTTTATTCAACACGCCAGACCTTATTTAGAATAGCTTTTCGAGAAAATTATAGGCATTTTGGGTTTGTGAGGTAACGATCATCAAGGTTGCCCCCAATGTAGCCATAAGGACTACAAACGAAACGGCGATTTTAATCGGCATACCGATGACCAATAGGTTGAATTGCGGCATCGTTTTCATCAGCATTCCGAAAATTAAATCTGCCAGCATGGATAGCGCCGTAATCGGAAATGCGATCATGAACCCGACGACAAACATGTTTGTCATTGCATGCATAATGTATTTAAACAGTGACGGGGTCATCAGAAATCCTCCCAAAGGAACGGTACTGATCGACTGTGATGCATATAACAATATCCAATGATGCAAATCAAAGATCAGTAATATCATTAATGCCAGCAACGATAAAAACTGACTGATAATCGGCATCGAAACCCCAGATTGCGGATCAATCGCCGAAGCAAGCGAGAATCCCATCATAAACGATATTTGCCCCCCTGCAAATGTGATCACATGATAGGCCAGCTGCAATACGATTCCGACGGCAAGGCCGAAAAGCATTTCACCCAAAATCGCAACGGTGAGACTAAGGGTATCGGTAGGGATATGTAGCGGCGGAACGGCACCGAAAAAAAAGACCGTAAAGAAAAAAGCCATAGCCGCTTTGATCGATATCGGAATATTCATATGTGAAAATATCGGTACTGCCATGAACAAAGCACCGAAGCGGATGAACAGCAAAATAAAAGCGATGGTCCGGCCTTCGCTAAAAATTTCTGCCCATTCCATAACTTTACATCTCTTTCAAACTACCGTTTTGCATACGATAGACATGTGTACAGCGTTCAGCCAGCGCTTCATCGTGGGTCACTAAGATCATTGCGGCCTTATGCTCGCGCAAATAGTCATCGAAAATTTCCATTACCTCAAGCGCCGTCGCATGATCAAGATTCCCTGTCGGCTCATCCGCAAAAATCAGACGCGGTTTTTTGGACATTACACGGGCAATCGATACACGTTGCTGCTGCCCTCCGGAGAGTTCGGTCACTTTTTGGTTGATCACGTGATCGATCCCCAAACGCTTTAGCAGCGTCGGATCAATTTTCTCACCGGAAAGGAGCGTTGCCACTTCCAGATTTTCATACGCGCTGAAGCCCTTAAAAAGGTAGTGGCTTTGATAGATCATCCCCAAATCATTACGGCGAAGCTTCACAAGCGATTTATCGTCAAGCCGGTAAATATCCTCACCGAAAAGCTCGACATTCCCTTTTAGAGGATGCAGCAATGAAGAGAGAATGTGCATCAGTGTCGATTTTCCGCTCCCGCTGACACCGACTATGGCGATCGATTCTCCCTCATTGAGAGTCATGGAAATATCCTCAAACAAAGGATAGTCAAAGGCATGTGATAAAGAGGTAGCTTTTAAAAGTGTCATAGGGGAATTATAAAGGAAATAAGATTAATAAAGAGGAAAAAGAAAGCGTTTCCCCGCAAAGGGGAACTAGAGAAAAAATAAAACTGATTAACTCATTTGTGCAGCGACTTCGGCAGCGAAATCGTTGACTTGTTTTTCGATACCTTCACCCACTTCGTACTTAACGAACTCTACAAGTTCAGCCGTTCCGCCGTGTTTTGCCGCTTCTTTTGTGATCGCTTCAGCTACTGTCAAAGAATCATCCATAACGTAGTTTTGATCCAAAAGCGCAAGCTCTTTATCCAAAGTCGTATTGTCCGCTACGAAACGAGCCAATTTACCAGGGATGATGTTTGCCCAGATTTTTTCCGGTTTGCCTTCTGCCGCGAGTTCAGCTTTTATCGCTTCTTCAGCTGCAGCCATAACTTCCGGAGTCAATTGGCAAGCAGAGATATATTGAGGAACGTTTTTAAGCGGTTTTTTCAAACGTGCCAATTCTTCGTTCTCAGTTTTGATCGCTTCGATACGACCGATAGTTTCCGCTTCAACGAACGCAGGATCGAAATCTTTAGATGTCAATGTCGTAGGTTTCATCGCCGCAGCGTGCATTGCAACGTTTTTAAGCATAGGAGCCATAGCTTCGGCTACTTTTGCATCCGAACACGCAGCCGCTACAAGAACACCGACACGGCCGTTAGAGTGAACGTAACCGTTAACGCATCCGTTTTCACCCGCATTGAGAGTTACAAAACGGCGAGTTACGATTTTTTCACCGATACGTGCTACTTGAGATGTGAAATACTCAGAGAATGTACCTGTTTCATATGAAGTTTCGTTCAACTCTTCTACCGTGCTTACACCCGTTGTAAATACGTGTGCCGCAGTGTTTCCGACCAAAGCGATGAAGCCGTCGTTTTTAGCAACGAAGTCAGTTTCCGAGTTGATCTCTACCAAAGAAGCCGAAGAGAAAGTTTCAGATACTTTAAGACCTAAAAGTCCTTCAGCCGCAACACGATCCGCTTTCTTAGCCGTTTGGGCCATACCGCGGTCACGTAACCAATCTTTCGCTTTTTCCATATCACCATCACACTCAGTGAGGGCTTTTTTACAATCCATCATAGGCGCATCTGTCGCCGTACGAAGGTCTTTTACCATTGCTGCTGTGATTTCTGCCATGATTACGCTTCCTCTGCTACAACTTCTTCAGTAGCCGCTTCAACCGCTGCTGCTTCAGGTGCAACTTCTTCTTCCGCTACCGCTTCGTCGTTTCCGCCGTTACGAAGTGCTTTACCTTCATTGATCGCTTCCGCCATTTCTTTACAGAAAAGTTGGATAGAACGGATCGCATCGTCATTTCCAGGGATTGGAATATCGATAACGTCAGGATCACAGTTAGTATCAAGTGGAGCAACAACTTGGATTCCGAGGTTACGCGCTTCTTGAACCGCGATGTGTTCTTTTACCGCATCGATAACAAACATCATGTCCGGCAAAGTTTTCATATGACGGATACCGCCGAGGTATGCGATCAATTTTTCTTTTTGACGATTCATCATCAACGCTTCTTTTTTAGTCAAAAGGTTGATTTGTCCGTTTGCTTGCATCTCTTCGATGATATCAAGTTTGCGGATTGATTTTTGGATCGTCGGGAAGTTTGTCAACATTCCACCCAACCATCGGTTGTCAACGTACGGCATTCCACATGCTACTGCCGCATCGCGGATCGCAACACGTGCTTGTTTTTTTGTTCCTACGAAAAGAACAGTTTTACCTTCAGCTGCAGCATCAACAACTTGTTGATACGCATTGCGGAAATAACGCAATGTTTTTTGAAGATCGATGATGTAAATGTTTTTACGAACACCGAAAATGTATTTTTTCATTTTCGGATTCCAACGACGTGTTTGGTGACCAAAGTGTACACCGCATTCCAAAAGGTCTTTCATAGTTACCATAAGAGGCTCCCGTGTTAATGTATTTTTTTGTTCATTCGTTTACTTGGGCGAGCGCAAACAGAGCCGATGAAACATCGGATGCACGAGAACAGCACGATTCGCTTGCGATTTTTTTCTTACGTCATAAAATGAGGAGAGAAAATCGGGCGGATTATACTGAAATGGCTCTTAAATTTAGCTGTATTTAATATTGTCTATTTGTCACGTTTTTATCACACGAATCTTAACTTTTTAAAATTGCTTTTATATAACTTTCGTTAATATCAATCTGCCAATGCACTGGCATTGGAATAAGGAGATATGATGAAACAACGGATTTTGGGCTCAGTCATAACCGCCGCGTTACTTACCACAAACGCATTTTCGGATGACTCGCTTATACAGCGGTTCGAAAAAATGGAACGTGAGATGGCGGCACTAAAAGCCGAACTTGAATCGATAAAAGCTGAAAACAGCCGTCTAAGCACTCAACTTTCAACGCCTTCGAATACCAATTCAAAACAAGACGCGACAACGTCTGCCAATATTAATGAGACACTTGAAGATATTCAAGACCAAATCAGCACGATCAATAAAAAAACAAACGGCGACAACCTGAAATTCGGGGTTGATTTCCGCACCAGTGTCGATAACCTTCACTATAAAATGGCGGATGGAAGCACACACAAAAACGATGCCGTATTCAGCAACCGCCTTTGGCTGAATATGGGCTATGCCGCCAACAAAAACATCAGTTTTACCGGGCAGTTAGCCTATAATAAAATTTTCGGCGAACGTGCGCAAACAACTCAAAGTCCGGCGATGGAGGGTTTTGACTGGATTAGCGGCGAATCGGCGTATGATGACACCCTGCGTGTCCGCTCGGCCTATTTCCTCTATACTGACGATGAACTCGCAGGTTTGGAAATTCCGTGGACGTTTAGTATCGGCCGCCGCCCCTCTACCGAAGGACACCTCATCAATTTCCGCGACGATGTCAAAACTTCCTCTCCGCTCGCCCATGCGATCAATGTCGAATTTGACGGAGCCAGTGCCAAATTCGGGACGGAAGAACTTACCGGCCTTGCGGGATCGTATTTCAAACTCTGTGCAGGGCGCGGTATGAGCGAAGCGGAACCGAGATTTAGTTCTGCCCCCTACACCGGTAACGGCTCTTCCAAAACCAATAACATCGATATGGCCGGCATTATCGTCGTTCCCTATGATGACAAACAATTCAGTACCGGCTTTCAATACACCTATGCGAATAATTTGATCGATCAAGAAGCTCCGGGCGGGAATATGGAAACGGTAGGCGGACTTCATACCGCAACGGCGTTTGCTATGGTCAACGGGATCGGGGACGGATGGAGCGAATTTTTGGATGATTCGTTAATTTTCATCAGCGGTGCCGTGTCCAAAACCGATCCGTACAAAGGGAGCGGAAAACAAGGTATGTTAGGCTCATTTGACAGCGAGACAGGTTACAGCTACTGGATCGGAACACAGTTTCCATCCCTCATCAGCGAAGAAGGGCGATGGGGGATCGAATTTAACCACGGTTCCTCGTTCTGGCGTCCTCTTACCTACGGCGAAGACACACTGATCGGTTCTAAAATCGCTGCACGCGGAGATGCGTATGAAGTGTATTTCACCGAACCTTTAGTGGACGACATCCTAACGTTCCAACTACGCTATACCTATATCAATTATGATTACAGCGGAAGCAACGGCTTTTTCGGAAGTGTTACAGGTACCCCTATGAGTATGGATCAGGCTATCGGTGCCGGTTACGGTGACAACGTCGTCGACAAAGCACAAGACATCCGCGCTTATCTGCGATATAAATTTTAATCCTTTATGTTCCCGTATCGCGGGAACTACCCTTGAACCTTTGCCAACTCCTCTTTAACTTTCGCCACATGATCTTTCACTTTAACATTCGTCCATGCCACACGTACGATCCCTTTCGGATCGATAATATAGGTTGAGCGGACAATCCCCATATACTCTTTGCCATAGTTTTTCTTCATCGCCCATACACCGTACTCTTGCATCATCTGGGTTGTCGGATCGCTGAGAAGTGTGATCTGAAGCGATTTTTTCTCGATGAAATTGCGGTGCGACTTGGTACTGTCAGCGCTTACACCGAGAATAATCGCCCCCATATCGTCATAATCGTCCATAGCGTCGCTAAACTCGCACGCTTCGGTCGTACATCCCGGAGTCGAATCTTTCGGGTAAAAATAAAGAACGATCCATTTTCCGCGCAGGTCGCGTGAACATATCTCTACGTCGTCTTGGTTACTCAAACAAAAATCGGGGGCTGTGGTTCCTACTTCTAACATTATTAATTCCTTTATTTTTTATAGTATGACTATGGACTTAATTTCCGTAAACTCTTCTATTGCAAAACGGGGACCTTCGCGTCCTACACCGCTGAGCTTGACACCGCCGTAAGGTTGAATATCAAAACGGAGTGTCGGCATATCGTTGATTACGACACCGCCGGCATCGAGTTCATCGATCGCTTTGGTCGCATGAGAGAGGTTATTGGTAAAAACCGAAAACTGCAATCCATACGGCGAATTGTTCATACGTGTGATTGCATCATCAATTCCATCCACCCGAACCAGACTCACGATCGGCGCAAATACTTCCTCGCAAACGATTTTCATCGACTCCGTAACATCCGCCATGACACACGGATAAAAAATGCGTCCTTCACATCTCGGCGGCGTCAATGCACGTGCCCCCTCTTCGATGGCGCTTTCAACCCAGCTCATAGCTCTTGACGCCGCTTCGTCATTGATCAGCGGTCCTAAAAACGTATCGTCGTTATAGGGTGATCCGACGACGAGTTTGGACGTTGCTTCGGCCATTTTGAGAGCAAATTCATCATATACAGAGCTGTCAACATAAATACGCTGCAATGAAATACACACCTGCCCCGAATTGACAAACGCACCGATCGCACAACGCGCGGCGGCATATTCCAAATCGGCGCTTGTATCGATATAGGTCGCCGCATTGCCGCCGAGTTCGAGAGAGATTTTTTTAATTCCCGCACTGCGGGTTATGATATTTCCGACCCCGACCGATCCGGTAAAACTGATGACACGAGGGATATCGCTCCCGACCAACGCGCTTCCCACCTCCGCATCACCGTAAACGACGCTAAGCGCATCGGGCGTCGCGTAAGGGCTTTCGATAAAAAGCTGTGCCAGCTTGTACGCGCATAGCGGCGCTTCCGGCGTCGGTTTCAACACGACTGCATTCCCCGCGACCAATGCGGGGGCGAGCTTGTGAGCAACAAGATTGAGCGGAAAATTAAACGGGGTAATCGCCACTACGACTCCGGCCGCCTCCCGACGCCAATAGGCGTGTGCGGCCCTTCCGCTCGGCATAGCATCGGTATTGATACTCTCTCCGTGCATGGTGCGCATCGTCTCCGCAGAGAGGGTAATCGTCTCGATACAGCGGTCCACTTCGATACGTGCGTAGGTAATCGGCTTACCCACCTCATCGCACAACACTCTGGCAAATTCCTCGCGCTGCTCTTTGAGCTTTGATGCGACATCCAGCAGCCATGCGCAACGCTGATGAAGAGCCACTTTTTTTGCGATTTTAGAGGCATTTTGAGCAATTATGAGCGCTTGGCGTGCATCATCTGCACTGCACTCGGCCGCACGTGAAACGACACGTCCGTCATACGGGCTGAGACGTTCGTTGTAACTTTGTGTAACCACCTGCCGTGATCCCATCCAAACGTGTGCATCCATAAAATCGTCTCCGCCATTTAATTATGTTTCAATTATACAAATCATCACCTAAAAGGAGGGAGAAACAAAATATTTAAGGAGTTTCTTTTTAAGAACCTTTTAGAATGTGTCTCAAAAATACGCAGAGGACCATTATGCTTGAACTTAAAATTACCGACGGTGTTTTAGGCGTACGCCCTCCCGTCACCAAACCCCATCCGGGATTTTTCTTCCAAGTGGGAGAAGAACGGTTCCGTAAACTCGTCGATGATCACTACGAGAAGATCCGTAACAGCGATATCGCTTTTTTATTTCCCGTCAATGACGAAGAAGATTTCGCCAATGCTAAAAAGCATGCCGCCGATTTTCTGATTCAAATCTGCGGGGGACCGGACTATTTTGCCCAAACGCGCGGAGAGCCTCGTATGGTCGGGCGTCATGCCCCGTTCCGTATTGATGAGCACGGCCGCCGCCGATGGCTGGAGTTTTATGCCGAACTCCTCCCTCCGCTCGAAGCGGAGGGGATTAATCCCGAATATATCCAATCCTTTTGGGACTACCTCGACATATTTTCAATCTGGATGATCAATACCCCTTCGCATTAAACGCTTCCCGCTCTGCGGGCAAAGTGCCCTGCGGGTAAACCTTCTCTTAATAAACCTTAAATCACATCTTCGCTAAAATCATCCAATTTTTCTTTTGGAGATCTTCCCTATGAATGAAGCCAAATATATTTGGATGAACGGTAAACTGCTCCCATGGCATGACGCGAAAATTCACGTCCTTTCCCATACACTGCACTACGGAAACGGTGCGATTGAAGGGACTAAAGCATACAAAACCCCGAAAGGGTATGCGATTTTTCGTCTGAACGACCATACCAAACGTCTGATCGAATCGGCAAAAATGACCTTGATCAATGTCCCGTACACCGTTGAAGAACTCAACCATGCTCAAATCGAGTTGTTAAAAGCCAACGAATTTACCGGCGAAAATGTCTATCTCCGTCCAATCGTTTATCTCGGATACGGTGTTATGGGTGTTTACCACAAAGAAGCACCGGTTGAAGTTGCCGTTTCCGCATGGGAATGGGGCGCCTATCTCGGCGAAGAGGGGATGAAAAAGGGAATCCGTCTTAAAATCTCATCGTTCAGCCGCCCGAATAACAAATCGAATATGGGTAAAGCCAAAGCGGTTGCCAACTATCTCAACAGCCAAATGGCAAAATTTGAAGCGGTTGAAGCGGGATACGACGAAGCACTGCTCCTTGATGATGAAGGATACGTAGCCGAAGCGAGCGGAGCTTCATTTTTCATGATAAAAGACGGAGAGATCATCACTCCGCCAAACGATAATTCGCTTGCGTCAATCACCCAAAAAACGGTTATCGAAATGGCAGAAAAAATGGGTTACACCGTCTCCCGCCGACGCATCAGCCGCGAAGAAATCTACATCGCCGATGAAGCATTCCTTACCGGAACTGCAGCTGAAATCACCCCTGTCCGCGAAGTTGACGCGCGTGTTTTAGGAGCCGGCGGACGCGGGCCGATCACGGAGAAAATCCAAAGCAGCTATTTTGATATCGTCTACGGACGCAATCCGGATTACGACCACTACCTAACGTATATAAATTAAAACACTAAATCTACCGGTATAAATACCGAAGATTTTATAGTAAAAAGGAAAATTATGGCTAGTGACATGAACGACTATTTTAATAAGAAAAAAAATGAGGCAAACCGAGGGGGCGGATTTCAGTCTCCGAAACCGCCAAAAATGGACTTTAACCTAAGCGGGCAAAAAGCCGGAATGTTATGGATCATCGGCGGAATCCTTTTGCTCCTTGTTTTAGCGAAGCCGTTCATCATTATCACCGAGGGGGAACGCGGTATTCTTTCGACGAACGGGAAATACGAAGAACGGGCTTTATTGCCGGGACTTCATTTTCTTATTCCGTTTATCCAAAAAGTCTATCTCGTCGATACCAAAGTGCGTATCATCAACTATGCCGATAAAATCGATCGTGCTTCGACAGCGGGGGATGGCATCGTCCTCAAACCGGCTATTACCGTTTTGGACAAACGGGGGCTTCCCGTCACTATTGAATTAACGGTTCAGTACCGTCTTAATCCGCAAGTGGCTGCACAAACGATCTCAAACTGGGGATTTAGCTGGGAAGACAAAATCATCGATCCGGTAGCCCGTGATATCGTCCGAAATGTCGTCGGTCAATATGAAGCGGAAAATTTGCCGATTATGCGCAATGCCATTGCCCAAAAAATCGAAGTCGGAATCCGCAATACCGTAGAGGGGCAGAAAAATGCTCCTGCCCAGCTTGAGTCGATCCAGCTCCGTGAAATCGGGCTTCCTCAAAAAGTAAAAGATCAGATTGAACGTGTCCAAGTAGCTAAACAAGAGGTCGAACGAGCTCAACAAGATGTAGAACGGGCAAAACAAGAAGCATTCAAAAAAGAGACGGAAGCGCAAGGAACCGCAAATGCGATCACTATCCAAGCCGAAGCTCAAGCCAAAGCCAACCGACTGATCGGTTCTTCCCTTACTCCGGGACTGTTAAAGCTGGAGCAAATCCAAGTGCAAGGCAAATTCAATGAAGCACTGAAAGAAAATAAAGACGCCAAAATTTTCCTGACACCGGGGGGTTCTACCCCAAATATTTGGCTCGATACCAAAACAGGCGATGGACAAAAGATTTCTTCCACGAAATAACACTCTCCTTTCGGAGAGTTTCTTTGGTATCCATTCGTGAACACCAAAGAAACCCTTAAAAGGCAACCCCATGAATCTCGACCTTATCGATTGGCAAAAATCGGAACTTCTTCCCGTAATCGTTCAAGACTCCACGACACTGGAAGTCTTGATGATGGCCTATATGAACCGCGAAGCATTGGAGCTCTCTTTATCGACGCGGATCGCTCACTATTATTCCCGCTCCAAAAAACGGCTTTGGAAAAAAGGGGAGTCCAGCGGACATCTTCAGCATATCGAACAATTCTTGCTCGATTGCGATAACGACACCCTCTTGCTGATTGTCCGCCAAGAAGGGGTGGCCTGCCATACCGGACGCAAATCGTGTTTCTTTACCAATATCGAAAGCGGTGAGGCGATTAGCCGGCCCCTAATCGATACAGCGGCGACTTACGGTATCATTGATGAACTTTATCACACCATCTTGTCACGTAAAAATGCTGACCCCTCTACCTCTTGGACAGCTAAACTGCTCAGCAAAGGGGACAACACCATCCTTAAAAAAGTAGTCGAAGAGGCAGGAGAGTTTAGTTTTGCGATCAAAGACGGCAACGAAGATGAAATTATTTATGAATGTGCCGATTTAGTGTATCACGTCTTAGTAGCACTCGGACATAAAAATATATCTCCCGATCGTATCAAACAAGAGCTTGCCCGACGATTTGGGATGAGTGGGATTGCGGAGAAAAACTCGCGGGAACAATGAAAACAAAAATAATCGATTTTATACACCACCTCATCATCTACGATTACCTCCTTTTCGGAGGAATTTTTATTTTATTTCTTTTATTTTTGGTATTGGCCATCGCCCTTCGCCACAAAATGGCTTTAGCGGTTCTTTTTGTTGTCTTAGCGTTCGGAACGCTAACCGCAGGATCTGTTGCAGGGTATATTCAACTGCATAAATACCTTTTTAAAAATAAAATCATTCTTCATGAAGTGAAAGCGCTTCAATATACGGAAGCCCTTTTGATTAAAGGCGATATCAACAACACATCAAAACGCTCTTTTAAGGAGTGCACCATTACTACAGGCGTCTATAAAGTGACTCACAATAAATATTTGGATCGTGTTTATCCCTACGTTCCTTTTAAAAAATCCTCACAAAAGTTTATCAAGCCTATCCCTCCGGGCGAATCAAAACCGTTTAAACTTTTTGTTGAACCGTTCCGATATACTAAAGACTACAATATCACTATAAAGGCGGAATGTCGATGAGCCCGTTAACTATTTGGCATTATCTTTTAATTGCCGTTTTAATACTTCTATTACTGATTGGATTTCTTGTCTCCCTTCGTACAAACTCCAAATTTTCAGTTTTTACTACAATATCTCTTACTCTTATGCTGATTGGATTTTTTACCTGGAGATCTATTAATGAAAATGTCTATATCGTGGAAGTCTCTCAACTGGATCAGGAGCGCTTTTATCAATCTGAACAGATTGTTCTCAAAGGGATCGTACGCAATGTCGGAAACTATCCGGTAGCCAATGTCATCGCTACCGTCAAACTGATCAACTCTCATGGCGGAGTCGGCGGGAAGCAATCTTTATTTACACAGCCATCCGTTTTTGCCCAAATATATGAGGGAGACAATCCTAATTTTAAACGCCAGACAGTCGAAAAAGAGGAACTTGTCGCTGATTATTTAAATCCTGGAAAGGCAAAGCCCTTTACGATTATTATGAAATACCCGTCATACTTTAAACACGCTACGTTTGATGTCACGGCAAAAGCAGCCTATTAAGCATATGCTAGTATTTTAGGCCAACCGATTCTAGCGCTTTATTGATGGAGCGGAGTTGCCTATTTTTATCTTTGCACCATTGCGGAGCAATCAAGCTCTCATCACCGATACCGGCGCTGATGCGCTGGACACTGACATGGGACGGTTTTAATACGATCGCTTCTCTTAGAACTTCTAAATAAAGCTCTTCGTCTATCGGTTCAAACTCGCCCCGTGCATACTCATTTGCCAAAGCCGTCCGTTTTACGACATACAAAGGATGATATTTAACCGAATCGATACCGAGCGCATACGCCTCTTTCGCGGTTTCCAGCATCATCTCTTTCGTTTCGCCCGGAAGACCGAAAATCAGATGTCCGCAAACATTCAGTCCATACGATTTTGCTTTTCGTATCGCCTCTTTTACATTGGCGCTGTCATGTCCCCGATTGATACGTTCCAACGTAGTATCATAAATGGACTGGATCCCGAACTCAATCCATATTTCCGTCTTTTGCGAAAGGTCAGCCAAATATTCAAATGTCTCATCACTGATACTGTCCGAACGGGTTCCGATACTAAGTCCGACTACATTATCGAATGTCAGCGCTTTTTCATAAAGGGCTTTGAGTGTTTCCAGAGGAGCGTAAGTGTTGGTAAAACTCTGAAAATAGACTAAAAACTTCTGGGCATTATTTTCATCACTCAAACGAGATGAAAGGGCTTGAAATTGCCATTCAAGCTGCTGTAGCTGTTTTTCTAAATGAGGGTTGGAGGTTGATTGAAGATTGAGATAAAATCCCTTTAGTTCGCGTGCTCGATCCAAGCTTGGGCTAAAAGAATCATTTTCACAAAAAGTACATCCACCTTTGGCAACACTGCCGTCTATATTAGGGCAGGTGAATCCCGAAATTGATACGGGGACCTTTGAAACTTTTGCCCCGAAACGGCGATGCAGATATTGCCCGAATGTAAAAATTTGAGTACGCATTAAAAATTCATTGCCTTACACTTCTCAAAAAACTCTGTTTTTTCTAGCTTTAGGGGGATGCAAGGGACAAATGTCCCTGCCATTAAAACGGACGAGTTCGTTTTAATGTATAGCATTAAATAATGTACTTGCCGGTGAAACAAGCTGTACAGTAGTTCTCTTCCTTGCCGTTAACACTCGCCAAAAGTGCTTCATTGCTCAGATAGCCTAACGAATCGGCCTCAATGAACGCGCATATCTCTTCGTTGGTCATATTGGCCGCAATCAGTTTCTCTTTATCGGGGGTATCGACGCCATAGTAGCACGGATCAGTCGTCGGCGGGCTGGAAATACGCATATGCACTTCACTCGCCCCGGCCGCTTTAAGCATACGGACGATTTGACGGCTGGTCGTTCCGCGTACGATAGAGTCATCAATAACAATCAACCGCTTACCGCGAATAAGATCATTGATCGGAGAAAGTTTCATTTTAACTTTCAAATCCCGCATCTCTTGTGTAGGTTCGATAAACGTGCGCCCGATATAATGGTTACGCATGATTGCCATCTCAAACGGAATTCCGCTTTGTTGCGAGTAACCGATGGCTGCCGGGACTCCGCCATCAGGTACCGGGACTACCATATCGGCTTCGATCGGTTGCTCTTGCGCCAATGCTTTCCCCATCGCTTTACGCATTTCATAAACATTTTGGTTATATACGTTTGAATCCGGGCGGGCGAAATAGACGTATTCAAAAATACAATGTTTAGGAGTAGGCTCAAATACTTTGATAGATTTAGGAGCTTTCCCTTTTTCAAAAATCAACAGTTCGCCCGGTTCAACGTCGCGAATGTATTCCGCACCGATCAAATCAAACGCACACGTTTCAGAAGCAACCACATATCCGTCCCCGACACGTCCGAGACTGAGCGGACGGAATCCGTGCGGATCGCGCATTGCAAACATTTTCGTACGGCTCAAGAACACAAGCGAATACGCACCCTCGATCTTTTTGACCGCATCAATGATTCGATCGGTCAAATGGTGCTGGTCACTTTTAGCAATCAAATGGATCAGATTTTCCGTATCCATATAGGTTTGAAAAATCGCCCCTTTTTTGATCAACGCATCCCTAACTTCTTTGGCATTGGTGAGATTTCCGTTGTGAACAATCGACATTTCACCCAAATCGTAGCGGGCAAATACCGGCTGTGCATCGAGGATCGAATCATCACCCGCTGTAGAATAACGAGTATGCCCGATTGCCATATGCCCTTTGAGGGTATTGAGTTTTTGAGTATCAAATACCTGCGTTACCAACCCGCGGTCTTTAATCGTATAAAGTTTTTCACCGTCTCCGGTACTGATTCCGGCTGCTTCCTGCCCACGGTGCTGAAGGGCATGGAGGGAAAAATAAGCCAATTTTGAGGCTTCCGGATGGTCGAAAATTCCGACTACTGCACATTTTTCATTTAAGCTACGCACTTTTGTTTCCTTATGCTAGTTCTAAACAGTCTTGGATACTGTAAAGGCCGTTGGGTTTTCCGACCAGCCATTTTGCGGCACGAATAGCACCTTTTGAGAAAGTATTTCGACTCGTTGCCGTATGGTGCAACTCTACAAACTCTCCGTCATTGTAAAAGCCGACCGTATGACGACCGACGATATCTCCCCCGCGCAATGCCATGACCGCAATCTCGTCTTTGGTTCGCTCACCGATATTCCCGTTACGTCCGCTGACACGAACGGCATCAAGATCGAGATTCCGTCCTGCTGCCGCTGAATGGGCAAGGGTAAGTGCCGTTCCACTCGGAGCATCTTTTTTATGGCGATGATGCTGCTCTACAATCTCGATATCAAAACCCTCAAGCGTTTTGGCCGCCATATGAACCAATTTATTCAGAAGAGCGACCCCCAACGACATGTTCGTAGCATATAAAATCGGCATTGACTCGCTTGCAGATTTCAGCAAATTCATTTGGTGTACATCCATCCCAGTTGTGCCTATCACCAGCGGCGTAGGGTGCTCAATTGCCTGTTCCAGTAAAAGCTGTGTCGCTTCGGGCAATGAAAAATCGATAATAACATCACTCCCTTTCAGCAATGTCGCCATATCATTGGTTACTAACACCGAAGGGTCGATGGAAAAATTGAGTTCATTACGGACATAAACTGCACCCAATGAGATTTCATTTTCATTATGCAAATCTTCGATCAACAGTTTTCCAACACGCCCGCCAGCGCCAAATACACCTGCTCTAATCATTTTGTACAATCCCTATACTGCATTATTCTGATGACATTCTAGCGTCATACTGTTTAAAAAGGCGTAAATAAACAGTTATAGCAGGGTTAATGATGTCCATCCACAAACGCGATTGCCTGCAATGCAGCTACCGCACCGTCACCTGCTGCGCAAACAACCTGTTTCGGAGCAGATTCACGCATATCTCCGGCTGCGAACAGTCCTGGGACAGAGGTTTTCATACTTAAATCGACTTTCACTTCTCCCCATGGAGTCATGTCACATAAAAAAGAGCCGTCTTCTTGAATCAATACCTGATTGTTCACATTATTACCGACAAATACAAAGATTCCCGGAACATCGATTTGGCGAAGTGAACCGTCTTGAAGTTTTACACGTATCCCGTCCACTCCCATTGCACCGCCGAAAACCTCTTCGGGGACCGCATTTAGGACCAATTCGATATTCGGAGTCCCTTTGACTCGTGCAATAGTATTGGGTGCTGAACGGAACGAATCTCTGCGGTGGATAAGATAGACTTTGGTACAAATTTTTGCCAAATAGAGCGCCTCTTCCAGTGCGGTATCTCCCCCTCCGATAACCGCAACCTCTTTGTTTTTATAAAAGAAGCCGTCACAGGTTGCGCATGTACTGACACCGCGTCCGAAAAATGTATCTTCGCCGACAAATCCGGCTCGCTTCGGAGCCGATCCGGTACAGACAATAACACTCTTGGCCTCATCGCTTGTTCCATCCGATTTCTGGATGATGAAAATACCGTCTTCACCTCGTGCGACACGAGTCACTTCCGACATTTCATGTTTCAGACCGAAACGCTGACATTGTTCCGGCCACGGGATCATCAAATCCATTCCCGTAATATGTCCGGTTACACCCGGATAATTTTCAATCTCAGAACTCATTGTAATCTGGCCGCCCGGCATCCCTTTTTCAAACATTGTTACGTTATCCAAGCCGCCGCGTGTAGTATAAAGTCCCGCAGTAAGTCCCGCAGGTCCTCCCCCGATAATCGCACAATCCAACATCCCTGATCTCCTGTTATTGAAAACATTAATATGGGTATATGATACAGTCTAATAAATAAAGAGGCACTTTTGAGGGATAAAAAGGTAAAAAGTTAAGATTCTATTTATAATTAAAATAAATTTTTGAAATAATATTGAAGGATTCAGAAAATGGGGCATCGCCCCACTTCTTTATAAAAAGAGTTACAGTAGAGCGTTCAGCTTATCAGCAAACGCTTGTTTTGATGCGGCACCGACCATTTGTTCAACGACTTCGCCGTTTTTAAAGAAAAGGATAGTCGGAATAGAACGGATACCGTATTTTACCGCAATATCTTGCTCTTCATCTGTATTTACTTTACAGATATTTGCTTTTCCTTCATATTCTGCCGCCAATTCTTCGATGACCGGAGCGATCATACGGCAAGGTCCACACCAAGGAGCCCAAAAATCTACCAATGAGACACCCTCTTTGGTTATTTCATCAAAATTTGATACTGTCAATTCAACGTATTTACCCATTGTACTTCCTTGATTGCGAATGTTTGTAATAAGTCATTATAACGCTCCAATCTTTAAAATGACTTATTACATTATTCTCACACAATTTCTCAAGATGCAATACAATGAACATATTTTAATCTAATTTGAATTATAATAACTTCCTTTTAAAACACAATATAAATAAAGGGTATGGACACTGGGTTATGAAGGGGCTGATATGGATTGTATGCTTGTTATCATCTTTGACCTATGCAATAGAACCGATTGCTCCGATCCCTCAAACACTTCCTTACGATCCTCAAAAAGCGGCCTTAGGTCAAAAACTGTTTTATGATCCGATCCTTTCCAAAGATTATTCTATCTCTTGCGCAAGCTGTCATAAGAGAGCGTATGGGGGAACAGACGGGGAAAGTGTCTCTGTCGGCATCTACCAATTGCAGGGAAACATGAATGCTCCCACCGTATTGAATTCAACCTTTAACTTTAAGCAATTTTGGAACGGCCGTGCCAACAATCTCCGTGAACAGGCACTCGGTCCTATCCATAATCCGATTGAAATGGGCTTTAGTGCAGCTGAAGCCGTATCACGCCTTAAGAAGATCCCTGAGTACAAAGAATCATTTCAAACCATTACAAAGCGCAGTCTCATTACCTCAGATGATATCGCCGATATGATCGCCGAGTATGAAAAAACGCTTATTACACCCAACGCGAAATTCGATCTCTTTTTGAAAGGGAAATCAACACTATCGTATGAAGAGCAAGAGGGATATAATCTCTTTAAAACACTCGGATGCGCAACCTGCCATAACGGCGTGAATGTGGGAGGCAACTCTTTTCAAAAAATGGGAGTCATCATCCCTGTAAAATGGGATCAAAAGAGCAGCGACCGGTATGCCCTTACCAAGCGGGAGATAGATAAGAACGTTTATAAAGTCCCGACATTGCGCAATATTGCCCTGACCGCACCTTATTTTCATGACGGCAGTGCCCCGACCCTCAAGGATGCGGTTAAACGGATGTCATATCACAACCTGGGTATAACCCTTTCCGACCAAGAGTCAGCCTACATCATATCTTTTTTAAAAACACTCACCGGCAAACTTCCTAAAACGAGTCTATATCGATGAAGCTCTCCCATAAACTCGCTTTAACCGCCGTGCTTGGCGGCAGTGCACTCATCTCATTATTTCTCTTTAAAACATTTTCACATGATTATTTCACTGATCGAAATAAACTCGGGCTTAATTTTAAAGCGATAGAAACAGCTCAGAATCAGCTCGACAATCAAATCTTAAATAATGCTTTTTTCCTCTATACCAATCAAGACGGAATTAATGACAAAATCAACCATGTTCACAAAGAGCTGGATATCCTTCTTCGCAATCCGCATATTATTCAGGAGCATCCAAACACCTATGCGGCTCTCCAAAAATACCGCGCACAATTTAACCATAAAGTTAATGCCATCTATGATTTTCAAACAACCAATATCGTCATTAAAAATACAACTGCAGCCCTTTTAGCCTCACAGCAGCATTTGTTTGAACACGATGAGACCACCCCTCAGGGACAAGAGGTACTCTACGAGATCAATCGGTTGGCCGGTTCTATTTTACTGGCAAAAAACGCTTTGGACAGTGAACTTATCACATCTTTGCGTCCCAAGATTGCTGCCCTGGAACACTACCGTTTTGTGAACCCCAAAAATGAAGAGCTTACACAGCGGATGATCTCTCATTTCAAAGTTATCGAACAATACTTTCCCCAATTTGTCAAAGTGACGGAGCAGATAAAAGATCCCGCTTTATCGGCTACCCTGAGCGAAGCAGAAACAGCTTTTTACCGCGAATCGGATGCTGAACTTCGCTTTGTCTCCTATTTTTCCTATTTGCTAGTCACTCTGTTCATTATCAGTATCGGAATCATCGCCATCTTTTTGGTTCAAAGCGAGCGAGAAGCGAGAATAGACCCTCTTACCCGGCTTCGTAACCGTAAAGCGTATGAAGAAGACTTAAAACGAAAAGGTGAAAAGGCCGCCCTTATCTTGATCAATATTAACAAGTTTAAGCACTACAACGATTTTTACGGCGTGAAAGAGGGGGATCGTCTCTTAATCGAAACCGCACATCATATACAGAACATCCCTTTTGCAGGATACAACCCGTCTTATTACCGTCTGGGTGCGGATGATTTCGGAATCCTGTTTGAATTATTCGACTACAACGATCTCCATGCAATTTCCAAAACATTTCTGAAAACTTTTTCCGAGAGACCGATTCTAATCGATAATGAACCCCGTACCCCTTCCATTTCAATCTCTGCATCCAAATTCTCGCCTTTGCTGGAAACAGCCGATATGGCGCTTAAGAACAAAACACATACGAATCCTACCGTCTACCATCAGGGGCTTAATCTCCACCAAATCATAGCCGACAACGTTACCAAAGCGAGAGAATTAAAAGATGCCCTAGCGGAAAATCGGATCGTTCCGTACTTTCAACCGATTATCAGCCTCTCTACCCGGAGCGTTACCAAACACGAGGTGTTAGCGCGTATCATTATGAAAGATGATCAGGCAAGGTCCATTTATCCCTATCTCCATATCGCTAAAGAGTCCAATCTCTACCCTCAACTTACTCGTGCCATTGTTACCCAGAGTTTTGCCATAATCGCAGAACATGAGGGAGATTTTTCAATTAATGTATCGATCGATGATATCGGAAATAAAGAAACCGTAGCACTTCTGGAACAATTGCTGGAACAGTACGAATCGATCGGAAAGCGGATTATTTTCGAACTGTTAGAATCTGAGGCTATCGAAGAGTATAATGAAATTGTTGAGTTCATTGTCAAAATGCGCCGTTACGGTTGTCGCATCGCCATCGATGATTTCGGCAGCGGTTATTCCAATTTTTCACGCATTTTAAATCTTGCTATCGATATTATCAAAATAGACGGTTCACTCATCCGCAATCTCGATACCGATGATAAAGCCATAACAATCGTTCAAACCATTGTCAATTTTACTAAAAACAGTTCCATCAAAACGGTCGCTGAGTTTGTCCATAACGAAGCCATTGCCGATATCGTTGAAAAACTCGAAATTGATTCCGCGCAAGGATTCTACTTTTATGAACCGGCAAGACATCCTGTCACTGTCGGGCAGCCCTAAAGGGTAATATTTTCAATCCACTCCAGAGTCTCATCGCTGATGATCAGCGCATCGATGCAATAATCAAGATTAAGCTTTTTTTGTTGGAGATAGGTTTGGATCGTACGGTTTAGTTTTTGGAGTTTGGAAGAGGTAATATTGTTAACCGCCTGTTCATACGAGGAACCGCTTTTAACTTCGATAAAGTGAAGAACGTTATCGGAACTTAGCGCAATAATATCGATTTCTCCGAAACGGTTATAGACGTTCCTATCAATGATACGAAGCCCTTTTCCTCTCAAATAGTCACATCCCCGCTCTTCGGCTAAATTGCCACGAGCGCGAGTGTGCATAGTATTTAATCCAAGTAGTCGGGTTTGATCACCTCGACTTTTATTGATTTGAAACGCGCCGTTTTAATCAGCTCGTCACACTCATCTCCGAAAAGAAAGTTAATATTGCTCTTAGCATGGTGAAATGTTGTAAAAAGGGTCCCTTTTTTGACGGTTGAACTCACTTTTACCCGTAACGGAGCACTTTGGCCGTATTCGCTTTTAAGGACGACAAAGTCTTTGTATTCAAAAAAATCTTCATCCTCGACACTGACCAACAGCGTATCTTCGCTGTGACTGCGACTGAGTTTATCACACGCATTGGTTTGGGCACCGTTGTTGTAGTGGACCAAAATCCGTCCTGTCGTCAGATAATATCCTTCATGACTTTTAACATTTAAAAGCTCTTCAACCTGACCTCGGGGAGAGTATTGATGGTAATGAAACGACCCTAAGCCGTCTTTGGTTCGAAACGTACCGATGTGCAATACCGGAAGGTCCTCTTCCTGTACCGGCCACTGCAATCCCCGCAAACGGTTAGCCTCAAGCTTTTCATAACTCGCCCCGCCGAAACGGTTTGGAGCATCGGCTCTCACTTTTTCCCACACGTCATACGAGGATGCAACGCCCAAATCGACACCGTAACGTTTGGATATCTCCGCAATCACTTCCCAGTCATCCGGCATCGTCGCCCGTACAAGCGGTTGTGAAAGGTGGAGTCGGCGCTCGGCGTTGACGTAAACGCCTGTTTTCTCATAGGCACTTTTTACCCCGAAAATTATGTCGGCAAATTTAGTCACTTCGTTGTCAAAGAGTTCATTGACGACTAGAAGATCGAGATTGCCCAATGCCGCATGAATTTTATTTTGATTCGGATGGATATGGGCGATATCTTCACTGATATTGAAAAGGGCTTTTATTTTCCCATCACACATCGCATTAATAAGATCAGGGGTCATCATCCCCACCTCTTTGGGCGGTTGATAATCGGGAGCATAGTACGGAAGCATCCCGACATCACAGGTCCCCTGGACATTGTTCTGTCCCCGAAGCGGCATCAATCCCGCTCCCCGTTTTCCGATATTGCCTGTCAGCATAGCCAGATGGGTAATCGCCATCACGGCATACGATCCGTCAAGATGTTCAGTAATTCCCAAGCCCCAGAAAAAAAGACTTTTTCGGGTTGCATATTTGCGGGCAACGATACGGATATCATCCACCAGCGATTCGTATCCCGGAATCTGCAATAAAAATTCGGGGTTGGCGTAAGAGTCGTTCAAGATTGAACTTTTATACGCTTCATACCCTTTTGTCCGGCTATTAACAAATTCGACATTGACAAGATTCTCGGAAATAATGACATACGCCAACATGTTAAGTATCATCAAGTTGGCTTCATACGGGATACTCAAATGATGCGTCGCTGATTTCGAGAGCTGAATCCTGCGGACATCGAGGACCGCCAGCTCCACCCCGTTGTTTTTAATGACATCAAGCATCCGGTTGGCAACGATAGGGTGCCCTTCGGTCGTATTGCTCCCCATCACTACCATAAATTCCGTCTCATAAATATCGTCAAACGGATTGCTCATTGCCCCCTCGCCGATCGTCGTACGCATCCCTTTTAATGACGGGGAGTGGCAGACACGGGCGCAGTTGTCGACGTGCGGCGAACCGACCACATGGCGGGTAAAATGTTGAAACAGATAGGAACTCTCACAGCTTGTACGGGCACCGCCGATTGCGGCAAAACTGTGCGAACCGTGTTCATCGGTGATCGATTTGAGCTTTCGTGCGGCAAGCTCATATGCACTCTCATAGCTAATCTCATAAAAATCGTGATCGACTGGTTCGAGATAATCCATATCGAAATCAGCAAACAATGCGGAATTCTTCGCTAAAAATGTCTTACGGACGCGGGCATTGCGCAAACGTTTCGGATGCGTCAAAAAATCCCATCCCTGCTTTCCTTTGATACAAAGGCGCCCTTGTGAAACGACTCCCTCGTCTTTGGCAAAGATTTTTTGAATCTTGTTGTCTTCTACCTCAGCGGAAATATCACACCCCACACCGCAATAAGTACAAACGCTGTCGATAGTCATCCGTTATTTCCTTGGAAGAAGAGAGCTACTGCCCCTTTTTAAAATTAGTGAAGTTTACAATTTTGTCTCTTAAGGACTGCGGAAACAGCAATACAATTCGAATCATTAAGTAAAATCTAAAAGGGAATGCGTATCGGATTTTTTTTCGCTCTATCGCACGGACAATCCGCGCAACCCCTTCCTCCGTTTTTAATAAGAACGGCATCTTAAAACGGTTCTTCCGGGTCATCTCCGAATCTATAAATCCCGGCATAATCGTCATCACGGAAATTCCATGCGGTTTGAGCTGATAATGCAGCCCCTCCGCATACGCGTTAAGCGCCCGTTTGGAACTGCTGTAGGCGATAGATGTCGGCATACTGAGCAATGATGCGAGAGATGAAATAAAGACGATTTCTCCCGATCTTTGCTCCATTAATTTAGGGATAATCGGTTCCAACAGCGCGTGAATACTCAAAAAGTTGGTTTTGAAAAGACGCTCAAAATCTTCAAACGGTGTCACTCCGCCGTTATGCCCGACCGACACACCGGCATTGAGGATAATGCGGTCAATCGGATTTTGACCGAGTTCCGTCCCTATTTCTCTTATCCGCTCAAAATCGTTGACATCGGCTACAAGTGTTTCCACGTCCGCTCCCAACTCTCTGCATCGGCTCGCCACATCGGATAATCTGTCTTCTCTACGTGCAATCAATACCAACGTATTATCTTTCGTCGCGTAGTGTAGAGCCAACACTTCTCCCAAACCGCTGCTTGCACCTGTTATTAGTATCCGCACCCTTTTCTCCCGCAAGCAAATAATCGATATAATTATACCCATGAATGAAACACTAAAAGTCGGGGAGATCAATATCCTCGTTATCGACCGCTCTACCGTGCCGGGGTTATTCCTACGTGCTCTGGATGAGAGCGATATATTACTGCCGAACCAGTACGTCACCGAGTCGATGCATATCGGCGATACGATCGACGTATTCGTCTATACCGACAGCGAAGACCGCCCTGTCGCGACAACCGTAAAGCCCAAGGCGATGGTGAACGAAATCGCCTTTGTCGAAGTGGTCGATACGAATTCGATCGGTGCCTTTGTAGACTGGGGACTGCCGAAAGATCTTTTTGTCCCCAGAGCCCTTCAAAAACGTCCCTTCGCCGTCGGGGAAAAACGGCTGGTTCGTGTCATTCTCGATGATCAGACCAACCGTCTTGTCGGAACCGAAAAGATCAGCGGTGCATTAGAGACTCCTCCGAAGAGTTTTTATCCGAACACCCCCGTAGAGTTTATGATTATTGCCAAAACCCCTATGGGGTATAAAGTGATAGTCGATCATAAATATGAGGGGATGATTTACGCCAATGAAATTTTTGAAGACGTCCGTGTCGGGCAGATCAAAAAAGGATTCGTCAAACTTTTGCGTCCCGACGGAAAGCTCGATCTCTCGTTGCAAATGGTCGGAAAAGCGAAAGCGTCCAGTGCCGCCGATAAAATTTTCTCGATGATACAAGGCAATGGAGGAATGCTCCCGTATAACTACAAGAGCGATCCCGATTTAATCCAAAAAACGTTCGGGCTCAGTAAGAAAAATTTCAAAGCGGCCCTGACTCAGCTCGTCGATGCTAAAAAAATAACAGTTCAGGAGAACGGAATCTATGGGATATAGACCACGCAAAAGCCCTTTTACCCACTTAAAGGCCCGTAATCTCGTCTACACGGAAAACGATCAAACCTATACCCTTATCAGCTTTAACCGTGATTCGATGCTTCTGGAAGTTCATATCAAAGATGGAACAGAGACAAAAATTGTTACCGATTTCCCGTTTGCCCACTTGCCTAAAAAGATCAAGCAGGAACTCAATCCGCTATAATTGCGCCACTATTTTACAAAAGGATGTGTATGTCACAGTTCATCAACGTCACTATCGACAAAAAAGCCAATGTTTATTTCGACGGAAAAGTTACCAGCCGTACAGTTCACTTTGCCGACGGTAGTATCAAAACTCTCGGGATCATGGCTCCGGGAGAATATACGTTCGGTACAGCCGATAAAGAGATCATGGAAATTATGAGCGGAGAAATGGATATTCAGCTTCCTGGTTCAGATGCATGGATCACGATCAACGGGCCGATGAGTTTCGAAGTTCCGGCGAACAGCTCTTTTAACCTAAAAGTCAAAACGATCAGCGACTACTGCTGCAGCTACATTAAAGAATAAGACCCCCATCAGCGTCGTATCTCGACGCTGTTCTCATCAATCCAACCCTCTTTTTTATACTCTTGCCACCCTTTTTTAGTGACCGTTCCGCTTATTTTATAGAATTGCCTGTTTTTTGATGTTGACGTTAAAGCTGTATTAGCCTTAAGTGCGATACATATCCCTTTTTGGTCGCAGACTTTTGCACCCTCTTTTGTCATCAGGGTTGTCGGGGTGATCATTTCGAAAGAGTTGTCCGAAACTGCATCATGATAATTATTTACGGCATCGGATGATTTTTTATCCAGTTTCCCGTCAATAATGTCGTTAAGTAGTTTTCGTGCTTCTTTATCTTTTTGTTTCGCCGCTTTGGCAAGCCACATCATCGCTTTACCCTCATCCACGTCGACTCCCCGTCCGGCCGCATACATGATCGCTACATTGTATTGCGCGTCCACATGCCCTTGTTCTGCCGATTTTTCAAACCATTGTGCCGCCAGCGACTGATTTTCCTCTCTACCGATTCCGCGCTCAAATATAACGCCGACTTGAAACTGCGCTTCTTTGTTACCGCGCAGAGCATCCGTATAGGTTTCCCAAAAAGATTGTTGTCCTTCCGAAGAAAAGAGTGGAGTAACAAGAAAGAAGAGCAGGTATAAGTATTTTTTCATAAATGAAAATCCCTTATCAAAAAATAGTTATAGGCTTCCCGCTAAGGGGAAGATTTATTTGTAGCGATAGGTAATTCGCCCTTTGTCCAAACTGTATGGAGTAAGTTCGATTTTCACCGTATCACCTGGGAGAATCTTAATGTAGTGCATACGCATTTTTCCTGCGATATGACACAAAATCACATGACCATTCGGCAACTCAACACGAAACGTTGCATTGGGTAGTGCCTCAATAATCTTTCCGTCTACTTCAATGACATCATCTTTTGCCATTTTTATTCCTTTACGCGATTGATAATATTTCAGCTCTACCGTTGATTATTGCAACCGTATGCTCGTAATGAGAGCCTCTCAGCCCGTCCGTACTAACCACATCCCAACCGTTTGCCAAAATTTTGGAAGTCCCCTCTTTTTGGCAAATCATCGGTTCCAGACAAAAAACCATTCCGTTTTTGATCTTTGGACCCGCTTTGGCATTGTTCCCGTCCAAATAATTGGGTATTTCAGGTTCTTCATGCGGTTTTTTGCCGATGCCGTGCCCGCAGAACCCTCTTAGCGGGACAAATCCCCGCCCATTGATAAATTGTTCAATCTCATAAGAGAGCTCTTTAAAGCGCATCCCGTCTTGAATAATATCTATGGCGAAATACAAAGCATCTTTCGCGCAGGCGATCAAAGCTTCATCTTCTTGAGAAATTTTCCCGACACCGACTGATATAGCCGCATCGCCGAAATAACCACCCTTTTTTGTACCGACATCAAATCCAACAATATCACCCTCTTTTAGAGCATAATCGGTCGGGATACCATGAATAATGACATCATTGACAGAGGTACAAACAGCATTCGGAAATCCGTAGAGCCCTTTAAAAGAGGGGATAGCGCCTTGGCTACGGATATACTCCTCACCAATAGCGTCAAGCTCTTTCAGGGTCATCCCGGGCTTTGTATGTTGAGCCAACAGCTCCAATGTCCCGGCAACAATTTTATTGGCGGAACGAAGAAGTTCTATTTCACTGTTTTTGCGTAGCGCAATCGCCATTGTTACAGGCCAACCGCGCTGAGGGTTTGATATTTAGACATGTACACTTGCGCTTCAATACGACGCATCGTATCCAGTGCAACCTGAACAACGATCAAAACCGCCGTCCCTCCGAAGAAGAACGGTACTCCCATCGCTTTAACGATAACCCACGGCAATGTTGCGATCAATCCGAGATAAATAGCCCCGGTAATCGTCAAACGTCCCGCCGTGTCATTCAAAAACTCTTTCGTTGATTCACCCGGTCTAACACCAGGGATAAATCCGCCTTGACGTTTAAGATTCTCTGAAATATCTTTTGCATTGAACACGATTGACGCATAGAAAAACGCAAAAAATACAACAAATAGAAATGTCAAAAAGTTAAAGAAATAATGGTTCGGGTTAAGTACGTCTGCAATCGCTTGAACCGTCGGATTAGTGCTCGAAGACATAACAGTCATCGGGAACATCAAAATAGCCGAAGCGAAAATAACCGGAATAACCCCTGAAAGATTCACTTTGACCGGAATGTAGTTCATAACCCGTTTATTTTGATTTTGCATCATCGTCTTTTTCGCATAGGTAACCGGTATACGGCGTTCTCCAAGCTCAACATAGATGATGACCAAAATCGTTGCAATAATAAGGGCAATAATTCCAAGTAACGACAAGAATCCCATCGCTCCGGTATTTACCATTGTTACTGCTTGCGAAATCGCACTCGGAATTGCCGAAACAATCCCCGCAAAAATGATTAACGACACACCGTTCCCGATTCCGCTTTGCGTAATCTGCTCACCGATCCACATCAACAACATTGTCCCCGCAAGCATCGAAACGACTGCCAACGTTACAAATGTACTGTGATCGACCAAAATAGCGCTCGCGCCGTCTTGTCCGGTCATGCTTTGCAGTCCGACGCTCACTCCGATTGCCTGAACAATCGTAATCACTATCGTTGCATAACGGATAATTTGCATGTATTTAACCATACCGTCACGCTCTTTTTTCATTTGCGCTAAGTTAGGGAAAGTCGCTGCTAAAAGTTCCATGATGATAGATGCGGTGATATAAGGCATGATACCCAGAGAGATGATCGAGAGACGTTCTACGGCGTTACCGCTGAACATATTGAATAGACCTAACGCGTCAGCTTGATGAGAGTTAAAAAATGAAGCGATAACGGCTGTGTCAACACCCGGTACCGGCACGTATGCCAGTAGACGGTAGATGAAAAGAAAACCGATCGTAATTAAGATCTTGTTTACAAGTTGTTGGTTCATTAGTTACCAGTTGTTGTAACGTTTTCATCTTTGATTTTAGATGCTAAATCTTTAGCGCTTGCGCCAACAAGTTTAACGCTGACAACCGATTTTGCCAATCGGTGTACACTACGGATGGTTTCCATAGTGATTTCCGAAAGTGCGGCAATCTCTTTTACTTTTTCAACATTGATTGTTGTCGGTTTAACAACACGTGATGTAAAACCGAATTTCGGCAAACGGCGAGCAAGTGGTTGTTGTCCACCCTCAAAGTTACGTTTTTCATTGTAACCTTTACGCGCTTTTTGACCTTTGTGACCTTTACCGGCAGTTTTACCCTGACCGCTTCCTTGACCACGTCCAAGACGTTTTTTGCTGTGGGTAGAACCCTCAGCAGGAGTAAGGTTTTCTAATGCCATCGCTTATCCTTTAATACGTGATAGTGCATCGATTGTTGCACGTACCACGGTGTTTGGATTGTTAGAACCCAAAGACTTCGTCAAAATGTCTTGGATTCCCGCAAGCTCAAGTACCGGACGGGTAGCGCCACCGGCGATAACCCCTGTACCTTCTGATGCAGGTTTAAGCAAGATACGACTCGCGTTATATTTAACTTCGATGTCATGAGCAATGGTAGTACCTTTGATCTTAACTTCTGTCAAATTTTTGAACGCTTCGTCGACCGCTTTACGGATAGCGTCTGGAACTTCTTTCGCTTTTCCGACTCCGTAACCTACGGTTCCTTTTTTATTTCCTACAACGACTAGAGCGGTAAAACGAAAACGTCTACCACCCTTTACAACTTTAGTTACACGACCGATGTTTACAATCGCTTCTGAAAATTCTTCTCTGTTAATCGCTTGCATCATCAGCCCTTAAAACTTGATTTCATTTGCACGAAGTGCTTCGGCAAACGCTTTTACAACACCGTGATACAAAAATCCGTTACGATCGAACGTAACTTCACTGATCCCGGCATCTTTGAGGTTTTTAGCAAATACTGCCGCCGCTTTTTCAGCATCGGCTTTGTTCGCTTTAAGACCCAAAGTTTTTGAGTGTACTGCTGCTAATGTTACCGCTGCTTCATCATTGATCGCTTGCGCGCTGATGTAGCGGTTTGAGCGGAAAATAGAAACACGCGGCAATGACGCGCATCCAGAAATTTTAGAGCGAATACGGCGCTTACGCTGAAGACGTTTTGCCGATTTGTTTTTAAGTGTTTTACCTGTCATTTCATCGCTCCTTATTTCTTAGATGTCTTACCGGCTTTACGCAGGATAGTCTCATCAGAATATTTAACACCTTTACCTTTGTACGGCTCAGGTGGACGGAATGATCGGATCTCAGCAGCGATTTGACCAACTTGTTGTTTGTCTGCACCTTTGATGCTGATAACGTTTTTCTCAACTGCCATTGAAATTCCGGCTGGAATATCGTAGTTGATATCATGACTGAAACCGAGTTGAAGATTCAATACATTCCCGTTAACCGCTGCACGATAACCAACCCCGTTGATTTCCAGTTTTTTCTCAAAACCGGTAGTCAAACCTGTAATGATGTTTGCTGCCAATGCACGGTATGTGCCCCAGAAAGCGCGATCAGTACGTTGATCAGAATTTGTGCTAAACGTCAAAGTATTACCGTCAAGCGCTACACCGCAGTTACCAAGAGTATCCAAGGTCTGTGTTGTTGCACCTTTGGTAAATGTCAATACAGTTCCCTCAAGCGTTGCTTTTACATCAGCAGGGATAGAAATAGGAAGTTTTCCAATACGTGACATCTTATCTCCTTACCAAATTGTACAAAGGACTTCTCCGCCTACGCCAAGCTCGAATGCTTTATCGTTAGGAAGAACCCCTTTAGAACTGCTGACAATGATGGTACCGTAACCGTTTTTGAAACGTTTTAGTTCATCTTTACCTTTGTAAACACGACGTCCCGGTTTAGAGACACGTTTTACTTCATTAATAACCGTACGACCTTTTTCGTCGTATTTCAATACTACATTGATTGTTTTTTTAACGCCGTCTTCAACAACGTTAAAGCTCTCGATGTAGCCTTTGTCTGCCAAAATGGCAACCACAGCTTCTACAACTTTAGAGTGTACCAATGTTGTAGAATCTAAACGACGCATAGCCGCATTACGGATACGAGTCAACGAATCCGCGATCAAATCATTAATCATTTATATTTCCTTATCTTAGTCGTAAGCAGTATCGAGCCGGAATTACCAGCTTGACTTTCTAACGCCTGGGATCAACCCTTCGTTTGCCATTTTACGGAAGCAAACGCGACAAATTCCAAAATCACTGATGACAGAGTGCGGACGACCGCAGATCTGACAACGAGTATAAGCACGAACTGCGAACTTAGGTGTACGCGCCGCTTTAGCGATCATTGACTTCTTAGCCATTATTCTCTCCCTTTAGCAAACGGCATACCGAGCATTTCAAGAAGCTTGAACGCATCTTTGTCAGCTGTTGCAGATGTAACCACAGTGATGTTCATCCCGTGGATTTGCATAATTGAATCGTAATCAACTTCCGGGAAAATCAACTGTTCGGTAATACCGAAGTTGTAGTTACCGCGACCGTCAAAACCGTTACGTGGAATACCACGGAAGTCTTTAACACGCGGAAGTGATACAGAGATCAATTTGTCCATGAAATCATACATTTGAGCACCGCGTAGTGTCACTTTAACACCGACCGGCATCCCTTCACGTACTTTAAATCCCGCAACTGATTTGCGAGCATTAACAACCATCGCACGTTGACCGGCAATGTTGCTGATCGTGTCTTGGATGTTTTGGATCAATTTATTGTCTTTCATGGCAAAACCACAACCGACAGAGATGATCACTTTTTCCAAAGCAGGAACTTGCATTACGTTTGCAATCCCTAAAGTTGTTTGAAGCTCTGGTTTAAGAGCCAAATATTTATCTTTTAGTCGTGCCATGATTATGCCTCTACTTTGCGGACATTCGATGCATCGATCGGCATCTCTTTGTTCAAAAATCCGCCTTGTGGATTTTGTTCGCTAGGTTTGATTGCTTTTTTAGCAACACGGCAACCTTTAACGATTACTTTGTTTTTCTTAGGCATAACTTGAAGCAATTCTGCTTTAGTCCCTTTATCGTCACCGGCGATTACTTCAACGATATCGCCTTTTTTGAAATTAAATTTTGCCATCATACAACCTCTGGAGCAAGTGATACGATTTTCATGAATCCAGCATAACGAACTTCACGGCTTACTGGTCCGAAAATACGTGTACCGATCGGCTCACGTTTTTTATCAAGGATTACGGCTGCATTTTCGTCGAAACGGATAAGTGAACCGTTTTCACGGTGAACTTCTTTTTTCGTACGTACAACAACTGCTGTAACAACTTGACCTTTTTTGATCTTACCGGTTGGAGCCGCTTTTTTAACAGAAGCGATGATAACATCACCTACTGTTGCATAACGACGTTTTGAACCGCCAAGAACCTTGATACACATAAGCTCTTTAGCTCCTGTGTTATCGGCTACCGCTAAACGAGTAAAACTTTGAATCATGCATTCACTCCTTTAACAAGAGTTTTAAGACGAAACGATTTGCTTTTTGAAAGTGGGCGGCACTCGATCGCGATCACTTCATCACCAATGTTAAGTTGGTTGTTTTCGTCATGAATCATATATTTTTTGAAACGTTTTACCGTTTTGTGGTAACGCGGATGCATAACACGGCGCTCAACAACGATAGTTGCTGTTTTTTCGCCGGCCTTAGTCACTACGATACCTTGAATTTCACGTTTATGTGTCATAGCTTAGCCCTTACTTCACTGCGTTCATAGCAGTGTTAATGCGTGCAATGTCTTTCTTTGCCGTGCGAAGTTCGCTCGTGTTAGTCAATTGCATCATTTTTTGCTTAATTTTCAAAGTGAAAAGCTCAATCTTTTTCTCTTTGAGCATCCCTTGAAGTTCAGCAGCTGTTTTGCCGTTCAAATCAGTATATTTCATTGCTCATCTCCGCAGTTACAATTTTGGTTTTGAACGGAAGTTTTTGCATCGCAAGCGATAATGCTTCACGCGCAAGAGTCTCTTCAACACCACCCATTTCAAAAATGATACGGCCTGGTTTGATGTTCATTACCCATTGGTCAACAGAACCTTTACCTTTACCCATACGCACTTCAAGTGGTTTGGCAGTCAATGGTTTAGCCGGGAACACACGGATCCAGATTTTACCTTGACGTTTGATATGACGGTTTGCTGCAATACGAGCCGCTTCGATTTGGCGAGAGTTGATACGTCCCGCTTCCGTTGCCTTGAATCCGATTGAACCGAAATCAAGTTTGTTGGCATTCGTAGCGTAACCGCGGTTACGCCCTTTCATCATTTTACGATATTTCGTACGTTTAGGCATCAACATGATTAGTTAGCCTTTCGTCGTGGACGACGTTGTTGATCTTCGCCACGCTCTTCTTTAGATTCTTTTGCTTCTGGTTGAATTCCTTTAGTGAGAACCTCACCTTTGAAAATCCAAACTTTGATACCGATTACACCGTAAGTGGTGTGCGCTTCAGCAAAACCGTAATCGATTTTTGCACGAAGTGTATGCAACGGTACGCGACCTTCAAGGTACCACTCAGTACGAGCGATCTCAGCACCGCCAAGACGGCCGGCAACTGAAACTTTAATACCTTTAGCCCCTGCACGTTGTGCATTTTGCATAACTTTTTTCATCGCGCGGCGGAACGCTACACGTTTTTCTAGTTGAGTCGCAACGTTTTCTGCAACGAGTTGTGCAGAAGCTTGTGCTTTTTTCTCTTCTTTGATGTTAACTGCTACCGGTTTACCGATAAGGTTTTGAAGAGATTCTTTGATTTTTTCAATGTCAGAACCTTTCTTACCGATGATGATACCCGGACGAGCCGCAATGATAGTAACGCGAAGACGTTTCGCAGTACGCTCGATTACGATGTTGCTCACACCGGCGTAGTAGAGTTCTTTTTTCAAATAGGTACGGATTTTATGGTCTTCGCCAAGTGAAACCGCAGCCGTTTTAAAGTTAGGGAACCAGCGAGATTCCCAGTTGCGGTTGATACCGAGACGAAGTCCGATAGGATTAACTTTATGACCCATAATTATTTACCCTCTACTTCTACCAAAATGTGTGCTGTCGGTTTACGGATACCAGAAGCCGTACCACGTGCACGTTGAGTGAAACGTTTAAGTACAGGACCGTTATCTACACGGCATGATTTAATAACACAATCTTGTGCATCAATACCGCTGTTAGCTACTGCTGACGCAACCACTTTAGCGATAATTTTTGCCGCTTTGTTTGGAGTGAACTCCAATGCAGCCATTGCTTGCTCTGCATTCATACCTTGAACTTCGCGAGCGATCAAACGAGATTTAGTCGGAGATACGCGAACGAATTTTAATAGTGCTCTTGCCATATCTCTTCCTTATTTCCCGATTTTCTTTTGTACAGAACCTTTATGGCCCTTAAATGTACGTGTTGGTGCAAATTCACCAAGTTTGTAACCAATGTGGTTTTCCGTTACGAAAACAGGTACAAACTGACGGCCATTGTGAACGTTAAACGTTAAACCGATCATGTCTGGCAAAACAACGCTTCGGCGTGACCAGGTTTTGATAGGTTTGTTGCTTTTCGTCTCTTTGGCAGCAATCACTTTTTTCATAAGGTGTCCATCAACAAATGGTCCTTTTTTTACTGATCTAGCCATGATTAGCCTACCCTTTTAGCATTTGGTTTACGGCGAGTAATAATCAATTTATCACTTGCTTTCTTCTTACGTGTTTTAGCACCTTTAGTCGGTTTACCCCACGGAGTAACCGGGTGACGTCCTGAATTCGTTTTACCTTCACCACCACCATGCGGGTGATCGATAGGGTTCATCGCAGAACCACGCGTTTGAGGACGGATACCCATATGACGAGTACGACCTGCTTTACCAAGGACGATGTTGATGTACTCTTCGTTACCGACAGTACCGACAGTCGCCATACATTCACCCAATACATAACGCATTTCACTTGACGGAAGACGAAGAGAAACGTATTTCCCCTCACGACCCATGATTTGCGCAGATGTTCCGGCTGAACGGACGATTTGTCCACCTTTGCCCGGTTTAAGTTCGATATTGTGAACGGTTGTCCCCACAGGGATGTTCATCAATTTCATCGCGTTACCCGCTTTAATGTCCAAACCGCTCTCAGCAGCAGCAACAACATCACCGACTACCAAACCTTTTGGTTGGAGGATGTAACGTTTGTCACCGTCTACATAGTTGATAAGAGCGATACGGCAGTTACGGTACGGATCGTATTCGATTGCTGCAACAGTTCCGTTTACACCGAACTTGTTACGTTTGAAATCGATGATACGGTAAAGCTTTTTAGCTCCCGCTTCTTTATGACGTGATGTGATACGACCGTTGTTGTTACGCCCAGCAGCTGCCGGAAGTTTGATCAACAATGAACGAACAGACGCTTTTGCCGTGATATCCGAGTTGTCAACGTTAGTATAGAAACGTCGGCTCGGGGTTGTAGGTTTATAGGTTTTGATCGCCATATTACACCGCCAAACTATCGATTTGTGCGCCTTCTGGCAATTTCACATAGAACTTTTTAAAGTCGTTTTGTTTACCAGCAAGACCACGGAAACGTTTTACTTTTCCGTCTTGATTTAGTGAGTTTACGCGAGCCGGAACGATTCCGAAATACTCTCTAAACACCTCTTTAAGAGCGTTCTTTGTCATACGTGGAGACGTTTGAACAACGATTACACCCTCTTCTTGAAGACCAAGAGTCTTCTCTGTATACAGGATTGATTTGATATCAGTAATATCTGCCATCTTAGCTCTCTTTAGTCAGATTTTCCCATACCGCTTTTTCGATAACCACCGAACGGTATGTCGCAGCCAAAAAGGCGTTGAGTTCATTCTCTTCTACAACATACGTAGAAGAAATGTTGCGGAATGCAAGATAGGTATTCTCATCGAGAATCTTTTTCACCAACAATGCGTCACGTACGTTCAATTTGTCAAACAATACTTTTGCATCTTTTGTTTTACCGCTTGGAACTTCGATCGTATCAACGATGAACAATTTCCCAGCTTGAGCCAAAGCATCCAACGCACATTTAAGCGCTAGTTTCTTTTGCTTTTTATTGATTTTTTGATCGTAGTTACGACCAGTGTTCGGCCCGTGTGCAATCGCACCGCCAACAAAGATAGGTGAACGGCGTGAACCAGCACGTGCGCCACCTTTACCTTTTTGAGCCCATGGTTTTTTACCACCACCGCTAATCATTGATCGAGTTTTAGCCGATGCCGTATTAGCACGGATACTCGCTTGATACGATTTAACGTACAAGTAGAGGTTATGTGGGTTGATACCGCTAAAGCTCTCTGGCAATGCTGCTTCTGAGGCTTTTTCGAATTTTTCGTTCAGTACAATCGCGCTCATTATTTAACAACCTTTACTCGACCTAGTGCACCGTTTGCTCCTGGGATAGAACCCACAACAACCAATACACCGTTTTCTGCGTCGTATGACATTACTTCATTTTTTACAGTAACTTGCTCGTCACCGTATTGACCTGACATTTTGCGCCCTTTTTGGACTTTACCAGGCCATTCGCGGTTACCGATAGATCCACCGGTACGGTGGAAACGGTGACCGTGTGCGCCAGGTCCGCCGGCAAAGTTCCAGCGTTTCATAACACCGGTAAAACCGCGACCTTTTGTGTTGAAAGACGATTTAACCGTAGTCGCGTTTGCCAAAGGAGCCATATCCAAATCACCAGCTTCGGTGTTTGCAACTTCCAATGTTGCGAATTTGTTGAATTCAGCAGAAAGATTATATTTCTTTTGTTGACCTTCAACCGGTTTGTTCGTCGATTTGCCTTGGCTATACGCTACAAGCGCAACGCCGTCGTTCACTTCACAAACTTTGATCTCTTTTACTTTTAAAAGAGTTACAACTTTGCTCGGAACGCTGATAGTTCGGCTCATGCCGATTTTTTCTACAATGTATTCCACACCCTACTCCTTACTTGTCCATAGAGCGAACTTCTACGTCCACTTCCGGAGCCAAGTCAAGCTTCATCAACGAATCAACTGTATCTGGCGTAGCCGACACGATGTCGATCAAACGTGCATGCATTCGAATCTCAAATTGCTCACGAGAGTCTTTATTGACGTGCGGAGATTTAAGAACCGTATACTTGCGAATCTTGGTTGGCAAAGGGATCGGACCGCGGATTTCCGCACCCGTTCGCTTTACAGCTTCAACAATAGAGGCAACTGAACGATCAAGTACACGATGATCGTATGCTCTAAGTTTCAAACGAATTTTTTCCATAATGTTTTCCTTAGATAAAAGAACTCGTCAGTCAATGCTGACTATATAAGGCGCCGAAATTATACCGACATACCCCTATTAGGTCAAGGATTTTAGGGGCAAAAAACGGTTTTGTCTATAAATTTGCTTCCTTTTAATAAGGAAGCTATATTTTTTAGGGTAAGATTCTAACTATGAACACTTTATTAGATGAGTACTATCGCTACGATTTGCATAACGCCGGATTTATAGAACGTAAATATACGATCGGCGATGAAAATACCCTGATTTATGGAATTACACAGTCAGGCAAAACGTCTTTGATCAAAAATCATCTCCTGTCGTATAAGAAATCGACCTATCTGTATCTCGATTGCCGAGATGTACGACTCGACACAAATGATCTCAACCGATCACTGAAAAACTTTTGCCGAGAAAATAAAATTTCTATCCTTGCCCTCGATAACTATAATGAGGAGATAGAGCTGTTTGATATGGATCAAATCATCCTCTCATCCGACAAAATGCTCCCGATTCCCTTTCATACAGTGCAGCTTGAACTACTCGATTACGAGGAATTTCTTGCTTTTGAAACCAAATTTGATTCGACGGCACTCAACCATTTTTTTCAACTCGGCGGTTTTCCCGCTATGCACCGCATTCCCAGCGAAGAGAGAGTCTTGTATCTGCAAAACACCCTCAAAAACACGTTGGAGCCCATCGAGTTCTCTATTCTTGCGCAAGCTTCCAAAATGGTGACGCAGAAAGTTTCCGCATTCAATCTGTACGAACGGCTCAAAGGGGAGCGCAAAATATCCAAAGACAAACTTTATCTCCATCTGCAGTCGATGTATGATAGAGGTTATCTAAAAAGTTTGGAGAAGTTCAATCATCCGAGCGCCGTCAAAAAACTCTACCTGTGTGATATCGCCATTAAACATGCCCTCGTAACTCAAAAACATTTCGGACGACTTTTTGAAAATCTTGTTTTCTCGGAACTGGATAAACATCATATCGAATGCTATTATGACGAGGGGATAGATTTTTACCTTCCTCATAGACGGCAAATCATTATCGCTTCACCGTTTGCGAATGAACATGCATTATTTAAAAAAGTAGAAGCGCTGGAAGCTTTTATCGTATCGAACCGCATACGAGAAGTAATTGTAGTAACTATGAATTTAGAAAGTACCCTCTCTCACCCGGTATCACGTATTGAGATGATCCCGTTTGAAATGTGGGCATTGGGAGATGACGCTTAGAAACGGTAATTAAATCCGACAAACGGTCCTTTAAAAGTAACGTCACTGTTCAAATCAAAATGATCCGAAACTTTAAGCGATTCGTAGCGGTATCCCGCCTGAGCGCCTAACCCTGCTCCTATCTTCCAAACCAGCTTAATTCGTGCATCCGTTAAAGAATCCCCGTTATATCCGACATATTTTACACTCCCTTCCATCCCTATCGGAGAATACGGCGGAGTTAGTGCAACCCCCAGATATCCCATCGGTATAACTTCATTCAGACTCTCATTAATAGTACCTTCGACCGTAGCATCTAACACTTTGAAACTGACCCCAAAATCAATCTCGACTGCATTGTCAAGAATCTCATAATACGGGGTAATATCCGTCTGAGTCACTGAAACTTTGCTACTGCCGCCGATCCCGTCTGAACCGCTAAAACTCGTTTTAGGTGTAAAATCTATGCGAACATTAGGGATTACAGGAACTGGATGTTCTACAAACAGTCCTATCTGGTAGCCTGACTCGTCATTATTTCCAAAACGGGTATGGGTATTTTTATAATCAAAATCCCCGCTTGCGCTCGGTGTATAATAATCTGCCTCTGCACCGAATCCTAAAATAGTTGCCGCAGATGCGCTAACCGATACCAAACATAACACTAAAATAGATGCTCTAAACATTGCAAATGCCTTTTTTCAGAATGATACCCAATTTCCTATAAGGGCATGCGCTACAATATCGATTACATTACTTTTTGGAAAAACGATGCAGCTATGCGGAATCGATGAAGCGGGGCGCGGCCCTTTGGCAGGTCCACTGACTATTGCCGGAGTTATTTTAAATAATCCTATCGAAGGATTGAATGATTCTAAAAAACTCACAGAAAAAAAAAGAGAATCACTGTATGAGCTAATCTGTGAGAATTCCATCTATCACATTGCACGATTTGATGCGGCACAAATCGATGAACTTGGACTCTCGCAATGTTTAGCGACAGGATTACGAGAAATAATGTCGGCACTAGGAGAAGCAGACTATCTCTATGACGGTAATTCGAAATTCGGGGTAAGCGGTCTGAGGACTATGGTGAAAGCCGATGCCACAGTCCCTGAAGTGAGTGCCGCTTCAATTTTGGCCAAAGTAACACGAGACCGTGAAATGATACAACTCGCTTCGCTCTATCCCCAATACGGATTCGACGGGCATAAAGGTTATGGCTGCGCAGCCCATATAGAGGCGATCCGCCAATACGGATATTGCGAAATTCATCGTAAAACTTTTAAATTAAAAGCATTTCAACCCTCGTTATTTTAGAACCTCGTCGCTATAATGACCTAAAAAGAGCACAGATGATATCACTTACCCATATAGAAGCGGCTCTATCGGCCGTCGATGCCGAAATTAAGGCATTGCTATACAACCAATCGCTTTCGCTTACTGAAAAAGATGAAAAAATGCTGCCGTTATTGCGAGAAAGCAAGGTTCTAAAACAGGCACATGAAGATTTATGTTATTTAAGAGACAATCCGCCCAGCACTCCAAACGGATGTAAAGCGGGAAGTTATAGAAAAGAAGAAGAATAATTTCCCCCTCCTTTGATGGAGAGGAAAAGAGGTTTATTTACAAAGCTCTACTTCAATACGGCGGTTTTCCGCACGTCCTTCTTTGGTTTTGTTCGAAGCAATCGGCATTTTTTCACCCATTCCTTCAGAAGTCAAACGAGAAGAGTCAACACCGTCTTCGATAAGCATCGATTTTACTTTTGCAGCACGTTTTTCAGAAAGTTTTTGGTTATAGGCATCAGATGCGGTGCTGTCCGTATGACCTACAATATTAGCTTTATAGGCCGGACTTTCTTTTAAGAAGCTTGCAAATTCAGCGACTTTAGCCGCCCCTTCTGCATCAACTTTTGTTGAGTCCGTTGCAAAATTCAAATGAAGTGTCGCTTTCAACGGACATCCGTCTGCATCAACTTTAAACCCTTTAGGTGTGCCTGGACATTTATCCAAAGAATCGATTACCCCGTCTCCGTCACTGTCAATCGGTGCCACAGCTTTTGGAGCTGGTGCAGGAACCGGTTTTGCTTCAGCTTTTGGAGCAGGCGCGACCGCTTCAGCAACGGCCGGAGCGGCAACGGCAGCAACAGGTGCAGCTTTTTTATCAAAGCTGAATGTCAATCCCGCAAGAGCCGCTACATTATGAACTTCGCCGTTACTGCCGTCCGCAGAACCGTTACGGTTCATTTTATACATATAAAGACCCTCTAATTTAAGGGCGATACGGTCTGTGATTTCAGCCTTTAGCCCAAGACCTGCATCCAAGAGCATTCCGTCAAAATCATTCGGATGGGTATTCGTATACCATTCATACCCAACCCCTGCTTTGGCAAACGGTGTAATCGCAGTATCGGTCGGCATTTCATAAACACCGTTAAGCATCGTGGTCAATACTCCGGTTTTATCCGTTTCGCCATCCGCACGGTCACGTCCGTACAGAAGAGACAGTTCCGGCTTGATTAAATCGCATGCGTTGTTCATCTGCATCTCAAGACCGTAGAGCGCATGATTATCCACTCCGCCCATCGCACCGCGGTTGGATTGCGTGTTCTCATTTGCCGTACTGTTCCATAGGTAACCCACAACCGGAGTCACTTCATAATTGTAATCACTTGCATTGAGCAGTGTTGCAGCAAGCAAACTTGAAAATAGTAATTTCTTCATATCAAACGTCTCCTTCAGACAATTAAAGTTTAAATATTATAACTTATAATTTATTCTAAAAATTTCTAAAAAGTATTTAATTGTTTTTTTTAATGGTTTCAAATTCTGTCTGCATCGTACTGAGCATTGCAGAAATTTCCTGATTCAGCTGTGTTTCGGCAGCACCTATCCGTTCGAGATGAGTGCGCTTTAAACTTTCAAGTTTTTCAAGTGTCTCTTTAAAAAACTGCTCGTTGTCAGTCAACAAAACAATCTCCTCTTTTGGAGCCCATTTTCGTTTAACAGTGTCATTATGGCGGAACTCAAAAATAATATTCTGAGAGTTCTCAGAACTAATATATCGCGGTACCGTGTACGCAAGATAATGTTTTTTAGGATCGCCGTGGTGTCGTTGAATTACATAGTACATGCGGCAAGTATAACATAAATTGAATTTTATCGCTCTTTGTGATAAAGTATTAGAAGAGAACAAGGGAGCAAGAATGGAACATACATACGAATTAGCCATTATAGGGGCAGGCCCTGCGGGAATCGCAACGGCAATCGAAAGCTATGCTGTAGGGATGAGAGATATTATTTTGCTCGAAAAAGATGAAAATCACAACGCGACCATTCGAAAATTTTATAAAGACAACAAACGGGTCGATAAAGACTGGAAAGGACAAAAAATCGAACTTGACGGTACCATCTATTTTATGGACGGCACCAAAGAGTCGACGCTCGATTTTTTTGACCAGATGCTGGATCATGAATCGTTGGAACTTCGTACCCACACCGAAGTGCAGAAAATTGTAAAAAACGACGATGGGTTTGAGGTCTTTGTTGCCGGCGGCAGTATCCGTGCAAAATACGTAGTCGTTACCATCGGACGGATGGGAAAACCCAATAAGCCGGATTATAAAATCCCCCCCTCCATCAAAAATCAGATCCATTTTACCCTTGACGGCTGCGGATCAGGGGAGAAAATCATGGTGGTCGGGGGCGGCGATTCCGCGATCGAGTATGCGGTCGAACTGTGTGATAGAAACGAAGTCACTATCTGCTATCGCCGCGGAACATTCCGCCGGGCCAATCCGACGAATCAAGCCGATATCGATAAAGCCGTCTCTAACGGATCCGTCAGAGCATTGCTAAATACCGAGATTATAGAGCTGGAGAGTGAAAGCGGAAAAGTCAAAGTCATATTTTCCGATGACTCGAGCGAATTATTTGACCGTTTGGTTTACGCTATAGGCGGAACGACTCCGAGCGGTTTTTTGCAAAGCAGCGGCATCCGGGAAGAGGATGGCAAACCGGTTCATGACGAAAATTATCAAACCAATATCTCCGGCCTTTTCGTAGCTGGCGACATTACACAAGAGTCAGGCGGTTCAATCGCCCTGGGGCTCAATCACGGATTTGCGATCGCAAACTACATTAAATCACTTTAAATCCAAAAAGTTTTACTCTGATAAAATAGGGTCGCTCTGATGGCTTAATTCGCCCTCAGGGCTGAAAATAGTCAGGTGTATCGTGGCATGAAGGTATTCAGAGGTGACGAGCGGATCGAAATTTTCATCCTGGAAAGCGGCTGTTTTGGCATTATAGATAATGTCTTCAAGGAGTGAACGCTCGGCCGTTTGCGTTTTGGCACTCCCCCGAATTTTTGTGCCGAGATAGAGTGTTATTTGTGTCGCCATAGGTTCGGATAGTATCGGGAATTGTTCGAGAAGTTCACGTCGATTAATCGAATTCTGCCCTTGCAAGACCTCTTCGATAGAAGCTCGAGCAATGGTTAATAATACGGATTGCGACATATATTAACCCCTTTTAACTATCTAGATGGTGTTATTATAACTTACTTATCCTCAGGTGTCATAGCAATTTCAAAACCGAGATCTTGTAGCATCATCAAATCGGCATGTGCCTCTCGGCCTGCAGTCGTGAGATAATTTCCGATAACGATACTGTTGGCACCGGCTTCGAATATCTCATGCTGCCGCTCTTTAAATGTAATTTCCCGTCCTCCGGCGATCATTATACGATCCGCTTTATCCAGTATTTTTCGTGCAAGTGAAATCAGTTCCAATGACTCATCAATCGTAAGAGGACTCGGATTTAACGGCAATGCCGCATTATGATGATAAAAGTTAAGCGGGACCGATATAGGGTTGAGCTCTTTTAGGGAGTACAGCATGCTGAGGCGATCTTCCTGCGTTTCGCCCATACCGAAAATCCCCCCACTGATCAGCTTTAGACCGGAACGGTTAACATTTTCACACGTCTCATACCGCTCATCCCACGGATGCGTCGTACATACCTGTGGATAAAACTCCCGGCTGGTTTCAAGATTGTGATTATAGGCACTCACACCCGCGCGTCTCAATTCGTTCAATTGTTCAAACGACGCCGTACCGTTGCAGGCGATAAGACGTAAGCGGGGAACTTCACGTTTGAGTGTCGAAGCGACGTTGCAAACAAAATCGAGCGTTTTGTCATCCAGCCCTTTTTGAGCCGTCACGAGACAAAAGCCTAATGCCCCGAGTGCTTCAAGACGTCGGGCCTCTTCCAAAATCTGCTCCATGGGCTTTTGACGGTAACGCTCAATGTCAGCTTTATATTTAACGCTCTGGCTGCAAAACTTGCAATCTTCGTTACATGTTCCGCTGTTGATATTACAGATGGAGCAAAGAAAAATCTTTTTCATAAATTACGCTCTTTCAAAAGTATAGTGGCGCTCTTCGAAATATTCACTCTCTAGCGCACGGGAATAGTGAGTCACTTTCAGTTCATTATCCGTTATCTCAAGCATAGCACAGCTTGAATAAGGTTTATCACGCGCGCATGCCTCTCCGGGATTTAAAAACAATGTACGGTTTTTAAAATCACATTCAAATACATGGGTATGGCCGAAGATGATCACTTCCGCATCGGCATTCATGTAAAACGGCAGATGCATCAGTTTGAAATTTACTCCGCCAAGTTTAAAATAATGGGGTTCCTGAACAAGATTATATCGGGTGTGATATTCAATCAAATTAGCATCATTATTCCCATACACCGCGACATAACGCAGCCCGCTGCTTTTCAGCTGATCGAGAATTTCGGGCTTGACGATATCCCCTGCATGGATCAAAAACTCCGCACCCTGAGCTTTTAAATGATCAATTACCTTTTGTGAACGCCCTTTTTTAGTATGAGTGTCGGAGAGCAATCCGATTTTCATTCACCGGCTTCCTCGCGAGGCGTACGATCTTTACATTTAACACACTCATACACTTCTTTATTGCGATACGTTCGCGGTGCCAGTGCTCCGCCGCATCCCGGGACTTCACATTTTTTATCACTTGGTTCAAATTTGGAGATAAATTTACATTTCGGATAATGTTCACACCCCCAAAATGCACCGCGCCGCGATTGTCTCCACAGTAGCTTTCCGCCGCATTCCGGACACGGAACTTGTGAGAATTTCGTTTCCTGATTGAGCGTTTTGGTATTTTTACATTTCGGATAGCCGCTGCACGCCAAAAACTTTCCGTTACGGCCGTTTTTAACCACCATCGCGCTGCCGCATTTATCACATACCTCTTCACTCACCTCATCAGGGGTTGCGGGATTCTCTTTTTGATTCTCTTCGGTCTGCTCCGTGTATTTACACTTCGGAAACCCGCTGCAGGCAATAAACTCACCGAAACGGCCCGAGCGGAGCAACAATTCGCTTCCGCACTGCGGACAGTTTCGTCCGAGCGGTTTCGCCATTTTGAGACTAACAATGTTGCTTTTACCCGCATCAATTTTCTCGATGAACGGATAGTAAAAATCGAGCAAAATTTTGTGCCACGATTTGCCGCTCTCACTGATCTCATCAAGGGTCTCTTCCATAGTCGCGGTAAAAGAGGCATCGACAATCTCATTAAAATGATTCTCCAGCATCTCCGTAACGGTAAAAGCGATCTCAGTCGGCATGATCGCACGCTTTTCGATCTCGATGTAGTTACGCGCTTGAAGCGTGCTTATCGTCGGTGCATACGTCGATGGACGGCCGATCCCTTCAGACTCGAGCTTTTTAATCAGACTCGCTTCCGAATAGCGTGCCGGCGGCTCGGTAAAATGCTGCTCAGGCGTAACGGTTTGTATCTCGATCGAATCTCCGGTCGTAAGTGACGGGAGGAGTTTGTCTTTGTCATCACTTCCGGTTACACGGTAAAATCCGTCAAACAAAAGCTTTCGACCTGTCGCTCGAAACTGTGCTTTTGCCGATTCAAACGTAATACTTTGCTGTTCAAAGCGTGCATCGTTCATCTGACATGCCAAAAAGCGATTGTAGATGAGACGATAAAGTTTGATCTCATCAGGTTTAAGATAGGTAGCCGCAACTTCCGGGGTAAAGCCAAGCATAGTCGGGCGGATCGCTTCATGCGCCTCTTGTGCCCCTTTGGATTTTTTCGTATAAACTTTCGCTTCTTTGGGAAGATACTCTTTGCCGTAACGGGTCAAAATCACTTCGCGTGCCGCCTCAACCGCTTCGGTTGCAAGATTGAGTGAATCGGTACGCATGTAGGTGATAACCCCGCTGGTCCCCTCAGGAGTTTTAACCCCCTCGTACAGCGCTTGAGCCACCATCATCGTCTTTTTCGGAGAAAATCCAAGCTGTGAGCTGGCCGTTTGCTGCAAAGTAGACGTCATAAACGGCGGCGGTGTAGAGCTTTTGCGCTCTTTGGTCTCAATCTCGCCGACTTTAAAACTTTCACCTTTCAGAGTCTCAACAATCCGAGCAGCCTCATCACCCGTTTTGATAGTGAGTTTATCAATTTTCTCATTCTCAAAGTTGACAAGTGCGGCTTCGATATCTTTTTTGAAAAGGGTATCGATCGTCCAATACTCTTCCGGAATGAAAGCACGGATTTCTCTTTCTCTATCGACAACGATTTTAAGGGTAGAGGATTGTACCCGTCCGGCAGACAACCCTTTTTGGATTTTATTAGCCAAAAGCGGAGAGAGCTTATACCCTACAATCCGGTCCAATAACCGGCGGGCTTGCTGTGCATTGACACGATCCATATCGATCGTACGCGGCGTTTCGAGTGCATGGATAATCGCATTTTTAGTAATCTCATGAAATACGATACGCGGAAGCGATGAGGGGTCTTTATCAATAGCATGGGCAATATGCCATCCGATAGCCTCTCCCTCACGGTCCTCATCGGTCGCGATATAGATCGTATCGCTTTTTTTAGCCAATTCTTGAATCTGTTTGACGGTCGCGGTGCTGTCTTCACTGATGCGATATTCGGCAATTATTTTTTCGTCATCGATTTTAATACCGAAACGGTTTTTTGGGAGGTCGCGAATATGACCTTTAGAGGCAATTACCTCGTAATCTTTAGAGAGAAAGTTTTTGATGGTCTTGGCTTTGGCCGGAGACTCGACAATGATGAGTTTCAAAAGAATGAATCCTATATATTATGGATGAATTTTGAAAGTGTAACAAAAAAAGGTCAAAATAAAGCAATATTTTTAAAGTAAAACCTCTAACCTCTCCATGCCCGTTCTCTCCACGTATCTACATGGACGAAGGTCGGGTATATTCCTATTCCGGCTCCGCCGCACATCCTAAGCAGCCTCGCTAAATAATCTGCAGGAATGCCTTCGATTTTTATATCGGCAGCTTTGCCGTACAAATGCATCGAATTAAAGGCTGCTCCCTCCGTTATACTATTCGTGTGTTCCGTACGATAACCGGATGTCAGAATAATAGGGCGATTAATATGATTGCTTGACAGCCATTGTTGGGCTTTTGTCAAAATCAAAAATAAATTCGGATCCATTCTTACAGCTACTCCGGCACGAACATCGGCAAAAACACGGCATAAATCATCATAGCCGTTTTCTTCTATTTTGCCATCGCGAATAAACGGAATTTTATAGGAAGTACCGTTGCGGATAACACTGAGAATTTCGTCTTTCTCTTTATTATCGGCAAAAAGCGATGTTGAAGCCGATAAAGCTATCACATTTTTTATAAATGTTCTTCTCGACGGATTCAAGAGCGGAGATTCTAATCGTTTGATTTCCATGAATAAAAACTCTTTTTGCTTTCTACAATATTAATAAACATACTCATAAGCAAATTACAGTCCATCTTCTTCAAAAATCAAACCTACATAAGATAAAGATATATTTTATAAACTTGGTACGCTTCTTGCTTTTTATCGTCAAATAATCTCTATGAAAGTGGCGATATGAACTATTTTTGGTCATTTCTTTTTCTTGCACTATCGCTAAATGCGGCCTATAACCCGTTTTTCCGTGAACCTGTAAAGCCGAAGAAAGCTCCTGTAGCAACATCAGATGCACGTCCTATGCCTCTGCCGCCACTGTTAGCGCCCCCTTCATTACCGTCTAAAACGGAATTTGATCTTTCTCAACTCATCTATAACTGTTTTTTAGAGACCAATAAAGGGAAATTCATACTTCTTAAAATTGGAGAGAACACCGTTGTTCTAAAAGAGGGAGACCCTTTTTATGCAAACAACCACAAATATTTTATCCGCAATATCACCAGCAATTATATCACTGTTGATGATGCCGGTCGAATCCAAACCATCTATTTCACGACAGGAGCAAATTAATGCGTTCAATTATACTTGCTGCCGTACTTTTAGGATTAACCGGGTGTAGTGTCGCGACTAAACAAGAAACTCTGACACCGGAAATGCATCTCAAAGAACTCGATAACCCTACCACTCAGATTCAGCGTTCCGAGCCAGCGGTTCAGGTTGTGGAAGTAAAGGCGGATAATTTCCATATCGAACCGCAAATTATCCCCGATAAAGAGATCATCAAACGGGCAAAAATCATGGGAGCGGAATTAAGCGACGTTATTGCATTGCTGACCGAAGCAACCAACGAGAATGTTGTATTTCAACTTCAGGCAGAATCGGTCAATTCAAATAAATTCAGCACCTCTTCCTCAGCCAACGGGGCTTCTAATAATGAATACACAGGCAAAAATGATTATTTGCTTACGGAAACCACCATCAATCTTTCGGCATCCAATATCTCTTTTGGAAAAATACTACAAAAAACGGTGGGAGACAAACTTAGTATTCTTTATGATGACAACACTTTCTATCTAGGGAATTTACGTACGGTAACTCTTAAAATTCCTTCCATTAACGGTCTGCCGGAAATACTAAAAGCAAGCATTACTTCGATGGGTGCAAGCAATGTCACGACAGATGCTATTACCTCTTCCGTCAGTTTTTCGGCACGCGAAAAAGAGTATAGCGATATCATGAAATATCTTGAGATACTCCGCAACAATCTCTATGTTATCGAGTATGAAATTTCTATTTACGATGTTGAGCTCAAAGACAACTATGCGCTAGGGATTGACTGGAGTCTTGTTCCGAGTCTCGCAAAAGACGGTCTCAGTTTTGTCGCTTCGGCAACAGGAAGTTTGGGCTCTGCCGGTGCCTCAGCCGTCCCTCTCACCTTCGGAATGATCATGAAAAATGACACCTATAACGGGAAAGCACTTGTCAATGCACTCGAAAACTTCGGAAAAGTCGAAAGCGTTCAAAGACCGAAGCTTCTCGGACTTGCAGGAACTAATGTTAAACTGACCGACGGAGTTGAAGCCCCTTATATCAGCGGTATTCAAAATACGTCTGTGGGCAACGGAACCGCTCAAGTTTCTACTACCAGCGCAACCGCACTGAGCGGATTAGAGATCAATCTTAAATCCAATATGCTCGATGGCACCGTCATCACCGATATCGGACTTAAAATTAACGACATCGTCGGCTATACCTCTTTTGAAGTGAACGGCAATAAATTTTCTCAGCCGCAAACCGTCACCAAAGCAATCAATAACACCATGCGGGTCCAACCGGGAGTACCCATTGTTATTTCAGGTCTTTTCCGCAACAAAAGCGATAAAGGCTGGAACGGGTTGCCAGGCCTTGGTGACAGCGCGGCAGGCGTTGTAGGTGGAGCACGCCATACCTCTAATACGAAAAGCGAAATGGTAATCGTCGTTACCCCTCGCGTAATCAAATATGTGATGAAATAGCCATGGCAATCTTTACAGCAGGATCTATCAGTTTAACCAATGATATCAGCAATATCCGCACGCAGGTCTACAACTATGCGCGTCAGGATCTTGATTCTTCAGCGGTCAAAGTTTCATTACGAAAGCACTCGGAGGGGATCAACTATATCGCATTTCTTCCGAAAGAGAAGCTCGTTTATGAAAACATCCTTCTCCTTGCTTCAAAGAACCAAGGAAAAAGTGTGATCATTTTTGAACTGGACTATAAAAATGTCGGTGTAGTCGTCGAAGACGACAAAATTATTGATTATATCCTCGATAAACCCGAAGATTTTGCGACAGAACGCGGTTATGGAACTCTTTATGCTGATAACACGAAAGGGGATAAGCTTGTCTCTATCAATCTGGATAAGGAGCGGAAAGATACCTGGGTCGGAAGCTTTTTGCTGGCGTGTACCATCGTAGTAACCTCAGGAATTTTGTATGCCGGATACGGCTATCTCAATGCGACTGAAATTAACATAACCAACAGAGATACACTCGTTAAAGAGTACAAAGAGCTGGTGACTAAAAATTGCCAAACCTCGTTTGCAATGACCAAAAAAGTAGATATTGTCCATGAATTGGAAAAAATTGAAAATCTTACGAAAGAGACGGAGTCCACCCTTCAGCAGATAAGCTATCAAAACGATAGCTTATGTGCTGAGGTGGTGACACCAAACCTCAACGCTTTTGTCAGGTTGTTACCACCGGAAGCGAAAATTATAAAGGAAGACGTTGCTCAGGGCATCGTGCAATATTGTAATGAAAAAATATAGTCTCTTGGGTCTATTTGTTGTTATTTTATTAACAATTTTAGTCTCAACATACTTTTATTTTCTCGATATTGTATACGAAGACAAAACGGTAGCCGAAGAGGTAAAAACCTTTAGTGCTTTAAAAACTGCCGTTGAGCAGCCAGTTGCTGTGTACGCAGAACAAGATGTTCTGCGTACTAAAAATGATCAATACGACGCTATGCTCCAGGAATTGGGGATGGACGCCGAAGTAAAGATCGACCAAAAAAAATTAACTATTCAAGGAGGCATTCATGACACCTATTCATACCTACTATTGAAACGGCTCTTGGATGTTGTCAAAAATGATGACGTTGAATTAGTCAGCAGCTGCATCGGTCAAGGATGCACGGGGGATGAATTCGGATTTTCAATCACAATTCGTCCCTATGTGTTAAAGATTCCACAATAAAAAAAACCGATCTTAAAACAAGATCACAAAAAAGGATACACAATGAAACAGTACACAGGAATGAGAAAAGGTATCTCTCTTATTGAGATGATTGTTGCCGTTATTTTATTTGGAGTTCTCTCCGCTATCGGAGTTAAATACTATAAAAACTTCTTTAATACGGAGTTAACGGCTAAAAAAGCACGTGTAGCGGCACTTTTGGATCAAGCATCACAAATGTCGAATGCGTATGACGCATACATTGTACAAGTGGGTTCAATCGCGAACCTTGATACCAACCTTACCCAGCTTGATGACGCGAACGTTTCGATCCTTAGCCGTCTTCCAATCGCTATTACCGAATTGGCTTCAGGAAATGTGGACGGCACCGGCGGTTGGGAATTGAACAAAACTACCGGTATTTCTGGTACAACAGGTATCGCACTTCAATACAAACTGGATAAAAATGCTACCGGACGCTTGAACACTTCAGATGATGAGCAATATTGTGCGATTATTAACCATGAGTTCAATGCAAGTATCGAATACAATGCGTCTAATGCAACCGTATTCCCTGTTAGTGCAACAAGTGCTTACCAACGTTTCGGACAAGTATTCTGCTGGAACAACGGAACACACCTTACGCTCTTCGTAGTTAAACCTTAATAAGAGTCGGCGCTACGCCGCTCTTTACTCTTTTCCACCCCCTCTTAGAGGGAGGAGTGGAATTTCATCCCCTCTTTTTTTCTTTTCATTAAACAATCCCCAAAAACAACCGATATGGTATTCATCTTTACTTTCAGACAAAAGGGGTACATAATTATGCGTAATATCTACAAAAGTCATCGAAAAGGTATCTCTCTCATTGAGATGATTATTGCTGTTATCTTATTTGGAGTTCTCTCCGCTATCGGGGTTAAATACTACAAAAACTTTTTTAATACGGACTTGACGGCTAAAAAAGCACGTGTAGCGGCACTTTTGGATCAAGCGGCACAAATGTCGAATGCGTATGACGCATACATTGCGCAAGTAGGTTCGGTCGCAAGCCTTGATATCAACCTTACCGAACTCGATGACGCGAACGTTTCGATCCTTAGCCGCCTTCCGGTAGCTATTACGGAATTGGCCTCAGGAAATGCGGACGGCACCGGCGGCTGGGAATTAAACAACACTACCGGCATTGCGGGGACAAGCGGAATCGCGCTTCAGTACAAACTGGATAAAAATGCTACCGGACGCTTGAACACTTCAGATGATGAGCAATATTGTGCGATTATCAACCATGAGTTCAATGCAAGTGTCGAATACAATGCGTCTAATGCAACTGCATTCCATACCAATCCAACCATCGCGTATCAAAATTTAGGTCCGGTATTCTGCTGGAACAACGGATCGCACCTAACACTCTTTATAGTTAAACCTTAACAAGAGGCGGCGCACTGCGCCGTTTTTGACTTTTTTCCCCAATCAATATTAAACGATTAGGAAAAAAAGCCGATATAGAATTTATTTTTTCTTTTAGAACACAAGGAGTGTGTACAATGACTATCTATAAAAATCACAGAAAAGGTATCTCTCTCGTTGAAATGACGATTGCCGTTATCTTGTTTGGTGTTTTATCAACCGTTACAATGCTGTATTACAAAAATCTTTTCAACATTGATTTAACGTCTAAAAAAGCACGTATTGCAGCTTTGATGGATCAAGGCAGACAACTCTCAGGTGCGTATGATGTTTATATAGCGCAGTTCGGTATTGCCCCATTGGATGTCAATTTGTCCGATTTTAACGCAACTAATGTCATGATCCTTAAGCATCTTCCTAAAGATATCATCGAAATGACCACAGTAGGATGGGAGCTGAATACTTCAGCAGTTGACGGACATCCTGCATTTCAGTTTCCTATTGACTTGAATGGTACCTCTTATAAACTGGCCGGTGTCAAAGATGATGATCAGTATTGTGCTATCTTCAACCATGAAATCAATACAAGTTTGGATTTAAATGTCTCCGACAACATGAATTTCGGAACAGCAGCCAGCCAATATTCCGCCCTCGGAGATGCATTTTGCTATACCGAAATACTTGGAGCCAATGATCACAAACATTGGATTATGATCGTTCAACAAAATTAATAATGAAAAATAAAGGATTTACTCTCATTGAAATTGCTGCGACTATATTTTTGGTCGGGTTATTAGGGGCGATAGGATATTTTTATCTAAATACCTCCTCCTTAACCAAGTCACAATACAAAAGTGCTCTCCAGTCTCACATGAATCTCATTGAATCCATGGTGTTTCAATGTAAGAGTCTTTCCGAGCAATTTCCAAAAGAGCTGAATGCTTCTGTTGACGCATCGAATACTCTCCTAACCGAATTAGAGTGCAATACCTCTACACCTTATTCACTAGACGGGGGGAGAAACGGGTTTGTTCCCGTTTCTCCGAGCGGCTTCAATCCTTATACGGCAACCGAATCAGGGAGTGCATTCTATATTATGACCAGTGCGGAAAACAACTCAACCCAAGATAAAGCGTTAAAAGAGCTTATCCTCAATTATACCTCCCAACAAGCGACGTTGGAACACAACCTAACTTCAGCACGTTTTAAATTTTACCTTTCGCGCTGAATATTCTCTTTTTGTGTTATAATTAAACCAAAAAGTGCCTATGAATATTAAAAAGATATTGACGTCGAAACAGCTGGAAGTATGCCAAAAAGAGCAATACTATTATCAGCAAATCGGCATTAAAAAGCATCTTCTCGATATTGCACTCTCTCACCACTTCATCCAAAAAAAAGAGACCTCAAAAACCTATAATCTCGAACTCATGAAAGAATACGAAATGATTATCGCCGACGAACGCGATGACACCCTCACAATTCTTCGAAAAGAGCTTTTAGGGGAAAAACGTCTTGCCGAACTCAGCGGAAAAGTCCATAAAAAAATCGAGCAAAAAAATATCCCCGTTCGTGAGTTTCAACAAAAATATACGTCTCTTCTGCGCGTCGATCCCGAGAGTATTGAGCGAAAAATCAAGCAGTTTAATGCGATGGATGACGGAGAAAATGAAGTCATCGATATTTTTGAAATGCTTCTGGAATACGGTATTCAACGTTCCGCCAGTGATATCCATATCAATGCCTACGAATCGTTTTATTGGCTCCGCTACCGCATCGACGGAAAAATCATAGCCCGATACCTCCTCAATCATGAGTTGGCGCAACGTTTTGCTCTGATTATCAAAGAGCGCTGCAACATCGATATGATTAATGTCTATGCCCCTCAGGGGGGAAGTTTCTCCCGCGAATACGAAAACCGCACCATCGATTTTCGTATTGAAATTGCCCCGTCGCAGTATGGAGAAAATATCGTTTTGCGTATTTTGGACAAAGCGAGCAATATCAAATCGCTTAACTCCCTCTTCCCTAAAAGCCACCCTATGTCGGAACACCTTCACCATTTCGTCAACCAGTCCAGCGGCTTTTTTCTCGTCGTAGGACCGACCGGAAGCGGGAAAACAACAACGCTCAACGCCATTTTAAATCAGCGGGACAGACTCCACGAAATCATCTATACGATTGAAGATCCGATCGAGTATAAAATCGACTTCGTTACCCAGTATCAGATCAACGAGGCAAGCGGCTTTACCTTTGCGGAGGGGATGAAATCGATCATGCGTCAAGACCCTGACGTCATTGTTATCGGGGAAATGCGGGATCGCGAATCGATTCTCACCGGACTTAAAGCGGCGCACAGCGGACACATGGTTTTCTCTACACTCCATACACCCAACAGTTTTATGGCGATGGAACGTATCCGTGATGAGGGGGGGGATCTCTTTATCCTCGCCTATTCACTCAGCGGAGTTGTAGCTCAACGGCTTATTCCTAAACTCTGCTCGTGTAAACAACCCTGCGGCGTTGAAGACGGAAAAGCATTTTTTAGCACCGAAACGTATGGGTTTGAAAAAAGCGGCTGTATCCGATGCAATTTTACTGGATACAGTGGTCGGGCATTATTGCTGGATATGGTTTTTATCCCCGGAGATATGAAAATACGCTACCAATTTTATCTTGCCCTTAAAAACAGCACCGTCTTTAAAGCATGGGAACACTTCATCACGTTTAGCTATTTCCAATCGGCTGCGTATTTATTCGAGATGGGGACATGTGATTATGAAACGCTCTCTAGCGAATTGCTATCGTTAGGATACGTCCATGAAACCTGATGTACTCACCCTCTTAAAGGCGCTGCAGTTATCTTTGGAAAATGGAAAGAGCCTTACTAATGCACTCAATTTACTTCAAAATACGGCAAAAGACAAGGACGAACGCGCCATATACATCAATATTACCCGCTCAATCCAAGAAGGAGCCTCTTTTTCCAATGCGATAGAGAAATACATATCCCCTTCCCCCGATATCATCCAGTTTGTTGCTATGGCAGAAAAAGGGGGTGGATTCGTCAAAACGCTCAAATCGGTTGTAAATTATCTAGAGATAAAAAACCGATTTCATCAAGAGTCAAACGACAAAATTGCCCTTCCTGTCATCTATTTTACGTTGACGGCAATCATCATTATTTTCATCCGTTTTTTTGCTGTTCCGTTTCACATCAGTGAAGCCAAAAGCTACGATCCGAGAATCTACGCTATTATCGCTGAACATTTGGATATGGCTCTTATTCTAAGCAATCTTCTATTAGGAGGATTGCTTTTCTTTTCGGCCTATTTTCTTATCGTTATGATCGCCCTTTTTAACTATAGTGGAGCCATTCAAGGCGTGGCGAAACGGATAGCGTCGCACCTGCCGATCTCTTCTCTCGTTATCGGTTATTTTGAAAAATTCATCCTACTGAGTCTGCTCAGCGAAATGCTTAAAAATGGCGTTTCGTTAAAAATGACCTTTAAAACCGCCGCAAACAGCACCATTATTCCTCGCATATCAAAGCAATTCGAGGGGATTCTTGCCCAAGTGAGCCGAGGCGAAAAAAACTTTTGGAGTATCCCCTTTTTCGAAGAGATCGAACAGCACCTCCTCGCCGGAGCGGGAACAGTAGCTCAACTGGGCAATATGTTTGGTGAATTTGCGGACCGGGCCAGATTTAATGCACTCACTATGGCGAGTAAGTTTTTTCGCAGTATGACGATAGTGGCTATTTTACTACTGTCGTTTGCCGTATTTGTCGAATTTTTCACCATCGTCTTGACTCAGGTATTAATCCAACAAGGGATCATCGATCAAGTAGGACATGCATAAATGAGACAAGGATTTATGCTTATCGAAGTAATGCTTGCCATTGTCATGGCAGGAATTTTGGCAGCAGTACTGGCGACTATGGGATATTACACAGTTATTCAAGGCAATACTCTAAAACAGCAAAACAGCAAAACGATGCTTGAAGTGATCCGAAGCCGATTACTCAATACTGCTTCAAATCCGGATAATGATGCCTATTTTGAACTACTAAAAGAGGTAAATGCTACCGTTCCGGTTGTGATTGGTTTGGGGAAAGACGCATGGGGTCGTAATATCAGCTACACGACCTACGATTTTGGTACCCATAATACAAACGCCACTTATGCCGATAATAATACGACATCCATCTCTCCCAATGCAAATGTACTCGGCCGTCTCCTCAGCCGAGGGGAAGACGGTATTTTACAAACCAATGCGACCCATTCGAGTGCTCAGGGTGATGATATACTGCTCGAAATCGGGATCGGTGAAACCAACCATATGAAACTCTATAACGGTTCGGAAGTCTCCACACAGACCCGCGGATACAACAGCGCAATCGTCGCCCTTTCAACCGACCCCTATCCGGCTTCGCCTATTAACGGAACCATTTTATTTCTACGCGATACCAACGTAACCAAAATTTACGATTCCAATACATCCGACTGGATTCAAATTTCTCCCTAATATGTTAAAGCTTTTTTTTTATCGTCCGATATAGTCTGTAACAGCAAGGACGCTGAACTAACTTAAGAGCAAAAGCTCTTGCGATAAAAGGATTTATCATGGGTTTCAGAATTAATACTAACATTTCGGCGATGAACGCTCACAGTAATAGCGTAATGAACAATCGTAATTTGGACGAGTCTCTCTCCAAACTCAGTTCAGGTCTTCGTATTAACAAAGCCGCAGACGATGCATCAGGGATGGTTATTGCCAATGCGCTTCGTAACCAAGCAAATTCTCTGGGACAAGCGATCTCTAATGGTAACGACGGTATTGGTTTGATCCAAACGGCGGATGGTGCACTCAACGAGTACTCAAAAATCCTCGACACCATTAAAACCAAAGCAGTTCAAGCATCATCTGATGGGCAAAACACCTCTTCACGTCTTGCGATTCAAAAAGATATCAACCGTTTGATGGAAGAGCTTAACACCATTGCAAAAACTACCTCTTTCAACGGTCAGAAACTCCTCTCCGGATCGTTTACCAATAAAACTATCCAAATGGGTGCCAGCTCAAACGAAGGGGTTAACTTTTCGGTTGCTTCTGCAGAGACTAATAAAATCGGTCATACCAGCCGTGCGACATTGAACCTCGCTTCGGAAGTGGGAAGTGTGCAATTGACGATGAAAAGTGCCTTGACGGGTGAAAACATCACGATGAAAGCAATCGATATTCAATACAATAATACACCGGAAAACGGTATGGGTGCATTGGCCGATGAGATCAACTCCCACAGCGGTATTACCGGTATCCGTGCCAAAGCGGTCGTTGAAGTAACCTCTGGAAGTGCGATTGCAGCGGGTGCTACGGGAACCGATTTCACTATCAACGGAATCAACATCGGAGCAATCAATACTAAAGCCAATGACGGCGACGGCGCATTGATGGCGGCGATCAACGCGAAAACCGCCCAAACGGGTGTTGCGGCAACGATCACCGATGATGGAAAAATGACCCTCAAATCAACCGACGGTCGTGCGATCAAAGTACAGGGGAACGTCGGTGACGTCTTCGGCGGAACGGCGAATCAGCTCTCTACGGTCGGATACATCGAACTGGTTCAAAAAGGGGCGGCAGAGTTTCAAGTCAGCGGTATCGGTGCCGGTGCCGTCGGAGGGACGATCAACCTCTCAGGGGCTACCAGTATGGTTAAAGACTCAATCCTTGCGGCTGGCTCTTCGATCGCCGTCGGTTCGACGTTGAAAGTGGGAACCACCATCGGGGGAGATGTTAACTTGTCTGCAGCTACCACGTTGGTCTTGGACGGAACCCTCAAAGCGGGGACAACCCTTCTATCGGCAACGACATTTGCCAAAGGGACCACAACGGGAGCCGCTTTCAATACGTCAGCTGCCGTAGCGCTTTCATCGGATATGTTCATCACGGCCGGTTCTACCCTCGTAAGCGGTTCTATCCTTGACTCAGGAACCGTAGTACAACAAGACTTTACCGTCAACGGCGTAACGTACAGCAAAGGGGATACTCTCACTTCGGACGTTACGTTGACGGCATCCTTAACCCTTACCTCTGATATGACGATCAACGTCGATCTCAGCGGTACTGCCAACTCTTCCATTGCCGCAGCGTCGACCATCAACGTCGGTTCGGTACTCGGCGGTAACCTTGTCAGCAGTTCGAGTGCAACCGTATCGGAAGATATGACGCTCAAATCGGGATCAATTATTGCGGCCGCTTCCAAACTCAAAGCGGGATCGGTACTCGGTGCCGATACGGTCAACTCATCCGCCGTTACAACCTATACAACGACTGATTTGAAAGCGGGAAGCTCTTTGGCCGCCGCAAGTACGCTCAAAGAGGGTTCAACGATCGGGGGGACGGTCATCAACTCATCCGCCATTACCCTCAATTCGGATATGACGATCAAAGCGGGTTCAACCCTCGCAACCGGTACCGTGATCAAAGCGGGAACCGTTCTGACTCAGGATCTTACCGCCGCTCAAACCGGTGCAGCAGCAATGAGTGCGGGGGATAAAGTAACGGTCGATATCACGACCGGTGCAGCTATCACCCTCTCTGAAGATATGACATTGCTTCGCGGAGATGGTACGGCTCCGACCATCGCTGCCGGATCAACCTTTATGCCGAATACGGAGAACTCCGGTAGTGTCGGAATCGATGCGGGCGAGGTGACGAACCTCTCCAGTGTCAGCGTCCTCAATCTCACAGATGCCATGAAAGCGATCGATACTCTCGATGCCGCTATCGGGGATCTCGATACGATCCGCGCAGACCTCGGTTCGGTTCAAAACCAGTTGACGGCTACAATTAACAACATCAGCGTGACTCAAGTTAACGTTAAAGCGGCGGAATCACAACTCCGTGATGTCGATTTCGCGGCAGAGAGTGCAAACTTCTCTAAATTTAACATCCTTGCACAATCAGGAAGCTATGCGATGAGCCAAGCCAATGCTGTGCAGCAAAACGTATTGAGATTGTTACAATAGTAACAAGATCGTATAGCAACCTTTTGGTTGCGTAATACGTTTCTCTGAAAACATGCTTCGTTTGCTACAATAGCCTCTTGCACGTTGATCGGGCTTGTCCCGATCAACTCTTTTTCTCTCTTCTTATTCTTCTTAAAACTATATACCTTAATTCTGGAACTATTTTTGCTTTAATCCGTTTAAATACGCGCATGGACGCAAAACCACGATTAAGGATTTAACATGGGTTTTCGAATTAACACTAACATCGCAGCAATGACTGCCCATACAAGTGGGGTAATGAACAATCGTAATTTGGACGAGTCTCTCTCCAAACTCAGTTCAGGTCTTCGTATTAACAAAGCCGCAGACGATGCATCAGGGATGGTTATTGCCAATGCGCTTCGTAACCAAGCAAACTCTCTGGGACAAGCGATCTCTAACGGTAACGATGCAATCGGTTTGATCCAAACGGCGGACGGTGCACTCAACGAGTACTCAAAAATCCTCGACACCATTAAAACCAAAGCAGTTCAAGCATCATCTGATGGGCAAAACACCTCTTCACGTCTTGCGATTCAAAAAGATATCAGCCGTTTGATGGAAGAGCTTAACACCATTGCAAAAACTACCTCTTTCAACGGTCAGAAACTCCTCTCCGGATCGTTTACCAATAAAACTATCCAAATGGGTGCCAGCTCAAACGAAGGGGTCAACTTTTCGGTTGCTTCAACAGAGCCGAATAAAATCGGTCATACCAGCCGTGCTCAATTGAACCTCGCTTCGGAAGTGGGAAGTGTGCAATTGACGATGAAAAGTGCCTTGACGGGTGAAAACATCACGATGAAAGCAATCGATATTCAATACAATAATACACCGGAAAACGGTATGGGTGCATTGGCCGATGAGATCAACTCCCACAGCGGTATTACCGGTATCCGTGCCAAAGCGGTCGTTGAAGTAACCTCTGGAAGTGCGATTGCGGCGGGTACTACAGGATCGGGATTTGCGATTAACGGAATCAACATCGGGGCGATCAATGTCAAAGCCAATGACGGCGACGGCGCATTGATGGCGGCGATCAATGGCAAAACCACCCAAACGGGTGTTGCGGCAACGATCACCGATGATGGAAAAATAACCCTCAAAGCAACCGACGGTCGTGCGATCAAAGTAGAGGGGAATGTGAGTGACGTCTTCGGCGGAACGGCGAATCAGCTCTCTACGGTCGGATACATCGAACTGGTTCAAAAAGGGGCGGCAGAGTTCCAAGTCAGCGGTATCGGTGCCGGTGCCGTCGGAGGGACGATCAACCTCTCAGGGGCTACCAGTATGGTTAAAGACTCAATCCTTGCGGCTGGCTCTTCGATCGCCGTCGGTTCGACGTTGAAAGTGGGAACCACCATCGGGGGAGATGTTAACTTGACTGCAGCTACCACGTTGGTCTTGGACGGAACCCTCAAAGCGGGAACGACCGCAGCAGCGGGAACGACATTTGCCAAAGGGACCACAATGGGAGCCGCTGTTAATCTAACGGCTGCCGTAGCTCTTTCGGCCGATATGTATATCACGGCCGGTTCTACCCTCGTAAGCGGTACGATTTTTGATGCAGGTACGTTAGTACAACAAGACTTTACCGTCAACGGCGTGACGTACCACAAAGGGGATGTTCTCTCTTCGGACGTTACGTTGACGGCATCCTTAACCCTTACCTCTGATATGACGATCAACGTCGATCTCAGCGGTACTGCCAACTCCTCTATTGCCACAGCATCGACCATCAACGTCGGTTCGGTACTCGGCGGTAACATTGTCAGCAGTTCCACCGCTACCGTATCGGAAGATATGACGCTCAAATCGGGATCAATTCTTGCGGCCGCTTCCAAACTCAAAGCGGGATCGGTGCTCGGTGCCGATACGGTCAACTCATCCGCCGTTACAACCTATACAACGACTGATTTGAAAGCGGGAAGCTCTTTGGCCGCCGCAAGTACGCTCAAAGAGGGTTCAACGATCGGGGGGACGGTCATCAACTCATCCGCCATTACCCTCAATGCGGATATGACGATCAAAGCGGGTTCAACCCTCGCAACCGGTACCGTGATCAAAGCGGGAACCGTTCTGATGCAAGATCTTACTGCCGCTCAAACCGGTGCTTCAGCAATGAGTGCGGGGGATAAAGTAACGGTCGATATCACGACCGGTGCGGCTATCACCCTCTCTGCAGATTTGACATTGCTTCGCGGAACAGGTACGGCTCCGACCATCGCTGCCGGATCAACGTTGATGCCGAATACGGAGAACTCCGGTCGGGTTGGAATCGATGCGGGCGAGGTGACGAACCTCTCCAGTATCAGCGTCCTCAATCTCACAGATGCCATGAAAGCGATCGATACTCTCGATGCCGCTATCGGGGATCTCGATACGATCCGCGCAGACCTCGGTTCGGTTCAAAACCAGTTGACGGCTACAATTAACAACATCAGCGTGACTCAAGTTAACGTTAAAGCGGCGGAATCACAACTCCGTGATGTCGATTTCGCGGCAGAGAGTGCAAACTTCTCTAAATTTAACATCCTTGCACAATCAGGAAGCTATGCGATGAGCCAAGCCAACGCTGTGCAGCAAAACGTTTTAAAACTCCTCCAATAACCTCGCCGCTGCTTATGCAGCGGATTTTTCCCTAATCTCCTCTTACTCCAAATAACTTTCCATTTTCGATAGATAGGTTTTCGATATCTTTAACAATTGATCATCCAACATCCGATGCATTTGTACTACATGTTTATTCGGGTTACTCAGCTCCTGTGTATTAAAAAGGGCATAGATATAACTCAACACTATCAAAAAATATTCATAATAAACCTGTGCAAGATTTGAATTTGTTTTGTAGTCCATGTCACTCAACTCAATCGAGAGTTTTGTCAAAGAGTTAAGATAAGCCTCCGGATGAGCAAACTTCTTTTTTTGATGCTGTTTAATAATTTTTTCTAGCGCTTTTGCTGTTTTTATTTGATATTTTATCCATCCCTTATCTTCCTCATTAAACTCTGTCGATCCGATGGATTGAAAAAAATCTTTCAGCGGTTGATGTATCTCTTTTTTATCCAAAACATTCCACTGACCCCAATCGTATTCACCGATACGGAGCGGTTCACACCCCTGCAACAATGCTCCGTTGCTTAGATTATAGATACGATGATAATCTTGTTTAAATTTATCCGTAAACATTTCCAATTGCCAAATAGAGAGTTTATACGCGGCAAGTGTCGGAACCTGCTCTAAAAAGTTCCCCGGTACAAACTCTATCGCTTCCGAAGCTTCCAATGATGCGTTCTCTTTATCCACTTTACCGGTAAACTGATCGGGATGGAAGTCTCCATGTGATTGCAATGTCTCACTGTCCAACGCCATATCGATTCCCAACAAAAACATATTAGCTGCGCCGAGGATTAAAAACAGCGCATACGTATACTCTCCGACGCTCGGAGCCGACAGTGTCCCGAATCCTCGTTTGTAATGTGTCCCCTGATCAATAAAATGGATACTCTTTTTATCGAATTTTTGGACGGTCGCTTCATCAACATTGGCGGAGAGAATAACAACAGTATTTTTAAAATATTCGGCGATATCCAGCCCTTCGAACAGTGCTGCGGTATTTTCTCCCGGATCGATATGCATGACGACATCGGGAGAAATATTGTAACTGCTCAAAAGTCGGCAGGTTGAAAGTGCACTGACGATGATAAAACGATCACTGTTTTCTTGCACCCATCGGATATTTTTAAGGGTTGATGGACCGGAAAAAAGGAGTAAGACCGGTTTCTTTGAAAAAAGATTATCGACATAGTAACGACCGATATTGAGAAAAGAATATTCTCTAATCAAATAGCGAGGAGAATCGATATAACGCAGCAGCATCGGACTGTAGCCATAATTGATATAGCTTTGAGAGAATACGTGCGTTTGAAGACGTTTTACTTCCTCTTCATAATCCAGTGTAAAAGGGATGAACTTCATGTATAAATTATGATTATTTCCTTTATGCAAAAACGGCATAAAATTTTCTCTCTCTTTTTCAGTATCATCGGTGATTGAAAAATAAAGGTACCGATTAACTGCAAGTTTTTCATAATCGGTGACAAATAAAGAGAGTCTGAATATCTCAAGATTTTTTTCTTTTATAAATACGACTTGTGATTTTAATTTGTCGGCGATGCTTTCTACGTATAATCCCAATCCAATACCGATAAAAATAATTTTATCAACACTCTGCATATAGGTTTCATACGATGTATATCGCTTGACATAATTAATAATTTTAATCGTCGCCCATAATACATTATGAAACGAAAGTTCGCTTTTATCAATGTATTCGGCTTGTTCATCCGTAGCAGCAGCCAAACGCTGCGCATAAAAAATACCGCCGGTACGTTTGAAATTTACACCCTCAGTTACCCTTTTCGCATGTTCATAGCTGTTTTCTTTATACAGCAATTCATTGCTGGAGAGTTCCAAAACGTCAAAGTACCCCTCTTCTTTGTACTCAAGGGCATATCGCTCGATATATTCCTCTGCCTCGATCAAAAGATTTAAAAGATTTATTCTTTCATAAAGTTCAGGGTAATTTCTTTCGAGAAAAAGAAGGTTTTTTTGAAACGTGTTCAGCGCTTCGGTAATGATTTCGGCAGACATACCGGTATCCTTTTAGAAAATATTGGTGCCTTTTTATTTCAAAAATTCTTTATCAGCATATCGACCCGTTTACTTTTTTTCAAATAAAAACCAGTTGACATCTTCTTGTCCATGTCGAGGATCGCGCCCGTAAAAAAATCCGTAATCCAAAAGGGTGAGGTCAGGATATTTTTCCCACAACTCTCCGGCAAAATCCCGTTTAAATAATTTTTCTTTATGCCCTCGATAATCCAGTTCAACGGGAGATGGACTGTGATACTCAACCATTGCTATATATCGCTTGCTGCTCTTATACATTCGTTCATAAACATTTTGGAGTTCATTTGGGTCAATATGAATCAAAACCCCTTTAGTAAAAACCAGATCATAGTGCCGTTCAGATTCAAATTCTAAAATGGATTGGTGATAAATATTCAAATCCGGTATTTTTTTGAGGTGCTCAACTGCAACGGCATTGATTTCTACTGCTGAGAGATATGCCTTGGGAAGAAGGTTCCCAATAGCATGTATATTCATTCCGATGTTAGCACCAAACTCAATGATCGACTCTATCTTCTGTATACGCTGAAAGAGTCGGGCGAAGATTACGGTATTGGATGCGATTAAGTTTTCTCCTCGATTTCGTGAAATGTAATCATCTCCGAACTCTCCTGCCCAAAATTTTTCTTGCTCAGTGCTAAATTTACTCATTTTATTTCATTCCTTCGATTTAGAATTGGGGGTGATTGGTGAAACCATCGGCAAAATGCCCAAGAGCGCAAGATACTGTAAAAAATCAAGCAACAGTTTATCATTATATTTTCGTGAAACGGCACTTACCCCTATCGGCAAATGATTTTCTCCTTTTAAAACCGGCAAGGTCGCAATCGGTAATCCTAAATAAGTCCAGATCAAATTTGCATCAGGAATGTCCGATGTCGTCAACCCGATCGGTGCTTCATCAGCGGTAGCAAGGGTGATGAGGATGTCATACGAATCCATCCATGCATCAAATTCGCGTGTTTCACGCGATTGTTTTTCCAAAGCATCTTGGTACTCCTCTTTCGTTATACGCAATCCATCTTGGATAATATCATAAAAGATAGGACTCATCAGGGTGTGTTTTGCGTATTCTTCTTTGAAATAGTACGCAAGCGATTTATCGTAGATTGTCTGATGGGTCGCATGAATCGTATCGCAAAATTGGGGAAGCGTAACCGTCTGTACCTGCAAACAAGGAGATTTAAGACGCGCGCACCATGCCTCAAAGGCATTTTTGGCAGATTCAGAGGCTAAATCCCATTTAGGATGTTTGATGATGCCGATCCGATAAACTTTATCGGGGACAGAGACGTAATTATCAATGTATTGATGAACAAACTCGTAATTCTCGCCATGCACGCGGGATGCTTCAAACATCAACGCCAAATCACTAACACTTCGTGCAAAAAATCCGAGCGTATCCAACGAATCGGTCGTTTTCAATACACCGATACGGGGCAATACCCCAAACGTCGGTTTAAATCCATAGATACCGCAATAACTCGCAGGTCGGCTGATCGAACCTGCCGTTTGGCTGCCCAGTGCGACCGGAACCATCCCCGTTGCCACCGCAACGGCCGAACCGCTCGATGACGTCCCCGGTGATCGGCTCAAATCATGCGGGTTTCGGGTTTTATCCTGATAATGGACGGCAAACTCCGCCGTTACCGTTTTTCCGAGCATCACGGCACCGGAGCGGCGAAGATAATGGATCATCCGTGCATCGTTACCGGGGGTAAAGTCGCTCCACAACGGCGAGCCCATCTGTGTGGGCATATCAAAGGTGTTATAGATGTCCTTGACGCCGACGGGGATGCCGTAGAGGGGATAATCGTCTCGGTTATAGGTTCCGATTTTGGCAAGTTGCGCCTCAATCGCAGCCTCATCGAAATACTCCCATGCATTGACCATTGGATCAATTGCACGAATACGTTCGATGCAGCTTTGGGCGATCTCTTTGGGTGTTGTGGAGTTTGTTTTCAAACGCTCTAATAATTCAGTCGCAGTACAATCACTCAATCTCATCGGCACTCTCTGAATTTTCCTTGACGCATCGCTTTGAGGACATTGTTGTATTCTTCTTCGGTGATGTTCGCCATATCCAAAAATTCATCCAGATACGCGGGGCGCTGTTGGTCGTACTTTTTAGCGATTTCAAACCCCTCTTCACGAGTGAGCAATCCGGCACGGACATCGGCGCTTGCTTGATCGGTTCCCCGACCGAATCCCCGTTTAACGTACTTCATATGATCGTGCAGGGTTTCAAATTTGCACTCGTTCCCCTTGAACCCTTTGTAGTGTCCCGGACGATGCTCTTCACGCCAATCGTACTCTTTTTTGATAAACTCCATCTGACGCTCATCATCCCAAAAGAGATAATCCCCCAAATGCAATCCTACGACACCGACACGTTCGATATCCTCAAAACTCGGCAATTCAAACGGTTTGAGATCTTTGCGGGTGATCTCTTCGTCAATCATCTGCTCAGGATAGAGTTTGGCAGAGACTTTGGTGAAATAGTCACGGTCGAACTTTTGAACGTTATCGCGAAAATCGGCGCGACCGCTGCTCTCACACACCGATTCTCCCCAGATGAGGAGCGGAATGTTGAATTTGACGGCGATTTGGAGGGGAAATGCACCCACACCGGCGTGACAATGCCAGCAAGAATCTCCGATTTTATAAAACGATTTGACGAACAGTTTTTTTACCAATGCTTTATTCGGGGTGAACATGATATGGTCAATTTCAAGTTTTTCAAGGGCATTTTCGAGATTATAACGACCGATCTCCGAATACCAGTTATGGTTAAAGGTCACGGCAAGCGGTTTCATCCCGTACACTTTTTTGAGGACATGGAGTTGGAAAACGCTGTCTTTTCCTCCGCTGATCGGGATAATACAATCATAGTTGTCTCCCGATCTCTCTTTGTAACTCTCGAGGGTTTCACGAAGGACTTCTTCGCTTTTTTTCCAGTTTATCCGCATCTTTTGCTCTTGCGCACGACACGCTAAACAGATACCGAGTTCATCGAACTGCATCCCCTCGTTCGAGCTGGGCATACAGCAGCGGGTACAGTATTGAAGATACTCTTTGTACAACGGTTCGCCGTAATTATCCGGCGGTGTATCGGTAAAGATCATTTGTTTGGTCATAGAGTCTCCTTTTCAGAAACGGTGTTAAGTAATCCATATTCCACTATATCGGCTAAAACACCGTTTTTCCAAAGGGCTTCGCGCCGCCGCCCCTCCTCACTCATTCCGAGCTTCAACGCCAACTTTTGCATCCCGATATTCGCCTCATGGGTACCGCAATAGAGACGATGGAGCTTCAACGTACTAAAAGCATACTCCACCAAAAGCTTCCCCGCTTCATAGCCGATCCCTTTTCCATGAACAGAGGGATCTCCGATCAAAATTGCCAATTCGGCATTGCGATTTTTGAGTGAAATTTGCTGCAATGCGATATTACCGACATGACGATCATTCTCACGTAAACAGATCGCAAAAACGGCTGTGCTTGGGTTGTCCATCACGCTCTTTATATACGATTGTGCCATCTCTTTCGTATACAGAGTATCCCCGTGCGAGTTGTAACGGCATACGTCGGGATCGTTTAACCATAAAGGGTACGCGCCATCGGCATCACTCAGTTCAATCGGACGCAGATAAACACGCTCCCCCTCAAATTTCATACAAGCTCCGCTCTGTTGTCCCATACTTTGACAAAGGCTTGTACGACATCGTCCATATCCGCTTTGCCCATTCCAGGACGCATAAATTCATGGGTGACGAGGCGATTAAAATGCATCTCTTCGGTTATCGGACAGAGCCCTTTCGGGTAGGTAACTTCGCTGAGATTAAACGGATAACCGTCCCGTCCGAATGCGATTTTTTCCTGATAGAGAGGTTGAAGATAGAGCGGTTTGACATAGCCGTAGCTAAGCAGCACTACCGACTCCTCACGCAGCAATGTCGGAGGGAGTTCCGCTTTGACCGCATCGATAAAACGGTTGCGATGCATTCCTGCGACCTCTGCATCGAACTGCAACGGATGGACGTAAAACGCGTGTTTTGCCCCCTCGCGGATTTTGGTCGGCTTTATGCAGGGAATTTGTGCCAACTGTTCATTGAAATATGCAGTATTTTCGAGTCTTTGCGTCAGCAAAGAGGGAAGTTTTTTAAGCTGACAACGGGCGATAGACGCTTCAATCTCCGTCATTCGGTAGTTATAACCGACCATATTGATGAGTTCTGATTTATCTTTGATCCCACGTGCAGAGAGAACCGCTTCGGCATGGTTGCGGATAAGGCGGATTTTATCGGCTAAGACATCATCATCGGTAACGATGATTCCCCCCTCCCCGCTATGGATGTGTTTGTGGTAGTTGAGCGAATAGACCCCGATGTCACCGAGTGTTCCCGCATATTTTTCACCCAGCATCGCACCCGGAGCTTGCGCCGTATCTTCGATGACAAAAAGATTATATTTTTTCGCTAATGTGTTGATCGCTTCGACATCATAAGGCTGTCCGAAAATATCAACCACAATAATCGCTTTGGTTCGAGGGGTAATCTTGGTTTCGATACTTTTGACATCGAGACAATAAAAATCCTCTTCGATGTCGGCGAAGATAGGGATAGCACCGTACACCAATGCGGCAGTCGCCGAGGCACTCATAGTATAAGCGCTGACGATCACCTCATCCCCCGGACTGATTCCGCACGCTCCGATCGCTGCATAAAGCCCCGATGTCGCGGAGTTGACGCTGATCGCGTGTTTGACACCGAAATATGCTGCCCATTCCGATTCCAATGCACGCACTTCTGGACCGCCGAAAAAGTCATCATGCCATGTCCCCAAAAACGTCGAGAGCTTTCCACTGCGCAAGACACGCAAAACCGCCTCTTCTTCTTCGATTCCGATCGTGTTATAGGCGGGAAACGGTGTCGTGCGGAGTTTCTCTCCGCCGTTTATGGCGAGTTTCTTCATGGGTATACCTTGGCAAGCGTTTGAAAAATCATCTTGTGAATATGGAAATGCTCGCTCAGAATGTTTTTGCACGTCTCTTTGCTTTTACGGAGTAAAAATTCTACTGAATCATACGCATAATTGGAGAGATTCGTCGTCATACTCTCCTGCAATGCAAGGGAAAAATATCCCTCATAGGTCGATGGGACACGCGAATAGATTTCGATTTTATCCCCTCCGTCGAGTATTTTTATCACACCCGTTTCAAACCAAAAGGTTATCTCAAATAAAGAGTATGGCGGATGACTCAGAACCGAAATAGCTCCGTCACCGCGTTCGAGCGATATACCGAAATCTCCGCACAGATCATCATGGCAAAACGATGCACGAAACGGTTTTATCGAAGTAACATTGCCTAAAAAATGGCTCAACACGGCGATCATATGGGAACCGTTGTGGAGTAGCCCTTTGGTACAAACCCCTTGAAATCCTAATGATTTACCGAATTCTCCCTTTTGAATCCGCTCCGCGAGGTTGATAAAAGCACTATTGTATCGGCGAACGAAATGAACCAGTATTTTTTTATCACTGTGCATAAGAAGTGTGGAGAGGGAAGATAATTCCTCTTGGGTTGCAACAAGAGGTTTTTCACACAGTATCATGGAGCTATCGCTGCGTTTGAGCAAGGTGATCAGATCATAAAAATGGGATTTTGTCGGCGAAGAGATAGAGACAATATCATAAAGCTCATCGGTGCTAATCTCATCAATCGACCCATAATGGTGTACCTCTCCCCACCGCTCCATAAAGGCAAAAACATTGAGTTCTGAGGGTTCACAGATCGCATATAGCTGCGTATCCGGATGCTTTTTATAAGCATGTGCATGACTCGCAACCGTTTTTGATGTCGGAGAGTCGATAAGTCCGCCGATACTTCCGGCGCCGATGATCAGTGCTTTATACATTTCGCTCTTTTACAACTATAGTTTTTATAAATAAAGCAAAATCCATACCGAAATCATCACTACTCAAAGTCGAAGCAGTGAGAAGTTTAGGTGGGATTTTTAATAGAGAACGAACCTGCCGATCATTCGGAAGCGGGAGTAAAAATTCTCTGTTTTTCGAGGGGAGATACGAGAGGACGGGACGTCCTAAAAGTGCCGCGATATAGAGGGCCATCGTATCGAATCCAATGATCATCTTGGCACTCAAAAGCTGATCAGATAGCTCACATACCGCCGCATCATTGATTTGAACTCGGATATGGGGATAGGCTTTGAGGATCTTTTTATAACCGCTTCCATTATCACTAGGATGAAGCCGAATCGTAAGTCCCGCACATTCAAACCGATGAAAATTTTTCAATATCTCCTCTAGTGCACTGTATTGGGTAAATCCCCAGTAGTTTTTATCTCCGTAAGTACGCAACGCCACCGCATCGGTCGGCTCGCTCAAAAAGAGGAGGTTGTTGTTGGAATGAGGCTCTTTTTGACGAGCCTGAGCAATCGTATCCCGCAGATAAAAATTTTGAAATCCGACAGGGTTGGGGAGATTGAACGCTTCGGCAAGAGAGAGCGCTTTTTGATCCGAAACTGCCGTAAAATCTCCCAGATTCTCTTCCCAACCGCCCTCAGGAAATCCGAACCGCTCACGATAGTTGCTCCAATGATCCAAAAAAGCGACGCTCATAATGGCGTGTTCTTTGCAAAAACGGACATAGGGGCGCTCAATCTTCTCCTGCCATCCCGTTCCGAATAACAGCAGATCGGGCTGAATGGCACGAAACTGTTGTTCGGGATCACCGATTGGTGTGAAGGGGAGAGTATATCGTTCACACAGTCTTCCCATAGGACTTTGAGGCAGTGCAAAAATATGCCATGAGGCAAGGTCAAAATACTCGCGAATCAATGCGCACAGTATCTCCGAACTTCCCGCATCATGGGATACGACGGAAATCGTCATCCGATATGATCCCATGAAAGCGGGGTTCCTTTTATAGCGCCCGCTTTAAACGTTTTGCCCAGAATCTCTTTGAGATGTTTGGGCGCTAATCCGAAACCGGGGCGGACGGAGCGGACATTTTTATCGCTAATCACTTCACCCTCTTTGACATCTTCGGCGATAAACAAACTGCGGGAAAACTCGCGCGATTTCAAACTCTTCGGACTTAATTCGTAGGTCACTTTCCCCAACAGTTTTTCGGTGTCGCGTACCGCATCGACCATCATTTTAAATTCGTGCGGCTCCAGACTAAAGGCGCTATCCGCTCCCCCCATACCTCGATCAAGGATAAAATGCTTCTCGATCACCCGAGCCCCCAAAGCGACAGCAGCGATAGGGGCAGCCAAACTCATCGTGTGGTCACTCAACCCTACATTCACTCCGAAGCGAATTTTCATATCAGCTATCGTGAGGAGGTTCATCTCTTCCAGAGCGGCAGGATAAGCGGAGGTACATTTGAGCAACATAATCTGCTCGTTTCCGACACGTCGGCAGGCGTCCAACGCCTCTTCAATATCGCTGAGTGTGGCGATTCCGGTCGAGATGATGATCGGTTTTCCCTTAGCAGCCGTATACTCGATCAGCGGAATATCGGTGATCTCAAAACTGGCGATCTTATACGCGGGGACATCGAGCGATTCGAGAAAATCGACGGCACTCACATCAAAAGGGGAGGAAAATGCCGCCATCCCCAAACTTTTGGCATGATCGAAAAGAATAGGATGCCATTCCCACGGGGTCATCGCCTCTGCGTAGAGATCGTGAAATTTCCGTTTGTCCCACAGCGTTCCCTGCGAAATGGTGAACATTTCACTGTCGCAATCGAGAGTGATCGTATCGGGGGTATACGTTTGGAGTTTCACCGCATCCGCCCCCGCATCTTTCATCGCTGTGATCGTACGCAGTGCCGTATCGAGCGAGCCGTTGTGGTTGGCGGAGAGTTCGGCAATAATAAAGACTTTTTCATCTGTGTTATGGTGGGCAATATTCATTTTTTCAACTCCATAGTGATCATCTCTCTGCCGTTATAGTGTGTTCGATTTGTCTCGATAAAATCGAATTTTTCGTACAAATGTTTAGCCCGCTCGTTGTCGGCAAACACCGAGGCTATCAGTGTTCTCACGCTCAGTGATGTAAAACCGTACTCGATCACTGTACGCATCAAGTCTTCGCCGACTCCGCGTAACTCAGGGTTGGCATATATCCCGATTTCGGCAGAGTTTTGAGCAATATCGGTAAAATCGATCACACCGATATACCTATCTTCATCCTGAACCAAAAAATAGCGCTTATCCGCTCTATTTTTCAGGGATTCGACAAAACGCAGATGATTTTCTATCGAAATTTCCTCCGTATTCACCATCCAACGGCTAATATCGCTATGGTTGCGCCATGCTAACACCATCGTTAGCAGCTGCGTCTCAAGCGTTGTAAAATCGAGCAATCGCACCTGCATCCCACTCCTTTAACACGATATACCCCTCTTGCTGCAAATATACAACCATATCCTCTTGATTAGCCGCAGTTTGTACGGCTATAAACGGAACCTCCATAAACAGCACCTCATGCACCATTACACTGGGGGTGATAATCGCCAAGCGGCTTTGATGGAGCAATTGCGCGATCCGTGCTGAATCGATCTCCAAGGTGATATTTTTTCTCTCCTGCACACAGGTTTCCAATTCGCTCACATGCGGGTTACCCGATGTCGTTACGATACAGACACGCATCTCATCGCTTAGGGTTGAGAGAATATTCATCGTCGCATTGGTCGGATCGGTTCCCCCCATAGCAATAAAAACATCGTAGAGTTTTTCCCGCTTGACCTGCTTTTCGGTTTTAAACTCATCGCGTATCAGCGTATATTCCCCACCGCATCGGAGTTCACAATGTGGCGGAACCAACCCGACATATCGGTTTTTATCCGCTGAGATGTTGTGGTTGAGGAGGATATCACAATAGTGTTTTTCGTACGTGTCATCAAAAGAGAGAATACTAACACCGCACGCTTCTTTGATTTTTTTCTCGAATATCTCATCGATACCGTAGTGATCGAACACCACCCTATCGATACGCTGCTCTCGAATAAGCGCGATCAGTTCTTCAGGATCATTGGAATCTAATATATGGACGGGATAAGGGATGTGATCGATGATATTACCGCTCAAATTTTGACAGGCGAACCGTACCGAATCCTGCGAATATTGCGCGGCAAACACCACATCGCGCATAATGTGTCCTAACCCGATACTACTCGAAGAGTCGGCACGGATAAGGAGGTTCATAGCTCTTGAAGCACTTTGTGCATTAGCTCGGCGCGCGTCCAATCTTCCGGCGTATCGATGTCCTGTACCAGATGACGGGGCAAAACAATCGTTGTCGCCGCATCGGAGAAGATCGCTCTTCCCTCCAGCCATGCTTCAGCCGTTCCCCAATAAAATTGCCCCACATCGTGATACGCCTCTTCGAGATCTTGGCTGCGAGTGGCGAAATGTTCGGGATAAAACATCTCGATATTTCCCTCTTTATCGCGTTTAACTCCACGCTGAATCGGAAACGGGAATGTTGTAACAGGAAAGGCGTACTGTTTGTTATGGGTTATAAGGGCGTTATGGGCATCACGAATATCTTCCGCGCGGATAAACGGTGCCGTGGCATAGATACAGCAGGCGTATTCGATAACCGAATCGTTTTGAAGTGTTTGGATCGCGTGAGCGATGACGGGGATGGTAGCGGTGTGATCGTCGCTCAGCTCTTTGGGTCGCATAAACGGGATCTCGGCACCGTAACGGCGTGCCACGTCGGCGATCTCTTCATCATCGGTCGTGACCACGATACGATCAAACAGCCCCGATTCCTGAGCCGCTTTGATACTGTGGGCGATGATAGGAAGACCCGCAAACGTTTTAATATTTTTTCGGGGGATCCGTTTGCTTCCGCCTCGGGCGGGGATAATGGCGACGCGCATGAATGCTCCTTTAAAAACTGCACTCTCTATGGGAATAGTGTTCCATCACTTCAAGAACCGTATCGGCGACGATCCGTGCATCCTCCATGCTCATCTTCTGATGACACGGAATGGAAAGGGAGCTTTTGTAAAAGTGCTCCGTATTCGCCAATCGCTGTTCGCCGAAACGCTCTTTGTAAAAACTGTTTTGGTAGATCGGTTTGTAGTGAACTTGAACCCCTAATCCGCGTGTTTGCAATTCGGTAAAAACATCCTCTTTCGAACAGTGCAGTGCAGGGGATAAGAGTAACGGATAAAGATGCCGCGCACTCTGCTCATCCGCATCAATCGCAATCGTCGCGAATAGTTTATGCCCTGCAAAACGCTCATCGTAATAACGGGCGATTTCATTGCGTGTTGCCAAAAAACGATCCAGTTTGTGGAGCTGTGAAAGTCCCAACGCAGCGGCAAATTCGGTGAGGCGGAAATTATGCCCCAAACTCACCATATCGGAGTTCCAAAGCTGTTTTTTGATGATGCCGTGTGAGCGGAAGAGTTTGAGTTTTTGGGCGAACGCTTCGTCATTGGTGACAACCGCACCCCCCTCTCCCGTGGTAATCGGTTTGATCGCATGGAAACTAAAAATCGTCATGTCGGCAAAAGAACCGATTCTTTGAGTGCCGATACCGCTTCCCAAAGCATGGGAAGAATCTTCAATGACGAGGAGATTGTGCTTTTTGGCTATCGCTTTGATCGCCTCTATCGCAACCGGCTTGCCGGCGAAATCGACGGGGACGAGTGCGCGGGTTCGTGGAGTGATGAGCGATTCGATCAACGATTCGTCGATGTTTCCGTCCGTTTTAACATCGCAGAAAACGGGTTTTGCTCCCAATGCAATCGCCATGTTCGACGTTGCGACAAAACTGATCGGAGTTGTGATAATCTCATCATTTTCACCGATCTCGGCAACGGCATAGGCACCCAACAACGCGGAGGTGGCGGAGTTAAACGCGACACAAAAACGCGCTCCGACATACTCGGCAATCGCAGCTTCAAACTCCTCAACTTTCGCTCCTTGGGTTAGATGCGAGCTTTTGAGCACATCGACAACGGCGGCAATATCATCCTCTTCGATAAACTGTGTGGAATACGGGATCATTTTTCCTCATTTTCCGTCAATGCGATTTTCTCTAACAGTGCTTCAGGTGTGAGCCAGTCGGTATTCGTTTCAGAACTGTACTTAAACCCGTATTCGACCGGTGTTCCGATCTCCCCGCAATTGTTTTTCGCAAAATCGGCCGCTTCGGTAAATTGGATCGTCGGTTTGATCACGTAATGGTCGTGAAATTCCAATGTGAGATGGGAATCATCACGCGGACACATCACTTCGTGCATTTTCTCACCCGGACGAATCCCAACATTTTTATGAGGAAGATGCGGAGCGATCGCGGTAGCAACATCCACCACTTTCATCGAGGGAATTTTCGGGATAAAGGTCTCTCCTCCGTGCATACGCTGAAAATTTTTCAACACGAAATCGACCCCCTCTTGGAGAGTGATCCAAAATCGTGTCATCCGCTCATCGGTAATAGGAAGTTCTTTTGCCCCCTCAGCGATCAGCTTTTGAAAAAACGGAACAACCGATCCGCGAGAGCCCAAAACATTCCCATAACGGACAACGGCAAAACGTATATCTTTCCCGCCGCGAATATTGTTTGCCGCGACAAATAGCTTATCGGATGCGAGTTTGGTAGCGCCGTAGAGGTTGATAGGACTGGCGGCTTTATCGGTGGAGAGGGCAATCACACGGCTAACACCGCAATGGAGTGCGGCATCGATGACGTTTTGCGCCCCGTTGATATTCGTTTTGATACACTCCATCGGATTGTACTCGGCGATAGGAACATGTTTGAGCGCTGCGGCATGTACCACATAATCGACACCGCTCATAGCACTTTCCAGTCGTGAAAGATCACGGACATCTCCGATAAAATAACGCATACACGGGTCATTAAACCGCTGTGCCATTTCGTATTGTTTGAGTTCGTCACGGGAGTAGATGATGATTTTATTGGGTTTGTAGCGTTTTAAAATCGTTTTTACGAATTGCTTTCCGAAGCTTCCAGTTCCACCGGTGATAAGAATATTTTTTCCGTTGAGCATACTATTCCCTTTTTACATTGAAAAAAGAAAAGCAATAAAAATACCAACTTTAAACTACATTATTTTTATAGAAGTGACTATGCCGCTTTCTCTCCTCAACCAAACGTTCCCTTATTTCCAATACGGTCGCTTCGGCATCCATTGTTTGCAAAAGTACATCTCTTATCTCTTCCTCCCTTTCAAAGACGGGAAGCGATCGGATCAATGCTTGGATCTGCCCCATATTCTTTGAATTAATCGCTTTTTGAAAAGCTTCAGACCACTCTTCTACATTTATCTTAATTATTGGCATTTGCAGCCGCATCAATTTGTTGCTGGAGAGCTGAAAACTGGGAGTTTAATTTGCTGATCATAGAATCATAGGCCGCAAATTTTGCCGTTAATGTCGCGTATCGTGCTTCTAGCAATTTAACCGCTTTTGCCCGTTCTTCATTTAAAGACGTTGTTGCGCTTTTTGTATCGGTTACCAAGTTGGTAACGGTACCGGAAGAACCGACATAGCTTGTCATCAGATCAGAAAGTGTCGTAAATACACCTTTTGTATAGGTTTCACTTCCTACGGAATTTACCGTAGTTTTTCCGCTAAAAAAGGCTTCTGTCCCTTCCGGATCAGCATCCATTTTTTCAGTAAAAACACTTTTATCAAACGTCATTGTCCCGTCACGGGTCAAATCGATACCGTAATTCGCTAACGAAGACCCTTTTGAATCGACCGAATTGATCATTTTGGTAATTTCTCGACCGATATTGCGGATCGTATTGTCACCGTTAAAAATACCGACTGTCCCTGCTTCGCTATCGGAAGAGAGCATACTGTCAAGTTGTTGCTGCAATGTGTTATAACTGCTGACAAGTCCTTCAAGCTCCGTTGCAATCTGATCTCGATCCTGAGAAATCGAAATATTCGAACTTCCCCCGTCTTGAAGCAAATTAATGGTTAATCCCGTCGCAATATCGGTTATCGTATTGGTGGATCTAGTCATGGCGATCCCGTCAAAGGTAAATGACGCGTCTTGCCCGTTTTGTACCGTATTGACCAAACCGCCCTTATCGGTCGTCCCCGTCATAACGCCCACCAATCCTGTTCCGCTGGACGGTGTATCCGTAATGGTTATTGCACTCCCTTCCGTTCCGTCTTTAGGCGTTAATACCATACGATAATCATTCGCTCCGTATTGTACGATGCTTGCCGATATTTTGCCGCTAAGAGTGGAGTCATTGTTAATGTTATCGACCATTTGCTCTAGGGTTGTCGTATCATCGTACGCAAAATTGTATCCGACCCCTCCGACATTAACACTCATCGTACCCGCTGCTCCGGTATTGGCTATAAAATCATCGGCGGCAATAAAGGAGCCTGAAGCAACCCCTTCGCTCACTAAATTGTTATTTTTTAAATTACCGGATATATCCGTTAAAGAGATGGTCTGCTCTTTTCCCGTTACCTTCGAGGTTACCACCAAACTGTAAGCCGATGTCCCGGTCTGAAGAACGCTTGCGCTCACGTCTGATCCGGCGGCATCATTGATAGACTGCTTGATGTCATCCAACGTCGTTGTCGCCGTGTAGTCGATCGTGTAATTTTTACCGCTGATATTAAGATTCAGCTTTCCGTCCGTATTGGCGATTTTATCGGTGTTAGAGGAAAAAGAAGCCGATTGCACTACATTTTTTTTCGCGATATTGGTAATTCCGATTGAAAAATCACGTATCTGGCTACCTGCACTCGCACTCACGCTCACACCGTCATTCGTGCCGCTTACCGATCTTTTTTGGTACAAACTGTCATTATCAAGGGCATTGACACTGCTTTTAAAGGTTGTCAATAAACTGTTTAAAAGATCTAAAGCCTGAGATTTTTGCTTATTGAGAGATATTTTGCTATCGAACGGCGTAACACTTACGGCTTCATCACTTGCTTTTAATTTATCAATAAGATCCGCTGTTAAAACGCCCGATCCCAATCCGAGTGAATTTATTGTTCCTGACATGGCAAATCCTTTTACTCGATATTGCTTACTTAAACTAATATATCGACCGAAACGTTCAAAAGTTTAATGTTTTAGAGACAAAGCAAAAAAGGTTCCGCCGACTATTTTTTCGTTATCCCGAAACGTTGTGAGCGAATGGTCATTTCGGTCACGCAAATCCCCTCGCGTGTATCCAGTAGGTATTGAACCGCTTGTGCGATATCGGAGGTCAACAGTTTCGTATCGTCCTCTTTTCCCACCCCGAATCTAAATCCGTCAAAAAACGGCGTTTCCGTCATATCGGGATTGATCGTAACGACTTTAACTCCGGCGTTTCGGGTCTCTTCGAAAAGTGTCAGTCCGAATGCCCGAAGTCCCGCTTTGGTCGCACTGTAAAGAGCGGAAAATTTTGAATGGCGCGTCGCTTCGATCGAAGTGATGTTGATGATCATCCCTTTTGTTTTTTTAAGAGGACGCATCAAGGCGTTCGCCAGTAAAATCGGGGTAGTCAGATTGAGCGAAATCATGTCGGTAATCGTTTTAGAGCTGAGTTCTTCATGCGGCTCAAACCGTCCAAATCCGGCTGCATTGACGAGAATCTCCAGATCCTCTATCTCTGTCAGTTTTTTTTGGAGGATATCGACCACTGCCAAATCACTCAAATCACAGGGCAAATGTTCAAAGAGAGGATGGTGGATATCTCCTCGCCGGCGGCTGAGACCTATAACGTTATACCCGTTTTGAAGCAATATCTGGGCTATCGCTTCCCCGATCCCCGAACTCGTTCCCGTTACGATTGCCGTTGCCATGTTCTAATCCTCTCTTGCGGTAGATACTGTGTTGCTTTTGCCAGCAAAGTCTCTAAAATATACGATTCAACTGTTTCGGGATAAGTTGCCATCTCATCTTTTACCGTGTAGGGGAAAAATGCCACATCGCTGCGGCGGAGTTTTTTGAGGGAACGAAGATGGCTTTGGCTCATTCGAAAACTCCCCAATGTAAGGTGCTCGATTGATTCAGGATCAATTGTAGCGAAAATTGTCTCAATCAGTTGTGGATAAAGGCTATCGAAGTTTTCCGTATAGATAACCGGATCGATACATAGACGTACTTTCCATCCTAATTGGATCGCTTCGCGTACTGCAGACAACCGCTTTTGAAGCGATGGGGTAGCGTGTTCGTATCGATCGATTATCTCCTGCGGCGAGAGGGTCCACGCCAATGTCACCCGATCATTGGGTATATTATTTTTGAGTGCTTTGATATTGGCACTTTTGGTACGGATTTCAAGATGAAGCTTTTCATTCTGTGCCGCAAAATCCAACCAACTTTTTGTTTGGTGTGTTAGCGATTCGATGGCCATCGTATCGGTATCATACGAGGTCGCAACAAGGGTATCCTCCCCTAAATAAGGGGTCAATTGTTCAAACGCGTCCTCGAGATTGACGAATAACACCGTGTTAGCCGATGGGTACAGTCCCTGAAGATAGCAGTAGTCGCAGTCGTATAAGCACCCCATAACGCTGGAAGCGTAAAAAAACTGCTTTATTCCGAATCCGTCGCTGTATTGGCTCCCCTCATGCAGGAATTTTCCCTCTTTACGGGCTAAAATCAGTTTTTTAGCGCTGCTTTGGGCGGCAAAACTCTGTGCGGAGCGGTTAAAAACCTCTTTGTAGTGCTCAATTACGATGACCTGCGAATCGGAAAATTTGACACGGATCATTTGGGTCTGCGGATGCTCCAATATCCCTCTTTCGATATAAAGATGCGAAAAGAGTTTAGGCTGTGAGGGCAATGATGAGTGTTTCAAGCAATTGGCTCCTTTCGCGTTTGGAATGGGGAATGTCATGATCGATTTTGAGGGATTGTTCCGGATTTTTTAGCCGAAAATAGTTCAACGCATCTTCCAGAGCATCCCCCTGACTTTTGGTAAAGTGCCCTTTTAAGGCATCAATTTTTTGCCTCTCTTCAGATGTAAACAGCAAAGAATCGACTTGAACCGATTGGAGATTGCGTATGAGTTCGTCCAAGGTCTTCACATGAGAGCGCACAAGATCCATAGCCCCCTCTTTCGTCACGCTTTCGGGTGTAAAATGGTCCGATACTATTTTAATAAATGCCATTTGATGAAGCTTGAAAAAACGGGATGCGGCCTGAAAGAGGGCGCTGCTCTCCATATCGACAGGATAATCGCGGACTATTGACTGGGGAGAATTTATACACACGAGCGATGATTCCCGAAGAGTATGAGGGTAAAGGATATCGGGATAATAGCGCCGTTCCCCCTCAAAGATTTGGTGGATCAAAAGGGCTTCGCCGATCGTATACTCTGAGGGTGCACCGCAGATTCCGATATTAATCAAAATATCTCCCGTTTCAGGAATCCGCCATCCCAGCAGAGCACTGAGCGCCATCATCGTATTGGCTTTACCGATCCCGCCCACCAAAAGCGTCATCTCATCATTTCGATAAAGGGTATAAGGGAGCGACGAATCGCGTTTGAGACGGTAATGATCCCATAAAGGTTTGGCTTCGGCATCGAGTGCGGTAATTAGATAAATCATAGATTTATTATAGCACCATCTTGCATTTGCAGGTTTAAACGGCTATAATTCGCCAACTCTTCTAGACCTGTGCAAGGGTGTGGACGGACAACGTGTCAGGGTAGGAATACAGCAGCACACCCGTTCATGTTTTGTGCCGCAGGTATCTGGGAGAGCCACTTTTTAGCTCCTTTTGACTTTATCCCCAAATTTTTTCATAAACTTTTCAATTTTCGGTGCAATTACCGCATAACAGTACCCTTGCGTCGGATGCTCGCTGTAATAGTCTTGATGATACTCCTCCGCTACAAAAAATTCCGGTGCGGGTGAGCGTTCGGTCACAATCGGATCAGTCCAATTTTTTTGCGCCTGAGCAATAGAAGCCTCCGCTTTTTCTTTTTGTACCTCATCGTAATAATAGATGACGGAACGGTACTGTGTCCCTCTATCCGCCCCTTGAGCATTAAGAGTGGTAGGATCATGGATTGCCCAAAAGATCTCTAAAATCTCTTCATACGAAATAACGGCAGAATCATACGTTACCTCTACAACCTCCGCATGTCCGGTAGCACCGCTGCATACCTGCTCATAACTCGGATGTTTACGTGCACCCCCCGCATACCCGCTGATTGCACTTTGAACCCCGATGACACGATTATAGACTGCTTCGATACACCAAAAACATCCGCCCCCGATCAACGCTTTTTCCATTGTTCCCATATTCACTCTTTTTTAGAGGGATTATCTATCCGATCCACTGTAAATGTGTTGAAGGATGCGTGCTGCTTCATCATTTTAAGTTACCGTCCCGTAACTTTTCGCCGATACACTTGCATTTGAAAATCAAATATAAGGAGACCCAAATGGAAAAATTGACACCGTTAGAAAAAACATTGGTTAAAAAACTACGTCAATCAAAACGCGCCCGCTGGATGGTGGATTAATTAACCAAAGATTGCGCTCACAGTGAGCCGTCTGTACTTTCTCTCTTCAACACTTTATTCTCTTCCGTATCCTTTTTTTGCTCACGATTAAGCCGAATCTCAAAACATGCCCCTTTACTCGTGTTATAAACACTCAGTTTCCCTAAAAAATGTTTCTCAATAATCATTTTGGCCATATAGAGCCCGATTCCCGTCCCTTGGGATTCAAATTTTGTCGTAAAATAAGGATCGAAAATCTTGTCGATTATCGACGCATCAATCCCGCCCCCCGTATCTTCGATACTGATCGTACAATAGCGCTTATCGTTCTCGCAGCGAATATAAATAATCCGTTCATTACCGCGGCGCTGTTCAATCGCTTCACGGGCGTTATTGACCAGATTGATGATCACCTGCTTGAGTTCATTCGGGTAAACCAGTACTTCAATCAAAGGATCGATTTCATGCTTAACGGTTATTTTTTTACGAACAAGCAAAGGTCCTAATAACGCTTCGACATCATTAACCATTGCGGCGATATTCACAGGTATTTGGCTTCGGTCCTGTTTGAAAAAATTGCGAAAATCGTCAATGGTCTGAGACATATATTCAATTTGTGCTTCAGCGATTTCAATCACTTTCGCCGATTCGCTTTTCCCACTCAAAGCACAACTCAGATTCAACCGTGTCATGGAAAGTCCCAGAATATTTAACGGCTGGCGCCACTGATGGGCAATCGATTCAAGCATTGAACCGATTTCCGCCATTTTGGCCTGCTGCATCAGCAGTTTTTCCTGCTTCCGATTTTTTTCAACCGCTTTGTCAACTTCATCCTGAAGCCGTTGATTAAACGTCTCCAGCTCACCCGTACGCTGGCGTACCAGTACATCCAATCGGTGATTTTTATAAGCCACCAGAAAAAACAATAAAGCCATAAACCCTGCGATTCCCCATACTAGACGATAATTGACAGGCTCATCGTGTTTCATCTCAAGCCAGTGCCCGTGTATCTCTTCATATTCCGCAGGGGTAACAGAAGCCAGTACTTTGTCGGATATTGAGGCCATGATCCCCCAATCCTTGCGAAAGGCAAAAGCGAGTTCGTATCGAAACGGCGTCTCTCCCACCACTTTAATATTTTTGAGATTGTGCCGTTCTATCAAATAACTCACGACACTTAACCCTTCGATGCAGGCATACGCTTCCCCTGAAGCGACTTTTTTGAGTGCTTCCAGGGAACTGTCGGCTAAAACCGGAATGATCTTTGGATAATAGGTTCGTAAATACTCTTCACTTGCGTAGGAACGGACGACAGCAACTTTTTTCCCGTTCAAATCATTTAAATCGTTAACGTATCCGACATTTGAATTGGTTACGATGACCACCGTTTGTTTCAAATACGGACGGCTGAATCTCAGTTTATCATTTCTATTATCGGCAATTGCGGCACACGAGAGCATATCAAGTTCTTTGTTATTGACTGCCCGGATCGAATCGCTCCAAAGCGGCCGACTGTAATCAACGTCAAAACGGACCCCCAGCCGCTTTTCGAGAAAATGCAGATACGACGCACTGATTCCCGTATATCTCCCTTTTTCGTCAACCGATTCAATAGGGGGCCAATTATGATCTACCCCGACACGAATGACCGGATGCATTTTTAACCACTCTTTTTCTTGATCGCTCAAATGCAGTTTATCATGCTTATACAGCAAAGGTTCAAACGGAGGAATCGCTTTCACCGCCCCCATAAGCCGATAGCCCTGTGCAATAAGCTCCAGCCGGCTCTGATCAATCGTTCCAAAAGGGGTATTGGGGCGAAATGCAAGTTCTTTGAGGACTTTCCCCTCATAAATCAAGGCTTCCAGAGATTTATGCTGAGGATTATACTTTCGATAAATCAGTGCGGCTGTCTCTTCGATATGGTCAAACGCCCAGAGCCATCCTTGTATTGACGCATTGTAAAAAGCCTCTACCCGTTCAGGATGGCGGACAGTCTCCTCTTTACTTGTAAATAGAATATCGCTGTAATAATTAAATCCGTAGTTTTTCGGATCTATTGCATAGGTTTCTAACCCTGCTTGTTTTAAAATAAACGGTTCGTTTGAAACATAAGCGACCATCGCATCGGTTTCACGACGGGATAACGACATAGAATCATACGAATGAGGCTGCACTATCAAATCTTTTGTGCTCATACCGATGCTTCGAAGCATTGCCTGAATTTCAGCCCATTGAACCATATCATCGGTTAACATGACCCGTTTGTTCTTTAAATCTTTAGGACCGGTAATATTCGCATCTTTGCGTGTCAACAAAATCATGGGGGAAGATTGATACGCGGCTGCCATCAGGACGATCGGTGCACCGTTAATATAATTAACGATCAACGAAGAGTGTCCCACTCCGTATTGCGCCCTACCGTCCAAAACACTTTTTAATGATGCCTCTTTCTTATTGGCGTCCAAGATGGTAACATCTAAACCCTCATCCGAGAAATACCCTTTTTCTTTGGCAACATAATATCCGGCAAACTGGAACTGATGGAGCCATGGCAACTGTAGAGTCACCTTTTCTACACCCCAGAGCGAAACTGTAAAAATGAGTAAAAATAAAAAAAGTTTTTTCATGTTTAAAGTGTATCGAAAGAATTATATTTTCACCCTTAGAAGCGCTTATGCTCCTTTTGGATAAAATCGTGCCATTATTTATAATACAAGGTCTTTGCTATGTCGGTAAAAAACACGCTTCTTGAAACCATTTCCCGCCGTCCCCTTATTATCGACGGCGCCATGGGAACACAGCTTCAAGAGCGTGCCGACAAAATCCCTGAAAGTGCCTGGGAAGGATTAGAAGGGTGCAACGAGCTTCTTAATGTCACCTGCCCGGAGGTCATGAGCGATATTTTTCACGCCTACCTCACTGCCGGAGCCGATCTGATTACGACCAACACCTTCGGCGCTTTCAGCTGGGTACTCGATGAATACGGGATCGGTCATCGCGCCTACGAGCTCTCCCGTGCGGGAGCGGCAGTCTGTAAAGCCGAGTGTGATAAATTCTCCACTTCCGATCACCCCCGTTATGTGCTCGGTTCCATCGGACCGGGAACCAAACTCCCCTCTTTGGGACATATCCATTATGATGAGATGTATGAGGGGTATCTAGAGTGCTGTCTCGGTCTGATTGACGGCGGATGCGATATTTTTCTTTTGGAGACCTGCCAGGATCCACTCCAGATCAAAGCGGCTCTGCACGCCTGCGAAGCGGCCAATAAAGAACGCACTACGGCTCTGCCGATTATGGTCTCCGTCACCATCGAGCTAGCGGGAAGTATGCTCATCGGAACCGATGCGGCAACGATCGCGACCATAATGGAGCCGTTCGATATCATCAGCCTGGGATTCAACTGCGGTACGGGACCGGAGCAATACGCCAAACACGTCAGAACCCTCTCCGAGGTATGGGGGAAACCGATCTCGGTGCATGCCAATGCGGGATTGCCCCAAAACCGTGGCGGCTATTCGTACTATCCGATGGGGCCCGATGAATTTGCCAATCTTCAACGCGATTTTTTGAATTACGACGGTGTCAGCTTCCTCGGAGGATGCTGCGGTACGACTCCTCAGCATATTCGTGCACTGGTCGATAAAGTCTCCAGGGTTGCCCCTAAAAAACCGAGCGGAGAGACGAAACCGTCCATCGCATCGCTGTTCAATACAGTTGAGCTGATCCAGACCCCTGCTCCGCTCTTGATCGGAGAGCGCTCCAACTCGACGGGATCGAAAGCGTTTCGCGAACTCATCATCGCGAGCGATTATGAGGGGACACTCAGTGTCGGTCAAGCGCAGGTGCGCGACGGCGCCCACTGTTTGGACGTCAACGTCGAATTTGCAGGACGTGACGGTGCGGTCGATATGTCTCACGTCATGAGGCTCTATAACCAAAAAATCCCACTTCCCCTCATGCCCGATGCGACACGGGTCAACACGATGGAAGAGGCACTCAAATGTATCGGCGGAAAACCGATCATTAACTCGGTCAACCTCGAAGACGGAGAAGAGCGTTTAGACGCTATCTGTTCTCTCGCCAAAAAATTCGGAACGGCGCTTGTATGTCTCGTTATCGATGAAAAAGGGATGGCGAAAACCACCGAGGATAAAATGCGTATCGCCGATCGTATTTATGATCTGTGCGTCAACCGCCACGGCATCGATCCGCGCAATCTGATGTTTGATATGCTCACCTTTACGGTGGGAAGCGGAGATTTGGAGTACCGTGATGCCGCCATCCAAACGCTCGAAGCGATCCGGCAGCTCCATTTCAAATATCCGAATGTCGGCTCAACTCTTGGGCTTTCTAATATCTCATTCGGACTCAGTACCAATGCCCGTGTCTTTTTAAACAGCGTCTTTTTACACCATTGTATTGAAGCGGGAATGACGAGTGTCATCATCAACGTCAAACACATCATACCGCTCTCTAAAATGTCCGAAGAGGACCGTGCCATCTGTGAAGAGCTTTTATTCCATCCGGATGATCAGTCCCTGTTTAAGTTTATCGGACACTTTAGCGATAAAACAATCGATAACTCTAAAAACGATGAAGCCTATGAAGCGCTCAGTGATGAAGAAAAGATTGCCAAGCTCCTTCTCGACGGGGACAAAGAGCGAATGATTCCGTTGGTCGAAAGAGTCCGCCTCACAATCAGTCCCGATAAAATCGTCAATGAGATCCTTATCGATGCGATGAAAGTGGTCGGCGAACTTTTCGGATCGGGGAAAATGCAGCTTCCGTTCGTATTGCAAAGTGCCGAGACGATGAAAACGACGGTCGATTATCTCAACCCGTATCTCTCCAAACAGGAAAAAGATACCGATACTACCCTCGTTATCGGAACCGTCAAAGGGGACGTCCATGACGTCGGCAAAAATCTCGTCGATATTATCCTCTCCAATAACGGGTTCAAAGTGATCAATATCGGGATCAAAACGGAGCTTGAAGAGTACCTCGAGGTTATGAAGTCTAAAGATATCCACGCTATCGGGATGTCGGGATTGCTGGTCAAATCGACCCAAGTAATGAAAGACAATCTGGAGACAATGGCGGGCATGGGGATCACCACTCCGGTACTCTTGGGAGGAGCGGCACTTACCCGTAGCTTCGTGGACGATTTTTGCCGACCGATTTATCAAGGTCCTATCTTTTATTGCCGCGATGCGTTTGACGGGGTTATCGCGATGAGCCGCATCGAAAAATACAATGCCGATCCGAGCATAGGGCTTGATACACGTTTGGGCGGCGATATGGTAGAAAAGTCTGTCAAGGAAGTTATCGACGTAGTCATCCCTCCATTTCATGAGCTGAAAATGCCTTCTCGTGAAGTTAAAATCCCCACCCCTCCGTTTTGGGGGCGTCGCGTATTGCGCAAAGAGCAGCTCGACTTTGATATGGTGTGTGAATGGATCAATAAACGAAGCCTCTTTAAACTGCACTGGGGATACAAGCGCGCCGGAATGCCGGTAGATGAATACAAAAAACTTTTAGAAACCAAAGTCTATCCGGCCTATGAGCGGATCAAACGTGAGATAGTGAAGCGGGGACTGTTTGATCCGACGATAATCTACGGCTACTATCCCGTTCGAAGCAGCGATCAGGAACTCCTTATTTTTGATGAGAGCAGCGGATGGAACATCGATGAAAATGCTAATCGCCAGCCTCTGGATGAAGTGATCGGAAATGCCAAATATGTATTCGAATTTCCGCGTCAGCGCAAAGTACCACATCGGGCGTTAAGTGATTTTTTTACTCATACGCGTGATGACGTATTGCCGCTAACGTGTGTCAGTGTCGGGGACAAATTCAGCGAGTATGAAAAAGAGCTCTACGCAGCCAATGAATATCTGGAATATAATCTGGTACACGGATTTGGGGTAGAGCTGGCCGAAGCGCTGGCCGAAGTGGCGCATAAACAAATACGGCTCGATCTGAATATCGCGAGTGATGACGAAGGGTTCAGCCTGCGTGATGTCCGCATGAATCGCTATGCGGGTGCACGATACAGTTTCGGATATCCTGCATGTCCTGATTTGGAGCCGAGCCGTATTATCTTTGATCTGTTGCGTCCTGAAGAGTTCGGGATTACTCTCAGTGAAACGTTCCAAATTCACCCTGAGCAGAGTACGACGGCGCTCGTTGTCCATCACAAAGAAGCGACGTATTACAATATTTAACTCTCTTGTCCCTTTTTTTGTTCCGGCAAAAAAAGGAACCAAAAAAACCTCATCTGTCTGATGGTTCGCTAACGCGCGACTCTCGCACTACTGCTTCGCGCGCGGCTCATTTACATCAGACAGATTTTTTATACTTTAGAACGGTTCCACACTTTTTGAATCCACTCCCCCATCTTCGCTTCATACCCGCTGTTTTTAAATTCGACAAACTTGAGCGGTTTCGATAGGTATTGCTGATCTACCCAACCGCCGAAGTCGTGCGGATACAAATACCCTTTATGCTGTTGGCGCAAATGGGTGGGAATGTCCAGAATGACTCCGTTTTTGACGGCTTGCTGTGCCGAATTGATCGCGTTGTAGGCCGTATTGGATTTAGGCGAAGCACACAGATAGATCACGGCTTGAGCCAAAATAATCCGTGCTTCGGGATAGCCGATCTGCTTTACGCTCATCATCGCCGAGGTCGTCAGCGTCAACGCCTGAGGATTGGCATTTCCCACATCTTCGGATGAGAGAATGACCAGACGGCGGGCGATAAATTCCGGCGGTTCTCCCCCTTCTATAAGACGGGCGAGATAATAAATCGCCGCATCGGGATCGCTTCCCCGGATACTTTTGATCAGTGCGGAAGCAAGATCGTAATGGACTCCCGCTTCGGAGCTTCCCAAACTTTGTGCAGCAGGACGGAGCGATTTGAGTAGTCCCAATGTAATCGGTTTATTTAGTGCACAAGAGACTTCGAGAAGTTTGAGCATTGCACGCGCATCGCCGCCCGAACTGGCAATCAAATATTCGCGTGCCTCTTCGTCCATCTCAATAGCCGTTCGAACTAACAAATCGTCTAACGCTTCATGTGTAATCGAATAGAGTTCAAACAACAACGAACGGGATCGCATCGCTGCCGTAAGCGAAAAATAGGGATTTTCCGTCGATGCACCGATCACTAACACGCTGTTTTTTTCCATAACCGGGAGTAACACTTCCTGCTGATTCTTTGCTAGACGGTGTACCTCATCGATGAAAATAAGCGGCTTGGTGAGTGAATTTTCATATTGATCGAAAATTTTGCGGAGCTGTTCGATTTTAAGAGATGTGGCATTAAATTCGTAAAAGGGCAAGCCCATCACTTCGGCAATAATCCGCGCCAATGTCGTCTTGCCACAGCCGGGAGGACCGTAAAAAAAAGAGTGGGTAAGATTACCGTTCTCACACAGAGAACGCAATGGGGAATCAGGAGAACAAAGGTGAGGCTGGCCTACCACATCGTCAAATTTTTTCGGACGAAGCAGATAGGTCAAATCGGCCATAATTAACCTGCTATTACTTTGATAATCACTTCACGTTCTTGACGCGGTCCGTCAAATTCACCGAAGAAAACACCCTGCCATTTTCCGAACATCGGACGCCCCTCATGTACGGGGATGCTAACCGATGCACCCATACGGGATGATTTTAGATGGGCTGCCGCATTGCTTCCGACATGAGCGTATTGCGCATCACTCGGAATGACTTTGGAAAGAGCTGACAATAAATCACGGCGAAGATTTTGGTCTGCATTTTCGAATAAAAAGATGCTTCCTGTCGTATGCGGAGTGAACACGACACAAATACCCTCTTTAATACCCGACATAATGACCGCTTCTCTCACTTCTGCACTAATATCCATTAACTGTGTTTTATGACTGGTTGGAAATTTGAGTGTTTTCATTTTTTGTGTTCACCTTTTGCAAATTTTTTTTCCGGTTTGTACTTATTCGTACCGAAAGGCTCGTTGGAAGATTTCGGTTTGGCTTTTGATTTCTCTTTCGTAAACGTTTTTGCCGGTTTGAATTCTGATTTTCCCTCAGCACGCGGCGCTTTTTTTTCACTCTTTTGTTTTTGTTTTTCCGCTTTTTCCAAAGCATCCAAGAATTCACGCAACGATGCGTATTCGCTCCGCTCCAAAAAGCGTACTTTTCCGGTCGGAAGATTATTCAGATCGATCCCCCCGAAACTGAGCCGTTTGAGGTCGACGACCTCGGCACCGAAATGGGCGAAAAATCGGCGAAGCTCGCGGTTTTGCCCCTCACCGATCGCAACTTTGAGAACCGAATAATCCCCTTGGTCTTTTTGCACCTGATACGCATAAAAAGGGGCGAAGCTCATCGGGCCGGCTTCCGCGTGTTCATGGGCACCGGCGCTCGCGTCTTCAAGCTCCAGCCCTTCCCCCATAGCCACTTTCATCGCTTCGGTCACGGGACCTTTGATCTTAATCTTGTACACCCGTTCCATTTTCGAGGTCATCAATGCCGTAGCAACCCGTGACGCATCGGTGAGGAGCAACAGTCCCTCGGAGGCGAAGTCAAGCCGTCCTATCGGGATGTAATGACGATACTGTTTAGCCAAAGAATCGTAAATCGTTTTACGCCCCTGCGGGTCTTTTTTCGTTACCAACTCTCCGCGCGGTTTGTTATAAACGATCACCGTGAATTGATCCGTCGGGGTGATTTTATTCCCGCTGATCATGACGTTTGCATGGCGTTCATCCACCTGTGTGGCGGGATTGGTTTCGATTTCACCGTCAATCCGGACATAGCCGTCTAAAATCGCCTGATCGGCTTCACGGCGCGAATAGGTCGAATAGTGGGCAATAAATTTGTTAAGTCGCATCATGAGATACCTGCTTCCACGAGTGTATGAAGATGCAATGCACCTTGAATAACGCCGGCTCGGTCGGTGACCACCAGCAACTGGATTTTTTTCGTCTCGATCAATACCAGCGCATCACTGGCAAGCATCGACGCATCATCGATTACAAGGGGTTTTTTGGTTGCATACGCCTTGGCGGAGGCATCGAGAGAAAACGATTCGCTCATCAACGCACGGCGAATATCGCCGTCACTCAAAAGACCTGAAAGTTTTCCTTCATTGTTTGTGAGCATCACGGTTCCCAATCGTCCTTCGCTGAGGATGAGAATCGCCTCTTTCAACGGAGTGTTTTCATTGACGATCGGAAGGTTCTCCGTCCGCATCAGATCACTTACTTTAACAAAAAGGCGTTTGCCCAATGCACCGCCGGGATGGAAAGAGGCAAAATCCTCTTTTTGAAAATTCCGTGCCTTCATCAAACATACCGCCAACGCGTCCCCCATGGCCAATGTCAGCGTCGTTGAACTGGTCGGAGCGATATCCAGCGGGCACGCTTCGTGTTCAACATTGATATTGATCACTTCATCACTGTAACGTCCGAGTGTCGAAGCGGCATTGCGCGTCATCCCGATCAAAGGGATATCGAAACGCTTGATGTGCGGAAGAATAGAACTGAGTTCAGGACTCTCGCCGCTGTAACTGATCGCCAGTACCGCATCCTCACGTCCTATCATCCCTAAATCGCCGTGTAGCGCTTCGGTCGGATGGAGGAAAAAGCTCGGTGTCCCGGTAGAGGCAAACGTTGCGGCTATTTTAGCCCCGATCAGTCCCGATTTTCCGACACCCGTTATAACCAATTTTCCTTTGCATGAGAGAATAATCTCTACCGCACGCGCTATCTCTTCTCCGAGCCGTTCAGATCCTTCACGGAGAGCTTGCGCTTCAATTTCAAGTGTGTTTTTGGCTATTGCGATATAATCGTTGTTCATAAAATTATTATAGCTCAATAACCCTTTAAAACTGGTGTCTGTTTATGCAAAATCTTTACCTTGACGTATCACCTCTTGATCAGCGCGGCGTTACGAAATTTGCCCTCAGTGAAGAGGTGATGATGGAACATGCCGCAATGGCGATGGCACACTTGATCCGAGCGCGGTTTAACGCCAATTCATCCGTTCTCATTGTCTGCGGCAGCGGAAACAACGGAGCGGACGGCTTAGCCCTAGCAAGGCTTCTGGAAGGGGATTTTCATATCTCTCTCCATATTCCTTTCGGTGCGAGTTCGCCGCTTGCCCATCTTCAGCGGGATCGCGTCGAAGCGTTAGGATTAAAACATGCTCCTATCGAAGGAGACTATGACGTTATCGTTGATGCACTTTTCGGTTCAGGGTTGAACCGTCCTCTCGGCCCGACGGCTATCGAAGCTTTGATCTTGATGAATGGGATGAGCGGACTCAAAATAGCGTGTGACGTCCCCAGCGGCCTTTACGCCGAGGGCACATTCGATACTAATGTTTTTTATGCCGATATCACGGTCACGATGGGGGCTTATAAACGTTCGCTTTTCAGCGACGGCGCCAAAGAGGTCTGCGGCGAAATCATCGTTGCGGATTTAGGAGTACATAAAAAGCGATATGAGACACCGTCGCCATGGAAGTTATTAGAATCTCAGGACTTATCACTCCCAAACAGAATCCGAGCCTCTTCCCATAAAGGAAGCTACGGCCATTTGGCGGTAGTCTGCGGCGAAAAAGCAGGCGCATCCGTAATCGCAGGCTCAGCAGCCCTCCGTTTCGGAACGGGATTGGTGAGTCTGATCAGTAACGAAAACGTAACCATCCCTTATGAGCTGATGCAAAGCCATTCCATTCCCTCAACGGCCACGGCTATTGCACTGGGGATGGGGCTGGGGGTAGAGTTTTGCGACGATGAGCTCTCCTCTTTGCTGGACAATACCCTTCCGCTGGTTTTGGATGCCGATATTTTTTACCATCCGATGTTTAGCAAACTTTTAAAACGCACCTCGCTCGTCCTTACCCCGCATCCCAAAGAGTTCACCCAAATTTTACGGCTCACCGGTATCGCCGATATCGATGTTAGCGCATTGCAAAGCAACCGTTTCACTTACGTTGAGAAATTTTGCTCCGCCTATCCAAACACGGTGTTAGTGCTTAAAGGCTCCAACGTTATTATCGGGCAGGGAGAAGAGTTTTATATCAACCCGCTGGGAACCGTAGCTCTTGCCAAGGGGGGAAGCGGGGATGTCCTAAGCGGTCTTATCGGTGCCCTGCTGGCACAAGGGAATACGCCGTTGGAAGCGGCAATTCAAGGTTCGCTCGCACATACCCTCGCTGCACAGAAATTCGATAAAAACAATTATGCCCTCACCCCATTTGACCTCATAGAAAGAATTACCTGCTTATGAAAAAAATCGTTGCCCTCTTTAGCGGCGAGGGGACCAACCTCGCCAATCTGATCACAAAAATCCATCTTAAGCATGCCGCAATCGTTTGTGCTATCACCAATAATCCCGAAGCGGGAGGTATTGCCAAAGCCAGAAGTGCCGGCATACCGGTCGAGATACTTGACCACCGGGATTTTGAGAGTCGCGAACTCTACGATGAAGCGTTGGTTTCACTCATCCAAGAGTACAATCCCGATCTCGTAGTGCTGTGCGGGTTTATGCGGATTCTTACCCCCGTATTTACATCGCAGATCCGTTCCATAAACCTCCATCCCGCACTTCTCCCTGCGTTCAAAGGTGCCCGGGCAATCGAACGCAGCTTCGAAAGCGATGAAAAAGTATGCGGAGTCAGTGTACACTGGGTCACCGATGAACTAGACGGCGGTGAAATAATCTTGCAAAAAAGTTTTACTAAAAATCCTAATGATAATTTAGAAGAATTTACTGCTAAAATTCGCGCAATCGAGCATGAGGTTCTCCCTCTGAGCATACTAAAAGTTTTACATGACTAAACAAAAGGATATGGATGCATACATTACAAATCGGAAAATATACTCTCGGAAGCCGACTCATCGTCGGAAGCGGTAAATACGACTCGTTTGAAACAACCAAAGCGGCAACTTTGGCCTCGGGTTCTGAGCTGATCACCGTCGCCGTACGCCGTTTGAACATCACCAATCCGAATGAGCCGAATCTCCGTGATACCTTTGCGGGAACGAACGTCAAGTTTCTGCCAAACTCTGCCGGATGTACGACAGCCGAAGAGGCGATTACCCTTTTCCGTCTTACCCGCGAAGCGACGGGGATCGATTTGATCAAACTCGAAGTAATCGGCGATACCCAAAAAACTCTCTACCCCGATGTTTTGGAGACGATCAAAGCGTGTGAAGTGTTAGCCAAAGACGGTTTTACTATTATGGCGTATACCTCGGATGATCCGATTATGGCACGCCGATTGGAAGATGCGGGTGCCCATGCGATCATGCCGCTCGCCGCTCCGATCGGATCAGGTCTCGGCGTTCAAAACAAATATAACATCGTGTTTGTCCGTGAAGCGGTCAAAGTGCCGATTATCGTTGATGCGGGAATCGGATGTGCGAGTGATGCTGCGTTAGCGATGGAACTCGGAGCGGACGGAGTTTTGACGAACACCGCGATTGCGCAGGCGCAAAATCCGATACTGATGGCGGAAGCTATGAAGAATGCTGTAATTGCAGGACGTTTAAGCTATCTTGCGGGACGCATCCCGAAACGTCCGTATGCGACCGCAAGCTCACCGGTTGATGGGATGATTCAGTTTTAATCATTTCTATACTTTTCTTTTCATAGAAAAGTATCAAAAGAAATCGCCCTCACCCCAAATCGCTGTCGGTACGCCTCCGCACTACTGCGGGTGACCTTGCTCTTAGTGTGGCGTGAGGGCATTATTATTTAAAATTCCCGTGATCCAATACCTAGAGCCGTTCCGGAGGCAGTAGTGCCGAGAGGAACGAGCGTTCTTGGATCACGGTATGCTCTTTTGGTACTTTTCTGACTAAACAGAAAAGTACATTACGCTTCTATATAATCCAAATCTTCATGAAACGTCTCACGCGTATAATACAGCGCGACTAACGCAATCACAAATACAACCGATCCAACTGTGGCCGCAGCACCCAACACACCCATACTCTCTTTCAGAAGCATGAAACTCGACGTGATCGGCACCACCGATCCGCGAACGAAATTAGGTACTGTCGTTGCGACAGTAGCACGAATATTCGTTCCGAACTGCTCTGCCGCCATCGTAATAAACAGCGCCCAGTAGCCGCAAAATACCCCCAGTAAAAAGACAGCGATGTAAAACGCATCGGCACTGGCACCCTGAAGGGTAAAATAATAGATAACGCTTAAAAGCGAAAGGGCCATGAAAATCGTATACGCTTTCTTACGGCTCCGCATCTGCTGAGACAAATATCCGCTGGCCAAATCCCCGACAGATAAACCGATATAGGTATACATCAACGCCGATCCCGCCGTTACTTCTCCCTGAATGGAAAGCGCGGTCGCAAACTCGGGAGAAAACATCACCAAAATACCGACGACATACCACAACGGCATCCCGATGACGATCGCCTTGATGTATTTAGTAAAAAGCTTTTTATGGGTAAAAAGGGCAAAAAACTGCCCACGTTTGATATCATCGCTCAAATTATGCTCAAACATCGCCGACTCACGAACCCGAAAGCGCAGTGCAAGGAGCATGAATCCCAATACCCCTCCGATAATATAGGCATTGCGCCACTCAAAATATCCGGCAACACCTTTAGCTGCCACAACACCCAATACCCCAAACGCCGCAATGGTCATGACACCATACCCTCGTAGCTCTTTGGGAAGAATCTCGGCAACCAACGTCACTCCCGCGCCCAATTCTCCCGCCAGGCCGATTCCCGCGATAAAACGCAAAATCGTATATTGCTCGACATTGGTAACAAACGCATTAAGCAAATTGGCAACGGAATAGAGGATGATCGAGGCAAACAGTACTGAGAGTCGCCCTTTTTTATCCCCGAGAATCCCCCATAGAATCCCACCGATCAGCATCCCAGCCATTTGGGCATTCAGGATATACGAACCCCACAGAGTAATACCCTCTTTATCCAATCCCAACTCGCTCAAACTCTCGACACGCACAACCCCAAACAAAATCAGGTCGTAAATATCAACAAAATACCCCATCGCGATAACAATGACGGGGAGTGTCAGAACCTGACGCCATACCGATATCGCCATCACTCTGCCTTTGAACGTTTCGTACTGTAATAAGCGTAAATCAACATCCCGATAACCGACCATCCGATAAAGCGAAGCCATGTCTCAAACGGCAACCCCGCCATCATAAATATAATCAGAATGAAATTAAGGGGCATCAGGATTTTAAACGCAGGGATTTTAAAGACCGGCTGAATACTATTTTGGCGACGAAGAACGATAATCGCCACCGCTACCATCAAATAGGCGAACAGTGTTCCGATATTGACCAATTCCGCCAACGTTTTAAGAGGGATCAACCCTGCCATAATACTGAGCAAGATACCGCCGATAATAGTCGCTTTATAGGGAGTATTGAATTTCGGATGAATTTCACTTAGTGTCTTCGGCAATAGCCCGTCGCGTGCAAGGGCAAAAAAGATACGGGTAAACCCGAGCCCCATAACGATCATAACCGTCGTAATCGTAATAACGGCACCCAAAGCGATAACGTTTGCCGCAAACGGTTCATTTACTTTGTACAATGCAAAAGCAAGCGCATCGGGAACGTTCAGTTCCTGATACGGTACGATTGCAGTAAGGGTAAAACTCACCAGGATAAAAAAGACGACACTCAAAGCCAAGGAGAGGATAAGTCCCAACGGGATATTGCGTTCAGGGTTTTTCGTCTCTTCAGCTACCGTACTGATCGCATCAAATCCGAGGTAAGCAAAAATAATCAATGAAGCTCCGTGCCATACCCCTTCCCATCCGAACGGGAAAAAGTTGGAGAGATTATGAAAATCAACGTGCGGCAATCCTACTACCACGAATGTTACTAAAACTCCAAGCTTAATAAATACGATGGCCGTATTAACTTTTGCACTCTCCTTGATACCGATTGCCAGAAGAACAAAAATAGCCAAAATAATCCCGAATGCACTGATATCGATATAAGTCCCTGCACTCGGGTTATAAGCGCCGCTGAGGGCTTGCGGGATATGTAGTCCCATAGAGTTTTCCAAGAAACGGCGCAGATACCCGGACCACCCCGTAGCCACCGCGGCAGTAGCCACTCCGTATTCAAGGAGCAGATTCCATCCCACAAACCACGCAAATACTTCCCCCAAAGAAGCAAATGTAAAACTGTACGCACTCCCCGCAACCGGATAGGCGGAGCTGAGTTCCGCATATATAAGAGCCGTAATCCCGATCATCACGGCACCGAGCAAGAACGACAATACGATCGCCGGTCCCGCCATCGTTGCCGCCGCCTGACCGGTGATAACGAAGATACCGGCGCCGATAACCGCACCAACACCGATAAACGTTACATCCATGAGACCGAGGCTTCGACGGAATTCTCCGTTTGTGCCGCTCATATCCTTTTTCCTAAAAATACCTTTCATTCCCCATCCTCAACACAGTATCTGCAGTACAATTAGAGTCAATTATACATTATTTTTCACGTGCTTCGTCATTTTTATACTCAACCCGGACAAAAGATAAACGATTCGTTTAACACGGTTACGCAAAAGTCTTGACAATTCTTTTATTTTCGACTATAATTTCGCCTCACTAATTAGCTCACCTGAGTAAAATTAGATGAAGGTCGGGGCGTAGCTCAGTATGGTTAGAGTACTTGGTTTGGGACCAAGGGGCCGGAGGTTCGAGTCCTCTCGCCCCGACCATGTTTTTTTATTTTAATGTATCATTTCAAACAGAATCTTTTACATATGGTGGAATTAGCTCAGTCGGTTAGAGCATCAGGTTGTGGTTCTGAGGGTCGTGGGTTCGATTCCCATATTCCACCCCATTTGTTTCTGGTTTGAAACTCTTCTGATACGCGATGTTTTAGAAGGATGTGCGTTCGTAGCTCAACTGGATAGAGTAACGGACTTCGGATCCGTAGGTTATAGGTTCGAACCCTATCGGGCGCACCATATATACTCTCGCGTCCTTAGCTCAGCTGGATAGAGCAATGCCCTTCTAAGGCATCGGTCAGAGGTTCGAATCCTCTAGGGCGTACCACCTTAGACTTTTTTTTATGCGGATGTGGTGAAATTGGTAGACACGCCAGACTTAGGATCTGGTGCCTAACGGTGTGAAGGTTCAAGTCCTTTCATCCGCACCATCGAAAAACCCCTATTTTTATGGGCTTCGGTATACTTTCTTTAACAAAAAATCCATTAATTGCATCTTTACAAGATTTAATCATATAGCTATTCCACTCGTATTCTCACAATCGTTTATTCTTTATTCTAAAATTTACTTTTGAGTTGATTATAAATTAATCACATTACATGATTACAGTTTAATCAATTAGATTATAATTATTTCATGTAGAAAATTCGGGGGGAATATATCTCCCAATATTGTCAATAAATGGATGCTAGGGTTCCGACTGCAAAGTGCTGGTCCGAGAGCATCCGGCCTCGTAAGCGGCTACACGGAGGGATAAAAGCCCGGGAGAGAGAGATATTTCTCCCAGTTTTTTCTCAAAAACCGTTTAGGAGTCATTATGAGAGTTACAAAAATCAGTTTATTGGCGTCATTGTTATTATATACGTCATCTTTTGCTGTCGACAACATAGAAGTTTCAGGTGCCGGCAAATTCTTTTACGGCACTGTCGATGGATCGCCTGATGGGACTAGCCGTCCTAACCTTTTTAACAAAGAAGGGGCATTCGCTCAATTCGGGATTGATATGGGCATCGCTGCCGATCTGGGAGCCGGATTCAAAGGAAAAATTGCCGGTACCGGATTAGCCACTGCCAATATGGGCGGCAATATCGTCAATGCACCGTGGGCGACCGGGATGATGGGAAGCCAGGTCTGGCTAAGCGAAGTTTATTTAAATAAAAACGTATTGGATAAAACAGCCGTAACTCTTGGGCGCCAGAGTCTTGACACCCCTTTTGCTTTTACCGAACTTTGGAATATCGCGGCTAATACTTTTGATGCTGTTTTAGTTGAAAACACCGATTTATCGGATACGACACTTATCGGAGCCTATATCGACAAAGGTAACGGCGTTAACGGATTTGCAACGGTCAATCCGGCTATTGCAGATTCAGGAAAATTAAAAAATCCGTTCAAGAAGTTTTATGAAGGGGCCTATGTCGTAGGGGCGAAAAACAAATCGTTTAACGGCACTGAACTGCAAGCATGGTTCTATGAACTAAAAAATACGGCTAAATCGTACTGGATTCAGGGCGACACAGAATTTTCCGGAATAACGTTAGGAGCTCAGGCGGCAGTGTTGAATTTGGATAATACGCTTGACTCGTCTGACAATTCTAAAGCTTATGCAGCTAAAATCGGATACACCGCGATTGAAAACCTCACGCTAAGCGCCGCCGTTTCCCAAACGGATAAAGACGGATCGGCAAACTTTCAAATCGCTAATTTGGCTACCGGCGGGAGCGGCGGAGCGCAATCAAAACTCTACACCGAAGCATGGTGGAACTTCGGATATGTCGGCAAAGCGGGTACGACCGCCTATAATGTCACCGCTCTTTATACTGTTCCTGAAATCGTAGATCTTGGATTCTTTTATACGGATGTAGATCAGCGTGCGGCAAACGGCGATAACGATATGCGCGAATATACCCTAACCGCTGCTAAATCTTTCGGTTCGCTCGACACAAGCCTCGCTTACGTCTACTCTAAAGCCAATGATTATAACGATGCCAAATATTACAATAACATCCAAGTTTATCTAACGTATAAATTTTAATGGATTCTCTTTAGGCCGCTTCGGCGGCCATTTTTATCTTTCTTCCCCTATCTATTTTGCAAGAAGCCTGCCCTTTAAAAATATATGTAAATGATTGAAATGGCGGTGAGCAGTGGGGTTTGTTGCAGCTGCAGCAGGCTCAATAGTCAAACCTGCTGATGAGGGTTTAGGGTGAATTCTTTATTGTAAATAATTTCTCCATCCGCCTAAGGCAGTGATCTCTTTTGCCCCCTCAACTGCGTAACTCTCGCAAAGAAATCCTTTGACTACTTTGCCATCGGCCAATATCAGGCTCCCCAGAGCCAATGGTGAGGGAACTCCGCTAAAAAACGATCCGAACTCTTCGCTAGGAATCTCCCAAAGTTCAACTTCAATTGTGCCGCCGCCTTCATTCACCTGGACAAGCCCCGGACGCGGAGGGGTAAAGTTTTCCAGAGCAAAAAAGCGGTACTGCGGGGCGGTTGAAGATTTTTCAACCAGCCGTGCCCCTCTGTCGGTTAATTCATGATTCAGGGGAAGACCGGACATATGCGCCCCGCAAACGGCTAAAACAACCGTTTTCGGTTGGTGCGGTTCAATAAGACCGCTTTCATACCCTGATGCAGCATGCAATTTTGCTCCGACATTTAAAAGAGAATGTTCATACCAGGCCGGTGCGGCAAGGGTCACCCCAAACGGCAGCCCCTCAGAGGTAAATCCGGCAGGAACGGCGCATGCGCTCAGATCAAGCAGATTCATAAAATTGGTGTAATAGCCGAGATTCGTATTCAACGCGAGCGGCTGTTCACGAATTTCATCACGACGGTAGATTGTCCCGGCCGTAGGCGTCATGATCATATCGACCGAGTCCATAATCCGGTCGCTGATTTTTTTGAGCTCAGAGAGGCGGTAAAACCCTTCAAACGCATCCATAGCGCTCGGTTTGGCACCGGAGAGGATAATCCCTCGGGTCACGTCCAGCATTGCGTCGCTCTGCGTATCGGCGAAGGATTTAATCCCGCAGTAGCGTTCGGCAATCCACGGTCCGTGGTAGAGCAGTTTTGCCGTCTCGATAAAAGGGGAAAAATCAATCTCGCATCGGATCCCCCCTAACGACTCGAGTTTTTTAACACTCTCCCAAAACAGGGATTCGTACGCACTGTTTCCGAAAAATTCCAGTTGCTCTTCTCTCGGTACCCCGAAACGAAACGTCCCTCCGAACGGAATAATGCAACTTTTCGAACGTGAAAAGGAGTCCTCATCATCAACGATGCCGCACAGGTCATAAACACGTCCGGCATCTTCGCAGTTTTGGGCAAAAATGGCGACACAATCGAGACTTTTGCATGCGGGGACAACCCCTCGGATACTCAATGCCCCCCGTGTCGGTTTTAACCCGACGATGTTTCCGAACGCGGCAGGAACGCGGCCCGATCCTGCCGTATCGGTTCCCAGCGAAAAAGGGACGATCCCCGCAGTCACGGCCAATGCTGACCCTGAACTCGACCCTCCGGAGACGTAATCGGGATTAAATAGATTAATCCCCTCTCCATAAGGGCTTCGTGTCCCGACAAGCCCTGACGCAAACTGGTCCAGATTGGTCTTGCCGATCGGAATCGCACCGGCTTCAATCAGCTGTTTGACCACAAACGCATGTTCGCTCGGAAGATAGGAAAATTCCGCACATCCGGCCGTTGTGTTCATCCCTGCAATATCGATGTTGTCTTTTACCGCAAACGGAACTCCGTATAGCGGCAATGAGGCAGGATCACACCCTTCCAAACGGAGGAAATACGGTTCCAGAAATGATGTATCCGCTTTGGCAATCCAAATGTTTTTATCATCAAACATACTCGATTTGTCAAGACAACTCTGAATTACTTCTCTGACGCCACGACCTTCTACCCGATACTGATGCAGATAATCACCTATCGTTTTCAACTCTCTCATCCTAACCCTCCTTGTGAACTGCGTTCGGCAAAATGCAGACCAACAACTCCAAATGCGATCAATGCAATACTGGCCAGTTTGATCGGATTGGAAGATTCGCTGAAATAGGCAATCCCTATCACTGTCACCATTACCGTCCCCGCACCCGTCCAGATCGCATACACCGTACTCATCTCAATTTTTTTCATCACAAACGGCATCAGTACAAACGCCATCGCATAAAAAATGAAAATCATCACCGTAGGAAATATCTTTTGCATTCCGTCTGAAAGTTTCATTGATGTCGTCCCGGCAACTTCTAATAAAATTGCCAGAGCCAGTAAAATCCAGCTGTTCATTACACACCTTCTGTTTTAATGATGACAAGAGTATGACCCGTATGAACGGTATCGCCCTGTACGCATAATACTTCGACCACTTCCCCCGCAACAGGTGACTCGATCATCACTTCCGATTTCATCGCTTCGATAATCACAAGCGTATCCCCCTCACGGACTGTGTCCCCTGCTTTAACCGAAATTTCCCATACATTTCCGGAAAGAAAACTCGAAACCGCTTCGCACCCCTCAGGAATTTCAGCGAAATCGCTCTCATCGTCCGTTTCGAGTGTTTCGCTGACATAAGCCGAAATCCCTGAAGCCTCCCATCGTTGGCGTTCGGCGTTGAACGATTCTTGCTGGATTGTTTTGAATGCATCGATCGATTCTCTGTTCGTCTCTAAAAACTCGAGATACTCTGCCAAGGAGAATTCTCCCTCTTCAATCCGCAATGAAAACGTCCCGTTGATGAAATCTTTTCGCATTTGTGCCAATTCATTCTGCGAGACGGGATAGAATCGGATACGGTCGAAAAATTCCAATAGCCACGGCTTGCCCAGTTTAAAATCGGTTGTCGATTTATATCGGTTCCACATCTGTACCGTCCGTCCGACGAACTGATATCCGCCGGGTCCTTCCATCCCGTAAACACACATATACGTTCCGCCGATTCCTACCGCATTTTCCGGTGTCCACGTACGGGCTGGATTGTATTTGGTCGTCACAAGACGGTGACGCGGATCGACGGGAACCGCTACCGGAGCACCCAGATAAACATCCCCGAGACCCATGATCAGATATTCCGCTTCAAAAAGGATATTCTGGACATCCTCGATGCCATTCAAACCGTTCATCCGTCGGATGAATTCGATGTTGCTCGGGCACCACGGTGCATCGTCACGTACCGACTGCATATATTTCTCGATCGCCAGTTTCGTTGAGGGGTCATCCCAAGACAACGGAAGATACACCGTACGGCTCGGAACGATGATATCCCGAGTTGCCGGCATTCGTGAAAGTTCTCCCTTAACTTTTTCCAATAGTTCCGTCAATGAGAGTGTTTGGCTCTCATAATGGATCTGTAATGAGCGGATCCCCGGCGTGAGATCGATCAAACGGACATCATTGTCAGCTTTGAGCCGGCGCATCAGTTCATGAACCTGAAAACGCAATGTCAGATCAAGCTCCATCGGACCGAACTCGATCAGGATATAATGGTCGCCCGACAGCCGTATTTTCACCGCGTCATGACGATCGTTGGCAGCGATTTCCGCTACCACCGGATTCGTGACGGTCGGAGCCGGCAGAGATGGCAATGTCCCCTCAAGTCCTGCGATCTTCGCTTCTAAATCACGTTCCATCTTAACGGCATCATCGTACGTCATCGGAATGAAACGGACTCTGTCTTTGGGGCCTAACTGCCCCATTTTCCACAGCTCCGCACCCACAATCGTTACCGGGCAGACAAACCCTCCCAGACTGGGACCGTCAGGGCCTAAAATGACCGGCATATCACCGGTAAAATCGACCGTACCGATCGCATAAGCGTTATCATGCAGATTGGAAGGATGCAATCCTGCTTCTCCTCCATCCTCCCGCGCCCAAAGCGGTTTAGGACCGATGAGCCGGACTCCGGTACGGTTGGAGTTGTAGTGCACCTCCCAATCGGTAGCAAAAAACGTTTCAATGTACTCCTCTTTGAAAAAATCAGGTGCTCCGTGAGGTCCGTAAATCACCCCGATTTTCCACTCTTTGGCCATTTGCGGGCGTAATGCGGCGTCGAGGACTGCCTGAAATTTTTTCTCATCGGATCGGTGGGTACTGAGCTGATCGCCGATCTGCAGGATTCTCCCTGCATGGCCGCCGAATTCACCCAGCGTAAATGTCGCCGTACTCCCCAGATACTCGGGAACGTCAAATCCACCGTCAATAAGCAGATAGGTACGGGCGCCCGCTCCTTCGATAATCCCCATTTTCAGGATATCGCCTGCAGAAATTTCGATGGTTTCCCAATAAGCCGCTTCCGCTCCGTTGAGCTGAGCTTTCATCGCGGCTCCGGTCAGCACGATCCGTGTCGGAAAATGAAACTTCAGCGTCGAACCCGTTACCGTCATTTCCAAACCGGGTGCTTTTTCATCGTTCCCTAGCAGTCGGTTCCCCAGACGAAACGAGAGTGAGTCCATAGGACCCGAGGGGGGAACACCGATATCCCAGTAACCGATCCGTCCCGGTGCGGATTGAACCGTCGTATGGGTCCCCGGCTTGATCACTTCGACAATAGCAGGGGAATAATTGAGCGTCCCCAGATATTTCGTAGTCTGTTCCCCTTTTGCAAATACCTCTTCGTCCAGAACACTTTTCAAATATCCGATATTGGTAACGATCCCATACAGTGTCGTCTCGCTCAATGCGCTCTTCATCGCTTCGATTGCTTCGTCACGGCTGGAAGAGTGTACGATCAATTTGGCAATCATCGGGTCATAATACGGTGAAATGGCACTCCCGCGCTCGATCCATGTCTCGCATCGGATATTTTCCGAAAAAACAACTTCACTGAGTACCCCCGAACTCGGTTGAAAGTTTTTCAACGGATCTTCCGCATAAACCCTCACCTGAATCGAGTGTCCGCTCGGCGTATAGCTTTTTTTCAGCACATCGCCCAGCTCTCCGGCAGCTTCAAGTATCATCCACTCGACCAAATCTACTCCGAATATCTCTTCGGTTACCCCGTGTTCGACCTGTAATCTTGTATTCACTTCCAGAAAATAGAACTTTTCTTCCGTCGTATCGTAGACGAACTCTACTGTTCCGGCCGATTTATACGATGCCGAACGGGCCAAATTGACTGCTGCACTGCGTAATGCATCACGAACCTCTTCGGATAATCCTGGGGCCGGTGTCTCTTCGATCACTTTTTGGTTACGGCGCTGAAGCGAGCAGTCCCGCTCACCCAAAGCGATCACATCCCCTTTTCCGTCACCGAATATCTGTACCTCGATGTGGCGTGCAGAGGCTACGAATTTTTCGAGGTAGATCCCCCCTTGCGAAAAGTTGCTCTTGCTGAGACGGCCGACCGATTCGAAACCGTTTTCAAGATCTTCGGCACCGTAGCACAGCTGCATTCCGATTCCCCCGCCACCGGCCGTACTTTTGAGCATGACCGGATAGCCGATCTCTTGAGCGGCACGCAATGCTTCCTGCACATTTTCAAGAAGCTCGGTACCCGGTAAAAGCGGAACATTTTGAGCTTTTGCCATAGAACGGGCGGTATGTTTCAGTCCAAAATCTTCCATATGCTTCGGTGTCGGTCCGATAAACACGATCCCCTCTTGCGCACATCGACGTGAGAATGCTGCATTTTCACTCAAAAAACCGTATCCGGGATGAATCGCATCGGCACCCGTCTCTTTCGCCGCTTGGATAATTTTCTCTACATCCAGATAACTCTCTTTTGCAGGCGGCTCCCCCAAACATATCGCTTCATCCGCCATCATCACATGAAGTGATCCGGCATCGGCATGCGAATAGACCGCGACAGAAGCGATCTTCATTTTCTTGAGAGTACGGATAATACGGCACGCTATCTCTCCACGGTTAGCTATCAGTACTTTAGCAAACATTTTTTTTCCTCACATCATAATCTATACATAAATTTTGAACGCAATCGGAGCGACGCCATAAAGGACGCATGAACCCCGATATGCTACGCTGGCCTATGGCATTAAAGCTTGCCTCATCGAGGCAGAAATCTGTTATTAAAAAGGTTTATAGATGCTCAGTCTTACCGGTGTAGGATTGAACGCATTGCACGGGTTATTAAGCTGCGGACAGTTCGAGATCAATACCAGGGTATCCATCAATGCGATCAATTCGATCGTACTGCCGGGGGTGGAAATCCCGTCTATGATGGCCAGTGTCCCGTCCGCTTCGACCGGCACATTCATGAAAAAATTGATATTGCTCACGAGATCGCGCTTGTCCATCCCCATTTGTCCCAATGCCAAAAGATAATTGTCCCGGCACGAATGCATATCGAGTTTATCCAGCGCGTAGCGAACCGTATTGCTCTCGGCACTGCATGCACCGCCCAGTGTATCGTGGCGCCCGCAGGTATCGCTGATCACTTTCATCATCGTATTTCCCAAATTGGAAACGAGTTCGGTACCCGTTTCGACAAAGATGTTCTTTTGTCGTACGATGGTTTGAGGAGCGCTGTAGCGTTCTGTGACGTCATTGGCATTGTAAAAAAGGGTATCCACAGCCTGGCACCCTTCCAAATCGACGATCCGCAGCACTTCGCCCGCTTTCACAACATGGTACCAAGGCTCTCCGGCAGGTATCGTCTCATCATAGATAGGTTCATTCAAAGTCAAATCGACCGTAATCATCTCAGACATTTCCGCCTCCTTGAGTAAACTGTTTCATATAATTTCTGGTGTTGACAAATGCGCGCTCGCTTCGCTCCGAATCAATCACACATATATCATCTTCTGCCACGGCATCTCCCTGATAGACGGTCAGATTCACCGGTTTGACATCGTACGTTTCATTGGTGCTCAGCACATGCACGGTATTTGACAGGATTACGAGGACATCCATCTCGGCACGCAGTTCGATAAAGCTCCCCGCAGGCACAGTGTCCTCTCGGAAGATCAGTTCTCCGCGTTCACCGATCTTCGCATCGGCGAAAAGGTTGAGACACGGCATGATATCGCGGCGTCCCATCCCGTATTTTCCTACTTCCACGAGGAAATTATCAAAATCGTTTTTGTAATAGCAATTACGCTTGGCCTGATAGTTTCCGAGTCCGCAAAGTTTTTCGACATCGGCTGCCATGGTATAACCGCACACCGTATCGTGCGTCTCACAACTGTCTTCAATAATCGACATCAAAATACGGCCCATGTCCGAATAGAGTGCTTTGCCTTGCTTTAGATACGCGTTATATTGAATCTTGACCGTATCGGCCGCGTTATAGCGCTCGGTCCGTTCATGGACGTTATAAAAAAGGGCCGAAAGGCCGCTTGTCGCTTCGGTATTCAGGATTCGAAGCACCTGACCTTTGCGAATGATCTTGCTCCAGCGTCCTCCGCCCGGCAGTACCTCATCAAAGAGGATAGTCTCAGGCGATAATGGTTTCATCATGGTCGACATGCCCTTCTCCTTTATTTTTTCGTTTATTTTTATCAAGTTTTATATCATTGACGACCGTAGCGCCGTAGGCATTCGGTGAGTGCGGATCGTTACGGACTTTATCAAACACCAGCAATCTGGTGCCGAGCTCAAAAGCCTCTTTGACATCATGTGTCACCATAAATGCGGTCAGCCCGTAGGTCTGCCATAATCCGTGAACCAGCTCCTGCATATCGGATCGGCTTCCAGGATCAAGTGCGCCGAACGGCTCATCCAGCAACAATATCTTCGGCTTTTTCACCAAAGCCTGAGCGATAGAGAGACGCTGCTGCATCCCTCCTGAGAGTTCAGAAGGGTACTTGTGCGCCGATTGCTCCAACCCTACCGCTTTGATCATCTCCATCGCTTCCTCTTTAATCCGGCGGCGTGCGCTTCCGAACGCTTTGCCCAGAAATGCAGAGTGTTCCATCTCCAGTCCCAGCATCACGTTTTCCAATGCTCTTAGATGCGGGAACAGGGTGTATTTTTGAAATACGACACCTCTGTCGCTCCCCGGCTCATTCGAGAGCGGCTCGCCCTCAAGCAAAATTGTCCCGCGAGTCGGGCTCTCCTTCCCTAAAAGCATTCGCAAAAAGGTGCTTTTTCCGCATCCTGACGGTCCGATAAGGGTACAAAATTCCCCTTTTTCGATCGTGAAATTGAGTTTTTCAAGAATGACGTTATCATCGTAGGTTTTCCATACATTACGGATTTGCAAATAACTCATTATTTCTCCTTCCGATACCATGGAAATGCTCTGCGAATGATCACCGCAAGTATCCAGTCCATAAGAAATGCCAGCAGCGTGATCCACGCGACGTACGGTAAAATGACATCCATCTCCATGTAGCGGCGCATCAAAAAGATACGGTATCCCAAACCTTCCGAAGACGCGATCGCTTCCGCCGTAATGAGAAAAAGCCATGCCGCACCCAGTGAAAGTCTGAGCGCATCCAGCAGACGTGGCATAACATGGGGTAAAACGACACGCAGAATGATCTGCCATGTCGATGCCCCCAAGGTTTGCACCTTGATCAAGAGCTCTTCGGAAAGTTCCATGGAACGCTGCTGCGTATCACGGATCAGAAACGGAGCCACACCGATAGCGATCAGCGCCACTTTAGCCGATTCTTCCAGCCCGAAAATGATCAACAGTATTGGCAATATCGCGATCGGCGGTATTAACGATACTGCTGCCGAAAACGGGGAAAGAAGTGAACGAAACAGAGGTAACGTCCCCTGTACGATCCCCAATATCAGGCCGACAGCCGTAGCAATCCCCAATCCTTGTGCAATCCGGTTCAGACTCGCAACCGTATCGGTGTACAAAATCGGCTCTTCGGTTAATTCATCCGGTTCCATGACCATCGTTTTTACCGCTTCGCCGATCGCTTCAAATGTCGGAAGAAGCTTGTCTTCCGGATTTAGGGCGTGACGCGCATCTGCAGCAATCCAATAGACCAATCCGAGAATCACAAACGGCAATATTTTTAAAAGCGGTGAAAACCGTCCAGCATTCAGATTGATCAAACGCATGGATTACAGTTTCCCTTCTGCCGCTTGTTTCATAAACTCTGAATTAAATCGGAGTTTGACATTTTTCGTATTTCCGATCGATTTGTTTGATGGAAACGTCATACCGATGAAGCCGTCATTCTTAGCTTTGTCTCCCAATAATCCGTGTGCAAACGAAAACTTGCTCACTTCTCCCATGGTTGTGATCAGTTTTGGATCTTCGGTAAATTTCACAGCTTCGCCGGCCGTATAACATTTTGGTGGTTGCAAGCTGTGCTTGGTACTCTTTGAGTGATGCTCCCGAAGCTTTAGCCATCAACGTACGCGCTTCAATACCTTTTGCATCGTTTTTCGACATGATTCCCATGATTTCAAACCATGCCCCCGTTAATGCTTTGCCCAATTTCGGGTTCTCTTTCAAAGTTTGGGTATTTACAACCATCATATCGATGATCTCGCCGGGAATTTTGCTGGAATCAAACAAAAGCTTGGCATTTTTAACTTTTTTCACTTCCCCAAGCTGCGGGTTCCATGTCACCACATTTTTCATAGAAGGAGAATTGAATGCCGAAACGATATCCGCATCCGATGTATTGATTGTTTTGACGTCTTTAGCCTTCAAGCCTGCAGATGCCAATCCCCGTTCCAACAGATAATGTGATACCGAATACTCGACCAGATTGATTTTCTGACCTTTAAGATCTTTCATGCTATTAGCACTTTTTGAAACGATCCCGTCATTTCCGTTTGAGTAGTCACCGATAATTACGGCAGTTGAATCTACCCCTCCCGCCGCCGGAATGGTCAATGCATCCATATTGGTCATGACACACCCGTCAAACGAGCCCGCCGAGTATTGATTGATCGACTCTACATAATCATTGAGCTGAACGACATCGATTTTAATACCGTATTTATCGGCCCATTTTTTGACGATCCCTTTTCGGGCGCCGTAATCCCAGGGCATCCAGCCCGCATAAATGGTCCATGCAACTTTAAAGTTGGTTTTCGGAGCGGCAAACATAGTAGTCGACGCAACGGCAAGAGCCAAAACAGCCAGAGAAATACGTGTGGAAAGCTTTGGTGATGTTAGTTTGGATGAGCCTGCAGCGGATGTGCACTGTGTGAGTGAATGTTTCATAAAATCCTCCTAAACGGTTAGTCGAGAAAAAACGGGGAGAAATATCTCTCTCCCGGGCTTTTATCCCTCCGTGTAGCCGCTTACGAGGCCGGATACTCTCGGACCAGCACTTTGCAGTCGGAACCCTAGCATCCATTTATTGAACAATATTGGAAGATATAATCTTCCCGAATTTTCTACTTGCAAAAATTATAATATAATTTATTCAACCGTAATGAGAAATATTGATTAAATTTTAATCAATATGATAAAAATGTGTATGAAGGGGGTGGATCTTTTCAAACTTAGGCATAATTGGCCTAAACTATCCTCTAATATCCAAATTCAATCCCTTGCCTGTCATTTGAGCTGCCATAACGGAAAGATTTTCCTGAAATCTGCTGCTATTTTTTTGCACTTCTTGTGTATTGAACTCTATAATCGCATCATCGAGAGACTTGTTTGTCTGAAGAGCAGATTTTGCAACTTGAGTCGATTCCATCGGTGATGGAGACTGGAGAGAACTATTCACTATAACCATCTTTTACCTTGTTTAATTTTTTTGGAAGTATAAAGCAAACACATTTAATTACTGATTTATCCCATCGCCTCATCAAACTGATTTACTTTTTCCATAGCCGAAGCGATCAGCGGTTCCAATACTTCGCGTTCTAGAGAATGTTTCTCTAAAAACTTGTCTATTCCCTCGGTATCGAGCATCTCGATTGAACGTACCGTTGTCAATAGCTCGCCGTAAAAACCGTCCCCTTCAAACAGCGCTCGTTCGATTTCGGGGGTAACGTTTAGCTTCTTGAGAGCTTCGCGGTGGGGAATATTAAAAAGAAGATGGATCAAAGAGAGCATTCCGACAAAATAGGCGGTTGCCTGTTGCGATTCCGTCGCATTCGGTTTGATCAACGTCAATAACTGCGTCATCAGTTCTGTCCGGTTCACTACCATTAGCATTAGGGGGATATTATTTTGATCCGATTCCTTCGCTTCGGAAAACATCAGCAGCATTATCCAGCGTGCCAGAGGTTCTCTCCCCATTAGTGTAAGCACATGACGGACGGATGAAACAGGGTTACGGAGTGCGAATACGGCTGAATTTACAAAACGGATCAGTTTTAAACTCACCATGTGGTTCAGTTCAAACGCTTTCACCAACGCATTAATATCCGCATCGCTTTGGAGCATGTTCCATAACTGAATAACTGCCGTTTGATCAAGTGAAAAGGAAGGGTTTTCAAGAACTTTCGGCTTTGAGATGAAATACCCCTGAAAATACGAAAACCCTTTGGCGACACACTGTGCATGGATATCATGAGACTCGATTTTTGCTCCGATTACGGTCAATTCCTGTTGTTTGAGCTGCTCTACATCCTCTCGTTTAATCCGGGGACTGCGGGGGATATCGATCTTAACATACTCCAAATATGGGAACAAAGGAGAAAATTTCTCTATATTTTCAGGCGTATAGGCAAAGTCATTGAGCGCAAAACGGTATCCTTGTCCCCTAAGCTTTTCTAATGAGTCGCATAGCTCCTTATCAACAACACTCTCTTCCAACACCGCATAAACGATACTCTCTTTCGGTAAAAGTCCAAAAAGCTCATGAAATATAAACTGATGATCCGCACGAATAAACCCGAGCCGTTTTCCGATAATTTTATCAATTCCGAATGAACTTTGAAGATCATTGACCAGTGTTTCCGTTGCGTGTTCGCTTGCGCTTTGCGCGGAAGAAAAAAGATCATAAGCGAATAAGGCCCCCCGTTCATTAACAATAGGCTGACGACCGATATAGCTGCTTCCCATCTTTAGTTTCCTCCGACTACTATAGGGGATGGTTCATAAAAATAGTATCCTTGCGATGCATCGATACCGATCGCTTTAACCTGATGAAAGATTGCTTCGTTCGCCACAAACTCTGCGATCACTTTGATCCCCATCTCGTGGGCAAAATCACAGATATGTTTAACGAAAATCTGTGCGTTACGGTTGTGCGGCAGATTTTTAATCAACGAACCGTCAATTTTCAAGGTATCGATATTGAGTTTAAGCAAATGGTCGAAATTTGAGTATCCCGAACCGAAATCATCGATTGCAAAACGGCATCCGATCGCTTTGAAACGATCCACAAACTCGCTTACGGAGCTATAGTTTTCAATCCCCTCGCTCTCTAAGATTTCGAAAATCATCAATTGCCCTACTCCGTTTTCATGGATTGTTTCCTCTAAAAAATCGGCTAAGTCATGGTTTGTAAGATCTTGCGTCGAAAGATTCAAACTTACCGGAAACGCAGAGTCTTTAAACAGTTTCACCACCTTGGTAATCATCATTTTGGTCAACTCGGGATAAAGTTTTGTTTTTTTCGCAATTTCTAAAAATTGATAGGGTGAAACAATACTGCCATCCACGTCTACAAGTCGTATAAGAGCTTCGTATTTTATGATTTTTCCGCTTTCATTATCAACGATCGGCTGAAAATAGGGGACAATCCGAGAATCTTCTATCGCCTCTTTGATCCGTTTGTACCAAGCGATGTTATTCTCCTGCTCCTGTTTTGATTCACTGGAGAAAATCTCCAAACTGTGCCGATTGCGCTTCGCCTGCTTAAGCGCGGCAGTGGCATGTTCCAGTACCTGCTCCGTCGATTTTGCGACACCGACCGTAATGGTGAGGACAATCTCTATCCCCTCGACCCTGAAGACCTCTTTTTGTGTAGTCGAAATTAAATTTTCCAGTAAATCGGTAAAAAGCTTTAAATCGTTACACTGGGTAGCCACCAAAGCATATTCATCGCTCCCCAGCTTAAAGAGCTCGATATTTTTCCATGAAGCAATTTTTGCCCGAAGCCAATGACCGTACTGGGATAAAACCGCATCGCCGATGGAAACACCGTAAACTTCATTGATATCACCGAAGCGGTCAATATTAATAATGGCCAACCCGTACATACTTTCCCGGCTAAGAACTTCTACCAATGAGAACCGGTTAGGCAGATCCGTATTGGAATCAGTGGTCAGGTAGTATTTCAATTGTTCGCGCTGGGTAAAAGACCGGATCGCGAATCCGATGTCTCCCGCCAACTCTTCGAGCATAGAGACTTCTTTGGATTCAAATCCTTCCGAGTATTTCGTATAAAGTGTTATAACCCCTAACGGCAATGCATCTATCGCACTGATCAGCGGAAGTGAAATGACAGAACCGTATAACCCGGTCTCGGCAATAAATCGCCAAGGACCGAATGAATTTTCATACTCCAAATGGTCAATAATGACCGTTGACATCTCTTTCATCGCTCGAACAGTCGGATCGGTTAGATCTTCCGTCGGGATTTTCATTTTTGGATGCAGGTATTCTGTCGGATCGTTAGAATACGCTTGGACAACAAGACTCTCTCCTTCTTTGAGTGCAATATAGCATAACTCATACCCCGGATGTTCAGCCAGTCTTAAACACGAATTCATTAACAATTCATCCACATCCTTAGCGGTAATCAGCAGCTGATTAATATCGGCGACGGTACGGAGAATACCGTCCAGATATAAAGATTCATCCAATGCCTCTTTCAGATGTTCTTGTTGTACTTGCATCGAATGAAACGAATTACATAGTGTTTGATCAAGGATGGAGAGTTCTTCGATCAAATGTTTTTCTGCGATAATATCTTGATTTTGTGCACGCTGTGCGATCCTCTCTAGCGGCTTTATTATCAGCTTTCTTACTCCGACCAATAGGGCAAGTGCTGTTGCTCCCAATCCTAAAAACAGTGCCAAAGCGTAAAACATCGCAATATTGTTCAAACGCTCAAAGATATACGCTTTGTCCAAATCCACCAACAGAAGTGCTCTTTTTTTGGTCGCACCCGAAAAATAGGTTACTTCGCTTTCATACTGCAATGACTCGTTCTCTACCAATCCTTCAGAGATTTGAGTCAAAGGGAGATACTCGCCCTCAATTACTTTTCCGATCAGGGAACGCGACGATGAAACCGCTATCGTATGCCCGTCCAATGAGACAGACAGAATGCGTATCCCGCTATTAATCGCACTCCCTTGATCAAGAAGCGCCTGAACATTCTCTAAGTGATCCTGCTGAAGAGTTTTTTGTATATCTTCTTCCAGCCGAAATAAACTTTGGTTGACCCCGTCCGCAAGATAATTGAGCATCCCGTTTCGTTCGATAGTATAAAAACTGCTCGACAAAATCCCGATCAGTAAAAACAAAACCGCTAAATTTAGAAAATTAAACCGCTGCAGTTTCACGGCAACAGCCTGTCTGTTTTTATCTGCTGGGCATTGAGATGAGTAATAATCTCATTCGGATGGGTTTGATACAACCACTTGATTTGAGTGGTTGTTTCCATAAATTCTTCATAGCTCTGCCCTTCCAAATACCCTTTGATCGTCTCATAGTACTCATGCGGATCTCGTTTAAACCGCTCAACCCCTAACGCAAACAATTTTTTAAGATCGGCAAACTCTTTCTCTCGCCCCTGAATCGTCTTTTCATCCACAAATAACGCATCAACGACAAAAAAAGTCTGCATGCTCTGGGTCGAAACAAGGACTTTAAACCCTTTTTTGATCAATCCCGCAAGATACGGCTGATACGAGATAATAATAATCGGATGTGACATCTCCGTGAGGGTAGAGATATTTTTTTGAGATGTATCGATTTTTTGAAACGTTACTTTTTGGAGCCCTTTTTCAGTGACAAACGCTTCAAAAAAATCATCATTGAGGGATCCTTGTTCCAAATAGACATCTACTTTTTCTCTCGTATTTTGCAATTCTTCAAGGGTTCGGTTGGAAACAATGGCATCGGCACCGAAAGATTGATCGATTAAAAATACAGGTTTGATGGTATTTTTGTTTTTAAAATGGAGCAGCTCATACTGTGTTGCGGTAAATCCCTGCGTGAATCCCCTTTCGTACAAACGGGCATTATCCGTCAAATCAACCAGCCATAAGAACCGAAACGGAGTGCTCTCCAGCCACCCTTTCTCCTGGGCATAGATAAAAGGGGTAAAGCCGATCCACGGATTGGTTGAAATATGAATTCTTGATGACTCTGCCGGACGGTTGTAATAATAAACCGAAGCCGCAATCCCGACGATCAAAAATAGCAATATGAACCCTATGACTCGAGCTTTTCTCATCCTCTTCTCTTTTTAGAACCAACATATTTCTGATAGTAACATACAATACTTTATATATTCTCAAAAATTATGTTTCTAAGCCCTAAATGCTACAATACCGTCCTTAATAATACTGCAGGATACACCATGCGATTTTTGCTCATTTTATGGCTCGGTTTTTTAGCCCTTTGGGGTGCTGAAGGATTTAACGGGAAAAGTCTCATCATACCCCTACCTTCACCTTCGGGAACCGTGATTATGAGCGATCGCAATATAAGCGTCCTCCTTCATCCTGCCGATAAAACCAAAGGGATCGCCGTTATACCGATCGATTACTACACCCCTGCGGGAGACATCAACCTCACCTGGATTGCACCGGGAAACGAGAGCTTTTTCTCAATCCATATCCAAGAGGCCGACTATCCTACCGAAACACTCAGTGTCGATCCCGCTTTGGTGACTCCCCCTCCGGAAGCGATGGAGCAGATTGCGGCTGAAAAAGCGCAGGCAGAAGCGATCTACGGGCACTTTACACCGATCCGCTATTGGAACAAAGCGTTCGTTAAGCCCATAGACTCCAATATCACCAGCGAATACGGCTCCGCCCGCACCTACAACGGAAGTCTGAAAAGCTACCATGGAGGGGTCGATTTTCGTGCCCGAACGCCGATCCCCATTGTCGCGGCAAACGACGGGATCGTCGTCTTGGTACAGGAACGCTATTATTCCGGCGGAACAATCATTATCGATCACGGCGAAGGGATATATTCATGCTATTTTCACCTCAGCCGATTCGATGTCAATGTCGGTGATCGTATTGAGCGTGGACAACCGATCGCACTCAGCGGTGAGAGCGGACGGATTACGGGTCCGCATCTTCATTTCGGGATGATGGTTCACGGCATACAGTCTGATCCGCTTGACCTTATTTCCCAATTTAATGCCCTTATTTCAAAGGATACCGATGAAACGCTTACTCTTCGCTAGTCTTATCACCGCTGCCCAGCTCAGCGCATTTTCGGCTACCAATCTCCAATATCTCTACGGCAAATTTGAAGGGCCGACATTTCTCGATACCCAAAGCGGCAACAAACATACGATAACGGCGGAACATTATCGTACCTGGGAGTACGGTGATCTGTTTGCATTTGCCGATTATGTCTATGCCCCGAACGGACTCCGTTTCAGCGGAGATAAAAACGATCTCTACGGCGAGATTTCTCCCCGTATCAGCTTCAATAAAATTGCCGGAATTCCTGTATCGGACGGATTTATTAAAGAATGGTATGCGGCTTTTCAATATAACGGATCGGATACCTATCATGCATGGCTTTACGGATTCGGCACCGATATGAATGTACCGGGGTTCAGTGTTTTCGGACTCAATCTCTATCGAAAAGTCCAAAATATCGGAAATGAGACCTATCAGCTCTCCGCCAACTATTACGCGCCGCTCGGTGAAAAATGGCATTTTGAGGGGTTCACAGATTGGACGACATGTGATTTTTTGAGCCAAAACCAATTGTTGTTCAATCTCAATTCAGTCTTTGGAATTAAAGAGGGGAAGTTGGAAATAGGGACGGAATGGCATTACTACCATGAAAACAGCTATCGAAACGATAATGATGTCTTTCAGGCGATGCTCAAATACAGCTGGTGAAGAGAGCTATTCAGTCTTTCTTCATCGCCACCCAAAGAAAACCGCCGACGCTTCCACTCACAAATATCCCTAAAAATACAACTTGAAGCCAGTCCGATCCGCTCACACAATTTCCTTTCCTCGCTCAGCGTCATCCGAGCAAAATTAATTTGGCGTAAGAATACTCTACTTAAGTTAACGATTTCTCTTTTAACTGCCCGCAGGCCGCACTGATATCCAATCCCTTGGAGTCTCGGATCGTGCACAGCACACCGTGCTTTATCAAATACTCTTGAAATGCAACCATATCCTCACGAGACGGGCGTTGATAATCCGACCCGGGATAGGGATTAAAATAGATCAAATTGACCTTGGCTTTAATACCGTGAAGAAGCTTGACCAGTTTTTTCGCCGAGCCCAAATCATCATTTTTATTTTTAATGACAAGATATTCAAACATCACCCGTTTTCGGGTATCGATCGGAAAACGCTTGACCGCATCGATGATTGAAGCGATATTGTACGCTTTGTTCATCGGGATCAGTTCGGTACGAAGTTCATCATCAACGGCATGGAGGCTGATCGCGATATGAACCCCTAAATCCATCTCTCCGAGCTTATCGATCTTGGTACTCAGCCCGCTCGTCGAGACCGTCTGACGCTTGCCCGAAATAGAAAGCCCCTCTTCGTCTTTGAGTATCGTGATCGCTTTGGCTAAATTGTCCAAATTATCCAACGGCTCCCCCATCCCCATATAGACGATATTGAGACGGCGATGCGCTGCGAGATTGTTATCCATCTTAACGGCCAACACCTGAGCGACAATTTCGCCTGCCGTTAGATCACGGGTAAATCCCCCTTTTGCCGTCAGACAAAACGAACATCCCACTTTGCACCCCACTTGTGTCGAGACACAGACGGTGTATCGCGCTTCATGTTCGATATTTCCCTCTTCATCGATGCTTTCGTCTTTCATTTTGAGCCAAACCGTCTCAACCGTTTTACCGTCACTCAGCTCGAAAAGATATTTAATCGTTCCGTCGGTAGAGCATTCCTTTCGGGCAATTTTAAGCGGCATAATCTCATACGTTTGAGCCAGCTCTTCGCGCATCGTCTTGGGAAGATTTTGCATCGTCTCAAAACTGGTGGCGTATTGATGGTAAATCCATCCCCATATCTGTTTGGCGCGGAACGAGGGTTTCACCATACCGGCGAGTTCAGCTTTGGTATAATCTAGAATGCACAGCTTACCCACGAATCATCCCTTTGTTTACTAAATGTTCTCGCAGCAGCACCTTCGCAAATCCGTGATTGCTGATAAAATCGCGGTGGGCATTCGTATCACAATAGTTGGTTATACAAAAAACACCCCCCGCTGGGATTCCGAAAATCTGGGCTACCCGCATAACACTGAAAAACTCCATGTTTTCAATCCCCATTCCCAAACCTCTCATTTGCTCCATCGCTTTCTCAGATGTTGTAATGTAGTTAGAAGAATTGACTATAACATCTTTAATGGTTTCCGTTTGTGCCGAAACAACGTTATCGATCGGGGTATAGGCGCTTTTATCCAAAAAGCCTAACTCGATGTTAGCCGCCGTTTTGGACTCGATGATCTCATGGATTTTATGTTCTCCGTAGCTTCCGGCACTTCCGACAAAGAGGATGAATTCCGGTTTGTGTACTAGAGCGTGACGGGTCAGATTGATTGCACTGTCAATCAATCCAACCCCGATCGGGGTCGCAAAATCAAACGTCTCGTTATTGCCCGCACACAGTATCATAATCGTACCGGAATCCCGTTAGCCGACAGGTAGCGTTTGAGATCCATAATGTCGATCTCTTTGTAGTGGAAAATACTCGCCGCCAGTGCCGCATCGGCACCGTGTTCAAACGCCTCTTTAATATGTTCCATCGTCCCCGCACCGCCGCTGGCGATAACGGGTACATTGACGGCGCGGCTGATCTGTTCCGTGATCGATAGATCAAATCCCGCTTTGGTACCGTCAGCATCCATCGAGGTAAGCAATATCTCTCCCGCCCCTCGATCTACGACCTCTTTAGCCCATTCCAGTGCATTGATCCCAGTATCGACACGTCCGCCGTTTAGATAGACGTTATATTGATTGCCGGTACGCTTCACATCGATCGCCACGACAATACATTGTGAACCGAATCGCTTTGCCCCCTCATCGATCAGTTCCGGACGTTTTATCGCGGCAGAATTGACACTCACTTTGTCGCATCCGACGGCGAGAAGACGATAAATATCGTCGAGTTTGCGGATTCCTCCCCCTACGGTGAGAGGGATAAATACTTCCTTTGCTACCTGCTCTACGATATGGACGATCGTGTCACGCTCTTCGTGCGAAGCGGTAATATCTAAAAAAGTGAGCTCGTCCGCACCTTCTTCGTTATAGCGTTTTGCCACTTCAACAGGGTCTCCCGCATCTTTGAGGCCGACGAAATTGACCCCTTTTACAACGCGTCCGTCTTTAACATCGAGGCACGGAATGATCCGTTTTGCAAAAAAATTATCCATTCAAACCCTTTGGCGCAATCATAACGGAAGTATAACTTTCATTACCAAAAGTAACGATAAATTCTAAACAATGGTTTTCTTTGATTAAAGAAATACAGATTCACATTTTTTATGATTTAATAGGGGATTAACACTTTATTAGGTACAATAAGGGCAATGCAAAAAGACCGTGCCGCTATTGCCAAGAAAAAGTTTGGCCAAAATTTTTTAAAAGACGAAGCTGTTTTAGCCCAAATCATCCAATCGATGCCCGATACGCCTCACCGTATCGCAGAAATCGGGCCTGGATTAGGTGATTTAACTAAGTATTTAGTTGATGTCAAAAGTGTTACCGCTTTTGAGGTCGATACCGACTTGTGCAAGCATTTGACGCACCAATTTGCCGATGCTATCGCTACCAACGCTCTTACTCTCCGATGCGGAGATGTGCTAGAGCATTGGAAGAGTGAGCTTTTGGATGAACCGTACGATTTAGTGGCGAATTTGCCCTATTACATCGCTACGAATATCATCCTCAAAGCCCTCGCCGATCCGGCGTGCCGAAACTTGCTTGTCATGATACAGCGTGAAGTGGCGGAGAAATTCTCTGCCGCACCCGGAGAGAGAGCTTTTGGAGCGCTCAGTGTAATTGCGCAGAGTGTCGGAGAGGCGGAGATCGTTTTACACGTTCCCCCTACCGCATTCGAGCCTGCTCCCAAAGTCGATTCGTGCGTACTGCTCATTTCTAAACGTACGAACCGTAATGATGAAGGGTTTGAAGACTTTTTACGAACGGCCTTTACACAGCCCCGTAAAACCCTCCACAAAAATCTCTCCTCACGCTATGATGGAACCGTTCTGTCCCAAGCCTTTGAAACGCTTGAGTTGGAACGCTCTATCCGACCTCATCAGCTTGACACCTCTGACTTTCACCGGCTCTACACCCTTATAAAATAATCTTTTAGGGTTTTTTAGAGCATCTAAATATAGACAAAACCATTACGCTATGAAAGCGACAGAAGGAAATTATAATGTCCGAAGAACAACCAGGATCACAAACACAGCCGCAAGGCGAAAATCGTCAACGCCGAAATAACCGTCGACCGTTTCGCAGCCGAAACAACAACCGCCCCGAAGGTGCAGAGGGGAATACGACTGAGCGTCCAAACACAGAGCCGCGGGAAGACAGCCGCCCTCCTCGTCAGGATAACCGCCCTCCCCGCCAGGACAACCGCCCTCCTCGTCAGGACAACAGACCTCCTCGTACAGACCGTCCGGAAGGATCCGATGCAAACGCAACCGATGCCGAACCTGCGCGCTCAGGCCGTGATCGTGGACGCGGCGGCCGTCGCGGAAGTCCTAGCACACCGATTGATAACAATCTTCGCGATTTTGTTGTCAAAAACCAAGATGCCCATAAAAACCGTCTCAATCCCCACTATAAACTCGATCTTAATAATAATGACAAAGTTCGTATCACACCGCTGGGCGGTCTCGGTGAGATCGGCGGAAATATCACGGTCATCGAAACGGAAAACGAAGCGATTATCATTGATATCGGGATGAGCTTTCCGGACGAAGAGATGCACGGAGTCGATATTCTCGTCCCTGACTTCACCTACTTGCGCGAAATCCGCAAAAAAATCGTTGCCGTCATCATTACCCATGCCCATGAAGACCATATCGGAGGGGTACCGTATTTCTTCAAAGAGATGCAATTCCCGATTTACGGAACGCCGTTGCCTCTGGCAATGATCGGAAACAAATTCGACGAACATCATATGCGCGATTTCCGCCGCTACTTCAATCCGATTGTTAAACGGATACCGTACAAAATCGGAAACGATTTCGAAATCGAATGGATGCACATGACCCACTCGATCATTGACTCTTCCTCATTGGCGATCACGACTAAAGCGGGAACTATTATCCATACGGGCGATTTTAAAATCGACCATACTCCGGTAGACGGCTACACGGCTGACTTGCACCGATTGGCTCACTACGGTGAAAAAGGGGTTCTTTGTCTCCTCTCAGACTCCACTAACTCTTATAACAAAGAGTGGACTCCGAGCGAACTGACCGTAGCACCGGGATTTGACCGTATCTTCTCGAAAGCCGAAGGGCGTGTCATCATGTCAACGTTCAGTTCAAACATTCACCGTGTATATCAAGCGATTTTGACCGGTATAAAATACAACCGTAAAGTATGTGTTATCGGACGATCAATGGAGCGGAATCTCGAAGTATGTATGCAATACGATTACATTAAACTTCCTAAAAACATCTTCATCGATGCCGAAGAGGCAAACCGCATGAGCGACAAAGACGTCCTCATCGTCACAACCGGAAGTCAGGGGGAACCGAGTTCGGCCCTCTTCCGTATGGCGATCGGCGAGCACCGCCATATCAAGATCAAGCCGACCGATTTGATCGTCCTCTCCGCACGTGCGATTCCGGGGAATGAAGGATCGATTTCAGGGATGCTCAACTATCTCCAACGAGCAGGCGCTCGTGTAGCCAATGACAGAGATATCCACGTTTCGGGACACGCGAGTATGGAAGAACAAAAGTTGATGCTTCGTCTTACCAATCCTAAATTCTTCCTCCCTGTTCACGGTGAATACAATCACATTATGAAGCATAAAGAGACGGCGGTTACCTGTGGAGTTCCGGAACGTAATATTCTCCTAATGTCTGACGGTGACAGTATCGAAGTGAACACCAAAATGATGCGCAAAGCCAAAACCGTCAAAACAGGTAAAACGTACATCGATAACCAAAATAATCACCAAATCGAAGACGACATCATTATCGATCGTCAAAAAATGGCGAGCGAGGGGATGGTTATGCTGGTCGCTCAGGTCAGTGCCGCAGAATCGCGACTTCTGTCCAAACCTCTTGTTACCAGCTTTGGTATCGTAGCCGATCGCCATGACAAAGCGTTTGCACTAGAGATGGAAGATGTGTTAGAGCACTTCTTGATCAATCTCAAACCGGGGCTAATCGAGAATCCGAAAGCGTTGGAAAACGATCTTCGTCAGGTAGTACGCAAACATATCTACCGCAAAATGAAAAAATATCCGCTTATCGTTCCGCACGTTTTCGTGATGTAAGATAAAGTACAGTCTTTCAAGCATCCTTTAAAGCCACGCGGGATGGCAGAAGTGCCAAAAGTCGCGTGTGCGCTTTGCTTGAAAGATGAGCTTCTTTTGTTTCTTTTCTTTGTGGTAAAGAAAAGAAAATAATACTTTTTGCTATACTCTCCCAAAATTACTTCCAAAGACACACCCATGAAAGTAACCTTACAACACCATACTCCACTTGTAATCTGCTCCGATGCCATCCGTACCTGTTGGCAAAGTTTTGATAAAAGCGATAACGGCGGCGAAAAAGACCGTGAATTGATCGATCGTGTTGGAAATAAATTCAAACACGCTTCAACGCTGGAGCATATTGTCTACAATTTTTACGTTGAGGGGATCAGCCGTGCCTTGCTTCAAGAACTTGCCCGTCACAGAATGGCGAGTCTATCGGTCAAAAGTACCCGCTACACCCTCAAAGAGCTCAAAGACGAAGAACCCTTTAGCATTGATCACAAAGAACGTGCCGCAAAATATCTGGTCATGACCGATGTAGAGATGGTTGATGAGATGAGCATCCGTGCCCTTGAAAATCTTCGTGCCGTATTGGTAGCCGGAATCAGCAACGATCGTGCGAAATACTGCCTTCCTGAGAGCTATAAAACCGAGCTTGCATGGTCGATCAATGCACGAAGCTTGCAAAACTTCATTTCACTGCGCAGCGATAAAGCGGCACTGTGGGAAATCCGTGATTTAGCCCATGCGGTTTATAGTGCACTCCCCGAGGATCACCGCTATCTATTCGAAAATTCACTCAAAGAGGAACATACATCATGAAAAAAAACCTATTTTTCGGCCTAATCGCCGCTGCACTTCTCCTAAGCGGATGCGCTGATAAACAAATTTCGATCAACGGAATGATTTGTCCGGCAGGTAAAACGGAAGACCGGATTATGGCGGATTTTCAAGAATGCCGCTATTACGATTTAAAAGCCGCAGGTGAAGCATCAAAAGCTCCGATTACCGTAGAGTGTCAAAAATGTCTTGAGAGTAAAGGGTATAAAATCGAGCAATAAAATATTATTCCTTCGGGAATAGTAGTAATTTATATTGAGATTTATTGAAGAGAAAAAAGAGGATAAGACCCTTTCGGGTCCTATTTATTTAGAGTGCTGCTTTAGCTTGAGTAGTGAGGGCAGTAAATGCCGCTGCATCGTTCATAGCCATGTCAGCAAGGATTTTGCGATCAAGTTCGATGTTGGCACGTTTAAGGCCGTTCATGAATACTGAATAGCTCATTCCGTTTAGGCGGCATGCCGCATTGATACGGATAATCCACAATTTACGGAATTCACGTTTTTTCTGTTTACGGTCACGGAACGCGTATACGAGTGAGCGCTCGAGTTGCTCTTTCGCTTTACGGAAATGTTTGTGGCGTGCACTGTAGAAACCACGTGCGAGTTTCAATACTTTTTTATGACGTCTGCGTCTTACGACACCAGTTTTTACTCTTGGCATTGTTTTCCTTTCTTGACCCGGTTCATCTCAATTTTAATGACGGGGTGCCGCTTTGCGGACTTGCCCAGCGTTATGCTGGAGGGTTAATAGGTTTTAGCCTACGATCATCTTTTTGATAGCTTTAACGTCTACGTTAGCAACCACTTTTGGTGCATTTTGCTTACGTCGAGTCCCAGCATCTTGTTTTGTCAAAATATGGCTGCGGAATGCGCTACCACGTTTGATTGTGCCGTTTTTCTTCACTTTGAAGCGTTTTACCGCCCCTTTAACCGATTTCATTTTTGGCATCGACTTGATCCTTTCGCAAAAATTCTCTAAACGAGACGCGGATTATACCATAAAAAAGCTTTTGATTTTATATTAAACGTGAAAGGAGCAAAGCCCCTCTTCACGGCAAGGACATATCTGTCCTTTGCAATCCCCTAAAGCTTCCCGCATTCGCGGGAGAAAGGGAAATGAGGAGTTTACCAAGAGAGGAGTTTTATTTTTTATCGTCTTTTTTCGGATGGATCATCATATTGCAATAACGACCTTCCATTTGCGGGGCTTTATACATCGTACCGATATCTTCAACCATCGGCCAAACACGCTGTAAAACCGCAACAGCCGACTCAGGATGTGCCATTTCACGTCCGCGCAAAAATACGCGGAAATGGACGTGTTTTCCCTCTTCGAGGAATTCGCGTGCGTGTTTAACTTTATAGCCGACATCGTTATCCGCAATTTTTACCGAAAGTTTAATCTCTTTGACTTCTACTTTCGTTTGCTTTTTACGCGCCTCTTTTTTCTTTTTCTCTTCTTGGTAATGAAACTTACCGTAGTCCATGATTTTTGCGACAGGAGGTTTTGCATCCGGAGAGATGAGAACCAAATCAAGTCCCATTTCGTTTGCCTTATTCATAGCCTCATTGATAGAGATGATACCTAATGCTTCACCGCCATCAACCACACAGCGTACTTCAGGAACCCTGATGTCTTCGTTCATCAGGACTCGGTCTTGTTTCTTAATCAAAAATGTACCTCATTAATTTTTTGTTTAACCAGAGAGATGAAATCCTCTTCGCTCAGGTTGTATTGCTCGCGCGATCGTCGATCACGCACCGCAATGCTTTTATTAGCGACCTCTTCATCACCGAGAACGATGATCATAGGAACGCGCCCTTTTTCCGCTGTACGGATCCGTTTGTTAAGACTCTCATTTTTATCGAAAATCTCAAAATCGGCACCCATATCGATCAATTTATCGGCTAATTCACGTGCATATGCTTCGTGCGTAGGGGCAATCGGAACGATTGCAACCTGCGTCGGAGCGATGAACATCGGGAATTCCCCAGCGTAATGCTCCGTCAATATACCAACAAATCGCTCAAACGAACCTAAAATCGCTCTATGAATCATAACCGGTTGTATTTTAGCATTCTCTTCGCCGTTGTATTCAAGCTCGAAACGTGCCGGGAGATTGAAATCCAGCTGGATCGTCCCGCACTGCCATTCGCGCCCGATAGCATCGGTAATTTTGATATCGATTTTAGGGCCGTAGAACGCTCCGCCCCCCTCATCTATTTCATAAGAGAGGTTGTTTTTATCCATCGCCGTTTTCAATGCGTTAGTAGAAATCTCCCAAACCGCGTCATCTCCAACTGCTTTTTCAGGTTTCGTCGAAATCATCATTTTATAGTTAAACTCAAATGTTTTCATAATTTTATCAACGAAATCGACGACTTCGATGATCTGCTGCTCGATTTGATCGGCGGTACAGAAGATGTGCGCATCGTCTTGGGTAAATTCACGGACACGGAACAACCCGTGAAGTGCTCCTGTCATCTCATGACGGTGAACGACCCCGTATTCGAAATATTTGAGAGGAAGATCGCGATACGAATGCAGATCATGCTCGTATACTTTAATATGGCCGACACAGTTCATCGGTTTAACCCCGAACTCCAGCTCATCGATATGGGTGAAATACATGTTTTCGCCGTAGTTTTGATAGTGACCCGATACTTTCCATAAGTCTGAGCGAAGCATCTCAGGACCGCGAACCGGCTCATAACCCCGTTTGCGGTGCGCTTTGAAAAGGAGCTGTTCGAGGCGTGAACGCATGCGCGCACCCGCAGGAAGCCAGATCGGGAATCCCGCACCGACCTCTTCGCGGAAAGTGAACAGCTTCATCTCGGCACCGATTTTGCGGTGATCGCGTTTTTCCGCTTCCGCCATTTGATCAAGGTATGCTTTGAGTGACTCTTTATCGGCAAACGCGATACCGTAGATACGGGTCAACATTTCGTTTTTGCTGTCACCGCCGAGATAGGCCCCGGAAATCTTCGTCAGTTTAAAGTAACGCAGCAATCCGACACTCGGCAAATGCGGACCGCGGCAAAGGTCTTCAAATTCACCCTGCTTGTATATGGTTACCGTATCGCTTGGAATGCGATCCATAACCGCCTGCTTGAGGTGATCGTTGGCAAATTTTGCACGCGCTTCATTTTTGGTAATTTCGTAACGCTCGATTTTCTCTTTACCTTTGGCAATATCGAGCATCTTTTTTTCAATGGTTTTTAGATCATCTTCACCGATCGTTTCATTGACTTTAAAATCATAATAGAAACCCTCTTTAACAGTCGGTCCGACAAAAAATTTAGCATCAGTATAAAGAGCTTTGATCGCCTCGGCCATTAAGTGGGCACAGGAGTGGCGAATCACTTCCAGTGCATCGGGAGAGTTATCATAAGCGATCTCTTCACCCGTAATTCCAAGTGCCCCGGCGGTTTGTAAATCAACTATTTGATCGTTGTGCTTGATCGCAATAATATCCATTGGGTATGCCTCATTTGAGAAAATATCGCGGATTATACGGGATTATTGATTGGTTTACGATTAAATGAATAAATTTAGAGGAAAATTAAGGAGAAATGGTGGTCCCAACAGGACTCGAACCTGTGACCACTACCTTGTCGAGGTAGTGCTCTACCAACTGAGCTATAAGACCATCCTAAACTAATGCAAGGACGAAATTATAGCGCACAGAAGTTAAAAGTCACTTAACTTTTACACAACTTCGGACGAAAGTTTAATATCATCAGAGCGATCACGGCAATATCGATCATTACATCGGCGGCGTTAAAAACGGCAAAATTAAATCCGCAATGCCAATACACGTAATCAACCACCCCGCCGTGCATAAAACGATCGGCTACATTTGAAAGCCCTGCGCCCGCCATAATACCTACGGGAAGAAGGTAGCACGTTTTTTTGAGCCAAAGGGTATAGCCGATCACTCCGGCCAATAAAGCAAGCTGTATCCATTTCAATGCCCCTTCCAAAAATGCAAACATTGAAAAGGCAACCCCCTTATTAAAGACCAAAATCAGGTCAATACATGAGGTATAAAGTCTATATCCGTCCAAAAAAATTGATTTTATAGCTTGATCGATGAGAAAAACACTGCTCATCACCAACACTAAAACAATAATCGACCTAACCATTCAAGGCCTTCTCAAAAAAGCTCACAAGATGTTCCATCGATTTTTCCATTACCTTAGCATCTTTACCCTCTAACAAAATACGGAGTTTATTCTCCGTACCCGAATAGCGAATCAAATGACGCATATGTGCACTCTCTATTTTAGCAAGCTCTTCACTGAGCCCCTCAATCTGATCGAGCGGCTTTTTCGTTTTGACTTTGATATTGACCAATTTTTGCGGATAAAGTTTAAACGGACGGAGCACTTTACTTGCTTTTTGCCCCGATGTGAGAAGCAATGCCAAAATTTGAAGTGCGCTTACCAAACCGTCTCCCGTTTTGGCGTAATCATGTAAAATAATGTGACCGCTTTGCTCCCCGCCGAAGTTAATCCCGTTCTCACGCATCACTTCCAACACGTATTTATCCCCTACGTTTGAGCGGAAAAGTTTCAAGCCGTTCTCATTCATCGTATCTTCCAACGCCTGATTACTCATGACGGTTGCTACGATTCCGCCCCCTTTAAGCTGCCCGTTTTTGTTTAAAAAGAGCCCCAATGAGCCTAATATCTGATCGCCGTCAACCTCGTCACCATTTTCATCCACAACAATAAGACGATCTGCATCCCCATCGAGTGCCAAACCGATATCCGCGCGGTACTGTTTCACCGCTTCACGCAAATCTTTGGTGTGCATTGCTCCACACCCCTCATTAATATTAAACCCGTTGGGTTTGTCATGCAGCACGATCACTTCGGCACCTAACTCTTCGAGCACCGTCGGCCCCACTTTGTACCCTGCCCCGTTGGCTGTATCCAAAACAATACGGAGCCCCTGAAGCGTCAATTCACGGCTGAATGAATTTTTCAGTTGAACAATGTATCGGCCGATAACGTCATCGATCCGTTTAGCCGAACCGATGTTTTTTCCCGTCACCTGTCCCTCTTCAAGACGAGCTTTATCGTGGGCAATCGCTTCAATCTGCGCTTCAATCTCTTCGGAAAGCTTGTTCCCGTGTGCATCGAAAAATTTGATTCCGTTGTCTTCAAAAGGGTTATGGCTCGCTGAAATCATAATCCCCGCATCACAGCGCATATTCAACGTCAAAAATGCGATTGCCGGAGTCGGCATCGGACCGATCTGTACGACATCATACCCCACAGCCGTCAGACCGCTTACAATCGCATTTTCGATCATATAGCCGCTTTTACGGGTATCTTTGCCCAGCAAAATCTTTTTGGTTCGTGCATGCTCGCTAAAGTAAATTCCTGCCGCCATCGCGACACGCATCGCCAATTCTGCCGTTAAAAATGAGCCCGCTTCACCGCGAACCCCATCCGTTCCAAAGAGTTTCATTGTTATTTATTTCCTTTTTACCATCATTTTTACTCTTTCGAGAGATAGTCCATAAAATTTAACTTAAATTTAATTATCTTTAAGGTAGTATTCTACCCTAAAAAAAATTCGACAAGGATAAATGCCATGGCAAACCATAAGTCAGCATTGAAACGTATCCGTCAGACGGAAAAGCGTACAGAACGCAACCGATTCTATCGCACACGTATTAAAAACATTGTTAAAGCAGTCCGCGCTGCAGTAGATGCAGGAAATAAAGAAGAAGCACAAGCTGCTCTTGTTATTGCCAACGCTAACCTTCACAAATATGTCAGCAAAGGCATTTTGAAAAAAGAGACTGCTGCTCGTAAAGTTAGCCGTCTTCACCTCGCTGTTAACGCAATCGCAGCATAAGTTTTGCCCCTAGGGCAAAATTCCCTTCTGTATTTTTCCCAAAACGCCTCTCTTTAGGACTATCATCATGTTATCCGACAAACTCACCCCGTTTATCAACCGTTACAACGAACTAACCGAACTTCTCAGTTCTCCCGATATCGGCAATGACATCAAAAGAATGACCGAACTCTCAAAAGAGCAATCTTCCATCCAAGCCATTGTAAATAAAGCGACTGAGTACAAAAAACTCCTCGAAGATATCGAAGAGAACAAATCACTTGCTTTTGATGCGGAACTCGGCGAACTGGCCAAAGAGGAACTTAGAACACTAGAACCGATGGTAGAACCTCTGGAAGAGGAGATTAAAAAACTCCTCATTCCGGCCGATCCGAATGATAAACGAAACATTTATATCGAGCTTAGAGCCGGTACGGGCGGAGACGAAGCGGCCATTTTTGTCGGTGATTTGTTCAATGCCTATGTCCGTTATGCCGATGTCAAGGGATGGAAAATCGAACTGATGAGTTCCAGCCCATCCGATGCGGGAGGATACAAAGAGATCATTGCCCTCATCAAAGGGGAGCAGGTTTACTCACGGCTCAAGTACGAGGCGGGAACGCACCGCGTACAGCGTGTCCCTGCAACCGAGTCTCAGGGACGTGTTCATACTTCCGCGATCACCGTTGCCGTCATGCCTGAAGTCGATGACGTCGAGGTGACTATCAATGAAAATGATCTTAAAATCGATGTTATGCGTTCCTCCGGATCGGGAGGACAAAGCGTCAATACGACCGATTCGGCGGTACGAATCACCCACCTTCCTACCGGCATCGTCGTCACCAATCAGGACGAAAAATCGCAGCATAAAAACAAAGACAAAGCGATGAAAATCCTCAAAGCCCGTATCTACGAGATGCAGATGGAAGAGGCAAAAGTCAAAGAGATGAGTGAACGTAAAGAGCAGGTAGGAACCGGGGATCGATCAGGGCGTATCCGTACCTACAACTATCCGCAAAACCGTATCTCCGACCACCGTATCAACCTCACCCTTTACCGTCTCGATGAGATTATGCAGGGGGGATTGATGGATGATATTATCGAGCCGTTGATTGCTGATGCGCAGGCGCAGATAATGGAGAGAGCGGGCTTATAATTTTTTCTATGTACTTTTCTGTTTAGTCAGAAAAGTACCAAAAGAGCATACCGTAATCCAAGGACGCACGTTCCTCTCGGCACTACTGCCTTCGGAACGGCTCTTTGTATTGGATTACGGGAATTTTATAAAAACAATATTGCCCTCACACCATACCAAGAGCAAGGTCGCGTGCGTCTAACCGCAAACGCGTACCGCCAGCGTTTTGGTGTGAGGGTGATTTTCTTTTGTTTCTTTTCTTATGAAAAAGAAAAGAAAGTAAGTATTAATTTCTCCAAGTGGTTTCAAAAACCCCTTTTACTTCCCCTTTGAAAGTAATCACACCCTCTTCAAATCCCAAATAGAGTGTCTCTCCGCTTTTTGGAAATACTTTCGTATTTTCGTCTACGAGTCTCTCTTGTACCGCTCGATAAAAACTCGCCGCCATCCCCGTTCCGCAGGCCAATGTCTCATCCTCGACACCCCGCTCATACGTTCGCACCCGAAGCGTTCCGTCAAGATTGATGCTCGCGATATTGACATTGGCATTGTAGCGATGGCGAAGGGTTCGCGCCAAATCGATATTGAAATGTTCGATGTCAGCATCAAAGGTGATCAAATGAGGAACTCCCGTATCGATAAGCCACCATTTCATTCCGCTCTCGACAATCTCCTGATTGACGATTACGGGAGGGGTAAGGTCGCTTTGAACCATATCTCCCTCAACGTGCGCTTTAATGACCCCGGCCCCCGTCAAAAATGCCATGGATGACGGAGCCAATCCGAAACGGTGGGCATAGTGGGCACACGCACGGCTTCCGTTTCCGCACATCGAAGCGGTGGAACCGTCGGCATTGTAAAACTCCCACTCAAAATCATGGCTTTCATGCGGCACCAAAACAATCAATCCGTCCGCACCGATGCCGTTTTGGCGATCGCATAAAATACGGGCCAATTGGGAACGATCGGCTTTTTCAAAGGCATGAAAGATGACAAAGTCGTTGCCGCTTGCACAGTATTTAGCGATTTGAAGCATGGGTATCCTTTGGATAAATAATTAAAGTAATTATACCTTAGGAGCGGGGTAGAGTGCTTTAATCGACTCCACAAACTGTTCACACTCACACTGTAAATGTTTGAGATTGGAGGAGTTGTCAATCACCCACGTTGCGCGCTTTTTCTTCTCCTCGATATCCATCTGACTCTCGATTCGGCGAAGCGACTCTTCCTCGGAAAAACCGTTGCGCTTCATAAAACGCTCCAGCTGCAAAGCTTTGGGGGTATAAACGACCACAGAATTTTTGATCGGATACGATGCCGTCTCAAAGAAAAGGGGAATATCGATCAGGTAAGGGTATTTGAGGCGATCTTGTTTTTCGCTCTCCTCTTCGATGGCGGCGCGGATTTTCGGATGAAGAAAATTTTCCAGCTCTTTTTTCGCTTGCGCGTCGGCAAAAACTATTTTACCGAGAGAGGGACGGTCCACTTTGCCGTTTTTGACAAATTCGCTCCCGAACCGCTCACTGACCCATGCGCTGTTTTCATCCAATATCCGATGGGCAATCGTATCGGCATCGATAATACGAAGACCGTTTAGCCCTAATAACGAGGCAACGGTACTTTTCCCCGTCGCTATCCCTCCCGTCAATGCAATAGCATATTCAAACGCCATTAATTACGAATAATCCCGAGGTAATTTTTACGGATGTATTGCGGCATCGCGAATGCGGCAATGTGAATATCGCAGTTATAGTAGTGGTGCCCTTCCAGCAAGTCGCTTCGCTGCAAAATCAGGTCAGCTGTCGGATGGTACTCTTTGGAGCAGAGTAAAAGCGTTGAGCCGTCTTCCAAATGATAAGGCATTATAATTTTGAAATAGTTCCCCAAAATTTGCATCAACTTGGTATTAGCACTCACATCGTCCAAATCAGGGTGTTTTAATACCATCAGAGCGTCATCTTTTAAAATACGGTTTACATGGGCGAATACGGCGCTATCATCGCTCAGCGTATCCAAAAGTAACACATCGCTCTCTTTGTCGGCTCGGTCACGTAATGCGGTGAGAAGATTGTTTGCGTCCAAATACTCGGTGTCTACCTCGCGGTAACGCCCCATTTCTACTTTAATCAAATCGCTTTGATTGCTGATAATCATTACAGAACGGGGATTTTTATGGGTACACATGGCAACATGGGTCATCATTTCTGGATAAATAAATGTTTTCATTAAACGCTCTCTTCACATATATTCGGGAATTTTTCAGCGATTGTAACATGCAGAGATTAAAACGCATTGAATATTATGTTTCGTATGCAAAGATTAAAGAAACAAAGGAAAACATTTGTTATAATTTAGTCAAATTTATATCACAAATAAGGAATACTTCCATGTGTGCAGAAAAAATTCAACGTTTTTTGATGGCTATCGTATTAACGGTCGCACTGTTTCTTTTCGCAAGCAACCAAATCCTGTACGGAATGATCATTCAAACACTCGTTATTGTGATGGTTATCATTTGGGCTATCTTTGATTTCTGCCCTTCATTATGGGTATTCAAAAAAGTTTTTGGCAAATGCCCCCAAAAAGATTAATCCCCTAAATTTCCCCTAACCACTCTTTCGTTATAATTCTCATATTATTGAAAAACGCCCGGGGAAGTAATTCCTCAGGCTACGTTAACATTATGTTTCCTTCAGCAGGAAGCTCACGTTTTATATTTAAAGATGAGGAATTCCATGAGCCAAATCAGCTATAAAGATGCCGGTGTCGATATCGATGCGGGTAACAGTTTTGTCGAAAATATCAAACCACTCGTTAAATCGACGGCTATCCCCGGCGTATTAGGCGGTATCGGTTCGTTTGCGGGAGCGTTTGAACTCCCTAGCGGCTACCGTGAACCCGTAATGCTCGCTGCGACAGACGGTGTCGGAACAAAACTCAAACTCGCTATCGACTCAGGGATCCACAATACAGTCGGAATCGATTTGGTCGCAATGTGCGTCAACGATTTGATCTGTAATTTCGGGACCCCTTCATTTTTCCTCGATTACTATGCAACCGGGAAACTCGACGTCACTGCCGCAACGGCAGTCGTAAGCGGTATCGCGGAAGGGTGCCGCCAGGCGGAATGCGCACTCATCGGCGGAGAGACGGCAGAGATGCCGGGAATGTACCATAGCGATGATTACGATTTGGCAGGGTTTGCCGTCGGTATCGGTGAGAAAAGCGAACTCGACCGCTCTGACAAAGTGCAAGCGGGAGATATTTTGATCGCATTGCCGAGTTCCGGGCTCCATTCAAACGGATTCTCATTGGCGCGCAAAGTTTTGTTTGAGAAAATGGGGATGAAATTCGAGGATGAATTCGAAGGAAAACCCTTGATCGAAACCCTTTTGACCCCTACACGCATCTATGTCAAAACCTTCAAAGCGCTCAAAAACAAAATTCAAGCTCTTGCTCATATTACAGGCGGGGGAATCGTCGAAAATTTCCCTCGCGTCCTTCCGGAAGGACTGCGTGCGGTTATTACCGAATCATCGATCCGTGTCTTGCCGATTTTCGAACTAATCGGCCAACACGTCGAACGAGCTGAAATGTTCCGTGCATTCAATATGGGTGTCGGAATGATCCTCGTCGTGAAAGAAGCCGATGTTGCCGATGTGCTCGCTGCTACTGACGGCTATGTAATCGGTCATCTCGAAGAGGGCAAACGGGAAGCGGTTTTAGTCTAACCGCCCCATTCTCATTTCATTAACACAACTATCCGTATTTTATATTATCATTATCTATTAATTCCCTAATAAGGAGATCGAATGAATTTCAAAACTGTCTCCGTTGCCGTCATCGCAGCGGTTGTCGCCATTCAATTTATCCCTTATGGCAAAGATCATACCAATCCTCCGATTGTCAGCGAGCCACAGTGGGATTCTCCCCGAACCAAAGAGCTTTTTAATCGCGCCTGCGCCGACTGCCACTCCAATGAAACTGCGTATCCTTGGTACAGCAATATCGCACCTGTTTCATGGCTCATAGCACACGATATCGATGAGGGACGTGAACATTTTAATGTCTCGATGTGGGGTGCGCAAAAGAAAAATGAAGGTGAAGATGCCGCTAAAGAGGTACGCGAAGGGGAAATGCCGATATGGTTCTATACCATTCCACATCCTGAAGCTAAACTCAGCAGCAGTGAAAAACAAGAGCTGATCAGCGGTCTTGAAAAAACTTTCGGTAAAGAAGAAGAGGAAGAAAAATAAAGAGGGGATAAAACTCCTCCCTTCTGCTATCCTTCTCTTCCGTATAACTCATTATAGAGTTTCATTGCATAGCGGTCCGACATGCTCGCAATATAATCGCTGATAATACGATGCTTATTGCGTCGCTCGCACTGTTCAAGATAGTAATGCGGCAGCATCTTCGGTTCTTCCATCAAAGCATTAAAAAGTCCTATAATCGCCTGTTTTCCTGAAAACATTTTGCGCATAATCTGTTTGTGCTGGTAAAGCTCTTGAAATAGAATTTTTTTGAGTTTTTTAATTTGTGTTTCCAGCTCCGGTTCAAAACCGATAGGTATCTCTTCTGTGGCTGGAATAGCTGAAGCCAATACGCGGCTGTTATCGACCTTGTCATGTGAATATTCCAATAGTGAATACACAAGATGATTGATAAGATGGGAACTGAAGCGGTAACGGAACATTTCGTCCTCATCTTCATGTATCCCCTCCGCATAAACTTTTTGCAAAATCGTCTGAATCAATTCGCTCGATTTTAGGGTCTCAAAGGTAATAAGCCCCGAGGCGACGCCGTCATCAATATCATGACTGATATAGGCGATCTCATCGGCACGGTCAACAACCATCGCCTCGATACTGGGATGGGTATCAAGAGCAAATACCTCACGGATTGCGTTGGGTAAAAATGTTTTGTTATAGGGATAGGAGTGTTTTATAATCCCTTCCAAGGTTGCATACGTTAGATTCAATCCTAAAAATGCTTTATAACGCTGTTCCAGTTTGGTTACTACCCGGAAACTTTGAAAGTTATGTTCAAATCCGCTGACAAATCCCCGCTCTTTTAAACATTCATCAAGCGTATCCCCTCCGATGTGTCCGAAAGGGGTATGACCCAAATCGTGAGACAGGGCGATACTCTCGGCAAGCGATTCTTCCAGTCCTAGATGCGAAGCAATGGAACGGGCAATTTGGCTGACTTCGATACTGTGGGTGAGACGGGTTCGAAAAAAATCCCCTTGCGAGTTCAAAAAAACCTGTGTTTTGTATTCCAGACGACGAAAACTCCCCGAATGGATGATACGATCACGATCCCTCGCATAAGGGGAGCGGAAATCATCACTAATAGGATGGAAACGTTGATTTGGAAGCACGAGAACCCCTTAAAAATTATCTTTCACTATTATATCGCGACTCTTTACACAAAATTAACACTTCTTTTCTACAATGGTGTTTCGATTCTCCTTCGATAGTTTGACCGAACCCTTTCTCCTTCGTGGTTCGGGCGCTATATATCACCTCCTCTAAAACAACCCTAATGATCATTAAATGGTTTTACTGCCGATACTTAAGCTATCTTTGGTACAATTTCACTCTTTCTCATGGACATCTGGCCGAGTGGTCGAAGGCGCACGCCTGGAACGCGTGTATAGGGCAACCTATCTAGGGTTCAAATCCCTAGGTGTCCGCCATAAATTCCCCTATTTAGCGTACTTTCAGAGACTTGAAAAACTTCAGTGACACTATAGTGCCATACCTGCGACACCGTATATATCTATCGTCTTGTTAAATGGTTTTCTCTCAGCCGATATGTTTCTCGTATAACGTTCAAACAGCATTTGTGGTGTCGTATGTCCCAATATAGAAGCAATTTCATTAACACTGTACTGACCACTCATTAAAAGATTGGTTGCGCACGTATGGCGCATTTCATACATTCGCCGATGATCTAATTTACACTCTTTTAAAATACTTTTCCATTGGTTTGCACCAATGGTTTTGTAATCATAAAAGACTTCTCCATATTGATTGACAAACACATACTCTTTATCGCCACTCAGTTTTTTCTGAGCTTCCAAGAAAGGTACTAAAGTATCAATGATTGGAATGTAACGAATACTGCTTTGTGTTTTCGTTGTTCCCTCAACACCCTCTATCCGAGAAGCACAAACGTATATTTCCCGTTTTTTCAGATTGACGTTTTCCCATTTAAGGGCAACAATCTCACCGACGCGCATTCCCGTCATGAATCCTAACGCAAGATAGTTTTTAAACCATCCCTGCGCCGTGTCCAAGATGAGTTTAACCTCATAAGGCATAAATGGGACAACATGAGGTTTTTTCACCTTTAAACTATCCAGTGCATCTATAGGGTTTTTCCCGATCTCTTCATCATGGAGGGCTTTTTGAAAAATCCCTCGCAGAACAATTTGATATTCCTTGACTGTCTTTGCTGTAAAACGTTTTAAAAGATCATTTCGCCATTTCTCGACATTCGATACTTTTAACTCCCGAATCGGACTATCTCCGAACACTGGAAGTATTGAATGTTTTATGATGGACAAATAGCGTTCATGGGTTCGCGGGACAGTTGTCTGTCGCTTTGAGTCCATGAATAAATCAGCGTAATAGCTCACTGTTTTAAGACGCTCTTTTTTGAGTGTTACCTGCCCCGTCATTATCCCCATTTTTAATTGGGGAATGAGGTCTTTTTCGACCTTTTTGACGTTGCTTGCAGTCCACTCCAGTCCCGTGGATTTCCTGACTCTCGCTCCATTGACGAATAAGTCTATCCACACCCGATTGTTTTTTTTGAATACTGACATTGTTTGACTCCTTAGATTCCTCCCAAAGCCAAGTATCCAGACGCTCTTTTGCAAAAAGTATTTTACCTGCTTTGTCTGAATAATGTACTCCGAGAATAAATGTTTGATCGGCGATTTTATGGCGGATGGTATGGGGTGATAATCGCAAATATTCCCCTGCCTCTTCAACTGTCATGAGTGGGCGAACCGCTCCAATAATGAGGGCTTTGAGTTCGTCGAAATCTTCTTTGGTAATTAGCTCTATACTTGCCATAGCTCTAACTCCTTTTGCCCTGCTCTTCTGCGTTCTTTCTCTTCATTAACGGCTTGGGTATGTTTGACGATCAATGAGATATCTTGATCTTGATAGCTCAACTCCTGATGAAGTGCTTTTATAAGCAAGGATTCGAGTGTTATGAGTTCAGTATCGCTGATATATTCTAATGACTTAGGCAATATAGCAACCGCAGTATGGTTACGGGTGAGCAGGTATTTGCGCTGATCGGTTTGCAGTTCGATAGGGACAAACGGCTTGATAACTTTTTGAGCTTTCTTGGTGAGCCATAATCTCGATTCATGCAGTACGTCGCGTAACTCTTCATAATTGACGATCACCGAGTGTTCAGCATATTTTTGGGTGAGCAATCGGAACTCTTCGATAAAGTCATTAGCGTTCAACTCTTTGGGAGCATAGACAATCCGCTCTAACGGAATCTTTTTTTGATCTATGGCGTTGAACGTGTACGCTTGATCGAGATAATTCCATAATGGATGTGTAGGAGCCTTATAGAGTCTATTGGCTTCTATGTCTTTGAGAGTGATCGTTGCGGTATCGACAAGGCGTATTTGTTCCATCATTTTATGAAAGAGCATTTCGGCATTACCTAAGAGATCATCGAGGGTATTGATCTTGTATTGTTTGAGGAAATCCCTATGACATTCAAATTCAAAGTTCCAAAAAGGTTCTAGTACATTGATGCCTAACGGTTCGAGATAACTTTTTAAAAAATGGGTTTTCATGGAAGTGTGATCGATTTCCAAGGCTTTGTTATAGACACGGAGCCGTGCGGGAGGTTTACCGATATAAAGAGTCTCATATCCCTTTTTCTTTCCGATAATGCGTTCAAACTTACGTTTACGGGTAACGATGTGTTCAGGCTCTATAATGTTTCCCAAATCGTACTGGCAAAAGATATTCAGATCGGCGCGGGTTATGTAGTAGTTAGGCTTGCTGATCTCTTTTAAGATCGTACCGTTGATATAGTCAGCAAGGAATCGTAATCCAAGTGCATAGATTCCAATCCCTTGGAGCTGTACACGGATATCATGCACCCCTTGATTGGTATCGGGGTCTTTGAAGCCGACACGGAAAGCTCCCGCACGATCTGCAAAGAAATAAAACCCTTGATCTTTACCAAGATAGATGAATGCAATATCCGAGATCGTAATCGTTAATGAATCTTTGGGGACATATCCGCCGTTGGACTCTTTTGCCGATTCAACGACCGAGAAGATCGAATAATGGAAGAACTCTTTATAATCGGCATTGGACTCAATAAAGTAATATGCAGAATCGATTCCCGAAGCCGTCGGGAAATTATAAACCTCGATAGAGGCAACACCGTTTAACTCTTCTTGCTCCGTTCCTAATGGAGCATTAATAGAAGTATTCATTTTTTACCCTTTACAGGGTTCCTAAAGCCGCGAGTATTTATCTATTTTTTGTTTCTAAGGGGGTATTACTAAATACCCCCATATCATCCTAACGCCTCGATTGCCTTATCGAATCACAACGGGTTTAAAGCTCGTTGTTTCCCCCACGCATAAGCGTGGTGGTTTTAAAGCTTGCGCCGCCATTCCGCTATGCAGCGGCATAGCCGCAGGAATGCGGAACAAGGCGGCGAGCATTGGAAATTGACAATAGATAATTTAATTCGGTTCTTTTTCTGTGCTTAGTGTATGTATGAGTGCTATGTAGGCGTATGTGCGGCTATTTTTTTACTATATGTCATTCGGCGCTTCCTTTAGACTCAATTTCTTGAGAATCTTCACGCATCTTTTTAGGACTTCTTTATTTTTTATGCCTATTTATTGCCATTCTTGCGTTTCTGTTTGTTATTGCGTTCTTTGACCTTAAATGCAGTTCGTTGGAACCAAAATTTTAATGTACCCTTTTGATCGGGTCAGGAAAAGTTTAGCGGGTTTATAAAGATGTGTCAAGTTTATTATTGTTTAAAAGCTCATTTATATTGAACTGTCTTTATCCTCTAACACTTCCCCACTACAACTCGATTTCTCCCTTGTTCCTTTGCTTCATACATTGCAGCATCTGCATGAATTATTATCGTATCCGCTTTATGATGCTCATCGAATATAACCATCCCTATACTTGCAGAGATAGAATGTTTGATTTCTAGTTCTTCATTTATTGAAATACTAAATGGTTCATTAAGCACCGTGCGGAGTTTTTCAGCAATTTGTTTAGCATCTTCATAAACTTTTGTTGGTTCCATATGTGAAAGTATGACTAAAAACTCATCTCCCCCCATACGGGCAATGGTATCAATAGCACGGACAGTCATTCCAATTCGTTTTGATACTTGAATAAGCAATTCATCACCTATAGCATGTCCGTAGGAATCATTTAATGGTTTGAAGTTATCAAGATCAAGGTAAATAAGTGCTCCGTTTTTTTTATTTCTTCCTAACTCTGCCAATAAAAATTTTAATCGCTCCATCATCCCTCTGCGATTGAAAAGTCCTGTAAGAGGATCATGAGTAGCCAAATCAAATAATTCAGCAGATGTTTGGTTCAATTTTCTATTAATACGATAAACGATGATTAAAAGTATAAAAATAGTCGTACTGCTGATTGTCAATAATATAATCCAAAATTTATATTTATCCCAAACATCGACAAAGGTAAAATGTGGCGCTTTTTCATAAGGAGGAAGGCGCAATACACGTGCAAGTGAATCAATGTTTGCATAATCAGCTGGTATTGTAAACCCTTCAATAACCCCTCTTCCATTACTTTTTGCTTTATAGCTATATAACGCAAGTACAATTTTTTGTACCGTGGGTACAGGCAGATGCATAGATGTTGCTATTGCCCATTCTGGATAAAGCTCGGTCGATATTTTCAATGGAAAATAATGATAATGACGCTCATTAATAATAAAGAGTTTGGATTTATCCAGTTGTTTGTCTATGTTCATTTCTTCAATGATACCCGTACGCACAAATCCTGCGTCCGCTTTACCATTTATTACACTTTTAACAACTTCATTATGGTTAGATTCCTTATGAAGTACGGAATATTTGTTTAGATTTATCCCCAATTTCTCAAACTCATAATTTTGCGTTTGAAATCCACCTAAAAACTTTTTCCCAGGAATGGCGATGACTTTACCTTTTAAATCCTGAAGTGTTCGGATATCGTGACGGTCTGATCTAGTAATAATAACCCCTCCAAGATAAGGCGTCAGAAACTTATCATACTTTTTAACTTCTGTAACCATTGCACCAGTCACGTGTCCTTTGGCGTGGAGTGCTAAAAAGTGGGTAGGGTTGGTCGCAATAATATCGATTTTATCTTGCGATACTTGTTTTTCTAAATCTTGTTGAGAGAGAATTTTTAAAGTTATAGTAGTGTTAAGTTCTTTGGACAAATGGTCTACGACAGGTTGATACTCTTTGATAATTTTAGAAGGACTATGATAAGCAAAAACACCAAAAGTTAATGAATTAGCGCTAAAAAGATTAGTTGCTATAAGAAGAATAAATATTAAATGCATAAAACTCCATTTTTTGTCTGGAATAATTGTACAACTAAAAGATATATAAAAACTATTAAAGACAATGTGAGTACAGATTTCGGTGCCACTATAGTGACATAGGCAGAAGCTAAAATAAGCGAAGATTGTGCAAAAGAGACGTTGGAATCTTCGCGTTTAGTAAGGTTTGTTTATATTTTGTTAGGATTCAAATCCCTAGGTGTCCGCCATACAATCTCTATCAATATTCTTTCTAAAATCATTACCTGCTTTTGTGTATCTGCGTATTACTTTGTTACAGATTGATTACTCCACCTTTAGCCGTTTACTATGTACTATACTATTTTCAGAATTCTAAAAAAAGGATTTTCTGTGTCTGAGAATACATCAATGATTCGAACCTCACTTATTGTATTTTTGTGTGCAGCTTTTTCTTTCTTTTATATAGACCAAGTTTTAGCTCTCTATTTTCATAATTTTCATAATTCTTGGGTCATTGCTATTTTTAACTATATCACCAAACTGGGTGATTCTCTATACAGTTTAGCCCTTTTATCTATTCTTTTTCTCCTTTATCGTCGACAAAAACCCCTTTTTTCTCAAAAAATGTTGTATCTTTTTGCTACCGTAGTTCTAAGCGGCTTAATAGTGGATGTAATTAAAATCATTGTTTCCCGATTGCGTCCAAATATGTTATTCGAGCATGACATGTACGGTTTTGTGTGGTTTAAACTCGGATATGAATTTAACTCTTTGCCCTCTGGGCATTCTGCAACGGCATTTGCTTTATCTATCGGTCTATCATTGCTGTTCCCAAGGTATAAATATCTGTATATTCTTATTGGACTCTTGGTAGTCATGAGCAGAGTTATTCTAACTTGTCATTACCTGAGTGATATTCTCTTGGGAAGTCTCTTCGGTTGGCTTACGGCATTAATTATTTATCGAAAATATTTTACCCGTTCACTGATTCAATGCCCTGCTATGTCATAAAGCAAAAGAACAATAGCCGCCGTGCCCGTTTATACGGCGACATCGATTTCAAATATACCGTATGCTTCGCCGTTTTCTCCCACGGCTACAGAGGCTTTTTTATAGTGTGCGATGGGATCGTCAATGTCCCGTTTTAGGGTAAAATCCACATTTGTCGTCTGGAGGCTGATTGCTCCGATGCCGACTTCCTCAAGGGAAAGAAGACTCTCCGATCCTTCGGTTATTGTCCATACCCGCAGTTGTTTAAAAAAAGAATCGTTGCCGTCTATCCATCCGTTTTTATCTTCATCGTATGCGGAAAGCTCCATAAACCCCTTCCCGCTTTTAGGACCGAACAACTCCGAGCCTGAAGTGATCTTTCCGTCTTGATCCGCATCATAGGCAAGATATCCGGCTCTTCCGGTTAGATACGGGAGGCTCTGTTCTGATTCTCCGTTTAGGTTAAAGGCAAATGCATTGGATGAAAGAGGCTGTGTACCGTCCAAAGAAATAACCAACGGATCGGTGAGTATTTTGCCGTCTTGAATCCGTAAACGGAGCGATTCGGAGAAACTTTGCTCCCATTTGATAGAGAGGGAGAACGTTTTCATACTTCCATCTTCCAAAAGAACTTTTCCCTCTGCCGAAAAATTCATCGAATTGAGCTCTTCCTTATGATACTGATACTCCAGAATCGGCGAATTTTCTCGTGAGACTGACGCCGTGTTGGCAGTATCGGATACATTTGAATTTGAGTGAAAAGCGGTAAGCGAAATTTTCTGTCCTGTCAACGCTTCGAGCAAAAGTGCCATTATCCGTAATTTCGGATCGACCTCAGCCAACGGATCCTCTGCCGTACCCATACCATCTTCAATTTTTTGGAATGTCTGTACAGATGAAGCAAGGGACAATTTTTCTTCTTCACCTCGATAATGTAGAGAGACTGCACCTAGGGAAAGAGAATGAGTTGCGACCTTCATGATAACTCCCTGTTTTTATTGAACAATATCGGCAAAAAAGGGAATCAGGTGTACAGCACAATAATCATCGAACGATTCGTGTACATGTTCTGTGTAACAGAAAAGTCTTTAATACATCAGCAGTGCCGTCAATGCAAATGCGCCGATTGAAATCAGATAATAGGTAATTACCAGCCGAAAAAGCCCGATTTTCCCGAAAAAAAGAACCAATGCCGCTTTAGCAAAGGTATTGCTGATAATGGCGATAAGAATCGCATGGTGTGCCGTAGAGGGGTTTAACCCGTTCTTTGCCAACGAAGAGAGCGAGAGGATAATCGCATCAACATCGGCAATCCCCGAAACCAACGCAACCGCATAGACGCCCATGTCTCCGATATAGCGGTTTGAGAGTGATATAAGAGCCAGCGTAGCACCGAAAACCAACCCCATGACGAGGGCTTCTTTGAGATCAAACGGATTTTTAAATTCAATATTCTGAGATATATTTTCACGCTTTGACGTAAAATAGAGCATAGCGATATAGCCATATCCCGCCAACGTCCCTATAGCGATAGGGATGATAAAAGTCTGTACCAGCGCCGGATTGATGACCCATATCTCGATCCCTGCACGTAAAAGCATCACCGATGAAGCCAGAGCAATCCCCATAGCCAGATTTTTAGCCAAGAAACCGTTTTCATGAACCCGACGGGCCATACTCATGGCGACAGCGGTAGAGGAAACCAATCCGCCGAAAAGGCCGGCAGCACTGATGCCGTGGGTAGACCCTAAAATTCTAATCGCGATATAGCCAAAAAAAGAGATACCCGCAACCAATACCACCATAATCCATATTCGATACAAATTGATCAATCCCATCGGATCAATTGCCCGGTCAGGAAGGATCGGAAGAATAACAAACGTCATGAGCATAAATAAAATCGCGGCACTGAGGTCCTGTTTGGTAATAGTCTTTTCGTATTCCTGGATTTTCTCTTTTAAATTGAGGACAAACAGTACGATCATCGTGATAAACGCGGCAAGCAGAGGAAGGGTAAAATGCAGCATCGCCCCGATCACAAAGGTGACAAGTGCCGTAAATTCGGTTGTTGTCCCTTTTTCGGATGCGGATAAACTATTGACGATATACGCTGCGATAAGCAATAAGCCCGAAAGCCCTGCCGCTATTAAGAAAAAATAAGGGATAAAAGCACTGAACCAGGCGGAAAGATAGCCGAAAAAAGCAATCATAGAGAATGTACGGGCCCCTCCGAAATCTTTTGCTTTATGCAAATAGATGGTATGCATTTCACGTTGCAACCCGATCAAAAATCCCAAAACCAATGAGAGGATACTATTTTGTATAAATAACGAATCCATTTCATACCCCTCTACTCAATTTTTTCTATTATAGCGTTTCGTAGTGCAGAAATGGCTATTTCTTTCTCTTAAACATTTCAAAATCCAACCCTACTTCACCCATATTTAGCTACAATACTTACCATATCAATCCAAGAGAAGCCCAATGATTACAGCAAATTTAGTATTAACAATGATAGGACTGCTATTTCTTCTCATCGGGTTGGTCGCCCTTTATGTTTGGATCGGCAAAAGCAAAACACATGCCGTCTTGACCCCGACAACCATTGAAACATTCGAGTCTCTTAGCGAAATTATTAAAAACAGATCATCAAGTTCCAGAGAGTTGCATCATGCCGTTGATATGATCTTGAAGCGTTTTGGAAGCATTAATGCGCATACGATAAATCAATATCAATATCTGCTTGAGGCACTCTGCGTTCATCCCCATACCGATTCCAAACTCATACTCCGATTTGAAAAAACCCTCCGGACAAACAATCCCGACTATTCCAATGTGATTGAGAAGTCTCTTGCTTCAGGGCTTGCTAAAAGAGGATAAGCCTTACCGAAGCTTATACGCGATCGGGACGCTGATTCGGACAGTTTTTGACGGTTTTGGAAATTCGGAGGCCGAACTGATTATCAGATTTTTAGCGGCTTCATCAAGCAGATCAAATCCGGAACTTTTGGTGATTGAGATTTGACTCACTTCGCGATCTGGTTCGAACGTAAAGGTGACGGTAGCCTCTCCTTCTTGTTTTAACCGCAATGCATTTTTAGGATAGGTGAGCCTTTCCATCAAAATAGAACGAATCCTTCCCAAATTTTCCTCTTCATAACGTTCTTGCTGTTTTTGGGCAGGCGGAACCGCTTTTATTGCCTGGGGCTGAATCGGTTGTTCGGTAACCCTTGCCGGAGGGACGCTCGAAACATTCGGGGCAAGCGGAGCCGTTTGTACCGGTGTATTCATGAACGGTTTGCTTTGCTCGGTAACTGTTTTTTTGGGCTGAGGCACCGGACGGGCCTCCGGCGGTTTAACAGCAGGCAAAGGGACTTTCGGCTGCACTGGCGGCTGCGGTTTTGCGACAGGTTCGGGAAATTTTGGCGCAGGAGTTTGCGTCAGAAGGTTCAGAACCATCTTCTCCTCTGCAGCCGGTGTATTTTTGCGTACGGCGCTGAGAGTTCCGATCATCAGCGCGGCCAGCGAAAGATGGATCCCTACCGAAATAAAAAAAGAGTTGGCGCTTCGCACGTGTTCCAAAGAATATTAGAGTTTCACTTCAACTTTGGCTGATGATCGGAGCGCATCGGTTGTTTTATTCATTTGTGCTTTGAATTTTTCTACTTTGATAAATTGTAAAATCTCTTTTTTCACTTGTTCAAAAGAGAGTTTTTTATCCCCTTGCTTCATTTTGTCGCCGTTGGCATCATAAAAAGCCTTTGCCTCTTTCTCTGTTACGGTTATTTTATTCATTTGCTGTTTCATCCACATATCGACAGCCAAATCATCTTTAATTGCCGCATATTGGGCTTTAAAAGCAGGAGTATTTTGAAGTCCGCTTTTTAAGACTTGATCTTTGACCAACATTTGGTTGATAAGCTGATCGACCACTTGGCGCTTCATTTTCGGGTCAAGTTTTTCAAAACTCATTCCCGGAATTGCTTTGGCCATAAATGCGTTAGCGTCACTCGACGTGATCGCTTTGCCGTTTACGGTCGCAAGAGTTGCGGGCGCTGCCAAAGCAAGTGTAGAACTTAATACAAGTGAAGCAAGTGCATATGAAAGTTTCATAAGGTTCCTTTTGGAAAATGTTAAAGCCATTATAGTGTGTGTTTAATACGAAAAGGTTAATAGTTGAAAGAAAAAAGCAGATGGTGGACCCTAGCGGGATCGAACCGCTGACCTCGTCGCTGCCAGCGACGCGCTCTCCCAGCTGAGCTAAGGGCCCAAAATTATTTGGAGCGCCATTATACGATTAGGGCTCTTAAAAGTCAATGAATATAAAAAAAGGGGATATAAATAAAGTTTTATTCGCATAGTGTCGATATAGACAACATGAAAAAGTTAGCCCTTATTATGATGTTCAGTGTCACCAGCGTAGTGTTGAATGCGGAGGAATATACGATTCAAACGATCAGTACTCTTAAAGAGAGTTCGATCACTCCCGCTTTTGAAAAAAAAGTTGAGAAAACTTCCCTCCATGCAACAAAGAAAAAAGAGGGTGAATGTAATATTGTGACGGTAGGCAGCTATAAAAGCGTCAAAGAGGCACATGTTGATCTTAAAAAAGCCAAAGTAATTGCCAAAGACGCATTTATCCGCCCTATAGCAAGAACAACCCCGAAAGTGTGCGAAACACATACTGCTACCGCAAAAGTGCCTTCAAAGGAGAAAAAAGGAGAAAAAGCAGTATCTTCTGTCCAAGCTATTACAGCTACAAAAGAAGAAGCAATTGCTGCCGTACATGAAGCGGTTACACCATCAACCGTAGCGACAGCCGACGCTCATACGGGTACTATTATGCCGTCACAGACAACCAAAGAAATCCAAACGCCTAACAATAGCCCTGTTTTTGTTTATGATCGTAATCTTGCCCGAAAAAGCGATATCCAAGAAGCGATAGAATACTATAAAAGATCACCCTATTATTCTTTTAAACCGGTTCTAAGCCTCCGCTGATATATCACCAAACTTCACGATTTTCAGCACTGTAGAGACAGTCTAAATCGATATTGAGAAGCTTTTTTGCTTCGGCATGAAGTGCCTCAAACAGTTCCGCAGGATTCTCTCCGTCAACCGGATAGCATACTGCAGCCGAAGGAATGGGGCGATCAAATATCTCTTCAATCATTTTTTTGACGATTCCGCATCCGTAACGGTCCGTATAAGGCATTACAAAAAAATAATAATGTTCCCAATGAACAATTGAATCGGATGTTCGTAAAAGGCTCTGAAGATTTGATTCAACCAATGTTTTCGGAATATTTGAAAAGTCACAATATAAAAGTGTAAAACTCTCCGACCGATTTTCGTCCAACCGATCCGACAGACCGATATTGAGATCAAGCAGCGATGCGAAATTATAAAATGAAAACATTACTCCTGCCATGGTGACTCCTCAAAAAAAATGTTCAATTAGTATAGCGTTAATTTACTCAAACTAATCAACCTTTAAAACGACTCAGGGTACACTCCAATTTAGATGAGACGTAAGATACTCGAAATAAATTTTAGAGGAGTCCATTATATGCTTGAAGAGATAAAAAGCCTTCCGCCTTTACCGATTTCAGTTGTTCGGATTCAAGAAATCTGTATGAGCAACGATACGGATATTGATGAGCTCTCACGTGTGATCGAACATGATCCGATGCTTAGTGCCAATATCCTCAAATCGGTTAATTCGCCGTTGTATGGAATGAGTAAAGAGATTTCTTCTGTCCATCAGGCGGTAATGTTATTTGGAATTTCGATGATTCGGGGTTTTGCGGCAGCAAGCGCTATCAAAAAATCAATTATAATCGATCTGAGTTCCTATTCGGTGACCATTGACGATTTGACAAAAGTTTCTGCTCTTCAAACCGCCTTAGCGCGTGAATGGTATCGAAATGTTGACAAAAGTATGTTGCCGTTGCTCCAAAGCAGCGCTTTTTTAATGGAACTCGGCAAGCTTGTTGCATCGCTTAAAATCATTAGTTCAGGAAATTTGGCCGATTTTATAAGTGATATTGCCGAAGGCAAAAGTGTAGAAGAAACGGAACGAAAATATCTCGAGTCCAGCAGTTATGAAATTGCCGCAATCATGTTTGAACATTGGAATTTTGAGCCGGCCCTTATCGATGCGTTAAGAGAAATAACCGATCCTTCGACTCAAAATCCATATTCACGGGCCTTGAGAGCTATTACCCAAGCCGTCAACTTTCAAGAAATCTTTAGCGAGCAAAGCCTAAGTGCGGCATTAGCGACAATCGAAGAATTCGGTTTAAACAAAGATGCGTTTGAAGAGGCTGTCCTGACAGTGAAAGCGGCTCAAAAAGAGTAATCTCCAAGCGTCGTTAAATCGGTAAATTAAAAAAATAGGCCAATCCGTAATAGACGCTGTAAAGACCGTAAATGAGAATCGCCAATGCGGCGATACGATTCATTGTTTGGCGAAATGCGATCTCCTTAAAAAAGCTTACCGACTGCCCAAGTGCAAGAAGTGTCGGAACGGTCGCAAGTCCGAATGCCGCCATAATCAGCCCGCCGTCGATGATGGATGCTGAGGCAGCTGCTTTGGCAGCGAAGAAAAAGACAAATCCGCACGGGAAAAAGCCGTTCATTACCCCTAATGCGAAAAAGCTTCCGATACTTTTGCTTTTGATAAGTCGTGAAAAGAGAGTTTTGAAAAGAGGATTGCTTGAAAATCCCCGCTCCAATACATGAATGAGTTTGGATAAACCGAACATTCCCAATGCCGTAACAATCATGATGATTCCGGCAAAAATAAACAATGCTCCGTGCATCTCCATACTTAGCGCAAACAGTGATCCGATTGTTCCGAAGATCATTCCAAGCAGGACATAGGAGCTGACTCGCCCAATATTATAGGCACTATGGCGTATAAGCTGTGCACTACGGCTCATCGTCGCATCTATTTTTGTCGAACTGTATGCGACAATAAATCCTCCGCACATTCCGATGCAGTGACCGAAACTTCCTGCAAATGCGATGGAAATAATCAACCACCATTCGATGCCGTGCATAATCAAACCTTCATTCGTAAATATTAATAGTTTAAATGACTTGTGTTACAAGAGTGTTAAGACTTAACAGAAATTTAACAGTTCTATGAAACAATAGCATGAAATTATTTAAAGGATTCGGGAATGAAAAAAGTTCTTCTCACTTTGTGTGCATTAGTAGCGGTTGCTAGTGCCGATCAACTGGTCAATCTTAAAATTGACGGAATGATGTGTCCTGCTTGTGTTAAAAATGTAAAAGGCTCATTGGCGGATGTCAAAGGGGTTAAAGAATCGACTGTTTATCTTAAAGAGGGAAAAGCCGAAGTTAAAGCGGCTGATAGCACTAAAGCCGATAGCCTGTGCGATGCCGTTAAAAAAGCAGGCTACGGCTGTACAGTCACTAAATAATGTAACGCACTTTTCGGGCAATACCCAAAGGGCACACGAGCCCGTAAAGTGGCAGGGACAAATGCCCCTACAACCCCCTAAAGCTACCCATATCTTTCGGATATGGGAGAAAAATTGGTTAGATAAAATACTTCTGCGCATCGTTGCGGCTTAGGTCGCTAACGGCGGTTAGCTCTTCATCTCCAAACATCAACGTTTGCTCCCCCTCGAATCCCGCTTTGCAATAGGCTAACACCAGTTTTGCCGCTAACGTTTTATCATTATCCGTTGCAGTGCGTGATAGCATCGCATGAGGGCCTACAAGTTCGGTACGGATATGGATGAATTTGGAGTTTTCGATTGCCTCTAACACGGCGTTATCCTCCGCATTACGCCCGATGATAAGTTTTGCCCCTTCCGGAAGACGAAGCTGGCGACCGTATTTGAGGGTCGGGATATCTTCAACGCTGAAGGTATCGTGGGCAATAAAATCACGGATTTTATTGGAGAAGTTTTCATCGGTAAGGAGGCATCCCCCGCCCGGTGCTTCATAATCTTTGAGACCGAACTGTTCCGCCAGTTCCATTTGGCGTTCGCGGTTGCGTCCGTTGATATTTTCGAGCTTTTCACGATCCACCCATCCTTCGGTCTCGGGAATAGTCGGCGTTAGTGCTTTGGCACTGAGGGGACGGAGTAGCAGCCCTTCACAGTTGCTGAGATTGAGCACTTTTTGAAGAGATTCGCTGTTTTGGCTCATCGGACGTTGACCCAACACTTCGCCGCTGATTAGAAAGCTAGCCCCCCACTCTTCCATGACGCGTTTGGCCACTTCGAACATTTTGGCATGGCAGTCGATGCAGGGGTTGAAGTTTTTACCGTAGCCGTATTTCGGGGTAAAGAGAACTTCACGGATGTATTCGTCACGGATATCGACGCTTCGAAACTCGGCACCGATCTGTTCACACATGTTTTTCATGTGTGCCAGACGGTCTTTGGTCGAACCGAATCCCGTATTGATGTTGCAGGCGATCACCTCGATTCCCTGATCGATAATGAGTTTGGCCGCGAGTGTCGAATCGAGTCCGCCGCTGAATAAAGCGATTGCTTTCATGAAATTCCTTTTTTATACATCGTGTCAACGCAACATACAAAGAGCAAGGTCGCGCGCAGAAGTGCGAACGCGTACCGTCAGCGATTTGTTGCGGAGACAATTTTCTTTTGCTTACTTTTCTTGTTAAAAAGAAAAGTATGTATTTTGGTTATCCTAATGGTACGAGTTCGCCTCGTTTGAGCCGCTCAATTTTATCCCGATACTGACGAATCAAGTACGATTTTTGATCGAATGATACCGTATTTTGAGTTGTCACTTTTTTGAGTTCACGGTTATAATGGGCGCTCAAGAAAGTAATAAGTTCCGCTCTAAGCCCCTCATCTCCTTCAAACGTTCGAATTCGGTCATCCATCATCAAAGCACTTAATCTGGGATCATCATTCCGTCCCTGCAGAGCCGATTCAAATTCTTGCACATGATACTGCAGCAAAGAGGCATCGATAAAGTCAAGGAGCGTATCGGCAATATGGGGACGTTCCAAAAGCGTTTTTATAAAGCTTAGCTCCCAGATATCGTGGTGAGAAAAATTAATAGGCTGAGGTACTGTATTCTTTTTTTGTCCGATTTGAATAAGTGATGGGGAGATTCCCAGTTTCGAAGCGATAAAAGGGCGGTACTCTTCTTGAAGGAGCGGCGAGAGAGTTTTGAGAAAAGCGATATTTTCATGCAGCGCCGTCTCTTTGGCTTTAGGGTCTTGGAGATCGTAGGCGCTGATCATTTCGGTGATAACAAACTCGATAAAAGGGATCGGACGATGCAGGAGGGCATTGAGCTGCTCGATCTGCCCGCTTTTAATCATATCGGCGGGATCCAATCCCCCCTCAAACAATATGACACCGCCGTCAAAACCGGAAGTGCTGAGAAGTTTTGCCGCTTTGAAAGCTGCGGCACGTCCCGCTTTGTCCCCGTCATACGCCACATATACTTTCGGCTCCCCTTTGCGAAGAAGCGGCAAATGCTCGGCGGTGAGAGCGGTCCCAAGCGTTGCGACGGCGTGGGTGAACCCCGCCTGATGGAGCATAACGACATCGAGATACCCCTCGGTAACGATAATCTCCCGACGGCGGTAAATCGCTTCACGGGCCAGATGATAAGCATAAAGCAAGCGCGACTTATTGAAGATGGCACTTTGGGAGGAGTTGACGTATTTTGCCTGATGTCCCGTTATGGTACGTCCGCCGAATCCGACGATGGCTCCGCTGGTGGAGTGGATAGGGAATGTGATCCGTTCGATAAAACGGGCGAAAAGGCGTCCGTCGTCTCCGCGGCCGATAGCCCCCTGCTCGATCGCTTCGGCGGTCGGAAGTTTGCGCTGTTCCAAGAATCGGAGCGTTTCGGGTGATGTGGGTGCGTATCCGATTCCGAACCGCTCGATACTGGACGCATAAATACCCCGTTCATGCAGATATTCCTGTGCGGTGCGGTTTTGCTCCAACAATTTTTGATACCAGTCGTTGAGGCTTTCCAGAAGCGTTGAGCGTTTTTTTTGCTGAGCGTTATCGGTGTAATGGAGGGTGAAATTGGTGGAAGCGGCCAGTTTTTCGATCGCTTCGGGGTAATTGAGTTTCTCAAACTCCATGACGAATTTGATACTGTCGCCGTGTACGCCGCACCCGAAACAGTGATAGCTTTGGCGGGAGGGGTTGACGACGAAGCTGGGGGACTTCTCATCGTGAAACGGGCATGGAGCTTTAAAGCTGCTTCCGGCACGTTTGAGCTCGATGTACGAGCCGACGATATCGACAATATCAAGCCGGGCTTTGAGAGCCTCGATGGAGTCTTGGGTAATCATAAAGACATTTTAGCAAAACGGGGCTTTATTAATGTGTCTTAAATTGCCCTAACTGCGTATAAAGTGCATTAGCCGACGAGGCGATTTGGGAAACGATATCGGAGAGTTCTCGCATGGAGGTATCGTTAGCCGATGAAATGGTCCCGAGTTTTTCCATTTGAACCAGCATGGAGTTGATGTGGTTTGCAATGGTTTGGGAATTTGTAACGCTTTGTTTTGTCAGCATGTTGGTATTTTCCATCGCACTGACGGTTTCATTTATATCTTTATCCACCCTCTGTGAGATCATAGTGAGGTTTTGCATCGCTTTGGCGTTTAGATGCATCTGTTCGGTTGCGTCGGCAATGCTCTGGACAATAACATTAATCGTAGCATTGATTTCGGTCAAACTTTTTTGCGTCCGTTCGGCCAGTTTTCGCACCTCATCAGAGACGACGGCGAACCCTCTTCCGTGTTCTCCCGCACGTGCCGCTTCGATCGCGGCGTTGAGTGCGAGAAGATTGGTTTGCTCGGCAATATCGCCGATGACGGAGAGGATTTTTTGGACTTGAGAGGCCTCCCCGTTTAGTTGATCGAGTTTGCTGCTGAGTTCTGTTTCAAGCTCTGTACTGTGAGAAATGGTATCCAAAAGGGTGGATAGTTCCTGCCGTCCGTGGTGCAGCAGTCCGACGGCATTGTTCATATTTTCCAGAGTCACCGTGAAATTTTCTACCCCTTCATTGACGATCGTTTGGATTGAGTGGGCCTGATCCGATGTCGTCTGCGTGATGGAATTGCTCTCATGAACACGGCTTTTAATATGGGTATTGATAGTATCAAGTGTTTGCGCAGAGCTTAAATTTGCGGATGCAATCTCTTTCGCATGAGAGATGGAATGCTCAATTTCTCCCACGAAGCGGTTTAAGCAGCTCATCATGCTTCCCGTTTCGTCACGGGTAAATCCGCTAAACGATTTTGTCAGATTAAATAGATCAGTTTTGAGATTGTCGGTCAGATTTTTTACCGGGCGGGTGACCTGTGCTACCAAAAGAGCGATATTGACAGCGGAGATGACGATTCCTATCACGGCGACAATACTGTTTTTAATTAAAAGGGTAGATAAATCGAGCCCCGGTATCGAATAGAGCAAAATCGTATTGAGCAAGACGAGCAAAATAATATTTCCCAAAACGGTTGTAAATATGGCCAGAACCATTTTTCTTCCGAAAGAGACAAAAGGATATTTTTCACTCAGCGGAACGCTAACTACCCACTCTTCGAGACGGATAACGAATAAAATAAAAACCGGGATGATAAATAACAGCAGCAGCGGAAGGACGGCGGCTTCCGCAAGGCCGAACCGCTCAAGGGAAATAAACGATTTCCCGCTTAGAACTACTGCAGGCCCTATCGACGTATAAAGAAGCTGGCCGATTAAAAACCAATACGGGAGTTTGGAAACGATTGCGGCGGCTTCCTCACTCCTGTTCGGATTTTTCATAAGGGTTTCGATCCGTATAAGGGCATGGTTGAATCCGAAAATCATGGCGCTTGTCGCAACCGCCATATAAAGAGCCATAGGAATTGAAAAAAGGATTGAAATCAATTCGTCCACACTAAACAGATGTGAAAATGCCAATAATAAAATCCATACGACAGGAGGTATCATCATACCGATAAAAACCAGCCACATCAATGTTTTTCGGGGATGCATTGAAGACTCCGTAATATTTTTAATACCGAAATAATAGCTTGATTCAGATAAAAAGCTCATTTCGGTGAAAAGTATGGTAGAATTCCAATTCAAAATTTTAATAGAAAGTAGGTGATTGCATGCCTGGTATCATTCTAAGACAAGATGATAATTTTGATGCTGCTTACCGCCGTTTCAAAAAACAAACAGATCGTAATCTGATTGTTACTGAAGCTCGTGCTCGTCGTAACCACGTTACAGAGACCGAAAAGCGTAAACAATTCAAAATCAGCGCTCGCAAGAAGATGTTAAAACGTCTCTATATGATGCGACGTTACGAATCTCGCCTGTAATTTTAAGCGCAATAGCGCTTAAAATTACACCTCTTATTATCCTCCTGTAACAAAACCTTTACGAACCCTATGATAAACTTCGTGTAAATATCTCTGCACAAGGCTGTATTCATGCTCTTTAGCGCACCTCTTAAAAATAATTCCAAAAAAATCATGTTGTTAGGCTCCGGCGAACTCGGTAAAGAAGTGGCAATAGAAGCACAGCGTCTGGGAATCGAGGTCATTGCGGTCGACCGTTACAATCATGCACCTGCTCATCTCGTTGCCAATCGCTCTCATGTGGTGAACATGCAGGATAAAGAAGCGGTATTAAAGCTTATCCGCAAAGAGAAACCCGACTATATTCTCCCTGAGATCGAAGCGATCAGTATCGATGCGTTGTTCGCCGCCGAAGCGGAAGGATTTTGCGTTATCCCGAATGCCGAAGCGGTGAATAAAACAATGAACCGAAAAAATATCCGCCGTTTTGCCGCCGAAGATCTCGGGCTAAAAACAAGCCGTTATCATTTTGTGAGTACCTATGAGGATATGTGCGCTTCGGCGGAAGATGTCGGGTTCCCGTGTGTTATCAAACCGGTGATGAGTTCTTCGGGGCATGGGCAAAGTATCGCTAGAACGCGTGAGGATTTAGCCGCGTCATGGGAGATTGCCAAAGAAGCTCGCGGCGATGCAAGCGAGCTAATCGTTGAAGAGTTTATCCGTTTTGATTACGAAATCACACTTCTGACGGCACGTAACGGAGTGGAGACGGTATTTTGCGAACCGATCGGTCATATCCAAAAAGACGGCGATTACATCTACAGTTGGCAGCCGATGGAGATGTCCAAAAAAGCGCTCAAACGCTCTCAAAAAATAGCGAAAGCGATTACCGACGGATTGGGCGGCAAAGGGCTTTTCGGTGTTGAGCTGTTTGTGGCGGGAGATGAGGTTTATTTCAGCGAAGTGAGCCCGCGTCCGCATGACACAGGGATGGTAACATTGATCACCCAAAGCCAAAGCGAATTTGCACTGCATGTACGCGCAGTGCTTGGATTGCCGCTCGGATTTACCTTTTACGGTGACGGTGCGAGTGCGGCGTTTAAATCGGTAGTCGAGTCGACAGAACCGGTTGTCGATGTGGCCGATGAAGTGTTTGATGATAACAGTTTCGTCCGTGTATTCGGAAAACCTGAAGCACATGTCGGGCGACGGATGGCGGTTGTACTCGTATTTGACAAAGTAAATAAAGCGATGAAAAAAGCGAAAAAATTGATTAAGAAGATTAAAGACGCTTAATGTACTTTTCTGTTTAGCCAGAAAAGTATCAAAAGAGCATACCGTGATCCAAGAACGCTCGTTCCTCTCGGCACTACTGCCTCCGGAACGGCTCTGGGTATTGGATCATGGAAATTTATAGACAAAGTGAATGAATGAAAATAGTAATCCTTGATGCACTAACGTATAGTGATACCTCGTTAGAGGGTTTTGAATCTCTGGGCGATGTGGCTGTTTATCAGACGACATTTTCCGATGAGACGACGGAGCGTGTTTGCGATGCGGAGGTGATCGTGACAAACAAGGTAGTGATTAACGATGCCGTGATGGAAAGTGCTCCGAACCTAAAACTCATCTGTGTGGCGGCGACGGGGACAAATAATATCGATCATGAAGCTGCCAAACGGCGGGGAATAGCAGTTAAAAACGTTGCGGGATATTCGACCGATGCGGTCGTGCAGCATACGTTTTCAATGCTTTTTTATCTGATGGGGCATTCTCGTTATTATGATGAATACGTAAAAAGCGGCGCATGGCAGCGCGAAGCGGTATTTGCCCATATTGGGCCCTCATTTAGCGAACTGCGCGGTAAAACGTGGGGGATTATCGGATTGGGCGAAATAGGGCGCGGCGTGGCGCGTGTAGCTCAGGCATTCGGTGCTAACGTCTGTTATTATTCAACGTCGGGCAAAAACGATAACGGCGAGTATGAAAAAACGACCCTCAGCCGTTTGATCGAGAACAGTGATGTGATTTCGATCCATGCGCCGCTCAATGCCTCGACGGAGAATCTGATTTCCCATTCGGAACTGTTGCAGATGAAAGACGGTGCCGTGCTCCTCAATCTCGGACGCGGCGGTATCGTCGATGAAGATGCCCTGTCGGTTATCATCGATGTGAAACCGATCTTCGTCGGATTGGATGTATTGGCGAAAGAGCCGATGAAAACATCACATCCTCTTTTATCTGTCAAACATCCTGAACGGCTCTATATTACTCCTCATATCGCATGGACATCGCGCGAAGCACGAGAACGTCTTATCGCCTCGACGATCGAAAATATCAAAACATTCGTAAAAGCGTAGGCAATATCAGCGCAATCCCCAAAAATACGACTGACGTTGTAAACACCTCCACCGTAACGGTGCGGGGAGAACAATGATAGAGTGAAGCCAAATTAACATTGGCGACGGCCAGCGGGACAATCAATTCCAAAAACAAAATCCCTTTGACCACCGGCTCCATATCAACATAGTGCAGTACACCAAAAGCGATTAACGGTATCAGGATAAATTTTGTACCGTTTACCCACGCCGTGAGACGGAGATTGATCTCTCCCAATTTGATCCCGTACAGATAGATACCGAACAATACAAGCTGCATCGTCATCGAGGCATACGCTCCCATCATCAGCGTTTTATCGACGGCCGGGCTTGGGACATATCCGACGAGATTGAGGGCAATGGCGATCATGGCAGCCCAAAGAACGGGAAGTTTGAGGATATTGAGCAGCGAATCGCGGACGCTGAATTCTCCGCGCGAATAATAAAACACCCCGATAGTGTAGACGACAAATACGTTGACGAGATTGATAAGGGTAAGAAACGGGACGCTCATCTCACCGAAAAGTGCTATTCCCAGCGGAATGCCGAGATTCCCCGTATTGCCGATCAATGCCGCTACGGTAGCGATGGAACGCTCTTTTGGATTATGAAAAAGCATTTTAGCCAGAGGAATCATTAACAGCAGAGCCAAAAGGGTAATTGCCAGATACAAAGAGGGGGCAAAGAGGAGTTCCGTATCGATCGGACGTTTGAGAAGTCCCCAAAAGGTGAGAAAAATCTGTAAAAAATAGACACTGAGCAAGGTGATGGTGCGGTCGTCGATTTTCTCTTTGAACGCCCATTTGGCACCGAATCCGACAGCAATAAAGAGGTAGATGCCCAGAATGGAAAATAAAGTTTGCATAGTCTTTTTTTGGTGTGTATTGTAGCGAAAAAATGGATGAGAGAATTTTGAATCATTGATGATAATTAAGATTTTTTTATAGTTGTGAGCGTTACAATTTAGTCATATCAATAGGTAGAAGGGGTCTCATGAAAAAGTTTTTTTGTGTTTTGTTATTGGTCGGTTTTATTGGAGCATCTGCAAATGATGCTTTAAAAGCAGAAGTTGCGGCATGGCTTCAGGGCTTAGATGGGGGTGCGCAAAAGGCAAAGTATGACTCTCTTTCTCCTGAGAAACAAGCTGCTTTGGATAAATTTTTTGAAGAGTGCAGAGCAGATGTAGCTAGCGGAAAATCGCCAAAAGGGACGTGCAAACCTCTTTTTTTGGAAAAGCTAAAAGCACTTTAGGGTTCGGATTTTTCCGAACCCAATTCTATAAACAATTCTGTCATACTACTTTACTTAAAAAAAATTTCTTCTTTTTCATTAGATGAACTCCTAAAATCCGTTTTGGTACAATCCTTGCGAATAAAGATTGCATTTGTATTATGAGAGCAATCAAAAAGGTTTTGTATGTCAAAAGTATTGATCGTCGGCAGCGGCGGAGCAGGCTTGGTAAGCGCTCTTTCCGCAACAGAAAGCGGAGCAAAGGTAATTGTCGCTTCGAAAACACTCCCTACCAGATCGCAAACCTCTATGGCACAGGGGGGGATGAATGCGGTATTTGGCTCTGAGGATTCGATTGAAAACCATATCGCCGATACCCTTCGTTCTTCTGCAGGCTTGGGGGAAGAAGGGCGGATCGCATTGATGTGCGAGAAGGCTCCCGAAGCGGTTCGCTGGTGCAACACAATAGGTTTGCCGTTTAGCCGTGATGAAAAAGGGGAGATCGCTCGTCGCACTTTAGGCGGTGCATCGGCTCCGCGGGCTTGTTATGCGCAAGACTATACGGGATTGAAACTCCTCCACACCCTTTATGATCAATGTCTCAAAGCGGGAATCGAATTTAGAAATGACCGCTTTTTATTGAACCTCATCGTAGATCAGGAGACTAACCGGGCGTTAGGGGCAACGTTTTTGCATATCGAAACGGGCGAGGTCGAAGAGATTCGTGCCGACGCCGTTATTCTCGCGACGGGAGGATATGGTGCGTTATACGGCAAACACTCGACTAATTCGGTTCAAGCGACGGGTGATGGGCTGGCGGCGGCTGTACGTGCCGGAGCTCGTTTGGCCGATATGGAATTTATTCAGTTCCATCCTACCGCTCTTAAAAACTCTTCTATTTTGATTTCTGAGAGTGCTCGGGGCGCGGGGGGATATTTGGTGGATTCGGAAGGGGAGCGTTTTACCGATGAACTGGCACCGCGCGATGTCGTAGCACGCGCTATCCATGATGAGATGGCTAAAAGCGGAGCCGTCTATCTCGATATTCGCCATCTCGGGGAGGATTTTATTAATCATGAACTTCCTCAAGAACGAAAGCTGGCACAGATTTATGAGGGGATCGATCCGGTACACGAACTGATCCCGATCAAACCGTCTGCCCATTACAGCATGGGGGGGATCGAGGTCAATGAGAAGTGTATGACAAGCGTAAGCGCTCTGTTTGCCGTCGGCGAATGTGCCAATCATAAAACACACGGAGCGAACCGTTTGGGAGGGAACTCTTTATTGGAACTCGTTGTTTTTGGACGCGAATGTGGCAAGAATGCGGCTGAGTACGGGGCTCTTCACCCCGCTCCTGTTTTGGAAAATATGCAGTTAGCGAAAGATACCAACTTCGTCCGAGGTGTCATGTATTTTACAAACCAGATCGACTTTTACCAAAAGCAGGAAATGCTCGCTAACATCTTCTATAACAACGTCGGACTCGTACGGGATGATATGGGGCTTAAAGCGGTGCTCGGAGCGATCCGGCAGATGCAAAAAGAACTCCCGTTTATGGGACCGCGGGACAAGTCGAAAGTCTGCAATACTAATTTGGTCGAATTTATCGAATTCGGAAACAAAATCGAATTGGCGGAGATTATCGTCGTCAGTGCGATCAGCCGTGTCGAGAGCCGGGGAGCGCATTATCGACTCGACGCGCCGGAACGCAACGACCGGATGTTCGGGGCTCATACAATCACATGGAAAGAGGATGGAGTGCTATGCGCGGATTTTATACAATGAATGAAGATATTTCTGTGTTAGGCGATGATAAAACATGGAATGATGAAAAAGAGAGCGACTGGAACGGCCGATGCGAAGATGTCAGCGAGGAAGACGATGACGAAGAAGATGAAGAAAGAGAGTGGTGTGATTGATGAATATTTCGATAAAGCGTTCAAATAACGATGAAGTTCAAATCTATAACGTCGAGTTAGAAAATACCACGCTTCTTGCGGTTTTGAACTATATTAAAACCAAAATCGATCCAACATTGACCTATTCTCACGGATGCCGCAGCGGCGTATGCGGAAGCTGTGCCGTACGGGTAAACGGACGTGAGCAACTGATGTGCGAGTATAAACCAAAGGACGGAGACGTAATTGAGCCGATACGAAATACCCGTGTCATCCGTGATCTGGTTGTGGATACCGCGTTTGTAGAACGTTTTAACCAGGCAGGAGAAGCATGGATCGGATCTGCGAGAGAAGAGAATATAAGCGTTGAAGAGATGGAGCGGATTGAGACGCAAAGCGACTGTATTCTCTGTACGTCGTGTTTTAGTGCCTGCCCCGTATATGCCGTGAACCCCGACTTCATAGGGCCGTTTGCCCTAACACGGGTATGGCGTTATGTGAACGATCCGCGCGAGGGGGATAGCAGTGCAAAAATCGCAGCCGTCCAAACCAACGGCATCTGGGACTGTACTCTCTGCGGCGAGTGTGTCCCGGTGTGTCCGCAGGGGATCGCTCCGAAACAGGATATTTCGATGCTGCGAACCAAAAGTGCGATGGCGGGATATTCCGATCCGAATATGAGTTTTGGCGGAGGATTGGATTTTGGTTCACCGATGTTTTAGTTTTAAAGTGTGTTATACTAATGTTATAAAATATAATTGTTTTAGGACGTTAGTATGGCATCAGAACACTCTCTTGATATCTCCGCAAAAATTGATCTGCAAGCGTTTAAAGACGCGATCGCCCAAGCCGAAAAAGAGGTAATCGGGCGTTATGATTTCAAAGGGATCACTTATGAAATCAATTACCGTGAAAAAGAAAAACAACTCATCCTCCTCGCTTCCAGCGATAACAAACTCGATGCTCTTAAAGATATAGTGATCGGAAAACTGATCAAACGGGGTCTTTCATCCAAAGCTCTTAATGAACTAAAAACCGAAGACGCCAGCGGCGGAGCCCGCAAAGCGACCTATAAGATTGTCGATACGATCGATGCCAAAGAGGCGAAAAAGATTGTCGCTGAGATCAAAAACCTCAAGACCAAAGCAACAGCGCAGATTGAGGGGGAACATATCCGCGTCAAGTCCAAACAGATCGATGAGCTTCAAAAGATCATGGCCGCTATTAAAGGTATGGAGTGGGAAGCCCCTCTCGTATTTGATAACTTTAGATAAGAGTTTTAAATGAAGCAAAAAAAGTACAAGCGAATCGATAAACGGCTGATTACCGAAGGATCGCAAATCGACTTTAATCTTTTTTTGACCAATGAAACAAAAACTCATATGACCCTTTTTTTACAAAGCGACAGTGCGGTAGACGGAAATGCAAAAGTACGGCTTCGCGAAATCGAAACACTGTATATCTCCGAAGAAGAAGAGGACCGATACAAAGTATTTGTCGATAAGCAGCTCCAAAGTATTGCACGAAACAGGGAAATTTCGACAGAACAAAAAGCTCGATTGGTTTATGAAAAAGCGACCGAAGCGATAGATTCGATGTTTAAAAATCCCGAATCGCTGGAGAATGTTAAAAACGTTCAACCGGTTGTCAACAGCTTTATCGAAATCATACTGAATGACAGCAGTGCCGTTGAATCGTTGATGAAGATTACGGCACATGATTACTATACCCATACCCATTCCATTAACGTCAGTATCTATACGCTTAGTCTCGGTGCATTTTTGGGGATCAGCGGAAAAGAGTTGGAAGTGCTGGGAATGGCGGCAGTTTTGCACGATTTAGGGAAAAGTAAAGTGGATTATGAGATTATCAACAAAAACGGTAAACTCACCGATGAGGAGTTCGCTCAAATGAAACATCATCCGTCGCTCGGTCATGAGATTGCATTGGCTCTGGGTATCACGGATGAACGTATTTTGACCGGTATCCGTCATCATCATGAAAAGATCGAGGGAGGCGGCTATCCCGATAACCTTAAAGGAGATCAGATCAGCCAATTTGCCCGAATAATCGGTACGTGTGATGTTTTTGACGCCCTATCGACCAAGCGCTCGTACAAAGATCCGATGACCTCTTTTGAATCATTGCAATTGATGAAACAACAGATGGTAGGTCATTTGGATATGGATATCGTGAATTCATTTATCAAAATGTTACACAAGCAAGGAAAATCATGAAAAAAATGACAATTGCCGATGCGGCGGAATATTTCAACGTTTCTAAAGAAGCGATCCACAACCGTATACGCCGCGGAAGTTTGGATTGTATTGTGGACAACGGGGTTAAATATGTTGCTGTCGAATCGGCGAAGAGCGGCACTTCAACAACAGTTGCGAGTGATGCACGATATACTCAGTATATTGAGCAGGAGAATGAACGGCTCCGTGAAAAAGTAGATGTTCTTGAGAAAGAGACCAATCGCTTACGGGATCAGCGGGAGCAAATGCTAATTGATGAGCGGATTAAAGTCGAGCAGATATACAAAGAGCGGGATGCCCAGTTACGCAGCGTTTTGCATGTTGTAGCGACAAAATTCCTTGCCCATGCTTCCGTTGATGCCGTTATGGAAGAAGCGAAAGGTGTAGATGCCATTAATGCCGATGTTGTAGAGGGGAATGAAGAAGAGTGGGTTTCGCTCAAATCTTTTTTAAAGCTCAAACGCTACAGCGATAAAGAGAAGAAAAAAATAAAAAACCGGTTTGAAGCATTGAGGGAAAATGACATACGGCTCACTGTACGTGAGGGGAAAATTTTTTTAAACCCTTCCGAATACGATTATTCGGATTTGCTGCGTTAGACAACTATGGACGTCAGAAAAGTACGCATTGTTCGACGGCATGATGAAAGACCAAATATCATGTACGTAGAGATTGAAAAATGGCTTTTGGACATCGGTGACGTACTGGAGTTTGATCTCTTCATGGCAGAGGGAAAACTCACGGAAAAAACCTTATTGTTGTCAAAGCACATCCCTATCAATTCGGATATAAAAATAGAAATTGATAGCCGGCATGCAATCTATGTTCGTCAATCCGATCTTGAGGCATACAATATTTTTGTCGATAAAATCGCGCAGGCGGTTGCACGAAACGAACATATTCCTGTTATAAAAAAAGCAGCCATAATTTATCGTCAGGCATCGGTTATTTTGGACGAAATGTTTGAAAATCCCGAAGAGCTTGAAAATGTCCCTAAAACCAAAAAAGTAGTCAATACATTCGTCAATACGATTTTCAGCGATACGCATGCAATCGAATCGATGATTAAAATTACCGCGTACGATTACTATACCCATACCCATTCGATTAACGTTTGCATCTATTCTCTGAGTCTTGGATCGTATTTGGAACTAAATTCCATAACCCTTCAGGAACTTGGGATGTCAGCCTTGCTTCATGATTTGGGAAAAAGCAGAGTCGATCCGAAAATAACGAACAAAAAAGGGCGGTTGACTGAGGATGAATTTGATGAAATGAAACATCATCCTCTCTATGGCCATACAATCGCTTTAAAAATAGGAATTCGCGATAATCGGATTTTAGACGGGATTCGCCACCATCATGAAAAACTTGACGGGAGCGGCTATCCCGACGGGCTTATGGGAAACAGCATAACGCTTTTTGCCCGTATTATTGCAGTCTGTGATGTATTTGACGCCCTTTCTACACAACGTTCCTATAAAGAGAGGATGAGTTCCTACGATACGCTGCTGTTAATGAAAAAAACGATGCAGCATCATCTGGATATGGTGCTGGTTGACTCATTTATCAAAATGCAGCAGCATAGTGATGCTCTAACGGCGCTTTGAAGAGTACTTTTTCTCTGCAGGATTAGAGCGTGCTTGTTGAGCTTTGGAACGGTTCAGGTTATTAAAACAGCTTTGACAAATCGAAAATTCAGCATTCGGTGCGAGTGGTTTTCCGCAGGTTTTACAGCGGGGGACAAAATGGCTTTGTTGAAGAGAATTTTCGATAAATCGGTTGAGTTCTCCCCGAAATGTCCGCGCTTTCTCCGCATCAACAAAAAATTCTCCCAAACGATATGAAAGCCATAAATAGAGACTGATCTCTTTGATCCGATCTTCCGCTTCTTGAAGCTCTTCCATCGATAGTGCATGAAGTCCCAAACGCTGCGGGGGAATATAGGCGATCGGTTTTTTCTGCTCTAGTGCCCTGACATAGCGTTCAAATGCCGCCATAACCAAAGGCGATGAGGTTGAAAGGGGTGCGGTCGCAAGGGTGTATTTGGTCCGCATATCCAGATCGTAGCGGTCTACGATAGCGGAAGCTTCCTGCATCGATTCGAGATTCGCTGCACGGAACGGCCCTTCGAATTTCATGTTCCGGACAAAGAAATCGACGATATTTGAGAGAGATTTTTCTTCCAAAATATTGGAAACGAGCATGATGTGATCAAAGTTGGCCATCACGTTAAACGGCAATACAATCGGTTCGATCGCTTTGGTAAAAAGGGAACTGATCGTTTTAAGAACATCGGCGGTGAGAGCCCCGACATATCCCTTCTCACTCAGTCCGTAGCGCCCTGCCCTGCCCGAAATCTGCCGCACTTCGGTAGCGGTGAGATTGCGCTGGTTCTGGCCGTCAAATTTGTCCGCTTTGGAAAACAGCAGTGTTTTGATCGGCAAATTCAGCCCCATGCTGATCGCATCGGTGGCGACTAGAATATCAGTCTCACCCTCGCGGAAACGGCGCGCCTCTTCCCGGCGTACTTCAGGGCTAAGATTTCCGTAGATAACACTGGTCCGATACGTTTTTGAAAGCTGCTGTTTCAAACGAAGAGCGTTGGAACGGGTAAACGCGATAACGGCGGTTTTCGGCTCAATCGCGGTGATCGGCGTCGGTGATTTCAAAAGTTCCAATGGATTTTTACGTTCGAATTCGATTATCTCCAGCGGCTCGCCCAGATATTCGGCCAATGCGATAATCGCCTCTTTTGCATTCGGTGATCCCGTCATGATGACGGTTTTGGCAGGGGCACCGATAATAGCATTCGCCCATGCCCATCCGCGGTCCCGGTCATCGATCATCTGAACCTCATCGATAACGCAGCAGTCGACTTCGCTCTCAAAACTGAGCATCTCGATGGTGGAGCTGATGTGGGTTGCGTCTTCATCGAGGAGCTGTTCTTCTCCGGTAATCAACGATGCACTGACCCCCTGTTCTCTAAGGTTCTCATATCCCTCCAGCGCTAACAAACGCAATGGGGCAAGATAGTATCCCGTCCCCGCCTTTTTCAGCTGCTGAAACGCCGTATAGGTTTTACCGCTGTTCGTCGGTCCCGTGTGGAAAATAAGGCGTCGTCGAAGCGAGCGTGCCAGAGGGAAAAGGTTTTTAAAATCGCGAACCGTTCGGGCAAGGAGCGCTTGGCGCTGACGTTTGAGCAGTTCCCCCGCAATTCGCTGATCATAGGCGAACAGTACCCGTCGAGAGGTTTTAGAACTGATATGCGGCGTCAGAGTAAGATAAGGGAGCAATAGTTCATACACGATCTCATAAAGCGATTCGTCATCGATCTCTAAAAGTTTTGAGCGGGTGCGGCACTCTTCGACGAGGTGCTCAAGTTCTTGCAAAAAAATCCGCTCTTCCTGAATACTTTGTTCTTCTACCATCGTTGTAATGGTAAGCTCTTCTTCATTCCAGATTTGTCGGCTCAGCTCATGAATATCCAAATGAAGCGACAGCGTATATTCCAGCGGTTCGATCCGATGCGGCAGATGAAGCTGTTTGTCAATCTCAACAATCAAATCATCGTTAGTAACCGAGGTAAGAGGAGTGTGCAGATGTCGCGCCAAAACATCGCGTAAAATCTCTACACTGAGGGTACCGTAGGTTTGTGTAGAGGGGGGAGCACTTTTAAGCGAAGCGATAATTTGCTCTTTGGTTAGATAGCGGTGATCGGATAAATTAAGCGAGGATAAAAACAGATTGGTTTGTTCCTGTTTTTGAGTTGTTAGTGCCGTTTTTAGTTCGGTAATCTCCGGAACCAATACCTCGATGCTCTCTTCATGGAGCCGTTTTTCATTCAGCGGAGCGGTTTTAAGGATATGAATTTTCGTAAATATTTCGGTATCGATGTGATAAGTGATCGAAGCATAATACTCCAGTGAATCGTCGAAATTGAATTTTCCCTCTAACGCTTTTTCGAGCTGCTCGCGCTTTCGTGTATAGCGGATGTGCTCCAACTTGGAGGCTATTTTCTCGGGGGTAATTTTTCGGGTACGTATATCGATAAACGAAGCATGCAATGCCCGGCGCTCTTCGGGTGTGATGTCAAAACCTTCCAGCATCTCGTTGATTTTTTCTTCCCGCTCGTGCGGTTTCTCTTTGGGTTTCGGATTGGGGTAGATTTTCCCCTCGTGTTTGAAAAAAGAGACGATCATCTCACGATTGTCGCTCTCCCCTTCCGACCATATGCGACGAAACGTTTTGATTAAACCGGTTTTATCGGTCGTTCCGTTAAATACGCCCAGCGTATGGGCCAGGGCAACGAGCACATCGGTCGGAACCCGTTCTATCCCTTCGTCAAATCCTTCATCACCGAAAAAATGGCGGATGGATTGATTGAGTTTGATCATTTTTTTCTTTTTCTTTGCCATAGCGTAAGTGTAGCCTAAAATCCTAAGGCTAAAGCCTTTATAGCTTTGCTAAACTCTCAAAAAAATAGTGTAGGAAAAACCGATGGTCGATTTGAGTGTCGATGAATGGACGCAAGAAGAGTTTCTTCATAACAAACAGGCGTTAGAATCGCAAGGAATAAAAGTGCTGCTGATCGATACGATTCTAAGTCCGATCGATGGGATTGAGACGACCCTGTACGCACCTCCGCTGCTTAAAAACGAGCCGGAAGGGAGCGTCTTCGTTTTCTACTGTGACACGGGAAAATCATCCAAAGAGCGACTGAAAGAGTTTAGAGCGAAGTTTCCGAATCATGTATGTATCAGTCTGAGGGGAGGGAGAGGGTATTGGCGACGGAACCTACGGGTATAACAGAGTCGTGTGAGGCGTTTGTCCTCTCCATCAGTGAAGGGCGTTATTACGATGCGCACGAAGACTTGGAACCCTTGTGGTATCCGAGACGTTTTGAAGATAATAATGAAGTGCGGCTTTGGAAAGGGTTTATTAATGCCGCAGTCAGTTTCGAATTGGCAAAGCGAGGGCGGAAAGAAGCTTCGGCGAAGGCATGGCAAACCTATCTGAAATATTTTTCTCTTTTGGAAAATCTTGTTACCCCCCATAAAGAACTCTACGTTAAAATAGCAAAGCTACTAGAAAAAAAGCACGGCATGCTGTGCGCGAGTGCCGCGCTGAGCCGAACACAGCGTTAGCGTAGCCAAGCGGAACTCACGTGCCCTTTGGGTGTTGTTCTGCTGGCGTTAATATAATAAAAAGGCAAAGAATGTCTGAATTCACCGAAGCGATGGCGTTTCGCCACGCCTGCAAAAAATTTGATATCGAAAAACAGATTCCTCAAGAGGAGTTTGACGCTCTTCTGGAAGTCGCCCGAATGTCTCCCTCATCGTTTGGGATGGAGCCGTGGAGATTGATCGTCGTCCGCAAACCCGCCCTGCGCAAAGCGCTTAAAAGTGCCTGCTGGAACCAAAATCAGATTACAGAGTGTTCTGAATTGGTCGTGTTTACTACGGACAACGATACGGTACGAAGCGGTACCCCTTATGTACGGAAAATGTTTGAGCGACGAGGTCTTCCTCAGGATGCAGTGGACACCTATATGGGTGTTTATAAAAACTATCTTGAACCGATTGAGTGCGATGAGGTCTTGCTGGAAAACTGGACGGCCAAACAGTGTTATATCGCCATGTCCAATATGATGACCTATGCGGCAACTCTCAAAATAGACAGTTGTCCGATTGAGGGGTTTGACAAAGAGTCGGTCGAAGCGATTTTGGATCTTGAGTACGGACACAGTGTCGCCGTGATATGTGCATTCGGATATCGGGTGAATCCGCAAAGCGAGCAAAAACGGCTTGAACTGAAACAGATTGTTCAATACCGCTAAAAGGGGAATCTGATGCTGCAGAAAATGGAATATTATACGGAGCGTGCCCTTGAGTATGCAACCGACTATGGAGTAAAAATTTTAGGCGCACTTGCCATTTTCTTTATCGGAAGATGGATTATACGAAAAATAATTGTATTGATGCGTAAAGCGATGGAGAAGTCCCGTGTGGATGAGACGTTGATATCGTTTTCGGCAAATGCCCTGTATGTAGCGCTGATGATCGCCTTGATTGTTGCGGCGGCAAGCAATATCGGTATTAACACGACCTCATTTGTAGCGGTTTTCGGTGCCGCCGGTCTTGCGATCGGGCTTGCGCTGAAGGATACATTAGCGAATGTCGGTGCAGCCGTTTTGATTATCTTCTTCCGCCCTTTCAAAGTAGGCGATTTTATCGAAGTCTCAGGGGTGATGGGAACGGTCAAGGCCATTAACCTCTTTTCGACGACGTTGACAACGGCAGATAACCGCTCGATCATTATCCCCAACGGAGCCCTTATCGCCGGGAACATTATCAACTATACCGGAAATGAGAAACGCCGGATCGATATGGTCTTCGATATCGATTACAAAGATGACCTGAAATTGGCCAAAGAGGTGATCATGAATGTTCTCATTTCCAACCCGAAAGTTTTGGCAGATCCTGCTCCCGTTGTCGCGGTAGGTGCACTAGCCCAGAATTCGGTACAAATTTTCGCCCGTCCGTGGGTAGCGGTAGAGCATTATTGGGACGGTATGTTTGAGATGACCGAAGCGGTAAAGCTGGAGTTTGATAAAAACGGCATATCGATTCCGTTTCCTCAAATGGTTACGCATGTAAAACAAGAAGACTAGGAAATCTTAAAAACGAAGTTTTTTATCCAATCTAAATGCCAAGGCAGCTCCCAAAGCGCCAATTGCGCCTCCGATGAATAAGAGAGAAGGGGTATACTGATAGAGAGCCCCCGCTCCGATCGCTCCGATAAATCCTCCCAATCCGTATGAAATTCCGAAGAAAAATTGCTGAGAGAGGCGTCTGGCACTGTAAAGTTCAAAAAGCAGCGTAATGGCCGTTGTATGAAAGAGGGCGAAACTAAAGGCATGCAGACTTTGCGATGCAAAAAGCAGCGGTGTCGAATCGGGAAAGAGGGCAACAATTGTCCATCGTAATGCGGTAATCAAAGCGGTTAATTGTAAAAGACGTTCCAAATTTCCCCGCAAAAGCGGCCCTTGGAAATAAAACATCAAAATTTCGGCAATGACCCCAAAGCTCCAAAGCCACACGGTCGTGTCCAATGAAATACCGTGTGCCGTAGTGTAGATTGTAAAAAAATTATAAAACGGACCGAAACTCACCTGCATCAGGAAAAATCCGATCCACAGAGGTATATGGTTACGGATCGAAAAGAGACAAAGTTCATCACCCGATCCGCAATCGCTTGAGGAGTCCGAATGGGGATGTTTTCCGATTATAGCTCCGAATATGAGGGTAATCAGAGCCATTGCGATCAAAAATCCGATACCGATATACGGAGTACTCAAAAAACGAACCAGTACAAGAGAAACGGCAATAAACCCAAGCGAACCGAAAAGACGGATACGGCCGTAGCGTTCCCTTCCGATTTGCTCCAGCGCAATCACCTCGATATAGGGGAGGATCAAGGCGATGCCGATACCAAAAAAGATATTGACGATCAGCAGCGGCCAAAAATGCTCCAGCGCACCGTAAAAACCGGCAGCGCTAAGCCCCATCAAGGCAAGTGCGGTAAAAAAGGTTTTGCGGCTTAGCCTTAGCCCTTTTAAAAATAAAAACGGGATCGCAAACCGAACAAGCGGCGCGGAGGCGAAAATGATTCCGATCTCCATAGGGGAGTAGCCCACCTCGGAGAGAATTTTCGGGACAAAAATAATGTGTACCCCGATCAGGGCAAAATAGAAGAAATAAAAAGAGGCGATTAAAACAGCCACGTTAGGGGACGCGTATAACGGCGGTGCCGCTGATGAGATCATGCAAAGCACGTTTGTCTTTGCGCAACAGCCCGATAAAAAATCCCACTAGGGTAATGAAGGAAAAAAAATAACCGATAAAACGGAGGGAGAGTTTCCAATACGAGGCATTGTCCATGGTCTTGGCATCCACTACACGGATACGGGCGAGCTTTTTCCCGGGCGTTTGACCGCTTTTATGCCAAAACCAAACGTAGGTAATGAGAAAAAGAGCGATTTGCAGCAGCGATGCTATCGGATTAGGCGGATTGGTCTGCGCTTTCGGATCGTGGACTAACACGTCCAATCCGCCGGCGGTGTGCATCTGATCGTAACCGAACATCATCATCGTAATAAGTGATATAGGCAGTCCGATCATAAAAATATCGGTCGCAAATCCTGCAGCACGGGACCAAAAGGGAGCATAGTCGATTTTCGGTTTAACGGGAGTTTTTATTTTGTTTGTTTGTTTTAATGTTCGCCATCTCATAACGAAAGTATAGCTATATTACTGTTTGTTTACCAAGTTGATTCATAATGCTGATATCCCAAACGACAGCAGCAAGTCTTGGGTAACGTTTTCTCATTCATCATTCTCACTCCTTAAGTTTCAAAGTTCCGGCGTTCATCCTTATCGCCGGAATCCTTTTCCTCAAAAAACTTCGAAAATTAATAAAATCTGCCTCAAAGAGGCAATCGTTTGCCTGCACTTCGTTTGGCTTTCCCCTTCGCTTCATGTGCCATAGCGGCTAGCGTAGCCAAAGGGATAAAATCCCTTTGGCGTTCAAGAAAAATGATATTAGCGTTTGATTCCCAGAAGAGTTTCGAGAAGAGTATCGGAAGTGGTAATCGTTTTACCGTTGGCTTGATAGCCACGTTGAATAATAATAAGCTGCGTTAGCGATTTGGACAAGTCGACGTTTGATGCTTCAAGCGACGATGACTGCATAAAACCGCGCCCTGCCGTTGCCGCCGTACCGATAATCGGATCACCCGAGTTTGCCGATTGCAAATAGACGTTTCCGCCATCACTCACCAGCCCCTCGTTATTGGTAAATTTTGCCATCCCCATCTGCGCAAGTCCGAACGAACGCCCGTTAGAGAAAGACCCGACAAGCGTACCGCTTTGGTCGATTCGGATACCGACCAAATCTCCCCCCGGGAAACCGTCTTGACTGATACCGCTGGTGCCGGAGGTGGCGTCAAAGCTCGTAACACCGTCAAAGGCATTCGCCGTTCCCAATTTAATATTAATCGTTTGGTTCGGCGACGAACCGTTATTTGCCGTATAGGTGATATTCGTCGGCGTGTACGAGGAGAGTGCTCCGTCTGGGCCGAAACGTACTTGTCCGTTAAATTCGTTGATCGGAGCAATGGTATTAATTTCACCCGGTTCCGGAACCGAGAGTTTCATGCTCCATGTCGAACCGGAGACCACATCCACCGACGTTTTGCGAAAATCCATTTTCAGGGTATGTTTACTCCCCAGAGAATCGTAGACATCGATACTGGCCGAATGCGTCGCCGCATTCATACTTTGGGAGAGCCGAATTCCCGTGCTCCCTTCGACAACCGTTCCGTTAATCGATTGCATTAATGCGGTAAAACGCTCATTTTTCGTGACATTGGCCGCAGGGTCAGAATATCCGGTTACCTGCAGCTTCAAGTTTTCCTGATTGGCATCGCCATCACTTAGATTGCTGACTTCAAATTGCCCGCGATCGTTAATAATAATTTTAATACCCGTGGCAAAATTAACCCCCGCAGGTGCAACGGTTCCAGCAGGATCGGATCCGGAAACATACTGCGCATGGGTCTCCATCAGCAATCGCAGTTGCTCTGTCGTCGTAAAGTTGCTATCCGCAGGCGGCACAGAGGTAGTCGGTACCGCATAGGAATTGATGAGAGGCGTCGCATCCGCGGCATTGGTCGTATACGTATATTTATAGGCTGTAATAACCGATTGATTCGTGAATCCTAAAGCAAGTGCACCGGCATTTGATCCGGTGATAACGATATTTTTTGTGGCACTCCCGTCACTATCACGGGAGTTGTCGTTGGTTAATACGAGATTACTGCCGACTACCGTCGCCGAAACCCCCGTATTTGCCGTTTGAGCATTGATCGCTTGCTGAACAGTCGCGGCATCATCTGCTAAAGTTACCCCGCTCGTTGTACCGCTGATAGTAGTCCCGTTTAACGTAAAGGTAAAAGCACCTGCAGCTGAGACCATAGGAATGGTAGTGACGGAGTCTTTATAGCTGACCCAGACCCCCTGATTGGGCTGCATAGTGAGAGACTGCCCTTGCTCGTTAAACATAACATTCATATTTTCGGCGCTATTGGTATTGGCATTGCGTGTCGTGTAGGCGCTGTACCAAAGAGCCTGTGTCGCTGCATTAGGCGGTGCCGGCAATGCCCCCCCTACAGCGGGAACAAATCCGGCGGCCTGCCATACAGCGTAGTTTGACGCATATTCCAGATTATAAGAATCCATCGAATTCGTCGCATTAAACGTCTCTACCGTTTCCCCAGAATCGAGATTGGCTTTGAGGACGACATCGGCCGTAGCGTTCGCAGGTGTCGTTAATCCGGGCGGGATGTTAATATTTGAGATAGGCGCGGTAGAATCGACTTTACCGGTCGCCTCGTCACGAACCCATCCTTGGACGACAAATCCGTTATTGTCTACAAAATTTCCGGCCGCATCAAATTTGAAATCCCCTGAACGGCTGTACTTATAGGTGCTCCCCGCATCGGAACTGACGATAAAGAAACCGTCCCCTTGAATGGCGACGTCCGTATTTTTATCGGTATTTTGAATCGAACCCTGCGTCATAATCCGCGTAACGGAACTGATCGTTGTTCCTAACCCGACCTGTACGGCGTTTTTCCCTCCGATGTCTCCCTGAGGAGCGGTTGCGATTTGACTGGTTTGCGCCAACAAATCGGAAAAATTTGCACGAGAATATTTATATCCGATCGTGTTAACATTAGCGATATTGTTGGATTCAACGTCCATCGCTATCTGATGGGCTTGAAGCCCGGTTACACCTGCGAAGAGTGATCGTAACATAGTATGTCCTTTTTATGACAAAGTCAAATTAGTAAGCAAAAAATATTCCAAAATTATTTTCTCATCGAGAGTGCTTTTTGGATCATTTCATCCACCGTTGTCACCGTTTTGGCATTCGCCTGATAAGCGCGCTGCATAACGATCATATCGGTAAGCCCAACTTCCATGCGAACATTCGAGTTTTCCAGATGACCGCTGCTTATCGTTGTTCCGGTTACCGCTTCTCCGTTCGCATCGGTCCAAAACATCGGATTGCCGCTGTTATCGCTTTGGGAAAAGAGAGTGCTTCCCGAGCGGGTTAACCCTTGGTCATTCTGAAAATGATACACTGCAATTCGGCCGATGGTACTTTGTTTTCCGTTAGAAAAATCGGCAACGATAATCCCGTCCGAATTGATACTGTATTTATTGAGAGTCCCTCCGGAAATACCGTCAGATTGCGATGAAGCCGATATGGTAGGTCCTGCGCTGGAGATCACACCGCCGAATGCGCTGCCAAGATCAACACTCACAGGTGCTCCGTCATTATTAATCGTCGGCAGGCTAAACGATTCCAAACCACCCCCTTCGTTAAATACAGCCGTTCCGTACTGGGTATCGTAAAGCACAGTTCCGTCATTGGAAGAAGCGGTAGCGACAACATCCCAACTGACTCCCTGATCCGGCTGAACCGCACTTTGGGTGAAAACAAGCTTGATACGGTTTTGATCATTAGAGGGGCTGATGGCATTGGCACTCATGGTGCGTTCGGCGACATCCGTACCGAGATTACCGTAAAATTTTGTGCTAGTCGTAGGCTCTGTCGGATATGCCAATCGTGTAGGCAGCTCAATCGGCCCCTGTTCATTTGCATCGGTAAGAGGAACCGTATTTAATGAAGCGGTGATTTTAAAGGCTCCGGTATCAGTGACATCCGATTTTGCCGAGTAATTGTATTGTGAATCATAGGCGAAATTATTTAGCATCGTCCCCGTCACATACATCCCCTCCGTCGTAGTAAGACGGCCGACGGAAGAGTTGGCGGCTCCATCGGTTTTTTGGTATTCGTCCAGAACGAAATTTCCCGCACGGGTAAAATAACGATCTTGGCCAGAAACTACCCCGAACCATCCGTTTCCGTTGATAGCTAAATCATTAAATCTGTCCGTGTTGAGCAGCGATCCGTTTTGCGTATTCATTGTTGTCGCTTGCAACCTTGTCCCCGCACCGATTTCATCATAAGTCGGGGCAGAACCGGAACTGACAAGCTTTTCACTAAATAAAGAGGCGAATTCGGTAGACGAGCCGCGAAAACCGACCGTATTGGTATTTGCTAAATTATCTGCAATGACATCCAACCCGTACTGGTTGGCTTGGATACCTGAAATTCCCGTATAATATCCCTGTGTCATCATCAGCCTCAGTTCGTAATTTCTTTAATCGTACTGAAATCGACATAACTGGATCCGAGCTTCGCATAGGTAGTACCGCCCTCAAATTTAATCGATTCGATCGGATAACGTCCGACGCGCGCGGTAGCACTCGTCCCGTCGGTTTTGGTATACGTTGACTCAACATAGTAAATCCCCTCCTCCAAAAGCGTTCCGCCGTTATCTTTTCCATCCCATTTGTATTGGGCTGTCCCGGCTGCAGTTTCAGCAATTTCGATGCTTCGAAGAACCTTGCCGGCGCTATCGAGAATGTTCACTTTTCCGCTTGCTACCTTCTCCGGAAAGTATATTTCAAACGTTGCACTCGTATCTTTTTCTTTGACAATCGCGTTGCTCCCCGTATCGGCCATTTTACCGATTGCGGATATGCCGGAATACTGCATTGATGAAGTGAGTGAAGCCGCTAGCGTTTCAAGGGCTTTGTTCGTGTTTTCTGTCGATTCAAGCGTAGCCAGCTGTGACGTTTGGGACAAAATTTTCTCACTATCCATCGGAGATGTTGGATCTTGATATTTGAGTTCCAATAGCAGCAGTTTGAGAAAATCATCTTTTCCCAAAGAACTTTTATCTTCGTTTGTAGCAGCTGTCGTCGCACCTGTATATGCGGCATCTGTTGTGTACGCTCCATAAGCATTAATAGCCATAATAGTCTCCTTGGTTTACGCGTAATGCGGGATAATAATTTCAAGAGCAGAAATCTGCTCTTCATTGAGGTTCAGTTCCTCAAACGACTCATACGCACGGAAACGCTGCTGTTGCCCTTGCTGCTGTTGTTGCCCTGCTTGCTGATTTTGACTATCGCCTCCGGACATAAAGTTCATGGTTGCGTTCTGAATCCCCTGAGACGCAAGCTGCGCTTTGAGTTCGGTGGCGTTATGTGCCAAGAAAGCGACACTGTTGGCATTATTGGACTGAATATTGACGTGGACATTGTTGCCCCGTTGCACAAGGGTCACTTCAACTTCTCCCAGTTTTTCGGGATTAAGTTTCATCGTAAGGCGGGTAAAAGGGGGTTTGTACTCTTGAACGGCTTCTTTGAGGTCACTTGCAAAATGGCGCATACTTTGCTGTGCCTCTTTTGCTTTTACTTCCAAAGAGTCGGCTTTAGGGACATGCAAAGATTTAGAAGATTCCCCTTCCACTTTTATAGATTCTGATTTTATCTCTTTTGCATCATTACTCTCTTTTAAAAGGGCAATCAGTGCATCGGTTTTATTCGTCGCTGCTGTTGGCGTCGAAGCAATTTTTATCGGATCAACTTTTTCAGAAACGGAAGTCGAAGCTGTTTTCTCCTCCTTCTTATCCATGGCTTGAAGAAGCGTGGTTAACGGCTGTGTTTCAGCTTTATCAGATTTTTCTTGCACAGATGTTTCTGTTGAAAGCGGCTTGGTATTTTTTTGCTCTTTGTTTTTTAATTCACTTAAAAGTTGTGTAATCGCTTCTATCGGAGCACTCTCTTCCATGACGGTTGCGGGAAGTGCGGCAATCGCTTTAGCTTCAAAGAGAGGTTTTGAAAGCAGTTCATTCGAGAAAGAAGCTTTTTCTTCAGGCTCGTTTACAATGGTCGCAAGAGAGATACTTTGCGGTTCAAGCCCAAGTTTTTCAGCCAATTTAACCAGAGCGCCTAATGTTTTCGGCAACGATTTCGGGTCAGCCTGATATTCCGGGCTTTTCGCACTGATCTCATTTTTTAGATAATCTTTAGCCCGATTAATCAGAGTGCGCATTTGATCATTTGTCATATTTTCGAGCAGTTCGGTTGAAACAAGTGTTGCTTCTTTCCCCTCTTTTCCGCTCAAAAGTGTTTGCAACTCTTTCATCTGGGAAGCTTTTAATTCTGTGGTGCTTGTCGGAATCGCTGCCGATTTATTTTTGGGGTCAATAACGGCTTTAAAATCGTTTGTTTTAACAATTTTATTTTCATCGCCTTTGCCTTGAATACCGATAGAAGCCAAAAGTTTTGAAAAAAGATCATTTGATTTTGCTGCGGAAGAGTTTTTCGTATTTCCACCCAGCAAATCAACGAGTGATCCCTGTGATTTATTTTCTTTGCTTTGAACGATCATAATCGATCCTTAGTGAGCGTACGTATCCGCTCGATTATTAAAGTAGTTAAGCAAAGCAAAAAATATTCCACTAATGATAGTAACGGAACAGTAATAATATGATTTTGCCTTAACATATCCTTAACCTTATATAAGATATAATTCGCGAAAATTATTGCCTACCTACAAGGATATTCAGTGCAAAAAATTCGTAACATTGCCGTCATCGCCCACGTTGACCATGGTAAAACGACCCTAGTTGACGGATTGCTCAAACAATCCGGAACGTTCGGAACACACGAACAAGTAAACGAAAGAGCGATGGACTCTAATGCCCTTGAAAAAGAGCGCGGGATCACGATTCTTTCTAAAAATACTGCGATCCGCTACGGCGATCACAAAATTAACATTATCGATACTCCGGGCCATGCCGACTTCGGCGGTGAGGTTGAGCGTGTTTTGAAAATGGTTGACGGTGCATTGATCCTCGTTGATGCTTATGAGGGTGTTATGCCTCAAACCAAATTCGTTGTTAAAAAAATGCTCGGACTTGGAATCAAACCGATCGTCGTTATTAACAAAATCGATAAACCATCTGCTGACCCTGAGCGAGTAGTCGATGAAGTATTCGACCTTTTCGTTGCAATGGACGCGACGGAAGATCAACTCGATTTCCCGATCATTTACGCTGCAGCGCGTGACGGTATCGCAAAAATGGACATGGCTGATCCTGACGGTGATTTTACATGTATGTTTAACACCATTTTGGAAAAAGTGCCTGAACCGACCGGTGATGCTGCCAATCCGACACAGTTGCAAGTTTTCACACTTGACTACGATAACTACGTCGGTAAAATCGGTATTGCCCGTATCTTCAACGGTAAGATTGCAAAAGGGGACAATATCCTCCTTGCAAAAGCCGACGGAGAGATGGTCAAAGGGAAAATTTCTAAATTGATCGGATTCTTGGGACTTAACCGTATGGAGATCCAGGAAGCGGAAGCGGGCGATATCGTTGCCGTTGCCGGTATCGAAACCGTAGACGTCGGAGATACTATCTGTGATCCGCAAAACCCTATGCCTCTTGATCCTATGCACATCGAAGAGCCTACATTGACCGTTGTATTCTCGGTAAATGACTCTCCGCTTGCAGGACAAGAAGGTAAACACGTTACGGCAAATAAAATCCGTGAGCGTCTTGATGCAGAGATGAACACCAACGTTGCAATGCGTTACGAGACGGTCGGAGAAGGTAAATTTATCGTTTCCGGTCGTGGTGAGCTTCAAATCACTATCTTAGCTGAAAACATGCGTCGTGAAGGGTTTGAGTTCGGTATCGGACGTCCTGAAGTTATCGTTAAAGAGATCGAAGGGGTCAAATGTGAACCGTTCGAGCACCTTGTTGTTGACCTTCCGGCAGATTTCGCAGGTACGATCATCGAGCGTCTTGGCCGCCGTAAAGCGGAAATGAAAGCGATGGTACCGATGGGTGAGGGCTTTACCCGCGTTGAGTTCGAAATTCCGGCACGCGGTCTTATCGGTTTCCGTGGGCAATTCTTGACCGATACCAAAGGTGAAGGGGTTATGAACCACTCATTCTTGGAATTCCGTCCGTATACCGGGAATGTTGAGAGCCGCCAATACGGTGCGTTGATCTCGACGGAAGACGGTGTTGCCCTTGCGTACTCATTGTTCAACTTGCAAGACCGCGGTGTCCTTTTCACAGCGCCTCAAACCAAAGTATACAAAGGGATGATTATCGGTGAGCACAGCCGTTCAAACGACCTTGACGTTAACCCTATCAAAGGGAAAGCGCAATCAAACGTCCGTTCATCCGGTGCGGATGAAGCGATCAAGCTTGTTCCGCCGCGTGATATGAACCTTGAGCGTGCGTTGGAGTGGATCGAAGATGATGAGCTTCTCGAAGTTACACCTCTTAACATCCGTATCCGCAAACGCTGGTTGGATCCGACTGACCGTAAACGTTACGGGAAAAAATAATCACTCTCGTGTACTTTTCTGTTTAGTCAGAAAAGTACCAAAAGATCATACCGCAATCCAAGAACGCTCGTTCCTCTCGGCACTACTGCCTTCGGAACGGCTCTTTGTATTGGATTACGGGGACTTAATAAAATAATAGTTGAAATTATTTTGCCATCTCTTTTCCCGCAATCATTCCGCTAGCCCACGCAAAGTTAAAATTATAGCCTCCGCGCTTCCCTACGATATCGAGTACTTCTCCCGCAAAATAGAGACCCTCTACCAGTTTTGATTCCATTGTTTTATTATTGATTTGGGCTGTTGATACGCCGCCGCCGCTCACTTCGGCATGTTTGAACCCGTGAGTACCGTTCACCTCAAATTTCCATTCGCCGATCAGGTGGGAGAGTTTTTTAATCTCTTTTGGATTGAGCGCAGATACGGGTGCGGAGAGTGCTATACCCGCATCATCGAGAAGATAGGTCGCAATTTTGGCAGGCATAAGGCCGCAGAGTGCCGTATGGACATCATGCTTAGGTACGGATGCAAACAGCTTCTCGACGATATTTATGAGACTTTGACGATCATAACGGGGGAGGAGATTGAGGGAAATACTGACACGTTGTTTGTTGAGGAGGGCATAGGAAGCTTTCTGGCTGATATCGAGGATAGCAAGTCCAGAAATACCGTACGCAGCGAAGAGGATGTCCCCTTGGATTTTTTCTTTGGATTTACCGTCGATGATGAGGGTTACTTCGGCCGTTGTTTTGACCCCTGCCATTTTATGGTGATGTTTTGAATTTAAATGAAGCTGCACCAATGAGGGGTAAGTCGGGACAATTTCGTGCCCAAACTTTTCGGCAAATCGATAGCCATCAGCCGACGCACCCAGCTGGGGTGCCGCTTCGGAGCCTGTAGCAATCAGTACCGCATCAAAATATTTTTTATCTGTAGGTGTTTCAACGATAAATTGGGCATCTTTTTTCGATATGTCACTCACCGAATTGTCGGTACGGATATGGACGCCCGCATCACTTGCCGCACTTTTGAGTGCGATCAATACTGATTTTGCCTCATTGGAGAGAGGATAGCATCGTCCGTCTTCTTTAATATCAAGAACCAACCCCATTGACAGGCAAAGTTTTTCAAAATAAGTAAAATTGAGCTGTTTGAGTGCATAGGTGACAAAATGAGGGTCAGTCCCTGCAAAATCGTCAGCTGAAGATGTCGTGTTGATGATATTGCACCGTCCGTTGCCGGAGGCTAAAATCTTTTTACCGACACCGTTATTTTGCTCATAGAGTGTGACGTTTGCACCGGCGCGTGCCGCAAAAAGCCCCGCCATCAGTCCGCTCGCACCGCCGCCGATAATTGCTACTGTTTTCATGGAGGGTATTGTACTATAAATGGCTGATTAGAAAGGAAAAGAGGAAACGATGGCCAGAAGAGGATTAATCCTCTTCTTCTTTTAATAAATCGGCACGTGGGAAAGTAAAGGTCGATTGACGTGTAACCGCCACTTTATCTTTTGCATCAACCGCGTAAGCGTTAATGGTGATAGGAATCACTGTATCTTTACGTTCGTCATTCACGAGGATCTCGTCTGTGTAAAGGACAACGACTTTTTTCTTAACGACGCCCGGTTTAACCGTAAAGGCTTCTTCCGGTTCTTCGATCTTGATTTTGCCTTCCATCCCAGCAGGGGCGACAACGTCAAAATAGTAATCGTGGTCTTCATTCAATGTGTTTTGCAGTAAGAACGTATATGCATTCTCAACTTTGACTTTTCCGTCATCGTTATGGATGGAGTACAAACGGTTCTCTTTGTTGATATTAAGAAGCATATACTCTTTTTTGCTTCCCATCATTGCCAAAATAATACTGACGACGACCAATACGGTGATGTACCCTAAAATTTTTGGACGGAAATACTGGGTTTTTCCTTTCATAAACAGGGTCTCTTTTTCACTTGACCATTCGACTAGGCTTGGTTTGCCGAGTTTACCCATGACTTCGGTACACGCATCGACACATTCTAGACAGTTGATACACTCCAGCTGCAGCCCTTTGCGGATATCAATGTGGGTAGGACATACGGTCACACAGCTTTCGCAGGTAGTACATTCCGCTTTTGGATTGACACTTAACAGATCGTTTTGTTTTGTGAAGATTTTTTCTTTATGCTCATTATAGATGTCGCCGCCGCGGTTTGGATTATAGATCGCCATAACGGTATCATCATCGTACAAAACCGATTGGATACGTGAATAAGGGCAAACATAGACACAAAAATTCTCTTTCAGGAAGATGACGTCATAAACTAAAAAAGCGACGATACCCAAGATAGAACCGATCAGAACCGTATGCTCGGCAGGGTTTTGGATATAAGCTAAGAAGTCTTCCGGCGGTACGAAATACCACATTAAATCCGATGCCGCGATAAATGCCAAACCGGTCCACAGCAAAATTGCGACAAGGCGTTTGAGTTTATTTTCCGGTTTTGAATAATCCGGCTCTTGTTGTTTATTTTTAATCCGTTTACGAAGCCCTAAGAGTTTCGTTTCGATCAAATCACGGTAAACGACGCGGAAAATGGTTTGGGGACATATCCATCCGCAAAAAACCCGTCCACCCAATACGGTAATACCGAATATCCCGATGAACAAAATCATTAATAAAAACGGCATCAAATAAAGTTCTTGCATATCAAATTGAACAAACATCAAATGGAGTTTGAGTTTGTCAAAACTCAGCAAGAAAAGGTGGTTGCCGTTAATGGTAATCCATGGGATTACCAGAGATATAATGGTTACCAAACCGTAAAACCAGTACCGTTTGATACGCCAAGGTGTCCATCCGGACAAATACTCTTTCCCTGTCGGGGTTGTTTCATTGCTCATATATTTTCCCTTTTTTGTGATTCATCAATCGGGCACCGAATCGTCCCGATCACCGTTGCTTCCGCATCCTCATCGTTTCCGATACCGATGACACCGTTTACGACCTCTTTTAGCTCACGTGATTCAATATAATCTTTCAGCGAGCTTCGGCTCACGTCCAGCACCCGTGCAATTTCACTTACACTACGCCGTTTCTTCAATAAGTCGATAATCTGTTCCAAGTGAATATCGAATTTTGATGACGATTTTGATCCTCGCGGACGTCCAATCCCTTTTTTCGCATCGTCTTGCAATATCTGGCGGAGTTGATCAATAAGACCTAAAACGACCATTGTATCACTTTTGCGGTCGATTATCACGCCCGGTTTGACAAAATGGAGGGTATTATTGTTTTTGAGGAGACAACTAAACATTTGGACTACATCTTCGATACAACTGCTTAATGTCCATGTATCGTAAATGATTAACGTATCCCCATCCAGAGAACGGAAGAAACGGACGACTTCATGACGTTCACTCAGCCGCTTATTCTGGGAAGTCTGATCCACCATCTCTTCATTGATGGCTATCCCCTTCTGATCGGCATAACCGTTGATCAATTTAAGCTGCTCATAAACACCGTCAAAATCTTTATCCGGTCGGATATAACTTACCGTCATTGTACGCTTAAATCCTTTGCTATTTTTAGTTTCATCGTCATTTTATCAAACTGTGACGACTAAAGTCAATAGAAAAGATTATTTTATCGTCATATTTTTTGATCAATCAGTACTATTTCGCATTGAAGATCGATGTCAAACTGCTCTTTTATCCGCTTTTGTGCCTCATGTATGAGGGTCAGCGCATCGCTGTAGGTTCCACCTCCCGTGTTGACGAGAAAATTGGCATGCACTTCGCTAAATGCCATGGAGCCCTGGCGTACCCCTTTTAACCCGACCGCTTCGATCAGTCGCCCGGCATAATCCCCCGGAGGATTTTTAAAACAGCTTCCCGCGCTCGGGTCATTGGGCTGATTGGAACGCATCTGAGAAAACATCTCATACCGTTCGTTTGAGTAGCCTGGGTGCACTTCGAATACTGCTTCAAAAACGACTTCATGAATGGAGGTTTTTCGGTAGCCGAATTCGATTTCGTTTTTTTGCTTCCAGCCGCTCATCGTGCGGATGGCGATCAGATGGTTAAAGATTTCATACTCTTTCAGTCCCGCATTCATCTTCAGCATTCCGCCGAGTGTTCCGGGGAGTTTGGAGAGGTATTCGAAATGGGCGATGTCGTTCTTTTTGCAGAAAGAGACGACCCGTCCTCCGGGGGTTGCCGCACCGATATGGAGCCCGTCGTCTTCAAGGCGGATAAAATCGTACTCTTTGGAGAGGATCATCAGCGGCGGCGGAGTGGGAGAGATGAGGACGTTGTTAGCGGAACCGACGATCATATGCCCCTCGGGGACAACATCGTTTTCGATGAGCGCTACCTCGACGATGGGGCCGATTCGAATGGAGCTGAATTTGGAAAAATCGATAGTTTTGGTGTTTAGCAAAGTTATTTACCTCAGAAAACAAGGATAGCACGCAAGCGTGCGTGGGCTCGCTGCCGAAGCGAACCCAGTGTTAACGTAGCCATCAGGACGAGTTCTGATGGCGTATTAACATTACTGCATAAAGGTAGGGATCAGATTAAACATGCGGATCGTAAAATCCTGCATCTCATTCATCATCCACGGCATCGTGAGGATAATGACGACAACAATCCCGATGATTTTCGGGATAAAGCTGAGGGTCATCTCATTGATTTGGGTAGTCGCTTGAAAAATACTCACCGCAAGACCCAAAAACATCCCGACTAATAATGCCGGCAGGGACAAAATGAGGGCGATTTTAAACGTTTCGATCCCTAAGCCGATCAATTCCGATTGAACCATATTATGAGTACCTCAATTCGTTGTATTCGAGCGGGAGCATAAAGTCCCTCGGATCGATTTTGGCGTCAAAGAACCCGTGTTTGTATCCTAGATCAAATAAAAGTTCGATCGCTTTGTATTGGGTTTCATTAAGTGTAATAGATTCGTCATTGGCGTAAAGTTCGAGATATTTTTCCAGTGTCGGCGCATCGATACGGACAAGATTGCGTTCCATCAGCATTTTGGAGAGGGTCTCTTTGTGATCACGAGCGATTTGTACCGCTTTGGTCAAAACAGATTCATATTCGATAGCGGAGGTCAGCGGCAATGAGCGGCGGATCGCCATACCGCCGAGCGGCAGAGGCAGATCACCGCCTGAGAGTTCACACCATACATCCCACAGTTCCCGTTCGACTTCAAGCGACTCATCGTATCCTAAAATAGATTCATGGATAAGGACTCCGGCATCGACGACTCCGTCCAAAACCGCCTGCTCTATCTCCAAAAAATTCATATAGATTATTTTCGCATCGGGATAGACAATCCGAAACAGTAATGCATTCGTCGTATATTTTCCGCTGAGAGCAACTTTGAACCGCTTTTTAAGAACGGTCTCTTTTTTTCGGATAAGTTTTGGGCCGTACCCCTGACCGAAACTTACCGCCGTACGCAAAAGGGCATAATCGCTGCGGATATGGGGATAGAGCCCGAAACTGATAGCCGTAATGTCATACGTTCCTTTAAGGGCTTCTGTATTGAGCGTTTCAATATCTAAGGCAATATTTTCAAAAACAGTATTCTCTTTTCCGACCCACCCGAATTTAATGGCGTAATACATAAAAATATCGTCGGCATCGGGGGAGTGGGCTATCACCATTTTTTTCACTGAAAATCCTATTCAAAACTGCAAATCAATTAAATTTTAACCAAATAACGCTAAAATATCTCTATTCCAGAATGCGAATTATTAATATTTCAATTTGTCATATTTTTAGAATATATTTCAATTTGTCATATTATGACGTAATTTTAAACATATTAGTCTCAGGAGAGCACAGCATGATGGATCCACAAAAACTTAAATCGCTTGAACTTGCGATGAAGCAAATCGATAAAACGTTCGGAAAAGGGACGTTGATGCGCTTAGGGGATAAAGAGATTGAACCCATAAATTCAATCAGTACCGGATCGATCGGTTTGGATTTGGCGCTTGGAATCGGCGGGGTGCCGGAAGGGCGTGTTATCGAAATCTACGGGCCTGAGAGTTCGGGAAAAACGACGCTTAGTCTTCAAATCACAGCCGAATGCCAAAAAAACGGCGGCGTATGTGCTTTTATCGACGCGGAACACGCACTCGATATCGGATACGCTAAAAATCTAGGGGTTGATGTCGAAAACCTCTTGGTTTCTCAACCCGATTACGGCGAGCAGGCACTCGATATCGTTGAAACGATCGTCCGCAGCGGAGCGGTGGATCTGATCGTTATCGACTCGGTTGCCGCGTTGACGCCGAAAGTGGAGATCGAAGGGGAGATGAATGACCAGCAAGTGGGCGTTCAGGCGCGTTTGATGTCAAAAGCGCTGCGTAAACTCACCGGTATCATGCATAAAATGAATTGTACGATTATTTTCATCAACCAAATCCGTATGAAAATCGGTACAATGGGATACGGCTCACCGGAGACGACAACCGGGGGGAATGCACTAAAATTCTATGCATCGGTTCGTATCGATGTCCGTAAAATTGCAACTCTCAAACAAGGGGAGAGCCAAATCGGGAACCGCGTAAAAGCAAAAGTGATTAAAAATAAAGTGGCCCCGCCGTTTCGTCAAGCAGAATTTGATATCATGTTCGGTGAAGGTATCTCGAAAGAGGGGGAGCTTGTCGATTACGGTGTCAAACTCGATATCATTGACAAAAGCGGCGCATGGTTTAGTTTCGAGGACGTAAAACTCGGACAAGGTCGTGAAAACGTCAAACAAAAGTTCAAAGACGAGCCGGAATTGGCTCGCAAAGTCGAAGAAAAAATTAAATCGGCTATGGGTGTTTCCGGCATCATAGCTATGGATGAATCTGATATAAGTGAGGTAGATGAATGATTTTTATTGATGAAGTAAGCGCGATCGAGGTTATGGATTCTCGCGGCAATCCAACCGTAAAAGCAACAGTGCAGTTAAGTGACGGAACACGTGAAAGCGCAGTCGTTCCAAGCGGTGCCAGTACCGGTAAACGTGAAGCCCTCGAATTGCGCGACGGTGATGCGCGTTATATGGGGAAAGGGGTTCTTAAAGCGGTTGAGAACGTCAATAGCCAGATCGCCGATGCCATTATGGGATTAAGCCCGTTTAATCAGGCAATGGTTGATGCGGCAATGAAAGAGCTGGACGGAACGGAAAATTACGGCAACCTTGGTGCGAATGCTGTTTTAGGCGTTTCGATGGCGGTTGCCCGTGCGGCGGCTAAAAGTCTCGGAATCCCGCTTTATCGCTACCTCGGCGGTGCCAATGCGATGGTCTTGCCGGTTCCGATGCTAAACATTATCAACGGCGGCAGCCACGCCGATAACAGCGTTGATTTTCAAGAGTACATGATTATGCCGATCGGTTTTGACGATTTTTCGGAAGGGCTTCGTGCATCGTCTGAAGTGTATCACAATTTAAAAACCATCCTAAAAAATCGCGGAGCCAATACGGCACTTGGAGATGAGGGCGGTTTTGCACCGGATTTAAGTTCTAATGAAGAGCCGATTCAAGTTATCATGGAAGCGATTGCCAAAGCAGGATACAAAGCGGGTGAACAAATCGCTATCGCCCTCGACGTTGCGGCATCTGAGCTTGTTACCGAAGGCGGATACCGCCTAGATTCAGAGAATCGAACCGTTACCTCTGCGCAATTGGTTGATTACTATGTTGACCTATGCTCAAAATACCCGATTGTATCCATCGAAGACGGCTTGAGTGAAGACGACTGGGACGGATGGAAGCTGTTAACTGAGAAATTGGGCAATAAAGTGCAGCTTGTGGGTGATGACCTATTCGTAACCAATGCCAGCATTTTGGCTGAAGGGATTGAAAAAGGGATCGCTAACGCAATTTTGATCAAACCGAATCAAATCGGATCGGTTTCTGAAACGATGCTGACGGTTCGTCTTGCACAACGTAACGGGTATAAATGTGTCATGTCTCACCGTTCAGGGGAGAGTGAAGATGCGTTTATCGCCGATTTTGCCGTTGCCCTAAACTGCGGTGAAATTAAAACCGGTTCAACCGCACGCGGTGAGCGTACGGCAAAATACAACCGTTTGCTTGAAATCGAAACCGAAGTGATGTACGGTGAATATTTAGGGAGCTCTCTCTTTAACTAATGCACCAAGAAAGCCAACAACACCTGTTTCACGAGGAGAAGGAGAGTCTGACTGAGCGTTATTTCGGTCTACAGACGTATAAATTCTTTCTCGCCGCAGGTGTTGTGCTTAGCGTAGGCATCTACATGGGATTTATCTTTTTCGGAGACAATTCTTTGAGTGTTCTGCTTGATCTCGAAGAGTATCAAGACTATCTCAGCGGAGATATTGAGCGGCTAAAAGCCGAAAATGCCGCTTTGCAAAAACAGTATTTTGAGCTTAAAGAGCTTGATGCTGATTCACAATAGCAACAGGGGATTTATGAAAAAATATTCACTCTTTCTCTCGCTTTTATTACTCTCCCACCTAATCGCACGTGAAAATCCTTTTTTTGCCAGTGATGAAGCCAAAAAACAAAAGGTAACATCTAATATATCCGATGCACGTCCTCAAATGGGAACGTTGAGTTATACCTTCCCGGATCAGGCACGCGTATTAAAAGAAATTACCTTTACGGTCCAAAATCTGGACGGCAGTATTGAAGAAAAAAAGCTTCAGATTGACCAGAGTATTGATTGGCACAGGGCCCTTATCATTTCTCAGGGCGGATCTTCACCCCATTTGACGGCTAAAAACAGTTCTTCTGCGGCTAATTTCGGCTTTATTCAATTATATTCCAAGGGAAAATCGCTTACGATTAAATCTTCTGATCCGCTAATCCGCCATTTTGCGTTAAGCAACCCGAACAGCATAGTCCTCGATTTTAAACACGAGGCCTCTTTTAAGAGCGATCAAAAGACATTGAATGCCGCTCCCTATCTGAATGTATCGGTAGGAAATCACGGCAAATTTGCCCGAGCAACGATTACACTAGACGGACACTATGCTTATACGTTGAGTAAAGAAAACGGTTTAATTACTATAATTTGTAAGTGATAAGAGAAAAGTTTTTGATTTGAAAGAAGAGGCTCTCTCCAAAGGGAGAGAAAAGTAATTATTTTACGGCAGCCAATGCAGCTTCGTATTCAGGCTCAGCAGTGATTTCAGGTACGATTTCTTTGTAGATAACAGTTCCTTCTTCGTTTACCGCAAAAATAGCACGGCATGTTACACCTGCAAGTGCACCGTCAGCGATCAATACGCCGTATGCGTTTGCGAAATCTTTGTTACGGAAATCTGATGCTACAACAAGGTTTTCAATCCCCTCTGTTGAACAAAAGCGTCCTGCAGCAAACGGAAGGTCCATAGAGACAACTGTCAAATCAACACCTTCGATTTCAGATGCACGTTTGTTGAAGTTACGTGTTTCAGTTGCACATACAGCCGTATCAAGTGACGGAACAACAACGATAAGTTGTTTTTTACCTGATGCACCGCCGACTACTTTGTCAGCTAGACCATTTGAATTGACAACCGTTACAGCAGGCGCTTTATCACCTACGTTTACTGTGTTTCCTGCAAGATTTACGACGTTACCTTTTAGCATTGTTGTTGCCATTTAAAGCTCCTGTTTTTGTTTGGTACGAAAATTGTACTTAAATCGGATAATTTGACTCTGAATTATAGAAGAGATGTTTCTAGTTAAGGTATATTAAAGCTTACAGCGGGGATTTATGGCAATTTTTTTGTAATCGACTACAAAATTGTTTCGAAATGACTCAACTGCCGCGCGTCCAATCATTGCGGCATTGTCAGAACAATATTTGAGTTCGGAGAGAAGCAGTTCGGCTTTGTAGGGATGCAATACGTCCTTCACTCTTTCTCTCAGGTAAAGATTGGCACTGGCGCCGCCGACGATGGCGAAACGGACAGGCGGACGGGATTTAAAATACTTTTTGAGCTTTTGGATCAGATGATCCGTAGCCGTTTTTTGAAAAGCCGCCGCAATATCCGGATAAGCGGATTCATCGTTGGCTTCAACGGCCAGACGAACCTGATTTTTAAGCCCTGAATAACTAAAGGCAATCAAAGGTGACTGCCAGAGGGGAACCGTGAAAGCAAAGCGGCTGCTATCGCCGCTTAGTGAGAGCTTTTCAATTAACGGGCCGCCGGGGTAGCCCAACGACATCATTTTAGCTACTTTATCAAAACTCTCCCCGTAGCTGTCATCCATCGTCGTAGCGACGGTCTCCATCTCGGTATAGGACTTTACCTCTATAAGTTGGGTATGTCCGCCGGATACCAGCAAAACCGTTATCGGCAATACAGCCTCTTTTTCGATAAAAAGAGAGTAGATATGACCCTTGAGATGATTAATAGGCAAAATGGGGATATTAAGGGCTATACTGAGCGCTTTGGCCATTGTTACACCCTCGATCAGCGTTACACCCAAGCCCGGTTCATTGGTAACTGCAATCGCTTTTAATTGCGAAAACCACGGCTCACACTCGGCCAATATGGCCGGAAGTGCCTGGGCATGAAGTCGGCTGGCAAGTTCGGGGACAACGCCGCCGTATTTTGAGTGTTCTAGCTCTTGAGATATCTTCTTATGGTAGATGAGTTTTTTCGTCGCTATTTCGGTGATAGCGATTGAACTGTCGTCGCAACTGCTTTCTATACTCAAGATCATTGCAGTACCCACTCTTTGACCCACGGCCATTCTCCGTATCCGGAGGCAGTATTGATATGTCCGCCGTTTTCAATCACTTTCATTTCCACACCAAGCGCTTTTTGAAGCTCAGCAGCCTCTTGTGTACTCATATAAGGATCATCGGTCGAGGTAACCAATAAAACCTCTTCGGCAAAAAGAGCCTTTGGCGCTTCAAGCGGGAAAAAGGTTTTTAGGGTTTCGATCTCGCAGGTCAGATGCGGAGGAGCGACCAGCAAGAGGCGTTTTACGGGGGATATCTCCCCCTCATTGCACAGATGGAACCATGCGATATTGGCCAAAGAGTGACAGATTACGATATCGGGGCGGAAATCATTTAAAAGGGATTTTATCTGTTTCATCCATCGGTTTTTACTGGGAAAATGGGGATTGTCTAAAAGAGGAAAAGAGACGGTGCCGTAGTCTTTGGCGATTTCACCCGCAAGCCATGCCTGCCAATGGGGATCATCACTTCCTCCCCAGCCGTGAAGTATAAGAACTTTCAGCACGACAAACCTTTGACGTAACGGCGAATTTCCTCATCCAGGGAGAAAACGGCTTCGATAGACTCAGGCATGCCGCTAAATCGGTTATACGCATTGAGAATCATAGTGGAAATATCGACAAAACGGATCTCTCCGGAGATAAACCTCTCAATAGCCGCTTCGTTTGCCGCATTGACGATGACGCCGCGGGCGGGATTTTTCAACAGGTCATTTTTGATTTCCCAAATCGGATAGCGTGCCGCATCGATAGGGCGAAATTCCAGCGAACCGATTTGAGCTAAATCGATTCGATTAACAATAGGGGTTTCAACTTTTCCCATCAGCGCATACGCAATGGGAAGACGCATATCGGCGTGGGCAAAATGGGCGGTCGTTGAGCCGTCCGTATAATCGATAAGGGCATGGATCAGAGACTTTGTCTCGATGAGGGCATCGTATTCCCCCTCTCCGAAGAGCCAACGAGCTTCCAAAAGCTCAAAGAGCTTGTTGACCATCGAGGCGCTGTCGATGGTAATCTTCTGCCCCATAGACCAGTTGGGGTGGTTCAGGGCATCTTGAAGCGTCGCGGAGGAGAGTTTTTCCAACGGCCAGTCGCGGAACGCTCCTCCGCTGGCGGTGATCATCATACGGCTGATAGAGCGCCCGGTCTGATTCAAATACCACAATCCGAAATGTTCCGAATCGATGGGGACGATATTGGAAGTGTTTACAAACGCACCGCCGACAACGAGGGATTCTTTGTTGGCAAGAGCAACCCGTTTCCCGCATTCTAGCGCTTTGAGCGTCGGAGCGAAACCGGCAAATCCGACCAGGGCATTGACAACGTGCCCTGATGAGGATTCCTCAATCGCGTCGAGTATCGCGCTCTCGCCAAAGCGGACATTACTGTGGTTTACAAGATGGGTGTCTTCTTGGCGCATCACAACGACACGTTTAGGATTATGACGTTTAATCTGATCGTTGAGAAGAGTTATATTACGCCCGGCGACAAGAGTATCGACCGACAGATTAAACTGATCCGCAATCTTTAGAGCATTGACTCCGATCGAACCGGTGGACCCCAGAAGGATCAAACAATACCCCGCAACAGGACAAGCATAATGATAGAAGCGAACAGATAACCGTCAATCCGATCTAAGACGCCGCCGTGGCCCGGCAAAATAGAACCGCTGTCTTTGACTCCGGCTTTACGCTTGAGATAGCTCTCAAATAAATCACCGAAAACTGCACCGATGGCGGCTGCCATAGAGATAATAATCGCCTGAGGAATACCGACAATCGTAACTCCGATGAAAAATCCGGCTGCCGTCGCAACCGCAATACCGCCGTAAACACCTTCCCGGGTTTTGCTGGGACTGGAAACACTAAACGGAGTTTTTCCGATACTGCGCCCTACTACATACGCTCCGATATCGGTAGATGCGACAACTACGAGGAGCCATAACATTGCACCCATTCCGTAATCTTGGTACATACTGAGCATAAAAAGCATTCCGGCAGTCGGATAGATAAACGGAAGAAAATTTTTAGGGGGGATGTTTTGGGTGTAGGCTACCGCTGCGGCAAAAATCAGCCCGGCAATGACAAACAGATCCTCCCCGTACGGGTACAATGCCGCCGCCAGCCATAAAATGGCGGCATATGCGTACAAAGAGCTGTTGTTTATTCCGAACAAACGGGTGGCTTCATGAAAGGCCAACAGATAAATAATACCCATCACGGTCCACATAAGCCAAAAGTTATTGATAAGTCCGACGACTAAGACACCGATAACAAGAAAGACTGCCGTAACAATACGCTCTTGTGTTGAATTTTTTGCAGTTTGCATAGTTTGATTAACCAATGGTTTTAATATTTTATAATTATAACATTTATTTTGTTATAGACCGACCCAAAAATAAGGGGAAACAAGCTTTGAAATCTAAACTTTAATATCTAAAAGATGCAAAGGTTTCAAAGGTTTTTCATTTTCCTCATTTTTTTCGTTGTGCTCGGAACGTCTCTCTTCTTGTTCCGCCTGTTCTTTGGTATGTTCTCGGTCAGGATCAACCCCCTGATTCTCTTCGGTAGGACGAACCTCTTCGATCTCCTTTTTTGCCTCCTGGGAAGCGGATGCGGCGGCAAGAGCTTGCAATTCGAATCGGTTTAAGACAGCATTTTTCTCACTCGCGACACTTGCCATTTGCTGATTGACGTAAATTGCACCGCCGATCGGACCGATATCTGCCATAATCTCCTCCCTTACCCTTTTTCGATATTCAGTGTTTTATAATCCGTATAGAGGACATTCGCACCTTCCCCCATTTTCACTTCTCTTCTGGGGGTATAATCGACCAAATAGCGCCCTTTTTCAAATACGGAAAAATCGACGCAAAGTTTCGCGGCCGCTTCGAGGAGTTTTTCGGGAAGCTGCTGTTTGTCGGTCGAGATAATCACGTGGGCGGACGGACGATCTTTGAGATGCATCCAAATATCGCGCGCTTTGGCATTGCGCAGAAGCTCAATATTTCCTTTCTCGCTTTTGCCCAAAGAGACCTTGACCCCCTCAATCCAAAATTCGGCGATCGAATCGGACGATTTGACTTTTGATCCCATGGCTTTCGGGGGGAACAGCAACGTTATCTCTTCGGGAGACGTTGCCTCCTCTACCGTTTGGATAAAAAGTTCCAGATGGCGGATTTTGGCTTCGAGATTGCTTCGTTCCTGATGAAGCCCCTGTGCTTTTTGTTTCGCTTTTTTGGAGCGCTTGAAAAAACTCTCCGCGCATCCTGCCGCCGTTGTACATCCTGAAGGAAGTTCCAATTCCACCGGAGTCCCGTCAAAATTAATCAATTCGGCCTTTTTCCCATACGGTTTGACAACATCCAGATTGGCCAGAATCAAATGTCCGGCATTTTGAGACGCTTGCGCATCCTGTATCAACACCCCTTCTTCCTCCAACGCGTCCAAATGTTTGTGCAATTGGCCTAAACGCTTTTGCAAAAGGGCTTTCTTTTCATGTTTAAGCTGATTGAGTTTATCGCTGTTACGTCGACGAAACTCTTCGATCAAATAGTCACGGACATTCTCGAGAGGGTATTCTTTCGGTTCAAACGGGGGAGAAGGTATTTCGCCTAGTTTTTGCCCGACACGAACACTGCGGGCAGAAACATCCTCATCGATATGACGCAGCGCTTCTAAAACAATCCCCTCTTTGTCCAAAAGTATGACATTGGTGTGTTTTCCGGTAAATTCGAGCTGTAAAATGGTGGTTTCCGATTTATACGAACCGCTGGTCGTCGTCGTGATTCGGATGATTTTATCATTGTTGTGAAGAGTAATCGATTGGATCGTTGAGCGGTTGAGCCGCTTTGCAATCAAAATATCAAACGGTGCCTGATACATTTTCCCCCGATTGGGAATCTCACCGATCGTGATAGCCGAATTTCCCCGCTGCATCTCAAAATTCCAGCTGTTTTCACGATTAAAAACCAATTTTAATGTAGTATCGTTAACCCTGTAAGCGGCCACAACGTAAGAAAATTCCTGCTGCATATACGCAACAATTTGTTTTAAATAAGAAAATCTCATAGTTTTACCTTCGCTTTAGAAAAAGAGAATTACAATGATGCAATACTGCAATTAGGATTTAAAAATTAATGAATATCTTCAATACTATCAAATCTAAGTTTATCGTCAATCTTGTGGCAGCCGTGGGCGCAATCCTTGTAAGTGTCATTGTAGCATACTTCATCGCCGTAGGATCGATCAAAGAAATCATGATCAGCGATCTCAATACTGTCGCCGATGTGCTGGAAAAGAATGTTAACTACATTGCCAATATCGAGCCCAAAGCGTATGAAGAAACAGAGTTTAAAGAGGAGATCAAAAAGATCAAAATCGGTAAAAGCGGCTATGTCTATTTTATCAATGCCGAAGGTGTGATGACGATTCATCCGAAACCGGAAGATGAAGGAAAAAACAAATCGGGGCATGATTATGTGGATCATATCCGGGCCGATAAAGCGGGAGGTATTTATGAGTATGTTTCCGCTACGACGGGACAGGATAAAATTGCCGCCTACCGATATATTCCCGCATGGGATATGTGGGTAATCCCGGGAATCAATAAAGCCGATTATTTCGAGGAACTTCGGGCGGGCTTTTTTAAATGGTTTTTACTGTTGGGTACTATCCTGACCGCCATGTTGATCGCGATCAATTATGTTTCCGGTACCAGTATTCTTCACCCGATCGAAGAGCTTGATAAAGTATCGAGTGACCTTGCTCACGGAAACGGCGATTTGACCAAACGTCTGCCGATTCTGAACAAGAACGATGAAATCGGGATAGCAAGCCTTTATCTCAATCAGTTTATCACTAAAATCCAAAGTACGATCAACGATACCAAACAAATCACCTCGTCGGCCGTCGACTCCACCAGTACGCTCAACAGTGCGGCGGCGAATCTTTCTGCCCAATCGGAAAAAACCAATACGATCGCACAAAATACCAATAAGACGGCTTCCGAGATTGAAGTAACGTTGGAGCAAAGCGTCAATATGGCAAAGGCCACCCTAGAGAACAGCCGTTTAACCGAAACGGAACTCAGCCATGTTCGTGATATTGCGACCGCCATAACCAGCGAAGTGCATAAAACAACGCAGATGAGCAGTGAGCTCGGAGAACGTTTCGCACAGCTCTCCAGCGATGCGGCAAGCGTCAGCGGAGTACTCAGCATTATTTCCGATATTGCCGATCAGACCAATCTTCTCGCACTCAATGCGGCTATCGAAGCGGCACGTGCAGGTGAACACGGGCGCGGCTTTGCCGTCGTCGCCGATGAGGTGCGCAAACTCGCCGAACGGACGCAAAAAAGCCTGACAGAGATCAACTCGACGATCTCTATCGTCATCCAGTCTATTTCCGATTCATCGGACATGATGCATTCAAACAGCCAAAATATCAGCCGGCTTGCGGAGCGGAGTGAAGAGATCGATCTAAAAATCGATGCGGCATCCAGTGCGCTGCGTTCAAACGTCGACGCCAGCCATCAGAGTGTTCAGCAATCGGAGAATATGGCACAAAAAATTCATGAAATCATTCATAAAGTTTCTGAAATGTCCAGCCTCTCCCAAAGCAATCAGGAAGAGATCAAGCAGATCTCCAATATTGCCGTCGAACTCTACAACGCCGCGACAAACTTGAATACCCAATTAGGCCAGTTCAAGTCCTAAAAAGTCTCCTTTATCGTTTTCGCTATAATTTCCAAAAAGATTTGGGAGGATAGCGATGCGTTCACCGCGCGGATTCGGAAAAACATACTTTTCCCTTGTCGCTATCCAAGCATATGCTTCTGAAGTCCGGCTTCTTCAGATTATCCATCAAATCATCTGGATTTGCCCGACCCATCCTATCCATACCTACTCGACCGTTTCACCCCCTAAAAGTGTCCTCCTTTTATCCATCATTACGACTATTACTCAAGGACACTTATGTACAAACAAACCATTTCCTTCGTTGCCGCGGCAACACTGGCTGCCTCTTCTTTAGGGGCTGACGAACTCTCATTCCATCCGATTGTCGTAACGGCGACCAAAACGGAACAATCTCTTAACACGATCACCTCCAATGTTGAAATTATCACTGCCGAAGAGATTGAAGAACAACATTACACCTCTCTAGCTGAAGCGCTAAACTCACTTTCCGGAATAAGCATCACCTCGAACGGTGGAGTCGGAACAACACAGGAAGTTTTTGTGCGCGGTATGGATACCAATAAAGTATTGGTTTTGATTAACGGTATCCGCTATCAGGATCCCTCGAGTACAAGCGGAGCCAATTTCGCCCACCTTCTTATAAGCGACATCGAGCAGATCGAACTTATAAAAGGGGCTCAAAGCGGAGTATGGGGAGCGGATGCGAGCGCCGGAGTGATTAACATTATCACCAAAAGTGCGGAAGCGGGAACCCATACCGGTGCGAATGTGGAATACGGAAGTTTTGCCACCACAAAGTGGGGGGGATTTCTTTCTCATAAAACGGATAAATATGATTTTAAAATTTCGTTTGACCGTCTAATGAGCAGCAGTTTTACCGCCCAGGCACCCAAAGGGGACAATATTGACCGATACGAAAAAGATCCCTATGCCAATACAACCCTCAACCTTAATGCCCATTACAATCCGACGTCCGAGGATACATTCGGTATCAGCTATACCGACATTAACGCATTGGGCAGTTATGACAGCTATCACTCTCCAAACAGTGTAGAACACAGTGATGTGAGAACCCGACTTTACGGGGTAACCTATGACAAAGCCTATCATAATCATACCCTTTCGACCAAAGCGAATCTTTCAAAATTTAGACGTGATGAGCTGGATACCGGCTACGGCGTAAAAGTATTTAACGGGCAAACCCGTGAGGCTGAGCTGCGCGACCACTTTCGCTACGGCGAGAATGATTTTATCGTCGCCGGTCTCTCCAAAAAATGGGATCAAATCGATTTCATCCAAGCCGATTCAACTACGGGAGCAAAATCGGTTTCATCGAAAGCGGTGTTCGTGACCAACTCCAATACCTTCGGCGATTTGATTCTAACGGAGAGTTTACGACGGGACGACTACAGCAGCTTCCATGCTAAAACAACCGGTAAAATGGGGGCAAAATATACCCTTTCGGAGGATATGTATGTCGGCGGAAATTACGGAACGTCCTATACGGCGCCTAATCTCATCCAGATGTTTAATCCGTGGGGTGCGTCTAATGATACTCTCAGCCCCGAAAACACGAAAAGCTACGATCTCACGCTCGGGTATAAAAGTATCACGCTCACCTATTTCGAAAATCGGGTAAAAGATTTGATCGAGTGGTATGATCCGACCCCTCTGAACTGGTTCAATAATGACCCCTATTACAAAAATCTAAACGGAATCAGTACCTTTAAAGGGTACGAAGTCACTTTTCGGCACACTCTTTTGGATGCGTTCGTACTGAATGCCGACTATACCCATCTTGCACGCTTTGTCGATAAAGACGGGAAAGATTTAAAACGCCGCCCCAAACGCGAAGCTAAAGTCTCTGTCAACTATTATGGGATCGAAGATTTGAGTATGGGAATAAACGCCCACTATGTAGGGACACGCTACGATCAGGCGGATCAGCAAGGGGAACAAACCGGACGTTATACCCTTTTTAATTTTGTACTTAACTACAATCTGACCGATTCTATCCAACTCTACGGTAAAATTGATAATCTTACCGACAAATACTATCAAAGTGTAGACGGATACGCATCGTCGCCGCGAGGATACTATGCAGGGATGAAGGTCATTTTTTGATGAAACTCATTGTACTATCTGTTTTTTTAGCACTGCATTGTTGGGGGGAGAATCTTACGGTTACCCTCCATTACGGCGATGCAAAACCCGATAAAGTCATCGAAACGGCCTATTCGCGGGGAATGAGCGCATTGGACGTTCTTAAACGGATCAGTCGTGTAGAGACGAGCAAAACGGGACAGTACCGTTTCGTCCGTTCCATCGACGGTGTTCGATCGCAGATCGGCAAATTCGGATGGTTTTATCTCATTGACGGAGAATCGGTTAATACAACGGCGGAGAATTTCATTTTGAACGATGCTAAAACCATGACATGGATTTACAAGGTAGAAGCATGCTATTGAAACTCTGGGCTCTATTGATCGTGGGTATGAACCTTTACGGTACTGAGCGGATCATCGCACTCAGCCCCGCCATCAACGAAACTCTGTATGCCCTGGGTGCGGGAGATCAGATCATTGCCAATACGGAGTATTGCAATTATCCCGTTGAGGCCAAAAATAAACCCAAGGTGGGGGGATATTTCTCACCATCTCTGGAAAAGATTCTCTCCCTCAACCCCACGATGGTGATCCTGCAGGAAAACAATGCTCCTCTGGCGGCAAAAATTCAAAAGATGGGGATCAAAACACTCATCATTAAAATCGATACCTACCCCTCGATTCGCCGATCGATCTTTACCATCGGCGCCGTCGTTCACAAAGAAAAGAGGGCTGAAGCCATCGTGAGCGAACTCGATCAAAAACTCCGTGCCCTGCGGGGGATTATACGCAATCAAAAGATTTTGATGGTGTTCGGACACAATACCGATCTCTCCAAAAGCATCTATGTCTCGGGGCAGAACCTCTATTTTGACGATCTCATCCGTTCCAGCGGTAATACTAATGCGCTTCAAAGCCGTCGAAAGGGGCAGCCGGTTCTTAATCTCGAAAACATTATCGCGCTCAACCCTGATGTCATCATACTGCTAGCCCCGAATACCAAAGAGAGAGGGTTAACGAAAGAGGCTTTGATAGCACCGTGGCGTTCTCTTCCGATTAATGCGGCCAAACGGGAAAAAATTTATGTCGAAGATCAGCCCTATTCGAGTAACCCGAGCCAGCGTCTCGGCCTTTTTTTAGATGATATGAGGGGGTATTTGATTGATGCTGCACGTCGCTGATCTCACCTGCCAAATTTTGAAAAATGTCAGTTTCGCCCTCGAAGAGGGGAAAAATTTGACAATTTTAGGAAATAACGGAAGCGGGAAAACGACGCTGGCCAGAGCACTCTGTCATCTAATCCCTTCCGAAAGTGTTTTTTGGGAGGGGAAAAAGATAGGTGATATTGCACATCACCTGCGTTCACAGACGATTAACTACGTTCCGACATCGCTTGAAATTTATGATGAATATTTGAGCGTAACCGATTATCTGGACCTCAATTTTTTCGAATCTTCCAACCCTCAAATGAGGGAAGAGATTCTTGGAGTGATGGAGATAGAACACCTCAGAGACTCCCCCTGCCAGAGGCTCAGCAGCGGCGAGTCCTCGCTTCTCTTGATAGCCGGCGCAATTTTGCACCGTGCTGCGTACACAATTCTCGATGAGCCGACCGCCAATCTCGATCAGGCAAAAAAGGTCAAAATTTACCGCCTCCTCAAAAGCGGCTCCTATTTTCAAAACAAGATCATCATTACCCATGATCTGAATTTGGCTTACAAGCTTGGATATGACATTTTGTATCTGGAAGAGGGGGAAGTCCGGTTTTTCGGATCGTGCAGTGATTTTTTCGATCCGACCCAGCTTGAGGGCTGTTTCGGAAGCGCAGTTCAAAATATCGGCGGAAACTTTGTGGTGAATTATGATGAAGTACGTTAGTTTTGTTTTAGCATTGGCCGTTCTTGTCATTGCCCCATTTTTTGGAGAAATCGCAGTGGATGTCCAAGAGATTTTCAATCCCGAATCTTCGTCGTCGATGCTTTTTTGGGAGATTCGCTTTCCCCGCGTGATTGTCGCATTTTGCAGCGGTGCGATCCTCTCTCTGGCGGGGCTTGTGTTTCAGAGTATTTTTCGCAATCCCCTCACAACCCCTTTTACTCTCGGCGTTGCCAGCGGTGCGACGTTGGGGACGGCATTGGCGATTGTTTTTTTAGGCGGTCTTCTTTTTTGGCAGTATGCATTGAGCTTTATCGGAGCGTTATTGACCGTCATCGTCCTCTTTTTACTCTCGCGTTCACTCAAATCGGCACAGACGCTTTCGCTTCTGCTGGTGGGGATCGCGTTGTCTTTTTTCTACTCCGCCGCTTTGATGGTTCTTTATTATTTGAGCGATTTTGAACAGAGCTATTCGATCGTCCGTTTTACGATGGGGAGTTTGAACATCGTCGGATTCGATACCGCCTACCCGATTGTGATCGCATCGCTTTTGTTTCTCTTTGCGATCCATTGGCAGCGTCAACCGCTGAGGCTTCTGTTGACGTCGCTTGACTTTGCATTTTTAAAAGGGCTCCACGTAACACGGTTGGTTATGACTCTTCTTCTTATCACCTCTATGGCCGTGGCGGTATGTGTCAGCGTCGTTGGGCCTATCGGGTTTGTAGGATTGATCGTTCCCCATATCATCAAACTTCTTTATCGGAGCAGCAGCGACACACTGATTTTCCCGACATTTTTTTACGGCGGGATTTTTTTAGTAGCGTGTGATCTGATCGCCCGCAATCTCGGGGCTGCTTCGGACATTCCCATCGGAGTTGTTACGTCATTTTTAGGCGGGCCGTTCTTTATCTATCTGATACTCCATCGGCATAAAGGTTCGCGATGAAATATACCCTCCGCGATGCCGAGTTGCTCCAAACGATCTTCTCTTCACGCCGCGACGTACGGGGGAACCGTTTTGTTGATGCCCCCATCGACGATGAGGTACTGAGGAAGATTCTGGAAGCGGCAATCTCCGCCCCCTCGGTCGGTTTTTCACAGCCGTGGAAGTTCGTTATCGTTCAGGATCATGCCAAGCGCGAAGAAATCTATGAGGAGTTTGTTCGAGAAAACACCAAAGCGTCCAAGCTGTTCGAGGGGAATCTCCTCTATGATACCCTCAAACTGGAGGGGATCAAGGAATCGGCCATCAATATCGCCGTTTTGTATAAAAAACCGACCAAAACGGTGTTAGGGCAGACGACCCAGAAAAAGATGGGGGAGTACAGCGTCGTCTGCGCGATCCAGAACCTCTGGCTGATGGCGCGGGCTTATAACATCGGTGTGGGGTGGGTGAGTATTCTCCGAGCCAAAAAGGTGAAAAAGATTTTGGGAATCGGCAATGAGTACAAACTGATCGGCTATCTCACCCTCGGACATGTGAACGAGTTTCTGGACGAACCCGAACTGCTAAAGCTGGGGTGGGAGAATAAAAAGACGATAGACGAGGTTGTGGAATGGGTGTGAAGAGGGTTATTACCCTATCCGATCTACCCGCGTCGCTGGGGGTACAAACCCTCGCTTCCAGCACGGACGGGGTAATGGACAGTGTCTATTTTCTGGACGATGATCGGGTCGTAAAAATCTTCGAAACGGCGAGCGAAGAGGCGGTAGCCGAGGAGCTGAAACTTCTCATCCACTGCGGATCGCTCCATGTCTCCAGAGCGGAGGGGGGAGTGTTTCGGGTGCAGAACAAACCCGCCCTCATCTACCGCCGCTGTCGCGGGGAGAGTCTGAAGGATGCCGGAATCGATGAGATACGGCAGATCGGAGCGTTTTTGCGGGATTTTCATCATCTCACGGCGGGACGTCGAAGCACGAATGAGCGGTTGTTCGAAAAATCACGCTTAGCGCGGATGATCCGGGAGACGCATACGGATATTTTCGATACGCTGTTGAAAAAAAATGATCTCACGCTGCGCGATGAGGGGATCATTCACGGCGATCTCTTTTTGGACAATGCCCTATTTTTGGAGGGGAGACTCTCCTGCGTCATCGATTTTACCCAGGCATGCAACGGCGATTTTCTCTTCGATCTCGCCGTCACCGATCTCTCGTGGTGCGACAGCGATGAAAAAACCGAGGCTCTGCTGAAGAGCTACGGCGCTACGCTCACACTGGACGAGTTTCGTCCCTACCGCGAGTATGCGACGCTGTTTTATTGCGTCAACCGCTACCTAAACGGCGGCAATTATCAAGAACTATTGGAGAAATTAGTATGATCAAAACGATTACCGGAAACAAAGATTTCATCGAGAGTCTGCGGGGGAAACGGGCCAGTTTTCTTCTGTGCATGAGCAACACCAAGACGGCAAACATCGAGGGGATTACCCAGGCGGGAATCCCCGGAATGCTCCACCTCACCCCGACGCTCGATGCGGAGTTTATCGCGATCGGAGAGGTGCGCAGTCTCGGCTCCATCGCCGAAACCCCCAAAGGGGTCCCCACCCCCGCCCTCCTCACCCGCGCCGTCCATCTCCTCCATCCGTTCCGTGAAATAGAGATGCTGGAACTGGGGCTGGAGATTTCCCCGAAACTGGAGCATTTCAAGCTTCACTCATTCGGCATTGCCCCCAGCGATTCGATTTCTGATGGGGCGAACATCCCCGCCGAAGAGGTGTTTGAAAAAGGGATTCAGTTCGCCCAGAATCTCACCATCCAAAGCGATTACATCATTTTAGGCGAATCGGTTCCCGCCGGAACGACGACAGCGCTCGCCACGGCGCTGGCTTTGGGGTACGATGCGCAGGATAAATTCAGCAGCAGTTTCAAAAACGCCCCAAGCGGCATCAAACAAAGCGTCGTCGATCAAGCCCTCTCCCGCATCGGCGAGAATGACGATCTCTTTAGTATCCTCTCTAAAGTGGGGGACAACATGCTGATATTCAACGCCGGATTGATCCTCGGTCTCCAAAACCGCGATATCAGAATCGTCCTCGCAGGGGGGACGCAGATGGCGTGTGCTCTTCTCGTCGTCAACCGCATTTTGCAGATGATGGAGGGGGAACTGGACACCTCTCGCATCGCCCTTTGCACGACCAAATGGGTCGCCGAAGATACGCAGAGCGATATCAAAGCCCTCTTGGAGATGAACGATTTCGCCCTCAACGCCTATTACGCCGATTTCGATTTCTCCCTCACCGATCATCCCGCCCTCAAACTCTATGACGAGGGGGAGGCGAAAGAGGGGGTCGGTGCCGGAGGCGCGCTAATGTACGGCTTGCTCAACGGTCTGAGTAAAGAGGCGATCACCCGCAAAGTGGAGAGCTTTTTAGGATGAAAATACTCTACTTCGGCGGACAAAAATCGGGGAAAAGCTCTCTGGCGGAGGCGAAGACACTCGCCATCGCGACCGACAAACCCTACTATCTCGCCACCTACGATCACACCTTCGGCGATGAAGAGATGGGGGCGCGGATCGACAAACACCGCATTTCTCGCGGAGAAGAGTTTATCACCCTCGAAGAGAGCCGTGACCTCTCACGGGTGATCGAACCGCATCACACCTATCTCGTCGACTGCATCTCGATGTGGATTCTCAACCGACTCGACGAGAATGAAGAGGTACTGGTCGCGGAGATCGAAGCGCTGGGAGCGATAGATGCTAACATTGTGTTTGTCCTCAATGACGTCACCTCGGGGGTGATTCCAAGCGATCCGATCAGCCGCCGCTACGTCGATCTCAGCGGTATTATCGGTCAGAGACTGGCGCGGTTGTGCGACGAAGTGGTTGAGGTGAAACTGGGGCTGGAGAGACGGCTCAAATGACGACCTACGGACACGGCGGGGATGTGAATAGCTTTGCGGCACACTGTGGCTGTGAGGTGAGCGAGGTGTGTGATCTCTCTTCCAATATCAACTTCATCACCCCCTCCGTCGATTTTAGCGGTGTCCTCCTCAACGCCTACCCGAGCTATGGGGAGCTAACGGAGGCGTTAGCCCGCCATTATCGTGTGAAGTGTGATGAGATGGAACTCTTTAACGGAGGAAGCTCGGCGATTTTCTCTCTAATGCGCTTTTTCGATCATCCGACCTGCACGATCTACTCTCCCGCTTATCTGGAGTACAAAAAGGCCGCCACTCTCTATGGGAAAAAGATTGCCCTCATCGACCGATTTGAATCGATGGATGCGGAAGTCGAGGAGAACTCCCTCGTCGTCTTCGTCAACCCCTCCACCCCTGACGGACAGTATTATGGGATCGAAACGCTGATGAAGCGGTGGATGGCCAGAGACTGCACGATCCTCATCGACGAATCGTTTCTGGAGTTTTGCGGGGGCGAATCGGCAACCCGCTACCTTCAAACGTATGACAAACTCTACGTTTTAAAATCGCAGACGAAGTTTTACGGATGCGCGGGTGTAAGGGTCGGAATTGTCCTCTCGTCGTGTGAGAATATCGCCGCCCTTAAAACCAAAGAGCCGCTGTGGAAAATCTCGGCGCTTGATGGCCATTTTCTCATCACCGCTTTGGCGGATGAACCGTTTCGAGTGCGATCCCATGCCCTCAATGCCGAAGCAAAAACGTATCTGAAAACGATCCTCGACAACTCTCCTCTGTTTGAGGAGGTGTTTGAGAGCGATGCGAACTTTTTCCTCGTCCGACTTGCTTCAATCTCAGCGAAGGCGTTTCAGGAAAAACTTCTTCCGTACCGCATTATGGTGCGTGATTGTTCTAACTTTGACTTTTTGGATGAGCGAACGGTGCGGATCGCGGTCAAAGAGTTGGAGGCGTTGAAGCGGTTTGAGGGGGCTCTATGTTCTTTGGAGTAGCTCTAATAGCTTACATCACCGACCGCCTCTTTGGTGAGTTCCCCTTTATCCGCCACCCCATTGTCCTCATGGGCGATTTCATCACTGCGTTTCAAAAGAGGTTCTATCGTGACAGTATCCTGCGCGGATTTTGGCTCGTGTTTTGGCTGTTAGCCGCAGTGTTAGCCATCGTCACTCCGATCACCTTGATCGGCAACCCGTGGATATTGGGGATCATCGCCTCGACGGGGATCGCGGGGAAGATGCTCTACGAGAGTGTGAACAACGTCCTGAGTGACCCTTCTAGCATCCGCTACCTTGTGAGCCGCGACACCCAAAACCTGAGCGAGAGCGAGATCAACAAGGCCGCGATCGAGACCTACGCCGAAAATCTGAGCGATGGGGTGATCGCCCCGCTATTTTATCTGTTAGTGTTTGGTTTGGTGGGACTGTTTCTCTATAAAGCGGTCAATACCCTCGATTCGATGGTGGGATACCGCAACGAGCGCTACGAGAAATTCGGCAAGGTGAGCGCCCGTTTGGACGATCTCCTCAATTACCTCCCCTCCCGTATTACGGCGGTGATCATCCTCACCTTTTTCGGCAAGCTCAGCGCCCTCAAAAAGACATGGCATTACGGCGCACAGCATGAAAGCCCCAATGCGGGATATCCGATCGCGGCGATGGCACTCTCGCTCTATGTGTCGCTCGGGGGGCCGACGTCGTATTTCGGCACGATCAAAAACAAGCCCTATTTCGGCGAGGGGAAGCGGGAGATCACCGACGGCGATGTCCGAAGCGCATTGGCTCTTCAGTGGAAACTCGATACCCTTGTGATACTACTTTTGGCGGCGGGGGTTTACGCATGAGATCGATCTCTATTTTCGGCACCTCCTCCGATGCGGGAAAATCAACCCTCACCTTTGTGATCGGCAGACTTTTGCAGGAGCGGGGGATCAACGTCGGGGTGTTCAAAGCCCAAAACGTCTCCAACAACTCCCGCGTCTGCGACGACGGGTCTGAAATCGCCGTCGCCCAGTATTTTCAGGCGGAGGTGTTGGGGATTCCGACGAGCTACCATCTCAATCCGGTACTGTTGAAATCGGGGCACGGCAACAGCGCCTCATTGATCGTGAAAGGGCGCGTCGTGGAGGATAAAGAGGTGCGGGAGTACTACCGCGACCTCGATCAGTTAAAGCCCGCCGTAAACGAGTGTTTTGAGTATCTGAGTGAGCGGTATGAGTGCCTCGTTTGCGAGGGGGCGGGGAGCCCCGTCGAGCTGAACCTGATGGACAAAGACCTCTCCAATATCTATATCGCGCAAAAGTACAATACGAAGATTATCCTCGTCGCCGATATCGAAAGGGGGGGCGTATTCGCCTCGATCTGGGGGGTCTACAACCTCCTCCCCGAAGCTTTACGAAAGAACGTCATCGGCGTCATCATCAACAAATTCCGCGGCGATCGGAGCCTGTTTGATGAGGGGGTGACGATTATCGAGGAGCGGTTCGGCATACCCGTACTCGGCGTCCTCCCCTATCTCCCCCTCAACCTCGGATTCGAAGACTCCCAGAGCCTCAAAAACTTCATCCAAAACAAACCCCACCCCGCACAAAAGATCGGGATCATCGCCTATCCGACGATGAGCAACTACAACGATTTCGAACCCCTCATCGCCGATGAGAGTATCTTCGTCGAGTTCATCACCTCCAACGTGGCGCTGGAGAGTTTCGATTGCGTTATCCTCCCCGGGAGCAAACGGGTCATCGAGGATCTGCGGTGGCTCAAAAAGACGGGGCTGTTCGATGCGATCCAAAAAAGAGAGAAAGAGATACTCGGCATCTGCGGCGGATATCAGATGATGTTCACTGAAATCATCGACGAGGAGTGTGTCGAGACCCCAGAACCGAGTCGCGAAGAAGCTCTCGGGTTTATCGACGACGCCATCGTGTTTCAAAAAGAGAAAGTGCTCACAAAGGGGGAATATTCGATCTTCGGGAAAACGGTTCGGGGATTCGAGATTCATCACGGGGTGAGTGGCAAATATCCGCTGTGGTATGAGAAGGGTCACATCAAAGGGACGTTTGTTCACGGACTGTTCGAGGACGAAGCGTTTGAGGAGTACAAGCAAAAAACGGTGGGTGATTTCATCGCGACGATGAGAGACGAAATCGATATGGAGAGGATTTTGGAACATGTCCTATAAACAATGGTTCGACGCCCATGCGGCCAAACACGCCGCAATCATGGAGAAGCTCACCCGCCTCAGTGACGACGAGGTGATCGAGTATTTCCGGTTCGAGAACATGGTCAAAAACGAGCCGGATTTCTGCCCCCTTTATGCGGAGAATAAAAAGTGCCACGACACAGAGGAGCTCAACTGCTACCTCTGCGCCTGTCCCAATTTTCGGTTTAGCGATGCGGGGTTCGCGGTCGAAGAGAGAAAAATCCTCTTCAGCACCTGCTCTATCGAAAGCCCCGACGGCGACCGCTATGTGAGCGAGTCGGCTATCCACCAAAACTGCGCCGGGTGTATCGTCCCCCACCGCGAGAGCTATATCAAAAAAGTGTTCGATCGCGACTGGCTCAAAATCATGAAAGAGGTGCCGAGTGAATAAAATCATCTTGGGGGTAAAATTTGCCCTGAGCTACTTTACCCTGCTCCCCATCCGCTTCAACGCGGACGATGACCTCTCCCATCCGCGCGTCCTCAAATCGATGCTCCTGAGCCTCCCGTTTGTCGGAGTTCTTTTGGCATCTCTTTCAATAGGGGTATTTAGTGTATTAGAGTCGCTTGGGTGGCTTGGGGCGATTATCGCCGCCGTGATTTACATGGTGCTCTACGGGTTTATCCACACCGAAGCGGTGATCGACGTCGCCGATGCGGTGCACGCCGCCCACAGCGGAAAAGATCCCTATGAAATCATCAAAGATCCCACCGTCGGGGCAATGGGGGTCTTATATGGCGTGAGTTTTACCCTCCTCAAAATCGCCGCCCTCTCGACACTCCTGATGCATCATCTGTTTCTCCCCTTTATCGCGATAGCCCTTATCAGCCGTCTTTCGCTTCTGGTATTGATCCGCACGTACGAATTTCGCTCGTCGTTTGTGACGCGGCTGCATGAAAATCTCCGCGTTGTCCCTCTGATACTGCTGATACTTTTGTGCGGCGCTCTAGGCTTTTATCTCCTCTCGGTGAATTTTTTACCCCTCTTCGTCGCAGGGGTACTCACTGCGTTACTTCTCTCATTTCTAACCAAAAGATCGCTCGGCTTTATCAACGGCGATGTGCTGGGGATGTCGCTGGAGGGCTCGGAACTGGTATTGATCATTACGGCACTGCTAACATGTCGCTAACACTGTTACGCCATGCGGCTCTATCGACAGAATTTCACGGGCGGTATATCGGACACACCGATCTTCCCATCGATACTGAGCTGTTTGCCCCGATTATCCTACCGCAGATGTACGATGCGGTCTACTCCTCCGATCTGAGCCGCTGTACCCAAACGCTCAAACAGCTGGGATATGGAGATTTTCAAACCGATGAACGCTTGCGGGAAGTACGTTTTAAAGAACAATTCGAGGGAAAAAATTTTACAGAGATTGAGGGGATGGAAGTATATAATCCCCGTTTTTTAGAATCGCAAGAGCAATGGCACGATTTTGTATGTGACGAGTCGAGTACCGAATTTCGGGGACGACTAACCTCATTTTTGGACGAACTTCCCTTTGAGAAAAATATTTTGGTCTGCGCCCACGGGGGGACAATAGCCGAAATCCTCTCTCTTTTAAACGCTCCTATTAAGAGACTCGCTTACCTAGAGTATACAATTGTTACGGTAAAATAGAGTCAACTATATTAAGGGGGGTGGATGCGGTACGGTATCGTTATAGCGTTGTTCTGTACTGCATTGATGAGTACCCCCCTTCCAATCACGTTCAGCGGCAATGAGAAAATTTCTTCCGATAAACTTTTCGGCGTTTTAGGATTGCGTAAACCCTACGGCATCGAGGTGTGGGAAGATCAGCCCTCCATCGAGCCGATCGCAATCTCTCAAAGCGTTTCGGCGTTGAGCAGTTTTTATAAATCAAAAGGATTTTATCACGCCCGCGTGACGTCGGAGACGAATGAGAACGGCGTTCTCTTCAAAATTCAGGAGAATGATCCAATCCTCGTCGGCACTGTCCAGATCAACAGTCCGTTGGATATAAAATCGGCTGTTTCGCTTCATACCGATGAGCTGTTTGATCAGGAGGAATTTTCCGAGTCAAAATCGTTGATAAAAAAACGCTACGGTGAAGCGGGCTATTGCAATGCGCAGTTCAATACCAAAGCCTGGGTCGACATCGAAACAAACCGTGCCTATCTACTGTTCGAAGCTACGCCGGGGGAGGCGTGTACGTTCGGGAAAGTCAGTGTCGAATCGACTTCCAATATCGACGGAAATCTCACCGCTTCGATGTTACGGTTTAACGAGGGAGACCCGTACAGTGTCGAAGCGATCAAACTCAGCTATGAAGCATTGTATGCCCAAGAGGGGATCAGCCGCGTTATCATCAACGACAATGAGCGTAACGGTAGTGTTGTTCCGATCTCTCTCAATATTGAAGAAGCGGAACGTCCGATCCGTTTTACCGCCGGTTTCGGATACAGCAGCGACCAGGGATTTGCGGCACAAACAGGACTCAAACACCGCAATTTTTTCGGTGATCTTAAAACTCTCGGATTGGATTTTCGCTATTCGCAGATCAAGCAGGAAGCTGCCGGATCGTTCGGACTTCCGCTTCAAAACCGGGGGCTTTTGGGGGTAGATGTCGGATATAAAAATGAGATATTTGACGGGTATAAGACGGAGAGTACCTACCAAAAACTGACGGCGAAGTACCAAGACACCCCCGCATCGGCGATGATGGGATTTTTATTCGATCAGGTAAAAACATATGACAGTAAAGACATAGCAACGTTTCCCGACAATAAACTCTCCCTCATTTCGCCGATCGGGGAGCTTAACTACGATACGCGGGATAAGCCGCTTGAACCGACCAAAGGGTATTGGCTCAATGCCAACTTTATGGGTTCGCTCTACACGCCGCAGTTATCGGACGCCAGTTATTTCAAAACCCTCCTCTCCGCCGCCTACATCACGAGTATCGACGAGCATGTTTTCGGTGCCAAACTCAAATGGGGGACGTTACACGTATACGACGGGGCGGTTCCCTCATCGTACCGATTTTATGCCGGGGGGATGAACTCCAACCGTGCCTACACCTATCGTGACTTGGGTCCTAAAAACTTCGACGGCGATCCGATCGGGTTTTCTTCTTTGACCGAAGGAGCGTTTGAATACCGCTTCCCCATCTATCAGGAGTTTCGCGGAGTGCTGTTTACCGACGTGACGTTCGCCTCCCAAAATACTGTTCCCGATTATGCCAAAGACGGTTATCTTGGGGTAGGGGCAGGATTTCGTTATGTCACTCCGATCGGTCCGGTTGCGATCGATTTCGGATTTGACCCGGAAGATACATCCCAATACGCCATCCATTTTCGAATCGGAGAGTTGTTTTGAAGCGGTTTTGGTCTCTTCCGTGGCGCAAGTGGTTCAAACACCTGTTCGTAACGGCCCATTTTCTCCTCTACAGTTCACTATTAGCTGCTTCGGCACTTCTCTACATCGCTTTTCGTCCTGACGGACTCGAAATCGTCAATACCTATTTTTTAAAGCCGCTCGGTATCCGTTATACCCATGCGGAGGGGTCGCTTCTGGATGGATTTACCCTTCATAACCTCCGCACCGATAACGCGAGAGCTAAAACGTTTGTTCTAAAATACAACCTTGTCAAAATATTGGAAGGGGAGCATACGATCGATTCGGTTCAAATCGACGGATTACGGCTACAGCTTGATGATTTTAAAAGCGACGGCACTTCAATCTGGCCGTTTCCGACATTTAAACTGCGCGACGTTACGGTTACCAATCTGCAATTGATCAGCTCCTATTCCGTAGAACTCGATCTGCATGGGAAAAACGGAACGTATGACGGGGATGTGATTAATTTTTCTTCGTTGAACGCAACTTTTAAATCCCGTTATGCCAGCGGAGCGATCAGCGGAACCGTACATCAAAATTCGATCAGGGGTATGGCAGATATCTATCCGAATTCAGCTGAGCTAGCTCCTTACAGCGGACGTTTTACAACATTGCCGAGAAGTTTGCGTATCGAGATAAAAGAACTCTCAAATGAAAAAGCGATTTTACGCACGACAATCGCTGCGTTGCAATCCAAACAAGACCCTGCCGTGCAAGCCAAAGCAATTTCCCTCGATTTCCGATATATCTATGAAAACGACTATTTGGATATTGATGCCCTGTATACCCTGATACGCGGCAGTGACTCTATGAAGACAAAACACCATCTTCGGTATGCGTTGGAAGGGAAAACGACAACCGAGTTTGACGGCATTATCACCTCAAATCATCCCCTCCCCTCCAATACACTGCACGGAGCGTTCAGTGACGATACCAACGGTCTTTCGGGCACGCTTACCCTCGATGGAAGTACCCTTGCTCTCGCTTCAAAAGATTATGAACGTTTCAGCTGGAAGCTCAGAAGTACCCATAAAAACCTCCGATTTATCCCCTCATTGCCGGGCGCACTCCGCTCAGGCTCATTTGAGCTTAACGGTGAGGGATCGTATCTGCTCAGTAGTGATTCGTTAAAAGGGACGGTCGATGCGTCGCATGAGGATGCCCTCTTTAGAGGAATTTTTTCTTCCCGAAACGGCTATCGCGTATTGGACGGAAATCTCACCCTCCCCGGAGATGCGCCGCTGTGGAAAAACTGGGCGCATAAGCCTCCGGAACATTTGAGCATTTCGTTGAACAATGAGGCCAATGCCACACGGTTGAATCTTTCAGGAGATGCTCTGAGCTTTTCAGCTGTCATGCAGAGGGAGAAACTCAAAGGTTCCGGCAACTATCTGGGGACTTTTTTTAATGTAAGCGGCTTATTGGCACCGACCCAAACCCGTATCGATATCGATACTTTCACCCCCTCCGTGTTTGCCACCGCCTCGGAGCTTCGTCCCATCGAATTGCACAAGGGGGAATATTACGATGCGGAAATGCGAACCAAAACCCGTATTACGCTTTCCGATACCCTCAGTATCCAAAGCGATATCGAGATACCGTGGTATGCCGCCGTACTTGACTCGCAGCGCGCCTACGGAGGGACGGACGGCAGGGTTAGATTGGCGTATCGTGACGGGAATATAACGGTCGAAAATTACCGACTGGAAATTGCCAACCATCCGATTACTACCGATAAAACGTCGCATCTGCATATCAACTCCGCGGGGGGAGTCACTATCGATGAGTTCTGGATATTTGATACGCTGTTTCTAAGCGGAACGGTGAATTCGGATCTGAGCGCTGCCCTGCGGCTGCACTCGGATCGTTTCAGCTATCAAGGACCCGAGAGGTTGGCTCATGCCTCTGCCGATATGACCTTTGTGCGTGATGCACAGGCAAATCAAACTCTGAGCGGGGTAGTGAATATTTTGGACGCGACCATCACCTATTTGCCGTTTCAGGAGTTCAAAGTAATGGACGATGATATCATCATTGTCCAAGACGTTCGCCCTCCGAGCAGTGCAAAACTCTCCATGAATCTTCGTGTTACGGCTGCACAACCGATCCGTTTCAAAACCAAAGAACTCGATTTGCGTCTTGATCCCGATCTAACCCTTTGGAAAGAGCCGACGGGTCCGGTACAGATTTTAGGAATGATCACGATTCCCTCCGGAACGGCAGTGAGTGCGGGCAAATCGTTTGATATCAAGCATTCCGAAATCTATTTCGGCGGTGATGTTCCCCTTAACCCGTATCTCAACATTACGATCGGGCATGAGGTCGATTACAACAAAATACTTATCTACGTCACCCATACCCTCGATTCGCCGATTTTCCTCTTCAGCTCCGATCCGGTGATGAGTCAAAACGACATTATGAGCTATCTTCTCTTCGGCGGACCGGCCAATACGGTTTCAGGCGGAGACAGCTCCACATCAACCGTTCGGGCCGATGCGACCAATTTTATGCTGGGAGCCGGACTTAAAGGGTTGATCAACGGAGCGACGAAACTTCAGATCGATACGATGAACATTCTTACCACCGCCGAGGGGGGGATGGGATTTGAAGTGGGCGCGCGTCTCAATAAAGACTTGAGAGTCCTTTACAAAAATGATACCGTCTCCAGCGTTTTAATCCAATATTCGCTTAACCGGTGGCTGCGGCTGGATGCCGATATTCATGAACTGGGACAGGGGATCAATGCGATTTACATCAAAGACTTCCGTGACTTTCTCCCTCATAACAAACCGGCTAAAAAATAAATCTTGATTTCGATCAAGTCTTATCGTTCTTGATCCTTTTATACTGTCACCATTAAAGTATAAAAGGAATTTCATGATTTTAGAATTTATGCGTGACGATCACCGTGCGTGCGATCATTATTACACAGAAGCCGAAAATGCCCTAAGCGAAAAAAAAGTCGATGATGCGGTCAGATTATTCGACGAATTTTACCGAGCCACCAATCATCACTTCGATATGGAAGAACGCGAACTTTTTATTACCTTCGAAAAACGGACCGGGATGACGGGGGGACCGACGCAGATGATGCGCTATGAGCATCAGCAGCTGCGAAGTCTTTTGGAATCGATGAAAAGTGCGTTGAATGAAAAGCGCTATAATGATTTTTTCGGTATCGGCGAATCCATGATGATTATGCTTCAGCAGCACAATATGAAAGAGGAACAGATGCTCTATCCGATGATCGACCGCGCATTGGGAAGCGATTCTGAGCATATGATTCAAATCCTAAAGGATATGGGGCAATGATCCTCCTCGATATCCGCGAATATGACCATCCCGTCCCGCTGGAGATGGCGGTCAATGCCTTTAAAAAGCTTTCGGGCGACGAAATCGTTCACATGATTCACAGACGTGAACCGATCCCCCTTTTTGAGATCATTGTTAAAAACGACGGCCGATATTTGAGTGTCATGGAGCGAGAAGATCTGTGGCATATCTATTTTACCCGCAGTTCTGCGGTGAAACTGGAGCATGAGCATGTATAACGGACTCTCCCTCGACCAGGCTCCCCCTATTTCAGCGGTGATGCGCTTTTTTCTCACCGTTCCGTTATTCGGAATTCTCCTGTCCCTGAGCATTTTCTTTCATCCTGAAGCTGTTTTAACTCCCGCCCATCCAATCTCTCTTGCAGTGATTCATATGATGTTTTTGGGGGTTATAACCATGGCGATGATCGGAGCGCTGTTTCAGATGCAGAGTGTTTTGGGTGGGCGTCCTATCCCCGCTGCAAGCGGAAATGCTTTAATCATTCATGTTTTTTTAACGGTAGGCATACTCTCTTTATCCGGGGCTTTTGCCTTTAATGCCTCTGTTATGTTTATCGTCGCCGCCGTGTTTTTAGCCTCATCTATCCTCTACACCGCCAATCTCATCCTCCCGCTCCTTTTCGGAGGAGTAACCCATGATACGCTTCGAGGGATGCGGCTCGCCCTTATCTCCCTTTCGCTAACAGCCCTTTTCGGTATTGTTATGGCATCATCGTATGCCAATAGCTCTTTTAGCACCATGCATGATGCTATTCGCACATCCCACTATTCTCTGGGACTCATCGGATGGATCGGCACCCTTATCGTTGCGGTAGCTTTTCAGGTTATCGAAATGTTTTACGTCACGATACCTTACAACGGCTGGTGCAAGCGTAACGCATTCAGAATTATTGCCGCTTCGCTGTTTCTGAAAGTCGTCTGGCTCTTTTTTGCATTTCCGTATGTCTGGATATTTGATCTGACGCTCGGGGCATTATTTACTGGATTTATTATCACCACGCTAAAGAGGCTTCAGCTGCGCAAACGCCGTGTTAGTGACGTGAGTATTTTGTTTTGGACTACGGGGATTGCTTTGCTGTACATTGCTATTATGGCATACGGTGTCTATGAATGGGGGAATTATAAGCCCCTGCTTAGCATCTCCCTTATCGCATTCATTCTTTTTTCACTCTCGATCATTTTAGGGATGATGGGGAAAATCGTCCCGTTTCTGGTGTGGTTTCATCTGAGTTCAAACGGGATTATGGATGCCCCTATTATGTCGAATATTATTCCGCAATCACGTGCCAAAACTCTTTTTTCCCTTTTCCTGCTCACAACTTTTTCGCTTCTTGGCGGAATCTTTGTATTGGAACTGTTTGTCGTCGGCGCCATTGCGGCTTCGGCAATGTTCGCTCTTTTATTGTTTAATCTCATCAATGCCCTTAGAGTGTATCGATTCAGTATGATACACGGCCTTCGTTTTGAGCAGATATAAATTATGCTAACTTTTAATCGGGGTTTTTAAAAAAGGTGAAGAGTACCATTCCCGCAGATGCGGGAAATGAAGGAGAGAATCTGTCGTTAAGCGGTTATTACCATTTAACTTCGGTCGTCAACATATAAACGTCTTTAGATTCGCCGGTATCTGAAGATTTCGCGGCAACCTTTTTATCTTTTTCATCAGCGAATTTAGCTGAAGCGATAAAACTTACGTTTTTATTGTATTTGTATGCCAAACCGGCAATGATTTTATCACCTTCGATATCATTGACATCGACTCCGTTTAATTCGCTTTCAATGCTGTAATTGTCATAACGTCCGATAACAGTCCAATCTTGGAAAGGGCGGTATTCGGCATTGACCGACCAACCTTTGTAATCTTTCGTATCAAATCCTGTAGCAATATTTTGTGTACGTTTGTCATCTTTTGCCGTAAAATACTGTGCCGCGATCAGGAATTCCGGTTGGTTATAAACCGCATGGATTCCGTAAATAGAGCGGTCGTATTCATTCGGGCTGTCCACACCTTGCAAATCGACGTCATCGTCTTTATGGTTTTTAGAGATCAAACCGTATGTAGAGATATTGGCATACGTATCTTTAGTACGGTCGTTTTTACCCACTTTTGTACCGCTGCCGAGGATGTGTCCCGTCAAACGCCATTCAAGTGAAAGTTTTGAATCGTTTTCTTGGTTAGCAGCCGCTTTGTCGGCATGGTAACCTTCACCGTTGAAAATACCGATTTCAGAGCTGAAAGCATCTGTTTGGGTTTTGAAATTCACACCCAAGTCAGCAGAGTTAACAAGGTCAACACCAGTTTCCGTAGCAGTCCCTTTTTCTTCCAATACTACTTTATTGAAAGAACGGTAATGCCATGCATTGTGCTCTTCGTAATCGATCCACGGACGGTGCGCAATACCGATCTCAACACCGGTATACGGAAGTACTTTGTCAAGATACAAATAAGCATATTTCGCATAGATATTTGCATAGCTTGTTGAAGATGCAAGTTCTTTTGTCGTATCCATTGTTACGCGGAAATAATCTTTATCATTGAAATAGGCTTTTACTTGCACATAGTTACGGCGCAATTCAAATCCGGTCGATGTCCCTGCATATTTACTAGTATGTGATCCATCCGCATCTGAAACTGTTGTAGACGGGCTTGCCGATGTCAAACCGAAATAGTGAGTACCGCTGAACTCAAGTGTTTTAGCTTTAGATTTTACGTTTACGTATTTAGACATTTTGTCTTGGTATTCAGAACCTTTTGATTCCAAATCGCGCATTTGCATGTCAACTTCTTTTGCGCTGACGAAATCGCCCATTTCAACACGCCCTTCACCAGGAGTTGTGTAAACCTGTCCTGTTTTCGGATCACTGTAAAGAGTCAATGCATCGGCTGATGCAACACCGCTAATCACTACCGCAGCAAGGGCAGATAATGCAACTTTTTTCATAAGAATCACTCCTGTTTTTTAATGGTGTCATTGTAGAAAAAATAGATTACGCCAATGTTACATTGCAAAATGATTACGATAAGGAAAATGAATGAAAAACACTCATCTGAACGCATACGCAAGGACAGATGAGTAAAACTTAAGGTATTGAAGAAGGAGAATGAAACGTGGGTCTAAAAAGACACCTTTAAAGACACCGATATGTTCTTAAAGCTATCGAAATCAGAAACGATTTTAGAGAAATTTTTTGATTTGGGCTTCCCCTCGAAGGAGAAGGGCCCTTTGGGTAAAACCCGGCGCTAACACGGCTAAAGGAAGAATAACTCCCTTTGCGTTAAAGTTATTTAGTTTCTGCCCAATATTCGCGGACAAGATTGGTTGTTTCAACCGGCAATGGGATATAACCCAATTTTTCAGCCGCTTTGTCGCCGTTTTTGAACGCATAGTCAAAGAATTTGATAACTTGGTCATTCATTTCCGCTTTCTCTTTCGGTAAAAGGATGTACGTTGCCGCTACGATCGGATATGCAGTATCGCCTTTTTGAGATACCAATGATCCGTAGAAGCCTTCTGATTTTTTCCAAGAAGCTTGTTTAACCGCTGCCATAAAGTTTGCTTTAGTAGCAGTTACCCATTTTCCGCTTGCTGTTTGCAAAGTTGCGGCTGAAAGGTTGTTTTTCTCTTTATACGCATTTTCGATATACCCGATTGAGTACGGAGTTTGTTTGATAAGGTTTGTTACACCCTCATTCCCTTTTCCGCCGACACCGGTTGCCCAGCCGATCGCTTTACCGATACCGAATTTGCTTTTCCAGTTTTGTGACGAATCACTCAAGAAATCGGTAAAAACATAGGTAGTTCCTGATCCGTCTGAACGGTGAGCAACGATAATTTTTTCTGCCGGAAGCTTGATACCCGCATTGTCCGCAGTGATAGCAGGATCGTTCCACATTGTAATTTTACCGGCGAAAATGTCAGCAACAACAGAGTTTTTAAGTTTCAATTTTTCGTCCGCTACACCCGGAAGGTTATGTGCTACAACGATAGAACCGATAACCGCAGGAAACTGAGTCAATTTTGCTTTGTCAAGTTCTTTTTGTGTCAAAGGAGCATCTGTTGCACCGAAATCTACGATACGCTCAGAGATTTGCTTGATACCGCCGCCTGATCCGATTGCTTGATAGTTAACACGTGTTTTAGTCGCTTTTTGATAGTTATACGCCCAATCGTAATATACCGGAGCCGGGAATGTAGCACCTGCACCGTTGATTTTGTCTGCTGCGATCATAGAAGTTGCCGCTACGCCAGCGATAACCAAACCTTTAATGACATTTGTTAGCATGATGGAATCCTTTTGGAATTTTTGATGGACGTATTGTAGAGGCCTCCGGTAACGAAACGATTACAAAAGTCCATTTATGTTTGTAATCTCACGGTTATAAATCATTGTTATAATCGCGCACCATCATTTAATCAAAGGCACGCTAATGCTACCACGCTATGAAAACAAACTCAATGAAATTCGGGGAATGATCTCCGTAATGCTCTCTCAGATTATTCAATCAAGCGAAGAGACGCTCAAAGCATTTGAAACCGACAATGCAGAACTGTACGAGATCTCACGTACCTATATTAAAAATATTCAAGTGGATGCCAACAAAATTGATAACGAAATTATTAAAACATTCGCCCTTTTCGGTCCAGAAGCCGATGAGTTACGATTGCTTGTCGCATATTTGAAAATGACCAATGAAATTGACCGTATCGGCGACGGACTCAAAAAATACAGCAAACGTTTGCATGACCACTGTATGGGAGGATGCGACATGAGCGTTTTGACCAATGCGATCGTTCAGTTGCATAAAACAACGATCAATGCGTTACAATACATTTCAGAATGTTTAAATAACATCGACTCATGCGACGCGGACGATACCTATCGTAAAGTGATGGTCGAAGAGTCCAAAAATGACGATCTATTTTCTTTAATGGAGAAAGAGCTTCTAAACCTGATCATCGACGCGAATGAACTTGCCGTCGAATATGTTAGAGTGTTAGGAACATTACGCAAATTAGAGCGAATCGGTGATCGTACGGTCAATATAGCTTCGTTGATGCTCTATGCACAAAAGGGCGGCGAGTTAAACTTGCACAATTAGACTTCTTGCATAACCTTTTTATGCGAGCCGCTTCTGCCTCGAATGAGGCAAGCTTTAGTGCCTTAGCGGCTAGCGTAGCCAAAGGGATTTTATTCCTTTGGCGTTTTACACTAATAAAAAAAAGGAATCAGCCGTGAATGCGTTGATACTGATTGTCGAAGACGAACAGGATATTTTGGAACTTATGGAATATCACCTCACGAAAGAGGGGTTTGAAACCATAGGATTTCTCAATACCAAACACGTTAACAATGCCCTTGAAGAAGAAAATGTGGATTTGATCCTTATGGATCGGAATCTTCCGGGTGCAGAAGGAAGCGAGTTTGTCGAGTCATTGCGAAAACGGGGAATGCAGACGCCGGTTATTTTCGTGAGTGCAAAGAACAAAGACGAAGATATCGAACAGGGATTTGAACGGGGTGGGGACGATTACATCGCCAAACCTTTCAGTATGAAAGAGTTGATCCTGCGGGTTAAAGCGGTATTGCGCCGTACTAAAAAGCTTTCGAATGAAGGGAATCTGTCCTACCGTGATATCTCGCTCAATCTGGCTGCTAGAACGGTATTTATCGAAAGCAATCCGATAGAACTCACCAAACTCGAATTCGATCTCCTGCATGCTCTTATCGTGAATGAAAATGTCGTTCTTGAGCGTGATTATCTTCTCGAAAACGTATGGGGCGGTGACGAAGTGTATCAAGACCGCACCGTCAACGTTGCGATTAACCGCCTCAAAGAAAAAATCGATCCCGATAAGTCCAAAGAATATATCAAAACGGTACGGGGAGTCGGTTACACACTGTGCTAAGGATCCATCAGCTTTTCTTTCTTAATGTTTTAGGCCTTTTTGTCGCCGCATTGTTCGTTGCTTCGCTAATCAGCTATTTTACCCTTAAATCCATGATCATAAATGACAGTGAAGAGCGGCTGATTGAAAATATCAATCTTTTAGAGCCTCTGCTGACTTCAACCAACGATTTTGACCGTTTTGTTGCCCAAGCCGCCGGAAAAACCTTTCTACGGGTTACCGTTATCGACGAAAACGGAAATGTCATGGCTGAAAGCGATGCCGATAAAACGACGATGGAAAACCATATCGGACGGGTAGAAGTAATGCATGCCATGACGGAGCCTTACGGAACGGCTATCCGATATTCAAAAACAGTTAAAACCGATTTCATCTATGTCGCCCATAAAATTGTTACACCCGAACGGACATTTTACATCCGCCTTGCTATGAGTCTCGAAGGGGTAATGAAACACTTTTACGTCTTATGGATTCAGCTTGTCGGAGGTTTCGGCATACTGGTCGTTATCGCCCTGCTAATCGCTTACAACATCTCCAAAAAAGCACGTTACGATATCCTCCAAATTACCCGTTATTTGGATGAAGTTTCTGCCAAAAACTACCGGGCGGTTCTCAAACCGGAATACTTTCGCGAGTTTTTGCAAATTTCGATTCTTCTCAAAAATCTGGTTAAAAAACTTCATAACCGTGACAAACAAAAGCGTAAGCACACCGCCAAACTGCGCCTCATCAACAAACAGCAAAACGATATCCTCTCCGCAATCAGCCATGAATTCAAAAACCCCATCGCCGCCATTATGGGATATGCCGAAACACTCCATGATGATTTGAATATCGATCCCAAAATTCGTGAAAAGTTTTTGGATAAAATCCTCTCCAATACCCAACGCGTTACTTTGATGCTGGACCGTCTGGCACTTTCCGTAAAACTAGAAAACAACGACCTCTCCATTAAACCTTCGTCATTCAATATTTCCGACATATGTCATGATTCGATCTCTATTCTGCAAGCCAAATATCCGGCACGCTCCATTACTTACCACGGTACGGCAAAAACCGTTTTTGCCGATAAAACGATGATTGAACTAATCATTACCAATCTCATCGACAATGCACTCAAATATTCGGATGAAGAGGTAACGGTGACACTAACGGATAATACCCTGAGCGTTAGCGACAAAGGGATCGGAATCGCTCAATCAGAACTTGATAAAATTACTTCAAAATTTTACCGCGTCCAAAAAAACCGCTGGGACAACTCCATGGGGCTTGGACTCTCCATCGTCAGCTATATTTTAAAACTGCATGATTCCGAACTTCGGATAGAGAGTATACTCGGAATCGGATCTACCTTTAGCTTTTCCCTCGCAAATCTCGTCGAAAAAAAGGGCCCTTCCAAAAAATGATCCCTTTATTTCCTCCCTTGGTACGACTGGTTGAACATCTTTCACATCACGGGATCAAACCTATTTTTGTCGGCGGATTTGTCCGCGACTTCTTCACGGGGCACACGACATCCGATCTTGATATCGAGCTTTACGGAGTAACTTCCCTGGAAACGCTCGAAGCCCTCCTTCGCCCTTTCGGAAAATTGGGGCTATACGGAAAAAGCTTCGGCGTTCTAAAACTCAATTACGAAGGGTACTCCATCGACTTTTCCCCTCCGCGTACCGAATCCAAATCAGGATTCGGACACAAGGGATTTGAGCTGGAATGGTTTAGCGATCTCGATTTTTCCGCAGCGGCACGCCGACGTGATTTTACGATTAACGCCATCGGTTACGACCCGCTTACCCAAACCCTTCTCGACCCGTTCGGTGGAGTTGAAGATTTAAAAGCCAAACGGCTCAGATGCGTTGATCCCGAAACGTTTATAGACGACCCTCTGCGAGTACTGCGGGCCGTACAGTTTACCGCCCGTTTTGAGCTAACATGCGATAAAAACTTGTTAGCGCTGTGCCGCCAAATGATTGCAAACGGAGCGCTTAATGAACTTCCGAAAGAACGTATTTTTGAAGAGTTTAAAAAGCTTCTCCTCCAAAGTAACCGCCCCTCAATCGGGATGGCATTATTACGTGATATGGGAGCCCTTGGTTTTTTTACCCCTCTTGACAGGCTAGAAGAAACTCCCCAGGAAAAAGATTCCCATCCCGAAGGTTCCGTTTGGGTCCATACCCTGATGGCGCTGGATTCGATGGCATCTCTGCGTTGCGGAGAGTGGAGAGATGATATCATATTGATGTTAGCCGTGTTATTGCACGATATCGGCAAGCCCGATACGACTCTTTACGCCGATGGTATTCTCAATGCCCCGAAACATGCCGAAATCGGAGCTGAAATGGCCCAAGACTGGCTGGAACGGGTAACCGAAGACAAAACACTCATCAGCCGTATTTTACCCCTTATCCGTTATCACGGATGGCCGCGAAAACTGTATCGCTCAAATGCCCTCGACAGCGACATTCTCCGTCTGAGTACATACGTCTGTATCCGTGATCTGATTTTGGTTGCAAAAGCCGATTTTTTCGGAAGAGCCTTCGTCGGAAATATCCCTGAACATTTTGAAGCGGGCGAGTGGCTCTATGAGAGAGCTTCAGCATTAGGTGTTTTAGTTGAACCGCCCGTTCCACTATTGATGGGACGCGATCTGATCGCGTTGGGAATGCCTCCTTCCGAAGCCTTTAAATCGATCCTGAATGATGCCTACGACGCCCAACTTAATCAACTGTTTTTCACCCGGGATCAAGCACTGGAATGGCTTAATATCTACCTCGAAAGAGGCAAGCTTTAACGTCATAGCCTCATGCGTAGACAAAGGGATTTTATTCCTTTGTCGTAATAAAAGAGGTTTTGGTAACAGTGTTGTAATGATCATGTAATAAAATTGCCAAATTATTTTAAGGTAAGGCAAGGCATGATTGATAAAATCTTCTTAAACATGACCCGCACCAGCGCACTGCTGATTTTATTCATCGTCGCATGGATATTTGTGGTCCTCTTTAATCACTCCACCGAAGCGATGCAGACCTTCGGCTTTGATTTCATCACCAAAGACGAATGGGCGCCGAATCTCGATAAATTCGGTGCCTATGCGGCTATATTCGGCTCGGTCGCTTCTACTTTTTTGGCAATGCTTTTGGCTATCCCGGTTGCGATCGGCGTCGCCATCTTTCTGAGCGAAATCGCCCATGACAAAATCAAAGGATTCTTCGGCGTAAGCGTTGAGCTCCTTGCCGCTATCCCCTCGGTCATTTACGGGATGTGGGGATTGTTTTTCTTCGTCCCTATCTTACGCGATATTTTCGGCGGAATGGGGATTGGTCTGCTTGCAGCGGGAATTGTTTTGGCCATTATGATTCTTCCGTTTATGGCTGCCGTTACCCGCGATGCGATGAATACGACACCCGATATTCTCAAAGAATCCGCTTATGCACTCGGCGGGACACAATGGGATGTCATTAAAGACGTCATCATCCCTTACGCAAAAGCAGGTATTATCGGTTCTCTTATCCTGGCACTCGGCCGAGCGATCGGTGAGACAATGGCGGTTACGTTCGTTATGGGGAATGTCCATCACACCCCGAGCTCAATTATGGATCCGACGACTTCGATTCCGGTTACCCTTGCCAATGAGTTTACCGAAGCCGACAGTTCCCTTTATTTCTCTAGCCTATTCGGATTAGCATTGACATTGCTCATTATGAGCTTTGTCGTTATTGCCATCGCAAAATTTTATTTTTTGCGTAAAGTGAGGAAAGGACAATGACATCTACACAAAAACGGATCATTATCAACCGTATAGCGTTAACTTTCTCGACACTAAGTGCTATTATTGCCCTTGCCTTTTTGTTCTGGATTCTCGGAGTTTTGGTTATGAAAGGGGTTAATGCCCTGAACTGGAATATCTTTATTTATGAAGGTTCGCCTCCGGGATATGCTGAAAGCGGTCTCAGACACGCTCTGATCGGACAGCTTATCCTTGTCGGTTTGGCAACCCTTATCGGTGTTCCGCTCGGTATCATGGCGGGAACCTATTTGAGCGAATACGGCAAAAATTCAAAATTGGCCCACACTATCCGTGACATCTCCGATATCATGATGTCGGCCCCCTCAATCGTTATCGGGGCGTTTGTCTATGCCGTCGTCGTTATGCCTATGGGCCATTTCAGCGCTTGGGCCGGAGCTATCGCTCTGGCCATTATTATGATTCCGGTTATTTTGCGCACGACCGATGATATGCTTCAACTTGTACCCGGGACCCTTCGTGAAGCGGCATTTGCCCTCGGAGCACCAAAGTATAAAGTGATAATCGATGTCGTATATCGCGGAGCTAAAGCGGGTATTTTGACCGGTGTACTCCTCGGTATCGCCCGTGTCGGCGGTGAAACGGCACCGTTGCTGTTTACCTCGTTTAACGACAACTTTTTCACAACCGATTTGAATGAAGCGATGCCTTCTCTGACGGTAACAATGTTTAACTATGCGATCAGTCCTTATGATGACTGGCAGCAACTCGGATGGGCAGCTGCCTTTATCCTCTCGATGTTTATATTAGGTCTCAATATTATGGGACGACTTATTTTATTAATGGGAAAAAGGAAATAATCCATGGCAAGCATTATCGATATCAAAGAAGAGTGTGCACTTCATGTGCGTAATTTTGAATTTACCTATAAAGGTGCGTCATCACCTAGCCTGAAAAAAGTTTCGATGCCGATTGCCAAAAATGCCGTTACAGCACTTATCGGACCGTCCGGCTGTGGTAAAACGACTCTATTGCGCGCTTTTAACCGAATGCATGATCTTTATCCCGGCAATACCTACAACGGAGAAATCGAATTTGAAGGGCGCAATATTTTGAATCCGAAAGAAGATCTTATCTTTTTGCGGACTAAAATCGGGATGATTTTCCAAAAACCGACCGCATTTCCGATGTCTATTTTTGACAATGTCGCTTACGGAATGCGTTTGCAAGGTATTAAAAACAAAACGGAGCTTGAAGGACGTGTCGAAAAAGCGCTTCAGGACGCCGCATTATGGAAAGAGGTCAGCGACCGCCTCAAAAACGATGCAAACGGCCTCTCAGGAGGACAACAGCAGCGTTTATGTATCGCCCGCGCCATCGCGGTTGAGCCGGAAGTTTTGTTATTCGACGAACCGACCTCGGCACTTGATCCTATTTCGACACAGGGGATCGAAAAACTTGTTATTGAGTTGAAAGAACGCGTTTCGATCATCATCGTTACCCACAATATGCAGCAGGCGGCACGTGTCAGCGACTATACAGGATTTATGTATCTGGGAGAATTGATTGAATTAGGACACACCGAAGAGCTGTTTGTCACCCCGAAAGAGAAACTTACCCAAGAATATATCACCGGTAAATTCGGTTGATATAAAGGGTTTTTCCCTTTATATGCATTCTTCTTCTTTCGAATTACTTCTCTTTTACCATCTTTTCACTATCGATTTCCACGACCGTATGAACATTTCCGCGCGGATAATAGTCTGCAACCACTTTTAAGCGCTTAGGAGCGATTTTCTGTTCAAAGACGCTGTAAATCTCGTTTGCACTGTTTTCGTGCGAAATATGGCGGTTTCTGAACGAATTAATGTACAGTTTGATAGCTTTGAGTTCAGCAACCCATTTATCCGGAGTATATTCGACATAAATCGTTGCAAAATCGGGATATCCGCTGCGCGGACAAAGACAGGTAAATTCGGGTAACGTTACTTTTATGACATAATCGCGCTCATGCTGGTTAGGCCAAATCTCAAAATCTTTTTCTACATCGAAATTTTCGACTATCTGCTCGCCGTATTTCATATATTTGTTTCCTTTTTAGTAATGTCGTCCAGTGTTAAAATTTTACCCAGATAATTTCCCTGCCGATAATTAATTTTAAGCGATTGGCAAAGCTGGTCGCTATTTGAGTCTTCAATCATCGACATCCATGTTTTCGCACCGCACAGATGGGCACTGAGATTCAGCCCCTGAATAATATTCTGATACCCCGCTTTTTTTATGTTTCGGCTGTAAAGAGAATCGAAACGGACAATATCTATCTCAAGCTCTTTGAGATATAAAAGGGTTGTCTGATAGCCGCCCAAACGATCCAGAGCGATTTTATATCCGGCTTTGCGATAATGGGCTATTTGCTGTGAAAAACGTTCTAGCTGATGACAATACTCCCTCTCTTCAAACAACAATGTTATTTTATTCCGCGCTTTCGGATAACGTTCGAATAAAGTGAGAGCATGCTCGAAAAAATGGGGATTCCGCAATGTAACGGGAGAGATAGTTAACACTATATTTTGATTTTTCTCATTGCATAATGCCCCTATTTTTTCAAGTACGTCACTCTCCAGAAAACGCATCTTATTGAGTCGGTTGAGTACGGGAATATAACGGCTTTGATGAATCAGCCTCCCCTCGGAATCAATTAATTTCACCGACGTGTCAAACATGTCATCATCGCAGCATACCGGCCAAAATCCGATCGAAATGCGTTTATGTTCCAATGCCTCAAGTATTTCATGTTCGAGTTCGTTGATTGAATAAAATTCCTCTTTTTCTGCTGTTAACCGATCGTTATGAAGTTCATACAAACGGCTTGTCAAAAGTTCCATATTATTCGAGAGGCGCGAATCTACCATTACGATCCCGACTCTTATTTCAATCTCATTATCGATGTGATTTTCGTATTTGGACAAAAACAGCTCGATCAATACTCTATACTGCTCTTTTTCTCCCGGCAAAAAGGCTAAAAAGTCACCCCCTTTATAACGCCCTATCGGAAGTTTGTCATACCCTTTGTCTCGGAAAAACCGATCCAGCTTTTTTACGGTATTTTGGAGCGCTTTATCCCCGTTTTTAATACCGTAGCGCTCATTGATAGACCATAAATTCTCAACGCTGATCATCATGACGGTTTGCGTATTTTTGAGGAGCGCTTTTGAGCCTAATTTAAAAAAATATTCTGAGGTAAATGCATAAGTCGTCGGATCGGTAATCGTCTCATGGGCACTTTGATAAATGAGGTAAAAAATAAAATAGATCATGATCCCGAGCAGCGATATGGACAACACGATTAAAGAAGCGAGAGAAGTATAGGTTTGGGAGAAAAGGGCAAAAAGGGTAACCGAACTCAAAAAAAAGATAGGCAATCCCATCCGCAATGCCAAGGCAAAGCGGTGCTCTCTCTCTTTTTGTTCGGTGTAGGTCATTAAAAATTAGATATCCAGATGCTTAACATCTTTGGCGTGTGTTTCGATGTAATTACGTCTCGGTTCAACATCATCACCCATAAAGAGATTAAACGATTCGCCTGCGGTTTCCGCATCTTCGATCGTGATACGGAGCAATACGCGGTTCTCCGGTGTCATCGTTGTTTCCCAAAGCTGTTCAGGATTCATCTCACCGAGACCTTTGTAACGCTGGATGTAAGAACCCTTTTTCGCATAATCGGTAATTTGGGTGAGTAATTCGAGCAAATCACCTTCCAGAGGAAGATTCCAATCCTGAATTTTTTGGAAAATATAGTTTGCTTCGGCAAAATGCGGAGAAGCAAAAAGCTCATCATTGATGTGAAGCTCTTCCAATCCCTCTTTGGTTTGTACAAATAGATGCATATCTTCATCGCTCACGCTTTTACTAAGGATATTATTCCCCTGAGCTGTCAAGAAAGCTTCAACTTTGGTATACATCTCTGTAAGCGGCAATGAGATCAAATCCGGATTTTCAATGAAATAACGGATAAGTTCCACAAGAGCATAACGGCGTTCCAATGCATCAAGGGTACTGCGATAGTGATCAACCATTTTGAAAAATGAGACGAGATCATTTACACCGACATTCAGATTTTCCGCTTCTAACGCTTCAATACCGTTCTCGATCAAGAAAGCGTTCATAACACGGTCATCTTTAAAATAGATCTCTTTTTTCCCTTTTTTGTATCGATACAACGGCGGTTGTGCCAAATAGAGGTATCCATTTTCGACAATTTTCGGAAGATATCGGAAAAAGAAGGTCAATAACAGCGTTTGGATATGGCTTCCGTCGACGTCGGCATCGGTCATGATGATGATTTTATGGTAGCGAAGTTTCTCTTCATTGAACTCTTCACCGATTCCGCAGCCCAAAGCGGTGATCATATTGGTGATCTCTTCGGATTTTAGAATTTTGTCCAATCGCGCTTTTTCAACGTTCAAAATTTTACCTTTGAGCGGCAAAATCGCTTGGAAGACACGATCACGTCCCTGTTTCGCCGAACCGCCCGCTGAGTCCCCTTCCACCAGATACAATTCGCTGATTGCCGGATCTTTGCTTTGGCAGTCAGCCAATTTACCCGGTAATGTTCCGACCGTCATTGCATCTTTGCGGCGGGTCAATTCACGCGCTTTTTTCGCCGCTTCACGTCCTCGTGCCGCCATTAACGCTTTTTGGACGATTGCTTTGGCTTGAAGCGGATTCTCTTCAAAATATTTGGTCAGTTTTTCATACGTGACTTTTTGAACCAACGGTCGAACATAGGTATTTCCGAGTTTCCCTTTTGTTTGTCCTTCAAACTGAGGCTCCGGTACCCGTACGGAAACAACACAGATAAGCCCTTCGGATACATCTTCGCCGGTCAGAGGGACATCTTTTTCTTTGGCATTACCGTTTTGTTTGTTGTAGTTTGAGATAACACGGGTAAGACCCGCACGGAAACCCGCTTCGTGAGTTCCGCCGTTAGGTGTATTGATGTTATTAACGAACGTAAACGTTTTGTCGTCATAACTGTCGTTATACATAATTGCGATATCCATCTCGATATCTTCGATTTTTTCACTGAACGCAAACGGTGAAGCCACAACCGTTTTTTTGTTCACATCGGTAACGAATTGGCTGATACCCCCTTCGAAATGGTAAGTATTGCTCGCGCCGTTACGTTCGTCTTTGAAAATAATGGTGATTCGAGGATTCAGGTAAGCGAGTTCACGGAAACGTTTAGCCAAATAGTCATAATCAAAAATAATCGTTTCGGTAAAGATCGAAGGATCCGGGAAAAACTCAATGGTTGTTCCACGTTTACGTGTTGTGCCTGTTATGGCCAAAGGCTCTTGAGGAATACCGCATTTAAAGTTTTGCTCAAACGATTGACCTTCACGGTGGATTGTCATTTTGAGATCACTACTGAGGGCATTAACAACCGATACCCCTACCCCGTGCAAACCGCCCGAGACTTTATAAGTATCTTTGTCGAATTTTCCCCCTGCGTGCAATACGGTCAAAACAACCGTTGCCGCAGAAATTCCCTCTGTCGGATGCATGTCGGTCGGAATACCCCGACCGTTATCGCTTACTATTGCGGTACCGTTTTTGGTCAATGTTACCGTGATCGTATCACAATGTCCCGCCATCGCTTCATCGATTGAGTTGTCAACGACTTCGTAGATCAAGTGATGAAGTCCGCGATGACCGGTATCACCGATATACATACCCGGTCGTTTTCGAACGGCTTCAAGACCTTTTAGGACTTTAATGTTACTAGCACCGTAATTTTCCATAGTTGCTCCAGCTTTTAAGCGTGTTAAATGGCTTTATTTTACCGTAGTTAAACTAAAAAATAGGTTTTATAGAAAGTTTGTGAAAATAGAAGCGAGTGCGGTTTACTGTATACGAGCTCTCTGCTGAAGACGAAGTGCCCTTTGGGTGGAACTCAGCGTTAGCGTAGCCAAAACAAGGATACCGCTCGCATAGCGATGTTTCCTTGAAAGGGATGAATTCCTTTGCGTTAAATTTAGATAACGATCGGCATAACGATGGTTTTAAAATTTTGATCTTTTAAAACAAACGGTTGATTTGATTCATTGGCTTCGAGAGTGAATTCTGTAGCATTGACTTGGGATAAAAAATCCAAAATATAGCGGCTGTTGATAGCCAAAATAAACGGAGATTCAAATCCGTTTTCTATTTCAACGGTCGTTTTTGCTTCGATGTTATCATCGCTCAAACTTTCAAACAGTATTGAATCGCTTTGGAATGTTAATTTCAAATCATTGGAAATAGTCGTAATCTGTTTGATAGCGGTGACAATAACGCTTTTCGGCAGAACAATCGTCCGTTGGGCTTCTTTAGGGATGATTCGGCTGTAATCGGGAAATTTTCCGTTAATCAGTTTGGTATAAAAAAGAGAATCTTCCGATTTGATAACGAGATGGGTATTGTCGTAAAAGATTTCAATGTTGTCGGCAAAAAGTTTTTGAATTTCAATAATCGCTTTTTTAGGGACAATGATTGAAAGTTCATGGTCGTTTTGGCTGTCAATATGAACGAGTGCAAGACGACGTGTATCGGTAGAAACAAAATTGATTTGATTATTTTTAATATCGATCAATGCACCGTTAAGTTCGAATTTCGGGTTATTGGTATCGGCAGCAGGGGTGATTTTTTTCAATGATTCAATTAAGAGATGAGAATTAATCGCGATATTAGGTTTTCCGTCTGTAGTCGGGAAAGCAGGAAATTCTGAGCTTTTATAGGTAGGGAGTTTGAAGTTTGAGCGTTTTTGTCTAATATGAAGGGTATCTTTATCCAGAGTCAGCTCAATTTCTTCATCTTTTAAAATGCGGATAATATCGAGAAGTTTTTTTCCGTTTGCTGTTAATGAGCCGGGTTCTTCAACATTAACGGAATTTGTCTGAATGATGAGTCCGATTTCATAATCGGTCGCTTTGGCATAGAGAGTTCTTCCGTCTGTCGAAAGGAGAATATGGGATGTGATTTGCGATGTATCTTTTTTTTCTAAAAAAGGTTGTAGATGCAGAAGGATATTTTCCAAAACCGACTTGTCAACGGTAATTTTCATAAAAGACTCCTTTTATTATATATAAGCATTAATTGTAGTAGTTAGTAATAAGGGGGTGTGAATGGGTGAAAACACCCTCAAAACACCCATCTCTCCTGCTTTTGCGATGTGATGAACCTATTTTCTTTCATTCACATCTATTCACTTGTGTACGAATTATATCTTTTTTAAATAGCCTTTACAAACACAAAACGTTATTCCGGAGTGGCAACAGAAACTTTATTGGAAAGTTCTTCTATTTTAACGCGGAAATCTTCGTCGTTTTTCATCAGTTCCTGAATTTTTTTCATGGTATGGCTGACGGCCGTATGATCTTTCATTCCGAAATACTGAGCCAATTGAGGCATAGAATTCGGAGTAAGGGTACGGGAGAGATAAATAGCGATTCGGCGTGCATATACGATATTGCTATTACGGCTTTTGGAGCGTATTTCACTCGGTTTGATATTAAGCTCTTTGGCAACGGTATCCATAATGAGATCGGTGGTGATATTGCTCCGTTTTTCAGCCATCTGCTCTTTAAGGACATTACGCGCAAATTCGATCGTGATATCGACACCCATCAATTGTGAATAGGCATTGAGTTTTGAGAGGATTCCTTCGATTTCGCGGGTATTGTTTTCAATAATGGTTGCAACATAATTAATAACTTCGCGATCGAGTTTAACACGGTTGATTTCACATTTTTTCTTGATGATCTCGATTTTGGTTTCGAGTTCAGGAGGCTGGATATCGGCTACGAGACCCGATTCAAAACGGCTTTTCAAGCGCTCTTCTAGACCTCCGATTTTTTTAGGAGGTTTATCGGAAGTAATAATGATCTGCTTGTTTTCGTTTCGAAGGGCATCAAACGTATGGAAAAACTCTTCCTGTATTTGGTTTTTATTACTTAAAAACTGGATATCGTCGATAAGGAGTAAATCACATTTGCGGTATTTATCTTTAAAACGATCCATGGTCCGGTTGCTGAGATGGCGGGTAAAATCGTTTAGAAACTGCTCTACGGAAGTATAAATAACCGTTTTTCCTTGGGATAGCATTACATTTCCGACCGATTGCATCAAATGGGTTTTTCCCAGTCCTACACCGCCGTAGATAAAGAGGGGATTGTAAACGACCCCCGGTTTTTCACTCACGTTTTTGGCTGCGATAAAGGCAAAATTATTGGAATCGCCCACAACAAAGTTTTGAAAAGTAAACGAGGGGTTAAGCAGTGATCCGCCCGGGCGTTCGATATTAGGTACGGCTACGGTATTTTGTACCGAAGATTGAACGGAAGTAGATTGTATTAAAATCGATACAGTAGGTTTTACATTGGTTTTAATTTCAAAAAGATGAGCGATTTTATCGGCAAATTTTGTCCGTACCCAGTTGGCTATAAGGGTATTAGGAGCACGAAAAACCGCTATATTGCTTTTGGATTCGGCTTCGTCATACGTTAGCTGTTTAATATAGCGTTGGTAATCGATCTCATTGATCTCCCCTTTGAGAGCATTTAAAACCTGTTTACCGATTGAATTCATCTTTACCCTTACCCTGTGAATAGTATTTGTGAATAATACCGATTTTTCCCTATAATTAGGATCAAATTA